>SVRW01000002.1 GCA_015064625.1 Oscillospiraceae bacterium | reverse complement strand
CCTCTACATCCAGCTTCTTTCAGATTCTATCTCGCGATAGACACCCTTGCCTTCGGCTAACAGTTCCTACTGCCAAGTCTGTAGTGGACTTTCACCACCAAGTAATAACGCATGCCGAGCACACACAAAGCGGGGCTGTTGCACTAACTATGCAACAGCCCCTAAGTTATCTAATTCTAAGGAGAGATGAACGGGGTGAAATTAAGTTTTTTTCACCGTAAAGCAATCTTTTTTCAAAAAATACAAACCGAGGAAAAAGGTATATTAGTATTCTGCAAAGCCACACTCCGAAACAAATTCCATTTTTTCTCTTGTTTCGGGATGAGTGAAGCTGAGATAGCGGCAATGAAGCATATGCCGCTCCCCCTCTTTTCCATATAAGTCATCTCCTGAAATTGGGAAACCCAAATATGCCATATGCACCCTTAACTGATGGGTTCGCCCTGTATGAGGGATAAGCTCAACAAGAGAATATATTTTTCCATCGGATTTTCTGTAGCTTTCCTTCGTTTCCCCTTCCGTATACGAATATTCTGCCCCGTCTTCATCCTTGAAGCAGATCCTGCGTTCTATAACGGATTCATTTTTTCTTTTCATATAAGCTTCAACGGAAAACTTTTCAGGTGGAACGCCTTCCGTCAAGGCAACGTAGATTTTTCCGATTTTTCTTTCTTTCATCTGATTGGAAAGAAAGAAAGCAGATTTCCTGTTTTTAGCTACGAGAACTATTCCGCTCGTATTTCTATCTAAACGGTTTATCGCTCGCATAACGAAATTTTTATCTCTGTATCTGTATGCAAGGGCGTTTGCCAACGTATCGTTTCTATGTCCGTGTGAAGGATGAACAGGCATAAATGGCGGTTTATCCACAACAACAATATGTTCATCCTCATATAAAATTCTTATCTCGATATAAACTGGTTCTATATTTTCAGAGCTTTCCTCGTCCTCAAAATTCACGGAAACGCAATCTCCCTCTTTAAGAACGTATCTTACAGTTACTTTTTCTCCATTCACGCTCAAGCCCTGTTTCCGTTTCATTTCCGACACGAGAGAACGTGAAAGGGAAAGAACGTTTTTCAGATATGTCCTCAGCAAAAGTCCGTCATATTCACTTGAAACAATATAATCCATACACGTTCCCTCCTTTTGTTTTTTCATAAGTACTATTATACATCCCCACCCACTTTTTTTCAATACTCAATTATAAATTATAACAAAATCTGCAACAAAAAACAGTTGATATTTCAAGATATATGTACTATAATGGGAATCAGCGAAGAAAGGCAAGGTATGTAATATGAAAACTGATATAAAATACGATTTTTTAAACGTTCCCAACAGAGCAAACACAGGGGCTGAAAAATGGAGAGAGCTTGATTTCCGCATCAACACTTCAAATAAAGAGCTTCCCGAAAACGTTATTCCCTTTTCCGTTGCGGATATGGAATTTCTCACTGCACCCGAAATAAGAGACGGGCTTTGCGACTTTATCCAAAAAAACGTTTTAGGATACACCTGCAAAACAGATGAATATCTAAAAACGGTTTGCTCTTACATGGAGAGGAAGCACAGCTACCGTCCCTGTGAAGAAGAAATTGTTGAAACAAGAGGGGTTGTTGAGGGGGTATTTTCCGCTGTGCGTGCCTTTTCAGATGAAGGTGACGGAATCATTATGCTGACTCCCGTTTATTATCCGCTTTACAGAGCTATAGAGTATAACAAGAGAAAATTACTGAACTGTCCTTTACTTCTCACAGAAGAAGGTTACAAAGTGGATTTTGAGCTTTTTGAAAAGCTTGCAAAAGAAGCAAAGCTTTTCATTCTTTGCAGTCCTCATAATCCTACAGGTCGTGTATGGAAAAATGAAGAATTGGTTCATCTCGGAGAAATATGTCTTGAAAACGGAGTTTTCGTTCTATCCGACGAGATACATATGGACATTGTCATGAAAGGACATAAGCATATTATGTTCCCCTCAATTTCAAAAGATTTCGCAAATAATTCCGTGGTTTTCACATCTCCCAGCAAATCCTTCAATCTTGCTGGACTTCAGACATCAAACGCCTTCGTAAAATCAAAGGAAAAAAGGGATTTGCTTCTCAAAGCGTTGGCAGATTCCTTCGCCTTCAACGAATGTGGTGTTTTAGGCTACAAGGCTTGTTCTATAGCATATGAAAAATGCGATGAATGGCTTAAAGGTGCATTAGAGGTTATAGAAACAAACAAAAATCTTATTGAGAATTATATCAAGGATAATATTCCCAATGTAACCGTTTTTTCCTTGGAGGGAACTTATCTTATGTGGTTAGATATGAGAAAAACGGGTTTCTCTGCCGAAGAATTGGAAAAGCGGATGAAGGATAATTATCTATATTTCGACGAGGGATATATTTTTGGAGAAGGCGGAAAAGGCTTTGAACGCTGGAACATTGCTTGCCCTACAAAGTATATCAAAGCCGCGCTTCCAAGACTTAAAGAAGCATTGTTGTGATTTTTCAATGTTTTTTAATAAATGCGAAAAAAACTCTTGACAACAAAAAAGAATTAGTATAAAATGTAAATAGAGAAAATAGCAATTAGTAATGTGAGGTAATTTTTATGAAAAGGATATTTACTCTGTTGTTAGGGTTTTGTATGCTTCTTGGCGTTTGCGTTTTTGCAAGTGCTGCAGAAACTCAAACAAAGCTTGACGTTGAAATATGCTTCAGCAAAGAAGAAATTGTTCCTGATGATATTTTTGACGTTACCTTGAAGGTAACGAATAAACAGGATTCTCAGATTCATTGCGGCAGCTTTTCTTTCATTTATGATACCAAAGCGGTTGAATATGTGGAACAAAAGCCTATAGAGAATTGGGAACTTACTAACGTACATTACAAAGATGACGGTGAAATTCTTCTCCTTGCAGAAGTAAATGCCAAAGAAAGCGACAAATTTGAAGACATACCTGGTGTTAAAAATGGTGAAACAATAAGCTTTACTTTCACTTTTAAAGCTCTCAAAGCAGGGGCTTCTAATTTTAAAGCCGAATACATAGATTTTGCTCTTTTTGACAGCAAAAAAATAGAAGGCGTTTTCATCGAATCTTTAGAAAAATCAGCAAAAATTGCAGGCTACACTGCAGAAATCAAAGGCGTTTCTCTTCAGGTCGGTGCAGGTATCGAGCTTTGCTTCACAGGATTCGTTCCCGAGGAATACGAGGGAGCAAAAATTCATTTCTCGCAGGCACATATCGATAATGATAGCATAGATAACGTTGATATGGACGTCGAGGGCGAAAGCAAAGGTGAAAATCTTTACGATTATCTGATGCCTGTTCATCCTGCAAGATTAGGCGATAAAGTTGAAGCGTATCTGGTTTACAATGGCGAACAGATTTCAGAGGTAGTATCCTACAGCGTTCTTGACTATTGTAACTACGTTTTTGATAAAGGCAAGTCTGCAATAAGCGGTAACGCAACCGACGAGCAGTACAAAGCTATTGTAACATTGCTCAGCGACCTTCTTGCGTATGGTGATGAAGCACAGAAATACACTGATTACAACACTAATAATTTGGTATCAAGCGCAGTAAATAAGGATGACGCTCTCGAGCCTTCACAGTTCCAAGCTATTACATCAACAGATTACGAAGTAATAAAGGGTACAGTTTCCAAGCCTGCATTCTCATTCGTTACCATGACGTTTGACAACAATTTCTGGCTCTCATATGGAATTCATGCCGATTCTGTTGAAGGAATGAAAATGAAAGTTCTCATTGATACAAAAGACGGCAAATACTTTTTCAATCTTGACCATAACGCACTTATAAAGGCAGAAGGCGAAGAAAATCTTTATTATCTCCACATAAAGCCTTGGGCAACAGGTATTGATTACGTTTATACAATAACTCTTTTCGATGCTGACGGCAAAGAAGGAACGACTCTTCGTTACAGCGCAAAATCATACGTAGAGTCCACTCAGGGAAAAGACGGTTATTCCGATTTTTCAAAAACGCTTTACAACTACGGAAAATCTATTGAAAACTACGTATACGCTATGGAGGGGAAATAAGCCATGACAAAGAAGAAATTCTACGAAGAAGCACAAATAGAAGTTATTGAATTCGAATGCAAAGATATTCTTACAACAAGCTCACCTCAAGAATTAGCAGAGTTAATTCCAGACCAAACAGGTGAAGGCGGTTCAACCTGGGGTTTGAAACAAAACATAAATTAAAACAAAATTTTGGCTGATATAGCGTAAATACGTTATATCAGCCTTTTTGTTTATAATTTTTTCGTTTTCGATATGATATGGTGAAATCAATAATATTCTATCATATCTTCGAGAAGTTCCCGTCTTGCTTTCAAGAGAGACTTCGCCAGCTCAACGCTTTCTCTGTCCGCTTTTGGACAGTTTTTTATTGCCTTTCGAGTATCAATAATAACGTTCTCGCAATTTTCTGCCAATATGGAAGCAACGGTTCTCGGAGATGATGAAAAACAAAGCTTAACGTCGTTTTTCAACCTTGTCAGAAGAAAAGGCAACGTGGAAATCTCCCTTTCCAGCTTCCCTCTTGCTTCAAGAGCAGAGGTGCAAACTACTGCCATTTCCTCATTTTTCAAGCTACTGTTTTCTATGGTATTCTTCATCTCGGGGTCCTTCACAAAAGGGAGAATCTGCGCCATGCTGTTCGAAGCAGTCCTACATCCCTCATTACAGCTTTTCAAAAGCTTTATGGTATCACTGTTCATATATTATCCTCCCACTTTTCATGATGTGAAAAATATAATTTAGAAAAATAATTCTGTCAGAGTTCAATATATCTTTTCCAAAAATTTTGAAAAGATACCCAAAATACACAAAAAATATGCAATTATCTCTTGAAATTACAAAATTTTATTGATATAATATATTGGTTTATAAAAAAACAAAGGAGGCGGCGTAGAAATACGCTAAAATTATGGAAAAATTCATTGACAGCTTTTTATCCCTTTTCAATTCCTTTGGGGAATTTGCAAAAGACGGCGGATGGAAAATTCTTGTTATGTGGGTTATAGGTGCAGTGCTCATTTACCTTGCAATAGCAAAGGATATGGAACCTGCCCTCTTGCTCCCTATGGGATTTGGTGCAATTCTGGTAAATATCCCTCTTGCAACTCTTACGGGAGAACACGGTGTTATAACAACCCTTTATAACGCAGGTATCTCCAACGAGCTTTTCCCCTTGCTTTTATTCATCGGTATCGGTGCAATGATGGACTTCGGTCCGTTGCTCACTAACCCGAAACTTATTCTTTTCGGTGCGGCAGCACAGTTCGGTATTTTCTTCACATTCTGCGCAGCAAGCTTCTTCTTCGACCTTAACGATGCAGCAGCTATCGGTATCATCGGTTCTGCTGACGGTCCTACCTCTATAGCTCTTTCCAACAAGCTTGGTTCAAACTACACAGGTGCAATTGTTGTTGCAGCATATTCTTATATGGCTCTCGTTCCTATTATTCAGCCTTTCGTTATCAAGCTTTGCACAACCCGTAAGGAAAGACTTATTCGCATGGAATACAACGGTGCATCCGTTTCCAAAACAACACGTATTCTTTTCCCTGTAGTTATCACGATTATTGCAGGTATCTTCGCTCCAGGTGCTGTTGAGCTTGTTGGTTTCCTTATGCTCGGTAACCTTATCCGTGAATGCGGAGTTCTTAACAACCTTTCACAGACAGCTCAGAAAGAGCTTGCAAATATCGTTACAATAGTTTTGGGTATTTCCATTTCCTTCTCTCTCAAAGCAGAAGATTTCCTCCAGTTCAATACCCTTCTTATTATGTGTCTCGGTCTTGCCGCTTTCGTGTTCGATACCTTCGGTGGAATTATGTTCGCAAAGATTCTCAATCTTTTCTCCAAGAAGAAGATCAACCCTATGATCGGTGCAGCAGGCATTTCCGCATTCCCCATGTCTTCCCGTGTTATCCATAAGATGGGTCTTAAAGAAGATAATACAAACTTCTTGCTTATGCATGCCGCAGGCGCAAACGCCGCAGGTCAGATTGCATCCGTTGTTGCAGGCGGTCTTATGATGAGCTTGCTTGCTGAATTTATGTAAGGAGGAACGTGAAATGATATACGTATTGGAAAATGAAAACTCCGTAGAAATCTCCATGGAAGCTTCTGCTGAATCCTCTGCTGTAGTGGAAGAATCCACAGAAAACGTTGAATCTTCCGCAGTGATTGAAGCTCCAAAAGCATGGCCCAAAGGAAGCGTTGAATCCTTCACAGATCACGCACTTCCCACGTTGGTTTTCGGTATGCTTGGTATATTCCTTGTTTTAGGTCTTATCTCCCTTGCTACAATAGGACTTAACAAGCTTTTCCCAGGTAAAAAAGACTAATCCGAACCAAGTCGTTTCTTTTCGTATTTATAAATAACGTCAAAGGCAAGATTGAAAAGCAAAAGCTCGGTTATGCAAGTGAAAAAATATTCAAATGCACCAGAAATCTCCCTCTGTGATAAAAAACCATCTTCAAGACAGACCTTGATATATGCACCTAAAACGCCTATAACGAGTAAAGTTCCTATGGTTAAAATATGTAAAAACAATGGAGTCAAATAATAAATTAGCTTTTGCTCTTTCAATTTTGCCTTCCTTTTATTCCTTTCAGTAATATTGAAATCGGTTTTAATTTTATAATGAGGTTGTATTTATGAAATGTCCATTTTGTTCCTATGATGAAAGCAAAGTAATAGATTCACGCCCTGGCGCCGATAATACCACGATTCGCCGCAGAAGGCTTTGTCCCAAATGCGGAAAAAGATTCACTACTTACGAATCCTTCGAAATCTCCCCCGTCACAGTTATAAAGAAAGACGGGTCAAGAGAACAATTTGATAAGAACAAGGTTTTTGCAAGTATTCTAAGAGCTTGTGCAAAACGTCACGTTACAAGGATTCAGATAGAAAACATATCAAAGAAGATTGAACAGGAAATCGGAAGCTCTTTACAAAGAGAAGTCACTTCCACATATATAGGCGAGCTTGTTATGGAAGAGCTTCGTTCTCTTGATGAAGTTGCATACGTAAGATTTGCTTCTGTTTACCGTGAATTTGAAGACGTTTCCGACTTTATGAGAGAGCTTGAAAGACTTGCTCCAAGGAAATAAGTATAAGTGTTCCCAAAAGTGATTCAGACAAAAAAGGTATTTTCCCATCATTTATGATATCTTTTTTCTATAAATCAATTATACTTATATTTTAATTCAAGTCAAATGAATCTACTATATTTTGGTATGGAAAAACAAGGGGATGTAAAAAAGTCAGCCAAGACCTTTTTACATCCCTTTTTTCAATTAAAAATTCGGGGTGTTTTTGAAAAAACACCCCGAACCCCAAAAACTTAAATATTTATAACACTTAATCGCGAAAAATCGCACAAAAAGCTGCAAAAACCACATATGGAAATATACAATTATTCCACTCGCAATTAGGAAAGAATTACAAAGCAAATTATTTACGATGCCGAAAAGAACATTTCAGGGTCTACAAACACACCATTCACGCTTACCGCAAAATAGAGGTCTGCTTTATCTGTAAAGCCCGTTTCACCAGAAAGTGCTATAAGCTTGCCTCCCTCAACTTCTTCGCCCTCAAAGGCAGAAAGGACTGAAAGATGATAATAATGCGTCATTATTCCGCATCCATGGTCAATAACAACAGCTTTTCCCGTTTTCCAGGTTTCACCTGCAAAAACCACCTTGCCCTTTGCGGCAGATTTCACAGAAGTTTTTGCTTCGACACCAAAGCTAATTCCTTCAAAATAAACCTGAGGAGGAACTCCGTTATAAAGAACCTCGCTTCCGAAAGCCGTTTCCACTTCTCCCTCAACAGGCTTGTTCAACACAGGAGCTTCCCACAAAAAGCTGTTACTGTTTTTTCCTGCCAAAGCTTTTAGGAAGCTTTCATATTCTGCAATTCCCGCAGGGCTTGTCGCCTGATTATATGTTTCAGCATCAACGTTTTTCATGGTGAATCCCTTTGATGAGGCTGTTACTCCGATTTTAAAATCGAAGCTATACTCACCATGCTTTATACAAACATCATAATCTCCGCCCATATTATCAAGAGCCAAGGGAAGTAAGGCAAATTTACCGTTTTCACCCTTGTAAACCACAGGAGATTTGTTCGTAATAAGCTCTGTTTCAACCGTCAAGGCTTCGCCCTCGCCTATATTTTCCACATGGAGAACAACTAATCCGCCAGAAAGAACGTCCGTTTTTTCAATGGTTATTATGGGAGATTCTTTGTATACACAGAGGAAACTCCATTTCCCTTCTCCAAAGAACATCTTTTCCTCGCTTTCCACCCAACGGGCAGAAACGGTTACTGTAAATTCATCACCGTCGAAAAGCTCCATGTTTTCAAGCTTGCTATAATTCTTGCCGTCCTTTGTGTAAACGTAAACGTAGTTATCAGGTTTCTCTGAAAACTTAAAAACGTCTTTTTTCAACGCTTCTGAAGAAAGGCTTATAATTTCATCTTTTGAAGAAACCTCTCCTTCTGTATATCTGAAGAAATCCTCTCCCGTTTTCTTGAAGCTCCACTCATAGACGCTAGGAAGAATAGCCTTCTCCCCTTCTTTCAAAGAAACCGTTACTTTTGGAAGATGTCGGGAAGCATACACAGACTCATATTCTGCGCGAAGCAACATTTCGTTAGGTACTTCAACTCTGCGCACAAGACCTGAGCCGTCAACTATCATGCTTTCGCCCCAAAGGGACGGATAGAAATGATAGCTCTTTTTACCGCCGTTTTTCATCTCGAACTCAATTACAAAAGGTTTTTCCTTGAACTCATTTGTTTGCAGAGTTCCATCTTCCGTTGAGTCAAGAATCAAATCAACGTATTTTTCAATATCTTCTTTTTTACTGTACCGATGCTTATATCTTTCATCGGAAATGGATACTGCCGCCACGTCCTCCACAGCAATTTCACTGTTGGCGATCATCACAAGATAAACCGCCATAATTACTGTTGGCAAGATGAGTAAAACGCCAAGTATCTTTCCAATTTTTGAAAATCCGTTCAAATTATATCACCGTCCGAAATCAGTTAAATGCGGAAAGATTTGCCTTCACAACTGCTTCAATTTCTGAAACGTTGGGAGAAATAATAAGGTAAACCTTATCCCCGTCAGCTTTTATAACGGATTTGCTTACCATATCGTTGATTGTAGCGTTGTAGTTACTGAACTGTGCTTTAAGGCTGTTGATATAGGAATCAAGCTTTTCCTTGATAAGGGTTGCGTTCTCCTTAGAAGTGGCATTAAAAACGCCAACTGTTTCGTAGGATTCCGTTGTATCGGAAACTTCAACGTAAACGTAGGATGAATAGGAATCTGTGGGAATTCCGAATGTATCAAGAGGGTAATCTACAAGCTTGGTGCAATCTATCATATCGCCTTCAAACGCAATCTTTTCAAGTATTTTTTCCTTGAACTGCTCTGCATTTATCTGGGTGACTTGCGATACATCAGTAGAAACGTCAGAGCTTGTTTTCTCTTCACCGCAAGCTGTCATAGATACGGTAAGTGCCAAAATTATCAAAGCTAATGCTATTTTTTTCATTATAATTTTTCCTTTCGCTATTTATTTATGCCAAGAAGGGGCATTCTTTCAGGGTTTGTATAAGTTCCGTTCATTTTGCGGACTGCATAATCACGAAGTATTGCCGTCCATACCTTATATCCATCCGTCCAGATATGACAATATCCATCGGATGCATATTCATCCGCAAGACATCCTTTTTCTGTAAGCTGAGATGCTATATCAACAAAATCAAGTCCGTTTTCATTGCAATACTGAAGCAGATAATTGTTAAGCATACTCAGATTTTTATTGTTCAGACTTGGTCGGTTATTTCTTGAAGCCGTAAGATAAGTTGCGCTTAAAATAACCACGTTAACGTCGGGATATCTTTCGTTTATCGTCTTTATAAGCTTTATAACGTCATCTGCACATTTTCGAGCGCAGTTTTCAGCATCATAATAAAGGGAAAGGTCGTTAAGTCCCATAAAGTTTATATATACCGTTTTCGCATTCATAACGCCAACGGCATCTTCAACGCTGTATTTCACACCCTCGTAAGACGGATTGCAGGAATCCTTTTTTGAAGCAGGGGTTCTGTTATTATGATAAACTCCGAAGCTTCCTGCAACGAAGAACTTTGCAGTTCCAAGAAAATCGGGAATGCTTCCCGCCCGTTGCTTATTTGTGAATTTCTGATATCCGAGCATTATTGAGTTACCCACGAAAACGCTGTCATTAAAGAAAGCATCTTCTTCTGCGGCGACTACCTTATTGGGTACAGGAATAACAGGGGTATCCATTATTTCGTAGCTTGAATCGGGAACAGAAGATTCCTCCTTAGATGATTCTTCTGAAACAGCTTCCGAAATTTCTTCCGATGATTCTTCTGATAATTCTTCTGAAAGTATTTCTGAATTTTCTTCTGAAATTGATTCATCAGATACAGAAGCTTCTTCGGAAATTACACTTTCTTCTGAAAGTATTCCGGATTCTTCAAAATTATTTTCTTCTTCGGAAGAATTTATAAAACTGCTGTTTTCTTCCGAAACTACAGTGGAAATTTCTCCCTTTGATTCTTCCTTACTCATCTCATCTTCAACACAAGCAGACAATGACAGAGTCAAAAGCAAGACCAAAGACAAAATTCTTTTCTTCATATTTTTCTCCAATATCAACCTTTGGAAAGAGCGGGCATACTTTCAGGATTCTTATATTTTCCCGCAAGCTTCTGTTCCGCATAATAACGGAGAAGTCCCGTCCATACAAGGCATCCGCTGTCGTTAAGGTGACATCCTCCTGAAGTTGGGTCGGAACAGTATTTATCCGCAAGACAGCCGTTTTCAGTAAGAAGTGTTGAAATATCAACGTAGTCTATACCGTTGGAATTACAGTAATCAAGAACAAGATTATTCATTATGCTAAGGTTTTCATTGTTCAGTTTTGGCATACTGTTATAGCTCTTTATCATATAAGTTGTGCTTAAAACTACAACCTCAACGTTGGTATATGACGTTCTGATATCCTTTATGAGCTTAATCATTTCCTTTGCAGTTTCCTCTGCACAGATTGAAGCACTTGCATAAATACCCATATCGTTAAGACCTGCAAGATTAAGGAAAACACGCTTGGGATTTGCAACGCCTACCATATCCTGAACACTGTATTTAACGCCCTTATATGCAGGATTCACCGAGCCTTCTTTGTCAGCTGGCGTATGATTGTTATGGTAAACACCGAAAGAGCCGCCACAGAAAAATTCCGATGTTCCAAGGAAGTCTGGAACAGATGAAGCACGATATTTATTTACGAAATTTCTGTATTTAAGCATTATGGAGTTACCTACGAAAACGCTTCCGTCAAAGAAAGCATCAGCACTTGATGCGGTAACCTTTGTAGGAATGGTCAATTCGGGGTCAACGGGCACTTCAATACTCACGTCCTTGCTCTCATCTTCTGAAGGCATTTCGGGAGCGGAGGAAGGCTCTTCCTTGCTTACCTCACCCTTGGATTGATTCGATACTTCTTCGGAATAATAGATTATACCGCCGGAAAAATCCTCTTCACTTTCATTTGGAAGAAGTATACGTGTACACGAAGCGAGAAGCAACGTGCATCCTGCGAGAGAAGCACACAAAAGCTTTTTAAACATCATAATTCTCCTTTTCTTTTGGAAGCATAAAACCTGAGAGAAGCAAGAATAGCTTTGCATCCATCCTCAGTAAGCTTGCAATAATTATCTGCGCAAAATTCTTTTTTCAGACTGCCGTTTTCATCTGAGAAAATAGAAGTCATATCGATAAAATCCGCACTGTTACCCGTACAGACTCTTAAAAGTTCTTCGTTCAAGCCTTTTATTTTTTCGTTATTTATACTTTTCATAGGGGTTGCCTCAGACGATATGGGAGGAGCACTCAACACAACAATGGAAACATCAGGGAATTTGTTTTTCAAATTCTTTATAAGCCTACCCATTTCCGAAGCGGCTTTAACGTGACAATTCTCTTCATCGCCATAAACAGGAAGGTCGTTTATACCAGCGAGGCAGAAAACGACAAGCTCCGCTCCATAATGCTCAACCGCTGTTTCAACGGTGCATTTTACATCCTTTGGATCACCCGTCATTTCATCCTTTACGTTGATTGTAGGAAAAATCGATGAAGCATAATTTGGGTTTGAATAATTATTCTCATAAACACTGAAATTTTCATTACAGAAAAAATTCACTTTTTCAAAAAGCTTCGGCTGTTCCTTCTGCCATTTTGTCATCGATTCATAAAAATCACACATAATGCTGTTTCCAACGAAAAGACAGTTTTCATAAACCGTATCATATGGACTTGGCTCAGTTGGAGCAGACGTATTTGCAGGGAGATAAACAGCTCCCGTTCCGAGAGAATCCATACTTATTCCATGGTCTGTCAAATCACCGGCAAGCTTTCTTTTGAAGGATTGACACGATGAAAGGGAAAGCAAAGCAAGAGTCAGACACAAAAGCTTAACCGACGTTTTTTTCTTCATTTCACCATTCCTTTCACACAATACTTCAAATTGTATTATACAACAGCTCTCTTCTTATGTCAAGACTTTTTAATTCAGTTTCGTGATAAATATAAGTCTTCAGGGAATAATAAAATAAAAAAAGGCAAGGATTTTTATGAAGGATTTTATAGAAAAAATGACCTCTCATATGGGAGCTTCTGCCGACCTTATTATAAGAGAAATAGAACCGCAAAAATGCGCTGTTTTCTTTATGAAAAATATGGTAGACAGAAGATACGTTGCCGACGGAATCGTTTTGCCTCTTATGCAGATGAATGAAGCTTCAAAATTCGATTCATTCAGAGGAAATTTCAACGAAGCGGTCACCTGTGCCGCCGTTACGTCAACAGATGATTTTGATTTGCTTATAACCTGCTTGCTTCGTGGTTGCGTTATTGTGGCAATAAAAAGTGACAAGCTTTATACAGCTTTTTGTGCTTCCGACGTTTTTGCAGGAAGGGCAATATCCGAGCCTGACTCTGACGTTACAGTCAGAGGACCGAAAGCAGGATTTACGGAAAACGGAGAAAACAGCGTTTCTATGCTTCGAAAAATCATAAGGACTAACAAATTCAGAGTTGAGATGCTATCCGTTGGGAAGATTTCACAAACCACGATTTTTATATGCTACGTTGAAGACAGAGTTGACATTTGCGCTTTGAATATAATAAGAGAAAAGCTTAAAAATTTCACAAAGGAATATATTGTGGATTCCGCAAATCTGGAGACTTTTTTCAACGAGAAGAAATCAGACTTTTTTCCCACTATGGGTAGCACCGAAAAGGTGGATAAAGCGGCTTCAAAGATACTTTCAGGCCGTGTAGGAGTGATTTGCGACGGAAGCCCGTACGTTCTTACCGCACCGTATTATTTCATCGAAGGATTTCAGAGCGCGGAAGATTATCTGAAAAGTCCATGGTACTCGTCATTTATTCGCCTTGTAAGATTTTTCGCTTTTGCTTTGAATATTTTTCTTCCAGGGATTTTTATAGCCCTTGTTTATCACCATTCGGATACGTTTCCCAAAAAGCTTTTGGATTTTGTTTTCGAGCTTGAAGAAAAATCAGCAGTTTCACTATTCGGTGAAATGCTTCTTATGCTTATTCTGTTTGAGCTTATCCGTGAGGTAGGCGTAAGAATGCCCAGATCCGTTGGGGATGCGGCGGGGCTTGTTGGTTCGCTTATTTTAGGTGATGCAGCCGTGGAAGCAGGGCTTGCAAGCATTACTATAATAGTTATAGTCGCGATTTCTGCAGTTTCCGCATATATAACCCCCGCTTTTTCTTCACCTGCGGTTATATTAAGATTCATTATGCTGTTTTTCGGATATTTTTCAGGGTTATACGGAATTTTTGCCGTTTCTGTCCTATGGGCGTTTTTGCTGTTTCGTAAAAAAAGCTTCGGCAGTGGGTATATGTACCCTATTTATCCTTTCAATCCCGCAGGACTTCTTGATTATATCGTGGTTGTTCCCAAAAAGGTTTTAGGAAAAAAAGAAGGTACTAAAAAATAAAACAGCTTTCAAAAATACAAGATAACAGAAAAAACTCCTATCGGAGTTTTTTCTATTATGGCTTATTTTTTAGATAATCCTATGTTTTAGCATTTGATTTTTTCTTATATATCAAAATACCAACTGACACGCATGAAACAGCAAACAAAACTATGAAAATAATAACCAATTTACTTCCTGGTTTATGTTGCTCCTCTTCACCAGCAGAAATGTTGGATGGTGTTTCAGAAACATCCGCATCGGAAATGCTTCCCTCGGATGAATTATCTTCCGAATTATTTTCGGGATCACTGCTTTCATTATTATCAGGCAACCAGTCATATTCGGGTAACGGATCATCCGTTTTATCGTCCCCGCCTCTGACGATTAATTTTCGACGGCTGTATACAGTTTCGCCATCCAAAGTGTAGGACGAAATGAGATACAACTCATCACCATTATCACAATATTTATCGAAGGATGGAACGTTAAGTTTAAAAGCATGAGACGCAAGCCCGTCATTTTCCTGTGAAAAAGCACTTACGTTCATAGTAGTGCGGTCAGCATAAAGGACTGTGTTACCGCTTTGAACCGTTAATATCACCGTCAGATCATTTATATCTTTTCCTGTGTCGTTAATCAGTTTAACGGGTACGCTTATCGGCTCACCGCGTTTGACGTTTTCGCTGTAATATTGTGTAACTATTCCAAGATCAGCAAAAGCATTGCTGAGCAACTCTTTTATGTATGGTCGTATTTCCAAGGATTCCGCTGTGGAAACATCAGGCGAGAGAATATCGCAGGTTATACCTACATGATCGGGGAAATCCGAACCAAGACCGCAAAAGAACAATAGACCTGAGTACCCACGTCCTGCACGGAACGCCTCCATTTGTGCCGCCATTACGTCCGCATAATAAGTCAATCTTTCTTCGGAACTCGCTCCCCGAAGATGAACATTCCAGTTACCTGCTGTACCACTCATCGGAATACCACTACGGCCAACCCATATCTCGCCGTGTTCGTTCAGGATAAATGGGTGATCCAAAACGTTTTCAGCCTGCCAACCAATGTATGCCGTAGTAATCAAGGGTTTTGTATATTTATCCTCTGTAATACCGCCAACACCCTTACCATCCAAAAAGTAAGGATGACATTCTACGGGAGAATCATCAAACACGGGTGGACGCCAACCATTGTCCCACGTGCGGTTTTGCAAATCATATTCTCTGCCAAGACGGCATATCTCGTCAGTATAGCCAGTACCAATTGCTTCGTTTTGAGCGTCAAACATAAATAGCGACGGATGATTTGCACGCAAATCGATCCAGCGGTATATTTCCGGCATATTGGTATTTTCCGTGCATCCGTCCATGTCACCCCATTGGGGATACTCGTCAATTATCAGAAACCCCATTTCATCTGCAAGATCAAACCAAAGCTCGTTGGCGTTACCCAAGTGAGCACGGAAACAGAACCAATTAACTTGTTTATATTCGTTGTAAAGTTTACGCACCCAATCTTCTTGCCATGGCGTGGTTCCACATAAAGGATCATCATAGTATCTTTCAATCGCTACGTTAGTACCGCGTAAATAAAGTAATTCTCCGTTAAGGGTGTAATATTTGGTTTTTGAATCATAACCAAATGTACGCATACCGATACGGAATGAATATACATCTCCCACGGTGCTTACCTCTACGCGATAAAGGAATGGATTATCAGGGGTCCAGCATTTTTCCCGTGTCCAGTTTTCAAGGGAGATATCCTCAATAAGGAAAGGATCGTTTTCACCTTTTGCAACGTTAACGTCTTTTTTTATATATTCTGCCACCTTGGTTTCAGGCGTTGTTGGTTTTCCATTCTTGAAAACACCAAGTTCATACACAGTTACTTTAACGTCCGTGGTGATAGCAGAATGAGCATTAAGTACCAATTGTACGTCCAACGTACCATTCTCGATATCAGGATTTGTCTGCACTTTGGATACAGTTGGATCTGAATTGAAAACAAGCTCAACAGAACCCGTAATTCCAGGGAGATCATAACGTGATTCGCCATCGTGAAGCAAATGAGCATTACAGTCTGGATTACTGAATTGTTCTGTAAAATCTCCCAGCATGACTATAATTTCATTTTCGCCTTTATGCAAAAGTCCCGTTAAATCACTGTACGACGCAGAATAATTGTATTCATAAGTATCAATCAGATTTCCATTTACATAAACGTATCTGCCATACTGGGCTTGCTCGATATAAAGCATCACGTTACAGTTTGGTTCCTCTTCAAGAACAACATTTTTTTTGTACCATGCTTTGTGCCATTGATTATCGCCCATTTTCATAAAAGCTGAACTCCAAAGTCCAGGTACAGGAATAGCATTTATAAAATCCAAATCGGGAACATAGTTGTCAACTGACCATTGAGCAAAAGATGTGCTATCAAATGCCCAGACGCCGTTCAGATCAACAGTCAGCCTTTCTCCTTTGTTCGGCATAGTGGAAACTTGAGCACTGCTCACGTCGGGTACATAATTTACTGCTATATATCCAATGGATATCTCGCCTTGCTTACATGTCAAAGTCAGTGAATCTCCGGGTTTGAACGTAGCTGTTGACGCACTTATAATTTCAAAAGTGCGTTTTGCGGTAGCAGCAGCGTCGATTCGAACGGATTTATCATTGACCGTTACTTCAAGCACGGAACCTTCACCGCAGTGAGATACACTCACGGCATTATATACTTCCTGAACGTCAGGTGCAACAAACGTCAGACTTTTACCTTCAGTCAGCGAAGCGGCTTTGCGGTAAGGAGCCATCAGATCGGTTTTTGCTTCAGGGTCAAGTTTATTCGCCGTAATGGTGTTTGACGGCGCACTATTTGGCGAAACATTATTTTCATAACTTAACCATAACTTATCTAAATTACATGCTACGTTTGGTCGGAGTATTATGTCCGAGCCTTCTGGTATATAAAAAACTGCGGAAGTTGCAATATATGCTGCCGAAGAACTCATGCTCCATGAATTTGATGTGGAAAACGAGATAGCAGGCATAGCAACAAGTTCCGTTTCATCAGGATAACGAATCCAGACACTGATTGTATTTGTAGCAGTTGAGGCATACGACAACTTAATTCGGTTTGCTTCGGAAACGTTTTCGAATAAAAAGTATTTCCCGTCTGTAAATGCCGAAACTTTTCCGTTTGACGCTCCCGCATCATCTTGCGTATCGTTTTGTGCTTCAACAGATAAATCCAAAGACGTGTATACAAGAACGTCCTCAAATTCGAAATTGCTTTTAGCAGAAGACGCAAAAACATCATTATTCAACTGTGTGTTTGCTGTAATTGTAAATGGAATCTGCAAAACAATTAAAACAGAAAGAAAGATTATAAAAATGTTTTTCATTGTTTTAATCATGTTCCCTCCATAATATGTGCAAAATTATCAAGACAAGTCCTGAAAGTGTATCATTATTTGTATAATATCATAAATCCAATACGCTGTCAAGTTATATTTTTCCTATATTCTGTAGGTGAAACTCCAAAACGTTGCTTGAAATTACGATTAAAACTTCGAAGGGATATAAAACCGCTCTCATATGCACATTGTATTATTGTTTCGCTACCGCTTTTAAGCAAATAGCAAGCTCAAGTTGCTTTGATTTTGTCACTCAAGCTTTTAGCTTTATTGAATTTGTAAAAAAGTATAATCGGTTGAAACATTCATAAAATAATATAATTTGTGAGGAATATTATGTTCAGAGAACTAACAAGGAAAAAGCAAAAGCTCACGCACGAAGAGTGCATAGAGATATTGAATCAAGAATTACGTGGCGTGCTTGCCGTCAACGGTGACGACGGTTATCCGTATGCTCTGCCCACAAACTTTTATTTTGATGAGGAAACCCATAAGATATATTTCCATAGCGGCAAGTCGGGTCATAAAATGGATGCGATTGCAAACAGCGATAAGGTTTCATTTTGTGTTTATGACAAGGGATATCACAAGGATGGACATTGGTCGCTCAACATCAGAAGCGTGATTGTATTCGGGCGCATTTATATCGTGGATAGTTGGAAAGACGAGTTGATGGTGAAGCTTTGCAAGCGGTTCACCAAGGATTCTGATTATATTTATAACGAAATAGAAAAATTCAAAAATAATACAACCGTTCTTTGCCTCGAAATCGAGCATATGACAGGAAAAATTGTCAACGAAGCGTGAAAATTTTTTTGCTTAAAGAATCAAATGAAAAAATCAGCCCTGATCTTGAAAAGGACTGATTTTTTGTTTTAAATTGGTCGGATAATTCCAATTTATTCTACCGCCTTGAGGGATTCAGCCATGTTTATTTTGTCAATTCTGCGTTTCATAAAATGGTTGACAATGACGGCAAATAAAATGGTAAAAACAAGAGCAAGCAAATAACTCAAAGGCTTTACACAGTTATTAAAGTTTATCATATCGATCTTTACCATGCTCATTACAGCGGTGTGGAACAGTTTTCCAAGTGGAAGACCGAGAAAGCTTGCAATTACTGACAGCACGAGATTTTCCTTCAGTACGTAGCTTTCTGTTTCCTTGGGATAGAAACCAAGCACCTGTACCGTAGCAATCTCTCGGCTACGTTCTGCAATATTGATATTGGTAAGATTGAAAATGACGATAAATGCAAGAGCAGCCGAAAAGGAAATAATTAACCAAATTATATAGTTTAAGCAATCGAGAGCATCGCTTATGTTGGCTCGTGTCATATCGAGCTGTGATACGCTTGTGAATTTGCCCGTCTGTGTCAGCTCCTTTGCCAAAGCTTCTGTATTACTGTCAGAAATAATAAGCGCGGAATTTGTTTCCCATTTTCCGAACAATTCGGTATAGGTTTCGTCTGTCATTATTACATAATCGTATATATGGTTATCAAAGACACCATAAACCGTAACTTTTCCGCTTGACATATCTGAATTTCTTATGGTAAAGGTATCGCCTGCAGAAAGGTTCATTTTTTCCGAAATCTTAGGGCTTATCAGAACTTCACCCTTTTTGGGAAGCGAGAATTTTTTGTTGCCTTTGTGGAAGTCCAGAAAATCCGAATATTCTTCATCTGATTTAATGCTAAGAAGCTTAACTGAGCTCATTGAACTTTCAGCACTGAGATCCACTCTGATTGATGAAACTGTAATGTATTTTTTTACTCCTGAAAGTTTATCAAGAGCCACACTTATTTCCGATTCTTTCCCTTCGTTATAGCTTGCTTCAATATCCTGCTTCAAAATTTCGCTGTATTGAAGCTCACCAACGTCTACCATTGAATCTCTTACACCGAAGGCGGTTACTACGAGTCCCGAACAGCATCCAATGCCAATAAGCATCATAAACAAACGCTGTTTATATCGAAACATATTACGTATGGTGATTTTATGCAAAAATCCCAGCCTTTTCCAGATAGGAGTGATACGCTCCAGAAGAACACGCTTTCCTCTTTTGACAGCACGTGGGCGAATTAGTGCCGCGGGCACGCTGAGTAGTTCCTTTCGGCAGGAAATAAAAGTGCTTCCAAGAATGAAGAACAAGGAAATTGCAAGAGTCATAACGGCAAGCTCCATGCTGAACAGATACGATATGGGAGCAAATCCGTATATTTCATTGTAAGCAAGCCAAAAGATTTTCGGTAATCCCCAGGTGCAAACAAAAAAACCAACAAGCCAACCGATAAAAGTGGCACTTCCTGCATAAAGGAGATATTTTGCAGTAACCGCACTGTTACTGTATCCCAGAGATTTGAGCGTACCGATTTGGGTGCGTTCTTCGTCAACCATTCGAGTCATTGTTGTTATACATACAAGAATGGATATCATAATGAAAAAAACAGGGAAGATATTCGCCACACCGCCAATGATACCAGTGTCATTTTTAAAGCTGACGTACCCTGCGTTTTCGTTACGTGTAAGTACGTAAGCTTCGGGAGCGGGAATACCTGCTTGCTGGGCAAGCTCCGCTGTAAGATGATTTTCTTCTAAAATGTTCTGATATCGACTCTTGAGAATCCTCTCGCAGAGGGAAGTTACTTCTCCTTCGTACGTGTCGATTAAATCGTTATATTCGTCGCTGTAGATTTTTGCTGTATCTGACAGCAAAAGGTTGATTTCTGTGTATACTTCGCTTTTGAAATTGCTCTTAGGAATATAAAGAAAACTGTACACCGACCCGTTACCGATATTTGTAGTACCTCTGTCGAGCCCGATGTGCAACGGGGAAGAAACTAATCCGACAACGGTGTATTCGGTTCTTTCCAAACTATTTGTAACTGAAGTTTTGTTTTCAGCTGAAAGAGAAACAGTTTTTCCTAAATCGTTTTCCGTGAATACGTCTTCATCTGCAAGACATTCATTATCCGACGTGGGCATTCTACCCGCAGATAAAGAAGGTAAATTGATATTTTCTGAAATAGCATACAATTTGAACGGATGGTCGCTTTCCTTATGTAACATAAGAGCATCTAAGCTGTACGTGCCTTCTGCCGTTTTCACTCCATTTAATTCACTTAACTTTTTTACGTCATCTTCGGTAAAACCAAGGCTTGAAAACAAACGGAAATCGTAAAAATTATGTTCCTCAAAATATTCCCCGCCTGTATTAAGCATGGCGTCAGTTGTGATTTTGAGACCCGCAAAGAACCCTGCACTGAGTGCAACGATAAAGAGCAACGCCATATATCGTCCCTTGAAAGAACGAATCGTCCTTAAGGTCATTTTGAATATTGATTTCATTATTATCACCACTCAATCTCATCAATGGGAACGATATTGACGTTAACTTCATTTGTCTGTATTTCTCCGCTTTTAATGCGGATAACACGATCCGCCATAGGGGAAATTGCCTGATTGTGAGTAATGATAATAACGGTAGTTCCTTGCTTCTTGCTTAAGTCGTAAAGCAACTTCAGAACAGATTTACCCGTCACGTAGTCAAGTGCTCCCGTAGGCTCGTCGCACAAAAGAAGTCTTGGATTTTTTGCAAGAGCACGGGCAATTGCCACACGCTGTTGTTCACCGCCCGAAAGCTGGGCAGGAAAATTATCTTTTCTATCCGAAAGTCCAACCATATCCAGAGCATCGCTTGCAGGAATTGGATTCTTACAAAGCTGTGCGGCAATTTCCACATTTTCAAGTGCGGTAAGATTAGGTACAAGATTATAGAACTGGAAAACAAACCCAACGTCGTGACGTCGATATTCCACCAATTCTTTTTTGTTTAAAGATGAGATTTCTTTTCCGTCAAAATGTATTTTACCGCTTGTAACCGTATCCATTCCGCCAAGCATATTAAGTAAAGTTGTTTTTCCCGCACCCGAAGAACCAAGCAGCACACAGAACTCACCCTTGTTGATGTGAAAGCTTGCATCTGAAAGTGCATTTATCTGCGCTTCTCCGCTACCGTAGCTTTTTCTTACTTTATCAAATTCTATATAATGTTCAGACATTTCACTAGCTCCTCGTCTAAAGATGTTTTACTCAAATCGCCATTTATTATATAGCATATTTTTAAACTACCCATAAACCGCGTGTTAACAATTATTCAAAAATAGGGTTGTTGAAAATGCGAAAAAATTCGAATTTGCAACAACCCATCCAAAAACATTATATGTTCTACTATAACATCAATTTTGTTTAAAACAAAAAATATACCTTTTTTGCACTCGTGCCTTTTCCAAATCACAAAGAAGATTAAAGCACAAAATATGTTGATATAACGTCTGCTTTTTCAATAAGCTTCTTCTGTTCACCATACAAAGCTTCGGGAAGAATAGTTCCGTATTCACCATTGATCACAACGTTTTCGAAGCCCTCTATTGCCTTTTTGCTTCTTACGAAAAGCTTTGTTGGGATTTCATCTTCAGAAAGAACAAATCCTTCTTCTGCATATTCTCTGAGCATGGGCAAAGGCTTGCAACGGATAGCTTCTATAACGTCAGCCACAACAGCAGATGCTGTAGGAAGACTTCCTGCGCCTGCACCGTAGAAAATACTTTCACCCAGAACGTTACCCGTAACAGATATGGCGTTAAAAACGTCAGAGGTTGCGGCAATAAGGGAAGAATTGGAAACAAAATGAGGAGCAACAAGAAGCTTTATTCTATCGCCGCATTTTTCAGCAACACCCAAAAGCTTAATAGCATATCCCATCTTTTCTGCAAAAGCAGTATCTTCAAGAGTAATTTCCGTTATTCCCTTAACAGGAGTTGCCATTTCAGTAGGGATTATTTGGTCGAAGGCAATCCCGCCAAGGATACATATTTTACGCAAAGCATCCAAGCCTTCAACGTCGGCGGCAGGATTTGCTTCTGCATAACCAAGACGCTGTGCTTCTTTGAGAGCGGATTCAAAATCAGTTCCGCACTCCTTCATCTGAGTTAAAATATAGTTTGTAGTTCCGTTGAGAATACCTGCAACCTTAACTATTTTGTTTGCTGTAAGAGCATTGAGCATAGCATTGATAATGGGAATACCGCCGCCAACACTTGCTTCGTAAAGATAGCTTACACCGTTTCTGACAGCACATTCAGAAAGCTCCTTGCCATATTTGGCAACACATTCCTTATTTGATGTAACAACACTTTTTCCACTTTCCAATGCAGCTTTTGAAAACTCATAGGCAGGATGAGAACCGCCCATTGTTTCAACAACAACGGAAACGCTCTTATCGTTGATTATGGCATTTATATCTGTCGTTACTCTGTCAGCAAGTTCATGTCCTTCAAATGTACGGAGATCAAGGATATATTTAACGTCAACGAGGCTTTCCCCGTTTCCGCCCAACTTTTTGGAAATATCCTTGGAGTTTTCCTTGATAACCTCCCAGACGCCGCTACCGACAACGCCAAAACCCATAATTGCAATATTAAACATAAAAATACCTGACCTTCCGTCTTATTTCATTCTTGATTTATAAAACTTTCCCCTATTCTAACACATCCGAATTGGTTTTTCAAGTATTTTCCTATATTTTGTTATGCATAATTTGCAAAAAAGATTGACAATAAAGAAATTTTAAAGTATAATGTATGAGGGTATGGTATTATATATTAAAGTATGAATTTTCGAAAGGATCTATCATGAAAAAAGTAAGAAAAGCGGTCATCCCCGCAGCAGGACTTGGCACAAGAATGCTCCCTGCTTCCAAAAGCGTTCCAAAAGAGATGTACCCTGTAGTTGACAGACCAGCCATACAGTTTCTTGTTGAAGAAGCGGTTAAATCGGGAATCACGGATATTCTTATAATCACATCACGTGGTAAAGAATCGATAGAATCATATTTTGACAAAAATTTCGATTACAACATAAAGCTTTCTGCTTCGGGTAAAACTAAGGAGCTTTCAGAGCTTGAACGAATCGAAAATTTAGCAAATATATATTTTCTACGTCAGAAAGAAGCAAAAGGATTGGGACATGCCGTTCTCTGTGCTAAAAATTTTGTTGGAGACGAGCCTTTTGCCGTTCTTTACGGTGACGATATGATTATTTCTGAAACCCCCGTTTGCAAACAGCTTACAGACATTTGGGAGGAACATGGAAAGCCTGTTGTGGGAGTTAAGGAAGTTCCAACAGAAAAGGTTATGAAATATTGTTCCCTTAAAACCACACCTATGGAAAAAGAAGGACTTTATGATGTTTCCGACATGATTGAAAAGCCAAGTCGTGAACAAATATTCTCAAATTTCTCAATTTTGGGAAGAGTTGTCCTCCCCCCTGAAATATTTGAAATCCTTGAAAAAACCGCTCCAGGTGCAGGCGGTGAAATACAGCTTACGGATGCTATGGCGGAGCTTTCAAGAAAGGGCGGTATATTGGCGTACGACTACGAAGGTAAAAGATACGATATGGGAAGCAAATTAGGATTCATAATGGCAAATATAGACGTAGGACTCAAGCATGAAGAAACTGCAGAAGGCTTGAAGGAATATCTTAAAAGTCTTAAGCTTGACTAATGGAGATTTGTTTATGGACAGAATAAGCAAGGAAAACTACTATCTGAACATAGCACAGACGGTTTCAAGCAGAGGAACGTGCCTCAGGCGTAAATTCGGAGCTATTATAGTTAAAAACGACGTTATAGTTTCAACAGGATATGCAGGCGCTCCCAGAGGGAGAATCAACTGTTGTGACAGAAAAAGCTGTCTCCGTGATGAAATGAATATCCCTCGCGGTGAAAGATACGAGCTTTGCCGTTCCGTTCATGCAGAAGCAAACGCCATAATCAGCGCATCACGCGAACAGATGCTTGGTGCTGACCTTTATCTTGTTTGTACAGACCCTAAAACAGGTGAAGCCATTGGCGGAACAACAAGCTGTCAGATGTGTAAAAGACTTGTGATAAACGCAGGAATAAACCGTGTTATCGTAAGAGAAACCCCAGATACATATTCAATCTACAATGTATCGGATTGGATAACTGACGACGATAGCCTTGGCAAAATAGGATATTAAATACTAATTTTAAGCAGGATTTTTACCAATGAAAACCAATTCCAAAAAGTCAGAAAAAGAAAAGAAAGAGTTTATTATAGCGTTAGTGATAGTGGGCGTCCTCGTCCTTGCTTTCATTTTATCTTTTTTTCTGCCTGACCTTATCAAAGAATGGAAATACAAATTAAGCCTTGTTTCATTCACCCAAACAGAAACCCATGTTACAGATGAAAACGGAAATAAATATTATGTTTTAAACCGTTCCGTAGAAGCTATAAGCACAGACGGTGTTTACGGTCTGCTTGAAGACAAGGAATATCGCTTCATCGGCTTTATGCATGAAAAGGACCAAACCCCTTTGTATATCGTTGAACACGAAAGGGATATGAAAGGAATGGTTTTAAGACTTGAAACAGCGGAGGAAATAACAATTTCAAACTTTTCACCCATTTCTGCGGATATATGCTTTGCTACCTCCGATTATCCTTACGATTATCTCGTCGCTGCAGACAAATATCTTGAAAACGGCGGAAATAATAAAAACGATGAGGAATATATCAATCTTATTTTTGATGCTCTCGTTGACGGAAAAGAAGTTCCTTCCCCAATGACGCAGGAGTCTGCTTCAAGAATAAAACTAAAATCTCAAAAATATCCAGGTCTTTACTATACGGTTATGTTTATAACGGATAAAAACGGAATTTCCTATCTGCAAGACGTAGGGAGCGGAAAATGCGTTTTATCCCCCGATAAATTGACAGTGAGGATGTCCTGATGGAAATAATTCCTCTTGTAAAAGAATTGTGCGAAAGTGCATCGAAGCTTGAAAAAAACTATCTTTCTACCGCTTGGAGCGAAAACCAGCTTGCTCAAATTATTGAAAACCCAGTTTATTTTTACGTTACAGCGTTGGAAAAAGGGACTCTTTGCGGTGTTGGAGGGGTGATTTGCACGTCAATAGACTC
This sequence comes from Oscillospiraceae bacterium, assembly GCA_015064625.1. Lineage (GTDB taxonomy): Bacteria > Bacillota > Clostridia > Oscillospirales > CAG-382 > SIG653. The sequence goes on along the minus strand of SVRW01000002.1, from coordinate 113,106 downwards.
TGCTGAAATATTCACGGTTGCCGTAGATGAAAAATGCAGAGGTAAAGGTATAGGCGGGAAAATTCTTTCAAGCCTTATAGAATTTTGCAATTCAAAGAATGCAGAAAGTATTTTTCTTGAAGTTGAAGAAGGAAACCATTCTGCAATAGGCTTGTATGAAAAATTCGGTTTTTCAGCCGTAGGGGTCAGAAAAGGATTTTACCACGGAAAGAATGCAATTATAATGAGAAAAGAACTATAGAAAGCGTAAAAAAATGGAAAGTCTTTATGAATTGAAAAAACGTGACGGAAAAGACAGAGTTGTTCTTGCAATAGAATCATCCTGTGACGAAACCTCCGTTGCGATTGTAAAAAACGGAAGAGAACAGTTAAGCTGTGCAACGGCAACTCAAACGGATATCCACGCATTGTACGGAGGCGTTGTTCCTGAAATCGCTTCCCGCGCTCATACAGAAGCGATTTGCGGACTTACGGAAAAGGCGTTGAGTGATTCGTCTCTCACAATGGATGATATTGATGCCATTGGAGTTACCAATACCCCAGGTCTTATCGGAGCATTGCTGACAGGCGTATGTTTTGCAAAAGGATTGGCTTATGCAACGAAAAAACCGCTTATTGCCATTGACCATATAAAAGGACACACTGCGGCAAATTATCTTTGCTTCCCAGAGCTTGAACCACCTTTCACAGCCTTGGTTGTAAGCGGTGGGCATACTTCCCTTTTTGCTGTGGAATCTTACACGGAATACAGAGTTATAGGTTCAACGAGAGATGATGCGGCGGGAGAAGTTTTCGACAAGGTTGCAAGGGTTTTAGGACTCCCCTATCCAGGCGGAGCCGCCATGGACAGACTTGCATCCGAGGGTGACAAAAATGCGTTGAAGCTTACGGTAAGCCACGTTGAAGGTAGCAAGTATGACTTTTCTTTCTCAGGACTTAAAACCGCAGTTATAAATAAGGTTCATCAGATGGAGCAGAAGGGCGAGGAGCTTGACCACAAAACGAAATGCGATATTGCCGCCTCCATGACTAATGCTCTTATCAAAACTGTCATTACAAGGCTTGAAGCTTATTTTGAAGAATGTCCTGAAATCAAGGGCAGACCTATCGTTTTGGCTGGTGGCGTTGCGGCAAACTCTCATTTGAGGAAAGCTCTCAAAGAAACTACGGAAAAATATGGTGCTGTGCTTTATCAGCCTCCCCTTTCCCTTTGTGGAGACAATGCGGCGATGATAGCAGCACAAGGCTTCTATGAGCCAATTTTAGACGAAAAAAAAGCACTTACTTTGAATGCATATGCAACAGCAAGAATAAATCCGCTTAAAAAAGCGTAAAGAAAGAGGAAAAAAATGGATAGAAACACGTACATAAACGAAGCAACAGCAAAATTTCAAGCATTGCTGAACGAACAGCTCGACAGAGCAGAAAACATCAAAAAAACGAAAGATTTCGTTGATTTCAAAAAACTCGATAAAATAATCATAGGCGTTTGTGGCGGGGACGGAATCGGTCCCTATATTTCCGCAGTTGCAAAGACCGTTTTGGAGCATATGCTTGAAAGCGAAATAAAAAGCGGAAAAGTTGAGATAAGAAACATAGACGGACTTACCATTGAAAACAGAGCGGCGGCGAACAAAGCCATTCCCGATGACGTTATGGAAGAACTCAAAGCCTGCCACGTTATTCTCAAAGGCCCTACAACCACTCCCAGAGCTGGTGACCCCTGGCCTAACATTGAAAGTGCAAACGTTGCAATGAGAAAGGCTCTTGACCTTTTTGCAAACCTCCGTCCTGTAAAAATTCCTGCTGAAGGAATAGACTGGACATTCTTCAGAGAAAATACAGAGGGAGCATACGCTGTGGGAAGCAAGGGAATCCACGTAAGCGATGACCTTTCCCTCGACTTCACCGTTACAACAACAGAAGGAACAGAGCGTATTGCAAGACTTGCTTTTGAATACGCAAAAAACAACGGTTATGACCGTGTAACCATAGTTACAAAGGCAAACGTTATCAAAACTACTGACGGAAAATTCTTGAAAATCTGTAAGGCAGTTGCCGAAGAATATCCCGATATAACTGTAGATGATTGGTATATCGATATAATGACCGCAAAGCTGGTTGACGAAAAACGCAGAAGAGATTTTAAGGTAGTTATTCTTCCTAACCTTTACGGTGACATCATTACAGATGAAGCGGCAGAGCTTCAAGGCGGTGTCGGTACAGCAGGAAGCGCAAATATTGGTAAGCGTTACGCCATGTTTGAGGCTATTCACGGTTCAGCTCCAAGAATGGTTACAGAGGGCAGAGCTATTTACGCCGACCCATGCTCAATGCTCAGAGCTGTTGTTATGCTTCTCAATCATATCGGTATGCAGGATAAAGCCTCAAAGCTCGATAAAGCAATTGATGAATGCATGAGTGAAGTTAAAATGACCGGCAGAGAAGACGGTGCAACAAACGTTGAATTTGGTGCTAAAATTATAGAGAAGCTTTAATTATGAGAGAACATATTTATACAATCCCCGTTAATGAAGCCTTTGATAATTCGGGGGACGATTGCCCTTTCTGTTCTCTATACAGAAAGCTCGAGGAAAACGAGCTTGATTTGATTCTTGGTGCTTCAATGATGGAGCCCGACGTCAGAATCGAAACAAACAAAAAAGGGTTCTGCACCTATCATTTCGGTAAAATGCTTCCACGCAAAAACAGATTGGGAATTGCTCTTATGCTTCAGAGTCATCTTGAAGAAGTAAAAAAAGATGTGAAGCAAGGTGGTTTTTTGTCCCGCGACCATTCTGCAAGACCCGTAAAAAACATCTCAAGGCTTGAAGAAAGCTGTTATATATGCGATAGAATAGAAAATAATCTTTCAGCTATGTTTTTGACCGCGGTTTATCTTTACGAGGAAGAAAAGGATTTCAGAAATAAGTTTGAAAAGCAGAAAACCTTCTGCCTTCCACACTATAAACGTCTTTTGGAAGCATCCAAAAGCATAAACAAGGATATGAAAGCAGAGCTTGAAAAAACGGCACAGTCAATCCTTTTTTCATCTATGGACTCTTTATACGAGGACGTTAGTCTGTTTATAAAAAAGTTTGATTACAGATTTGACGATTTGCCCTGGGGTAATTCAAAGGATTCTATCGAGCGCATAATTGCCTTGCTTACTTCTGAAGACTACAGAATAAAAACAAAAAAATAAAAGGCTACCTTTATGACAGAATACCTTTCATAATCTCGAATAAGGTTCAATATAAATAATTACAAATTAAGGAGAATGCAGACTGACATTCTGCTGTGTTGTTATGGATTACATATTTAAAGACGGCGGAGTTATCATCCGCCATTCTCCATTTTTTGATGTGGAGCGAACTCTTGATTGCGGTCAATGCTTCAGATTTGACAAGGATGAAAACAACGTTTTTCACGGTGTTGCATTTGGCAAATACTTAAGATTTGAATCCTTGGAAAATGGTGATATTTTCATACCCAATATGTCGGAAAATGAGTTTAAAGACAAGTTTATATCTTTTTTTGCCTTTGATATGAACTACGAAGAAATCATTTCATCTCTTGTTTTTGATAAAACGGTAAAGGATTCCCTTTCTCGTTCCATTGGAATAAGGGTTTTGAATCAAGAGCCTTGGGAAGCTCTTTGTTCCTTCATAATTTCCCAGAACAACAACATTCCAAGGATAAAGAAAATAGTATCCGCATTATGCGAATTATGCGGTGAAAAAGTTGATGGATGCAATATGAAAGCGTTTCCAACTGCACAAGCGGTTTACTCCCTTGGCGTTGATGGACTTGCTCCAATAAAAAGCGGCTTTCGTGCAAAATATATCATAAGTGCCGCAGAATCAGTTGTAAACGGTGAGACGGACTTTGATTCTCTCAGAAAATCTGATTATGAAACGGCAAAAAAACAACTCATGAAAATAAAAGGCGTCGGCCCAAAGGTCGCTGATTGTGCATTGCTTTTCGGGCTTGGATTCACAGAAGCATTCCCTGTTGATGTCTGGATAAAGAGGGTTGTATCAAAATATTATGGTGAAGGCTTCACTCCTGAATACTTCGGCAAATACGCAGGAATTGCTCAACAGTTTTTGTTTTACAATGAAAGATATGTTTAAGAAAATTTTATTTTTTACTCTTGCTATCGTCATTTCTCTTTCCACCTTTCCGAAAAACGAGGTAAAAGCTCTAACCGCAGAGGAAATTATCAACTCCTCAGAGCTTAATCCCATAAAAACGGGATATAAATCCCTTGATCAGCAAATTGAAGAAATTTTTGCCAAAGGCTTCACGGCGGGAATGAGTACATACGATAAGGTCTGGTATTTATATAAATACATGGTGGAAACCTTTGAATACGATAATTCCTATCTTATCCACATAAACAAGGATATCTACCCTATTCTGAACGTTGTTCCATATAAATCTACCGATGATGCATACGAGGTTTTCAGAGCATTAAGAATTCTTGATTTAAAGCTTGGAGCTTGTACTTATTATTCGTCCCTTTTTATGATAATGCTCCGTGCCATAGGATTGGAAGCATACACAGTGACGGGAAAGACAAGTACCGTAAGTGGCGGATGGACGGGTCACACTTGGGTAAGCGTACTTATAAACGATGTATGGTATAATTTTGATCCGCAGGTTGAAGATAATATCACAAACAGAACCGCCAACAAAGTTGTGGGAACATACCGTTTCTGCAAAACCGATTCCCAGCTTTCAGGAAAAATAAAGGGCTTCAACCGAGTGGAAGACATGGCAGAATTTGGAGGATTCCAAATCGAAGGAGTACACGCCCCTTTGCTTAATGGAATTTCAGACGGAAACACAATTTACGTTTATTCAGGTGGTGCAGTGACTTTGCTCCCCGACATTTCTCAAGCACAAAACGGCATAACGTACAGCGTTTACATTATAAGTGGACGTTATGACACTGAAACGGAAATTAGAAAAGGTAACTGTTTAGGAACGAATTTAAAAAGCGAGGAAATCAACATATCCCTCAACGATTCGGGAGAATACTCCGTATTGGTCGACGCAACTGACGGAGAACATACTTCAAGTTCAGTTTTCCATATTGAAGCAGTGAATCTCTATCAATGCCCGCCTAAAACAGAAGTGGAAAACGTCAAAGCCTTGCTTGACGATGAAAGTGCATTTATAACTGATAAAGACGGAATCGTTAAATCAATCGGCTATATTGGAACGGGAGATATAATCAATTCAGAGCTTCACAGCATATATTGGGCTTACGTTTCGGGTGATACAGACGGTGACGGCGATATATCCGCTACAGACTATCTACGAATTAAATCCGCATTTTTGGGACTCTTCCATTTCGACAAACTTTTTACAGAAGCGGCAGACTATAACCACGATTCCACAATAGATGCAACAGATTATATTTCTATAAAGCATCTCATGCTTAAAGGATTTTAGTAAAAAACAACTGCGCCTGAACAATCAGCGCAGTTGTTTTGTTTATAATATATCAGCTATATTTACCGTTTCTTTTAAGGATTTTCGGGCATACTTTAATGCATTATATGCCCCACCGCTCTGGTTTACATATACTACAACAATATCTGAATGATCCACCATATATTTATTCCTTAAACCTATCGCCGCCTTGGGATGAATTTTATTAAATTCCTCTGGGATAATGATTCTATCATAATATTTTTCAAGATCTTCCATGTTAGCAATTTCATATGGCAATACGAGCGTCAATTCTATTTTCTCTCCATATGCTTCCTTTTGTATTCTTTTGATTATAGAGGCTGCATATTCATCAAATTCCCCGTTTCTGCCCATCAGTATTTCAATAAAATCATAGTTTGCTATCTTTTCTCTTAATATCTCTTTTAACCTTTCCTCGATTAAATCATGTTCATAAATTTCTCTGTGCCCAAATAAACTAATAGTATAATATCTCATAAATCCACATCCCATCTTTTTTGTTAGCAAAAGTTTATAATATTATACTATTGCATTCTATTTTAGTCAATTGCTTTCTAATATATACTGATTAAATTTAACAAATGGGATATACTTATGTGTAGATATACTATTATTTACTAAAATTCTGCAAAAGGTAGTTAAACATGAGTAAAGATGTAGAGTTTAAAAATCGAGACCGTTTTATACAGCTGGGCATTGCAATATCCACATTAAGAAGAATAAGAGGAATGTCTCAGGATAAATTATCCGAAGAAGCAGGAATAAGTCGCTCTTTATTAAGTGCTATTGAAGCACCGAATATGGCACATAGTTTTTCGTTGCAAGTTTTTTTCAATATAGCAGATGCTCTTGAAATTGATCCATCCGATCTATTGAAATTATCTGTTTTTCCAGATACTACAATAAAAAAAGATAAATAGAACAAAAAGAATCAAAACACTACTAAAAATAGCTATTCTCCATTATTTTGAAGAATAGCTATTTCGTATTATTTGGCTATTTATACGCTTTTACATTATACAACCGCAATAATGTAGTTTATTAAAAGTGCGTTAGTTTTATCTCATGCGTAAAGGTCGAGAGTTCCAAGGAAATAGTTCTTGATTCTGAGATAGTCAGTGCCGTTTATTACACCGTCGTTGTTTGCATCAGCAGATTTGAAGTATATTCCTTCAAGAGTAAGTTCTTTAAGGAAAAACTTCTTCACCTGCAAGTAGTCAGTTGCATCAACAACACCTGAACCGTCTACGTCACCACATATAATAACTGTATATTTTTTTCCGTTAGAATCGATAACAGTACTTCCTGTTGTAACATACTTATCAGCAGGTATTACATTTCCGTTTGTATCTTTAACCTGAACAGTTACATTAAACTCTGCAAGTCCTGAAATAAGCTGTGAGACAGTTGTTTTTGCAACAACGTTAGGCATTGTACCATCTGATGTATTCAAATAAAAATCGTGTTCAGGAAGAGTAGTGATATCGGGTTTAGGATCAGGAGTAGGTTCTGGATCAGGAGTAGGTTCTGGATCAGGAGTAGGTTCTGGATCAGGAGTAGGTTCTGGATCAGGTTCGGGAACGAATGCCGAAAACGCAAATTTGTGTTTCGTAGCATATGTTTGTGCCGCACTGCCTTCTACACCGTATATTTTAAAGCCTTCTACAACGTAATAAGTATAAGCAGATCCTTTAACGGTATATCCTAAAGCTCTGAAGCCTATATTCGTTACTGATTCAGGGATTTTTACAGATAAAAGCTGGTTACATTGGCAGAAAGCGTATCTTGCGATATCTTTTACATTCTTTCCAAAAACAACCTCTCTGAGCTTGTAGCATCTCTGGAAGGCAGATTGACCAATTTTTGTAACAGAATTGGGAATCACAATCTTTTTGAGACCTTCACAGCTATGGAAAGCGTAGTCACCAACAACTTCAACGTTTTCACCTATTGTAACGTCCGTAAGAACGATACAATGAGAAAATGCTTCTTTGGGAATAGTTGTTATACCTTTTCCGATTTTAACGGATGTCAATCCTTCACAAGAGCCGAATGCGTATTCACCGATAGATTTAACGTTATCAGGGATAACAACGGATGTTATAAGATTACATTTGTAAAAAGCATATCTTTCAATGTTTTCCGTTGTAGCAGATATAACAATATCTCCACCCTTTCCATAAGGGCAACAAACGAGAGTTTTTTCGTCTTTAGAATAAACGATTCCATCGATAGATTTGAACGTGCTGTTTTGTGCGTTTACGTCAATACCTTTCAAAGAAACACAGTTTGCAAAAACACTATCTCCAATAGACGTAACGTTTTTACCTATAATAATGGTTGAAAGAATCTGGCAAGCAGAAAATGCACCTCTTTCGATAGTGGAAGCATTTTTGGTATCAATTTTCGTAATCTTTGTACATCCGTAAAAAGCATGGTCGCCAATTGTTTCAACAGCGTCTCCAACTATAAATTCGCCACTTTTTCCGTTGGGACAGCTTACCAATGTTTTTCCGTCCTTTGAATAAAGAACACCTGATGCTGACTTATAAACTTCATTACTTGCATGAACGTCTATAGCAGTAAGGGAAGAACAAGCAAAAAGCGCATTATCACCTATGGTAGCAACATCCTTACCAAAGGTTATTGTTTTAACGTTTTCACAACCGTAGAACGAGAATGTTCCAATGTGTGTAATACCGCTCTGAACAACGACGCTAAGAATACTATTTTTTGAATCCTTCCATGGAACTTCATGTTCATCCTCGAAGTCGGTCATATCACCTGCGCCCGAAATTGTCAGCAAACCACCGTCCGACAATGTCCAGGAAGCAGTATCACCGCAAGTTCCTGATGATGCACCAACTATGTCAACAGCAATATCACCGTAAGCAAATACAGATGCTGAAAACATAGAAAAAAGAATACAAGTAGCCAAAAAGACGGGAATTCCTTTTCTGCTCATTTTTTCCTCCAAGAATCGTATAATTTTTAAAAAAGCATAGCTTATTTTAAACTATATCTACCAAAAAGTATATCACTACATCAAAAAAAAGTCAATGTGTTTCAAACTTTGTTTATATTTTTTTATCTATTTATATGATTTTGAAAAACCTCAAAGCAGTTAATGCTCTGAGGTTTTAAAATCATATTTGATTTATCGACTTTTATTAGTCAACTTTGAAGGAACCTGTGTTAATTTTGATTCCAGGGCTCATTGTTGTTGCGATAACACAGCTCTTCATATACTGACCCTTAGCTGCAGCGGGCTTTGCCTTGATGATAGCACCGAGAAGCGTTGCAAAGTTCTCCTGAAGCTTTTCTTTGCCAAAGGAAACCTTACCGATAGGACAGTGAATAATGTTAGTTTTATCAAGTCTGTATTCGATTTTACCTGCCTTAGCTTCCTGAACAGCCTTAGCAACGTCCATTGTAACAGTACCTGCTTTGGGGTTAGGCATAAGTCCTTTAGGACCGAGAACCTTACCAAGACGGCCGATAACACCCATCATATCGGGAGTTGCGATAACAACGTCAAAATCAAACCAGTTTTCTTTCTGAATTTTTTCAACGAGTTCCTGTGCGCCAACGTAATCAGAACCTGCAGCTGCAGCTGCTTCAGCTTTATCGCCTTTAGCAAAAACGAGAGTTCTAACTTTTTTACCTGTTCCGTTGGGGAGAACAACAGCGCCTCTAACCTGCTGGTCAGCGTGACGGGAGTCAACGCCAAGACGGAAGTGAGCTTCTACTGTTTCGTCGAACTTGGATTTTGCGATTTCGCAAACCAATTTAAATGCTTCATCACCATCATAAAGCTTTGTTTTGTCAACAAGCTTTGATGCTTCAATATAATTCTTTCCTTTTTTCATCGTAACACCTCCATTAGTCTACAACTACAACGCCCATGCTACGCGCTGTACCTGCGATCATGCTCATAGCAGTCTCAAGAGATGCTGCGTTGAGGTCAGGCATTTTCTGTTCAGCAATCTGCTTAACCTGAGCCTTTGTGATCTGAGCAACCTTAGTCTTGTTAGGAGCGCCAGAACCGCTTTCGAGTCCACAAGCCTTCTTAATAAGAACTGCGGCAGGGGGAGTTTTTGTGATGAATGTGAAAGTACGGTCAGCATAGATTGTAATAACTACAGGAATGATAAGACCGATATCTTTCTTTGTTCTTTCGTTGAATTCCTTTGTGAACAAGGGAATTGCAACACCGTGTGCACCGAGGGCAGGTCCAACAGGGGGACCGGGCATTGCCTTGCCTGCGGGCAACTGAAGCTTAACGTACGCTACGATTTTCTTTGCCATGTTTTTTTCCTCCTTGTGGTGAATTTGTCGGAAGCCTTGGCAAGCTTCCTCCCACTAATTGCTCTTTTGGAGCGTTTTTTTATTTAACCCTGCTTCGTTTCACTCTTAATCAAGAGCTGTAACGGAAGTAGAGGGTAAATCAACTTTGGTTTCTCTGCCGAACATGGAGGTTGTAACAACAACCTTGGTTTTGTCTTCAGAAATTTCTCTGACAATACCGATGAAGCCTTCAAAGCTTCCTTCGCAGATTTTAACCTGATCTCCAACCTCATAGTTAAGGTTGATAGTAATGATTTCGGGTTCTTTTTCTTCTATCTGGAACTGTTCAACTTCTGCTTTAGAAAGACGAACAGGCTCAGATCCAGGACCTACAAATCCCGTTGCACCGATAATGTTGCGGATAAAATGCCACATCTCATCGTTCATAACCATTTTAACAAAAACGTATGCAGGGAAGAGCTTCTGCTCAACCTTTTTAACTACTCCGTCCTTTACCTCCTCAACAGTGGTGGTAGGAATAGTAACCGCAAGAATCTTGTCCTGAAGGCCACGGTTTTCTATTACGTTCTGTATACTGGTCATTACTTTATTTTCATAACCCGAATAAGTATGGATAACGTACCAATATGGTGTATCTTCTCTTTTAATATTCACAATAATCGCTCCAATTACTTAAGCAAATTAAGAACCCATTCATTGAGTGTCATATTGAACAACAAGTCAAGAACGCCTACAACAATTGCAAATATGATAAGGGTAACTAAAACGATTCCAGACTGTTTGTAGGTATCACGCCATGACAACCAGGAAATCTTTTTAAGTTCACTCTTAAGATCTCTGAGCAATTTTGCACGTGTGCAACTGCCTCTGAGCAAAATAGTTGTTTTAACCTTGCTCTTGAGGAAACCGATTCCCCAGATAGCAAATCCAACAACAGCTATAATTGCGCCCAAAAGGATGAGGAACAATTTTGCGTTCATGAACTCTTCGTTAGAGCCTGCAACCAAGCTAATAATTTTTCCACTTCTGTCTCTTACGCCGCCCAAAAGGGTTATAATACCCGTAACAAAAGGCAACGCACCAAAAACTCTGAGTCCTGCGCATCCCTTATCTTCGGGAACGTCATCCCAACCCTTAACAACGCCAAGAGTCCAGAGAGCAGAACCAATAACCATAATAGCAAATCCTAAATAAAGAAGGAATAAGCTTGTTGGCATACTGAGAATGTTTCCGCTGAAGGGAAGTTTACCAATACCTACCATGGATACAATTATACCCGCTATACCAAGAACGAAACCGCCCAAGCTAATAGCACCGGGGGACTTTTTCTTTTCCATATTAAATGTCCTTTCAAAAATCTGACTACTTTACAAAGAACGACAAATTAAACTATTATTTGCTTTCCTTGTGAGGTGTGTGCTTACGGCAGAAACGGCAGTATTTGTTCATTTCGAGTCTGTCGGGATCGTTTTTCTTGTTTTTCATTGTGTCGTAGTTTCTCTGCTTGCATTCTGTGCAAACCATTGTGATTTTAACTCTCATTTTTGCTCACCAAAATAGTGCCTTTCGTAAAAAAAGCACTCGTCCTTTCTATTTCATAATCGTAAGTAGACCTATTATAAACCAAACAGCCCTTTTTGTCAATAGGTTTTAGGAAAAAAGTTGTGAAAATTTATTGTATTAAAAAAGCAATTTTGGGATAAGGCTTTTCCCAACGTTTTTTCTCGAATTATATATTTATATTGTAGATTTTGAAGGCGTTTTCTTCCGTTATTTTTTCAACTTCTTCAAAAGTCATATTTCTTACGGAAGCAATCTGCTCTATTATATACTTTATATAAGACGAATCATTTCGTTTTCCTCTGAACGGGTGTGGCGTCAGATATGGAGAATCCGTTTCCGTCAAAAAGAGATTTATATCGCATTCCTTTATAACTTCTTTAAGATTGGAGGCGTTAGAAAACGTGCACGGTCCAGAAAAGGAAAGATACCAGCCTGCATTCTGAAGGCGTTTACCTATCTCCTTGCTCCCCGAAAAGCTATGAAAAATCCCTCTCAATCCTTTATAAGAAAGAACCGCTTCAACACATTCTCCCACAGCTTCTCTTGCGTGAATAACCACGGGCACGTCAAGACCTTGCGCAAGCTTTAGCTGTTCATGGAAGAACTTTCGTTGCACGTCTTTCGAAACAGTCTGCCAATGATAATCCAAACCAATTTCGCCCAAAGCAACAACTTTTTCATGGGAAAGCAATTTTTCCAACTCCGAGAGATAGCCCTCGCCCGTTTTCAAGCAATCGTTAGGATGAATGCCCGCCGTAGCGTAAACAAAATCGTACTTTTCAGCAAGCTCCAAGGAACGATATGACGAAGGAATACAGCATCCTGCGTTGACTACGCCCTTCACACCTCTGAAAGACAGAGAACGCAAAAGCTGTTCTCTGTCTCCATCGAATTTTCTGTCATCATAATGTGCGTGGGAATCAAACATGACTTTCTCCCTTAAAGCTGTTCAAAAAATTTCTTTTCGTCGATGCGTGCGAAAAGAATTTCGCCCTTGTTTGTTTCTCTGTTTGTTGCAGGATAAGTCATTTCAAGGGATTCCAAAGTCATCTCGTCATCAGAGAACGCATATATCTCCCCTATTTTCTTTGACGTATCGGGCATAAAGGGTGAAAGCAACGTTGCAGCAAAGCGAATACCTTCTACAAGGTTTGCCATAACCGCGGCAAGGCGGGGCTTCTTTTCCTCATCCTTTGCCAACGCCCAAGGCATTGTTTCATCAATGTATTTGTTAAGAGCTTTTACAAAGGTGAAAATATCGTCAAGAGCATCCGAGGTCCTGTAACCTTCCATATGCTCCATCATTGCGGCTTTACCTTCCATAATAGCCTTTTTAAGCGTCTTTTCGGGTTCTTCATCCTCTACCGTCACAGCAGGGATAACGCCGCCAAAATACTTTTGTATCATGGAAACCGTACGGCTTACAAGATTACCCAAGGTGTTTGCAAGATCTGAATTGAAACGGTTGATAAGAGCTTCGTAAGTAATGCTTCCATCGTTTCCGAAGGACATTTCGGAAAGAAGATAATAACGAACCGCATCAAGTCCGAAAAGCTTAATAAGGTCGTCACCATACAAAACGTTGCCCTTTGATTTGCTCATCTTGTCATCGCCCGAGAGAAGCCATGGATGTCCAAGGACCTGTTTAGGAAGCGGTTCGCCCAAAGCCATAAGTATAATAGGCCAATAAATCGTATGGAAACGGACTATATCCTTGCCCACAACGTGAAGCTCAGCAGGCCAGTTTTTTCTGTAAAGGTCAGAATTTTCCTCTGTATCGTAGCCCAATGCGGTTATATAGTTTGCAAGTGCATCAAGCCATACGTATACAACGTGACCATTGTCAACAGGAACAGGAACACCCCAAGTGAACGTACTTCTTGAAACGCAAAGGTCCTGCAGTCCTGGTTTTATAAAATTATTAAGCATTTCATTTTTGCGGGATTGAGGAACTATAAAATCGGGATTAGCTTCATAATAAGCTACTAACTGATCAGCGTATTTTGAAAGCTTAAGGAAATATGCATCCTCTTTCGCAGGGTTAACCTTGCCGCCGCAATCGGGACAGCACCCTTCTTTGAGCTGGGATTCCGTCCAGAATGATTCGCAGGGAGTGCAATACATTCCTTCGTATGCGCCCTTGTATATATCGCCTTTTTCGTAAAGCTTCTTGAAAATATTCTGAACCGCTTTAACGTGATCATCATCTGTAGTACGGATAAATTTATCATAGGAGATATTGAACATATCCCAAAGCTCTTTTATCTCCCCTGCAACACCGTCAACGTATTCCTTCGGACTTTTGTTTGCTCCTTCTGCAAGCTGTTGGATCTTCAGACCGTGTTCATCTGTACCTGTAAGGAAAAACACGTCCTTACCCGTCATTCTCTTGTATCTTGCAATGGCGTCCGTAAGTATTATTTCGTAAACGTTTCCAATGTGTGGTTTTCTTGATGCATAAGCAATGGCAGTAGTGATATAAAATTTTTCGTTACCTTTTTTCATATCTCTTTTCTGACCTCCCAAATTTATATTTTTTAAATTTAATTTCAAACCCTTCCGAATAAGAAACAACAAGCAAAGAAAAATATCCTAAAATAAACGTAAAGAATAACGCCTCCGCATAAAGTGGAAAAGCTCTTGCCAAAATCAGTATTACAATATAATGAAGATTGGAAAGGATATATTTTCTGAAATATTTCTTTCTTTTTATATAGCGTTTTTCAGCCTTTTCAAAAAATTCCGACGTATCTTCGTCTATTCTGTAAAGAGACAAAAAATAAAGACTTTTGCAAAGATTGATGAAAAGCAAAACGAGGGTAAAGACTTCAAAAACAAGTTCAATATAAAACGCCCATTTGCCTTTGAAGAAAGGAAAAAGTCTTTGCACGTTATTCGAAACCGCCCCCACCGCCAAAACACTTATCCACCCAGGAGCTTGTGAAATAACGTAAAAAGAAACCCATTTCCAAAATCGTTTCAAATTGAAATATCCGTCAAAAAGCAAATAAATATCGGCTTTTCTTCCCTTTATAACCGCTCTTGCAACGCTTACGTTACCGAAAGCAAGGGGAAGCACAATGGCTATTCCCACACCTGCCGAAATAAAGTCCAAAGGGATATCCAAAAAAAATCCCGCAAAATCAATAAAAACGTAAACACCCCAGGAAGCGAAGGTTACAACAGCCGTTATAAACCAACAAAGAAGGAGGATTCCGAAGTTGCTCCTCAATGCATGGAAGCATATTTTCTTCGATTTCTTAATACGTGCGTTAAGGAATTCTCTTTCAGCTTCATACATGAACATAAATATCCCTCTCTTCAAAAAAATGAATTCAAGGATATTTTTTCCATAAAACGCCTTTTTATTCTGATTCCTTACGCTTTTGCTCTTTTTTCTTCTCTCTTAATTCTTTGAAAAAATCCGACAGAAGCAAAGCGCATTTATCCTCTGAGACACCGCCCACAACCTCAGGAAAATGATTCAGCGGGAATTGACTCATATCAAAAACACTTCCGTAAGCTCCTGCTTTTTTATCAAAAGCACCGAACACAACCCGCTTTATTCTCGAATTTACAATCGCTCCTGCACACATGGGGCAAGGCTCCAAGGTCACGTAAAGCTGGCAATCGTGAAGTCGCCACCTGCCCAGCTTCTTGCAAGCGCGTTCAATAGCAATAATTTCCGCATGAGCCAAAGCGTTTTCTTTACCTTCACGCATATTGCGCCCATCCGCAATAACAACGCCATCTTTAACAACAACAGCACCCACGGGAACCTCCCCATGCTTTGCGGCGGTTTTAGCACGAACTATTGCTTTCTTCATGAAAAATTCATCCAACAAAGGCTGATCCATACGCTCTCCCATGCTAATTTTCGCTTTTCTGATATTTTACCACAAATTAACTCTCAATGCAATATCTTTTTTAATTTATTTTTTGCAAAAACGAACCGCCGAAATCCACGGCGGTTATTAAATATTGCGTTTTATGTAGAATAAATTTCCGCAGAGATATATTTCAAAAGAATTGAAGCAATAGTCAAGAAATTCTCGACCACAACAGTATTTTAATCATTTTTCAAAATACATAGCAGTAATTTCATTGGTGTTATCTTCGGAATACTCTATTTCCTCTGAAATAATTCTTGCAATTTCAAAAACGCTTTCTTTAGATACCATTACAGCTGAAGCGAAAAGTCTTTCGCAAAACAGACAAAATCCAAGCCATTCACGGAATTCTGTCTCATCCCATGCTTTACTGCAATGTCTGTAAATAAAATACGCTAACACACGCTCTGAATATTTTTCATTTTTTTCATTTTCGCGCAACTCAAAAGAATAATTCAAAAAAAGCTTTTTATGAGAAGCATCAAGATATTCAAGAGAATCTATAAGCCCACGCCACTCCTCGTCAGTGCATACAGAAGGATATACGCCAAACTTTTCATATATGATTTCAAGTTTACTTTTATAATCAACGTCTTTTCTTGAAAGTATGCGGTAAATTTCCTTTCGATGCAATGCCGAATCAAAGTCTACAGCTTCTGCTTCTTGGCATATTTCTCCTATCTCTGTTATGACGTCATATTCGTCCGTGTTCAAAATTATTCTGCAAGCTTCCTCGCAGGATATTCCAAGTCCAACCTCCATTCTATCTCCAATTTGATTGTAAAAGCGCGGATGTTCACGGCATATGTGACACAAATACCCTTCTCCAAAGTTCTTTATTATTTTGCAAAGACCTGTACTGTCAAGATGGGGACACCTGTCATTTTTCAAAAGCTTGAAATGGGGCGTTTCTTCAAAATCAATACTTTTTATTATCTTTTTTCCGTATCCATTTTCAAGAGTTGCATATTTTTCCAAAGCTTCTTCGTCAACGTCTATCTCCCACCCGATACAGCAACTATGTTTACACTTGTCTGCAATGCATGTAAATTCTTTATAATATTTTGGGGCATATAGCTTCATAATTCATTCTCCAAATGTAATTTATAAACAATGATACCATAAAAAGAGATACAATTCAATGTTTTCAAACCAAAATATTTTTTCACAAACGCAAAGGTGCTGTCACATCTGCAACAGCACCTACTTTTAAAGCAGAATATTTCTTTCAGTGTCAATGTCAAAAAGATGCATGACCTTGCTTTTTCAGTGGTTTAGAACCATCCCCTGTTAAACACGTACAATGTCGTGACCTCTAAATTTTATTACTTATTTAGTAGTTCATTCGGAGAACGTTTTGACATATTTAATATAGGTATCAAAGAAAAAATGTAGCTTAAAGCTAAAACGATCAATTCTATTATAAAAATCGCTATTTTGTTTACTACAATAATATCAAAGCCAATATTATTCATATAGTGACTATCAAATACTTGATTCAAATATCCTATCAAACCGCCGAATCCCCCAATAACTATAGGTATCGTAGCGAAAGATAGCAAGATTATATTAATAACAAAAATGGCTACTATGTTTTTTTTAGGTATTCCAAAGCTTCTCATTATTCCTATTTGCTTTGACCTGTCGCTTATTGAATAACTAACGTATGACACGAGGAAGAATATAAAAATAGCGACCGATAAAGCGAGTAATACATACAAAAAGCTCTGGATATTTTCAATCGTATCTTTAAACATATATATTGTTTGGCATCCATTTTCATTAATTTTCACATCAAGCAAATCAAACTGCCGTATAACCTCTGTGACATCTTCGCATCTTACGTAAATAGCATTATAGCAATAATAAAGACCGTGCTTTTCGCAAATTTCATTAAATATCGTCTCATCTAATGCTATATTGGCATAAGAAAACATATCGGTATTTTCCGCTTCAAAAACACCAACTATATGCACTTTTTCACTGGGAAAAAGGTCATACAAATTAATTTTATCATATGCACCATTGTACTGCCCGGACTTTATATCTAATAGTGAATATGTGATCTCGCATAAAGATTCATACTCAAAGCCTATATGGTCAGCCAAATATGAGCTAATAAGAACCTCGTTTTTATTGTTTGGCATTCGTCCCGCAATAAGTAGAGACGGCTCAATGTCTTCTATTGAACATATATAGGCATTAGATGAAACATACGAGGAAAGAGAGTTAGAGCAGGTAATATCTCCAGCAGACACATTAATTACAGGTTGTTTTTTAAACGATTCAATGTATTTTTCATTCAAGATAGCAAACCCATACTTGCTCATCAATGTATCGGAATCTACTATTCCTTTATCCTCAAAGCAACCACTTTCAACTATACCGCATACAGTAAAATTAACATCAATATTTAAAACGGTTTTTCCTAGAACTTCGTTAAATTCCACGTTGGGAAACAGCACCAAAGCCAAATAATCGCTTAATACAATTTCCTTTTCGTCTTGTGGCAATTTTCCTAAAACAACTTTATAATAATTATCGTTTTCCGAATTAATCACCTTTGCAGTAATATAAGAGGCTCTTTCTTCCAAATCACCGTTAGCCAGTTCTTCAATACATATTGTTTTCGTAATGTATTTTTTATCAATTGCTGAAGAAATCGTGTTAATCAGATTTTCTCCAACATTTGTTTGCTCTGTTACTGTTTCCCCAAAAATATTTACATATTCACTGGTCTTATATATTTCCACCTCTTGAATATTTTGTTTTTGGATATAAGATATCAATGATTCTTTATGGTCATATGTGGAAACTGTATACATTAACAAAGCGTATGTAGATGTAAACACAAAAAGCAAGAATGTTATAATTAGACGAACTTTTTGAACACGATAATTGAACAAAGACAAACGTACTTTATCTAAAAGAGATAAGCCCGCCTTACCGCTACTACATTGAAAATCGTTGGGTTTGATTAAAAGTTGCGATTCTTCCGAATCTGATCTATTTACATCAACCGACAATTTAAGCTTAACGTCTTTTTTGTCATAAACCTCAACAATTCGATTAATTAAATCGTTTATTGACTCACTTTCCTTTGCAATATATATTTTTTCATTATTCAAGTCACAAATTGAGATTTTTGTGATTTTTTTATGATGACCATTGCCTTCCCTGACACTATCCAGCTTTCCGTCAACTATATTAATAATTTTATCAGCAAATCCACAGGCATTTTTTATATCGTGTGATACAACCACAACGAGACAATTCTTGCTTATTTGTTTAATCAATTCAAAAATAGCTATCGTATTACTCTCATCAAGATTTCCCGTTGGCTCATCTAAAAACAAAATTTGTGGCTTTTTAACAATAGCCCTTGCTATTGCAACTCGTTGTTTTTGACCACCGCTTAATTCACTAATTTTTCTTTTCTCATAATTTTCAAGGTTTACGCATTTCAATGATTGTAAAACACAAGAACGAATAGTTTCTTTATCCACACCCAATATTCTCAAAGGAAGAGCAACGTTGTCATAAACATTATATTCCTCCAAAAGATTAAAACTTTGAAACACAATTCCTACATTTTTTCTTCTGAATTCATCTAATTCTTTTTGCGAAAGTTCGGTTATTTTTTTGTCTTCAAAAAAAATATCCCCTTTATCTACGCAGTCCAACCCGCACATTACGTTCAACAACGTAGTTTTCCCTGAGCCACTCGGTCCAACTAAACAAACAAGCTCATTACTGTTTAACTCCAAATCGGTGTTATCTATAGCTTTTACTATATTGTTTCCCGTAGAATAAATCTTAGATATGCCGATACATTTAATCATTTTTTCACCCAACCAATAATATATTATTCTCAATTACAACGATTCAATTACAACGATGAAAAAAGGCAATAATTAGATTACTGCCTTTTAAACTATTAATTGTTCGGATTAATGCCTTTTTAACTATTAATTGTTCGATTTATAGCATCTAAGCAAATTCGTGAACAGCAATTCACTCAACCCTTCCTCGTTTCCGAATTTATCATCAATCTTTTTAATTTCCTCGGTATATATACCGCCATAACTTGTTCTATCGCCTTCAAACGTAACGAACGCACTGCAAAGATCCCCATTCATATAAATGCCTTCATCAAACACCTCGTTATCAATAAGATTATTTATCTTATCTGTTCCACAATAATACAGATAAAAATTATAATCCTTTATTTTTTCTTTTAAAAACTTATATTCTTCTTCACTAATAGCCAAAGAGCCTGATAGATCGCTAATGATTAGAACGGAAAAATTTTTTTTCCCCAGACAAAGTCTCATTGTCAATATGATCTATTTTTTTATAGTTCACACCTTCACGGAATGGCATATCTTCGCCAATAACAAATATATCCGTAGGCAATTTATTATTCATCGTGTCGATGGCTTCATCATATGAATCGCCATACACATATTCATCATTAGAAAAAAACAAGGTTGACAATGTCGTAAACTTAATAGCTAAAAACAGCAATACAACCGCAACTACTATCGATATCATTACAACTATTATTTTTTTGAGATTCTTTGACTTTGATTTCATATCCAGCCTCCATTAGTTCTCTTTCTGATTTCCAGGCACGTTTTTTAAAACAACCTTTCCTTTAGTGTATCTTTGACGATAATGTCCATTCGTATGTAGTAGTACCTTGGTGAGAACCAAAAATAACATGACCAGGTTTTGCGTACTGTTCGCGAGAATAAGTAAAATTGGCACCAAAGTCAAAATACATTGAATTATAGCTATTAGCGTTCACGCTTATCACACAATATTGAATACTGGAATTTCTAAAATACTTGTTCTTTGTTTTACTAAAATTCAACGTCTTGTATGGCTTATAATCATAATTGAAAATTGCTCTTCGAGAACTCGGACGGACATCAGCTTCAACATCCAACCTCTCCCTTTCAACTGTTGTAGAAACACTTACATTTCCAGCAACTCCACTTCCTTTGCCAAATTCTGCCCCTATTCCAAATGTCCAATTGTCAGTAGGTGCATCGTTAGTTGGTTGCCAAGTATTAACACTTGTTGATGGCAATGACATAGAACACCTAAGATATTCAGACACTCCGAACACGCTTTTACTATAATTCTTTTGAGGTTCCATAATCATTTTCACAACAATAACCTGTTCATTCGTGTTTCCCGAAACCTTAGTTTCGCTTTCCAATTGACCAATTTGATAAGTCATTATTCCCAATACAATTCCGTCTGAAGGGTTCCTTGTAATCAAATCACGCGCCACAGAGAACCTTGCATTATAAACGGCATTATCATAAGTTATTCCGTATTTCGTCACTTCAGTTGCGTTTGCTCCCAAACAAAAAGAAGATGCTAATGTAACCGCCAAAATCAACGTAGCTAATATTTTTTTTAGTCTCATTTTTCCTCCTAAGACAATTTGTTGATAAATTTTTCGTGCAACATTGTACAATTGCTATCACTTTTTCCATTTTATCACATTTTTTTGTGTGTCAATACCTTTTTTGCTTTTTATAAATATTAATTTTTCAATATTTTCCAAAATTAAAAGCATTTCCCACTTTTGGATAAGAATAAAACAAAATGGGAAAAGAATCATTTTATTGTTTAATTAACAGTTTTTCAAGTGAATCTGATATTGGACTGATAAAACTTCAACATGCGTATTTTACCACGAATTTTACGAAATGTCAACATTTTTCACAAACGCAAAGGTGCTGTCACATCTGCAACAGCACCCACTTTTAAAGCAGAATATTTCTTTCAGTATCATCATCAAAAAGATGCATTACCTTACTTTCGAAGGTAACGTAAATAGTGTTTCCCATAGTCAGCGTTTTACGTCTATCATCCTCAAGAGTTATTGTTGGAATACGTACTACTATACTTTCCCCGTCAGGCTCAACACCGTGAATATGAAGCTCGCTTCCCATCATTTCGTTTACCGATATTTTACAAGGTATTGCCTTTTTATCATGTTCGTTTGAAAGGATAAAATGTTCAGGACGAACACCGAGGAGAATTTTTCTTGATTCCACCCCTTTTTCTTTAAGCATCTCACCCTTTTTTCCCGTTATTTGGATTTTAGCACCGAAAGGGGTAACGTAATACTTTCCGTTTTCCAAAACCAAATCCGTTTTGAAAATATTCATTTTAGGCGCACCGATAAATTCCGCAACGAAAACGTTTACAGGCATTTCAAAAACCTCGGTAGGCGTCCCAACTTGTTGAATAAATCCGTCCTTCATAATAACTATACGGTCACCCAAAGTCATGGCTTCGGTCTGGTCATGGGTAACGTATATAAACGTTGTATTTATTTTCTGACGAAGAAGAATTATTTCCGCTCTCATCTGATTCCTCAATTTTGCATCAAGATTCGAGAGAGGTTCGTCCATAAGGAATATTTTACTGTCACGTACCATAGCACGCCCAATTGCAACACGCTGTCGCTGTCCTCCCGACAAAGCACGAGGCTTTCTCGTCAGATATTCGGTAATTCCCAGTATTTCAGCCGCCTGCGTCACCTTTTCGTAAACTATTTTTTGAGGAATTTTTTTGAGTCTGAGACTGAAAGCCATATTTTCAAAAACAGTAAGGTGAGGATAAAGAGCATAATTCTGAAAAACCATTGCAATATCACGGTCACGAGGTTGCAAATCGTTCACGACAACACCGTCAATTTCAACAGTACCGCCTGAAATTTCTTCAAGTCCCGCAATCATACGCAGAGTTGTGGATTTTCCGCACCCAGACGGCCCGACGAAAACTATAAATTCCTTATCCGCAATATCAAGATTGAAATCGCTTACCGCAACGGTATCCTTCCCATACACCTTCTTAACGTCAGTCAATTTTACTCGAGCCATTTTTTCTCCTTTATCCTTTTACCGCACCGCCCGTAACGCCTTCAACATAATACCTTTGTAACAGCAAAAAAACGGTAGTTACAGGAATAGCAACGACTACCCCCGCAGAGCAGAACATTGTATAATGCGTATTCATATTGGTTCTTGAAAGCCATTCATACATACCGACGGCAACGCTCATTCCATCGCTGTTTTCGTGGATGAGATATGAAGAAAGCATAAACTCTCCCCAAGGAGCCATAAAGCCCATAAGAACGGTATATATAATTATAGGCTTTGAAAGGGGCATTATCACCTTGTAAAACACTTGCCAGCGCGTTGCTCCGTCAACTCTTGCCGCCTCGTCAAGACTTTTAGGTATTGTATCAAAAAAGCCCTTTGAAACGTAATACCCCATAGCACTACTTGCACTATAAACTATAATCAGCCCAAGAGGAGCTCTGCTCATAGTAAGTCCTATATCGTGAAACACCTTATATATAAGAATCATTGTCAGAAAACCGGGGAACATTCCAAGAATGAGCATAAAATTCATAAGAAGCTTTCTTCCCCTGAAACGAAGTCTTGACAACGTGTAACTCATGGAAAGGATAAAAAACGTTTGCAAAAAGGCAGTAGCAACACCCATAAAACCCGTATTTAAAAACCATTTCGGGAAATCCGTTTCGTTAAAAAGCTTTATATAGTTATCAAAGCCAAACTTCTTCGGAATGAGATATCCCTGTTGCATTGGACTTTCAACCCTGAAGGATTCAAGAAGTATTCCAAAAAAGGGAAAAAGCCATACAACAGTCATAACCACAAGAATTAAATAAATAACGGTGTTTCCAAGCCTTCTGCTTGCTTTTGCGCCAAGTCTTTTTTGCATCATCTGTAATCCTCCTCATTCTTGGTTGATGGGATTACATTGTAAATAATAAGAGAAAGGACAGCAACAACTAAAAACACCATTATACCCACGACAGATGCCATATAATACTGAGTATCAGAGCTTCCGAGAGTCATTCGGTGAAGCCACGTTATGAGCAGATCCGTATGTCCCACGGAAACGCCACCCGCTGTACCTACGTCTGTATTAAGCGGGTTTCCGTTGGTAAGCAGATAAATAACGTTGAAGTTATTGAGATTGCCTACAAAGCTGGTAAGCAGATAAGGTCCTGTTACAAAAATCATATATGGTAACGTTATTTTCGTATACTGTTTGAATACGTTTGCTCCGTCTATTTTCGAAGATTCATACAAATCATCAGGAATATTCATCAAAATTCCAGTTGCCATAAGCATCATATGGGGAATACCTATCCAGACATTGACGAGAACGAGAAGTATTTTTGCCGTTGTTGGATTTTCCCAAAGAGATCTTTTGGTTTCAAGGAGCGAATCGGGAAGCATTCCCCATTCAATAAGCATTTTTCCTATAATACCCGTTGAATTGAAAAGTCTTGAAACGTAAAGCAAAGACACGAACTGCGGAATAGCGATAGTCAAAACAAGAACAGTTCTCCATACTTTTTTAAACTTGATTCCTTTTTTGTTTATCATAATCGCAACAAACATTCCAAGGAAATAGTTGGTAAACGTTGCGAAAAATGCCCACATAAGCGTCCAGGAAAGAATCTCACCGAAGGCAAGACCCACTCCGCCTTTTCCAAAATTGAAAAGCTGATTAAAATGCTCCAGCCCTACCCAACTGAACAGGTTTGAATAACCGTCGTGGTTAGCATCGTAGCTTGTAAATGCTATAAGAACCATATAAATAATGGGCAGAACTGTAAAAATGAGTATACCAGCAAGGGGAAGAGATAAAAGGGTTTTATGAAACTGATCATCAAGAAGAGATTTCAAATCATCTTTACCCGATTTCACCTTTTTACCGCTTTCGGTTATTTCCATACAAATACGGCATTGTTTGATCTGAAGCCGCCACGTATAAATAAATGCGATAATAAAAATAACAGAAAGCAGACCGTACAATAAAACCTTGACGGAATCATCCCCTGACACCCATACTTCAGTATCGTACAAAGGGTCGTATTCGTATCTTCCATGAACGTTCCCAACAGTTTTTCCCGTCTGAAACCAATTACATTTTGACAGCCAGTATATTCCACCGCTTGGCAAAAGCATATATGTGAAGAAAACAACCTCAAAAAGCAGAAAAAGAATACCTCTCATTATCTGCCCATAAAAAAAGCTTCCGAATCCAAAAACAAAAAAAGAAAGCTTTACGGCAAAATTCCCCTTTGAAAATGTATAAATAAGGTCTTTTGTTTCATCCTTAAAATAAAGTCCTATTTTTTTGAAAAACAGCAAAATACTTTTCCCAAAAGACAAAAACAGTTGTGGAACAGCGAAAAAGAACAGTTTCAGCTTATACCAAAAAGCCTGATTTCTATTAAGCTTTAAATATTCCAAATCAGTCAATTGTTTCATTGAAAAAACTACCTCTTTTTTTAATATGACTCTGAACTTTTTCGCTTTTCCGTGAAAGTCAGCAGTTTATTATTTGATCAATCCGTAAACGGCTTTTTTATAGTTTTCAAGAGCTTTCTGAAGTTCTTCGTCGCTCTTTGCGGCTTTTGCATCCGCGCCCAAAACTCTTGCAATATCCCACCAAGAACCGTGAATCTGACCCTGAAGGACACTATGCTCACGCTGCTTTTTTAACGCTACAAGAGAAACGTTTTCCAAGACCTCGCTTGAAGATTGAGCTTTTTTATTAGTGGGTCCCCACTCAAAGCTCTGCGCTCTCTGGGATTGACATTCCTCGTTTGTAAGATACTGTGCAAGAAGTGAGAGAACTGCCGCTTTTTTACCATCGTTCTGAGGTTTAACTCCCATAAGCTTATACCCTGCAAAAGAGCCTAAATGATATGATTTACCATCAATTTCAAAAGAAGGTAAATCAGTAGCCCCCATGTTTTTCCCAAAATGATTCTCTGCCGCTTTTGCGTTCCATATGCCTGTAATGATAACACCCGCGTCTATAAAGTTATCCGCATCACTGTCATATGCGCTTGATTTTGCAAGCTTTTGCATTCCCTTCATCGCAATAAGCCCTTCGGGAGAATTAAAGGTATCGTCAACGGAAACAAATCCCCCAGCATCATTCAAAGTCCAGTTGGATTTACATCCCGTAGCAAAGAAGAAAGAAGCGGTATACCATGCGTTTTCAAGAGCAAAACGGAATTTTTTGTTATTTTTTTCGCAAGCCTCTATAAGCTTTTCCATACTTTCCGCATCTTCTTCGGAAATTATGCTTTTGTCGTAATACATATAATATCCGTTATCGCTTGTCAACGGATACGCCCATATTTTATTCCCAACGGTTGCGGCTGAAACAGAGCCTTCATCATTGTTTTCTCTTATATATTCCTGTGTTTTAACCCCTGGAGCTACAAGAGCTGCCGCCTGAACGAGTCTTGCAAGCTGATCCTGTGCAAAGCAATAAATATCAGGAGCTGATGAAACGTCTGCAACAATTTTAGATGCCGCATCACCTTCTGCCACGCCCTCAACAGATGCGTTTATAACGATTCCAGGGTTCGCTTTCATAAACTCGGATATCTGCTTTTTAGTTAAGTCCGCAACACCCTCTTTTTCAGAAACCCACAAAGTAACGTTGTAAGTTCCCGAAAGGTCGTTTGAAGAACCGCCGGAAGATACATTTGAAGCTGTAGAATTTTCTTCATTTCTTCCGCAAGACGTCAGACAAGAAACAAACAAAACCAATGCGAGAACAAGAGATAATATTTTGCTAATTTTCATAAGGTAAACCTCCTTTATTTCGCCATTATTGTTAAATATATTTTTGCCCTATCTCGACAAACTATTCCAACAATATTCAATCGGGAAATAAAACCCTGTTTGAAAAATCCAAGACAAGTTACGTCTTTTTGAGTTTTCTCATCAATATCAATTATTATACACAGTTGTTCTATTTTACAAAAAAATCTTTTTTTGAATTTTTCAGCTTTTTTCAAAAAAACTATTGACAAACACAATTTCATGTGCTATAATTTCTCTCGCAAACAAACGAATATGTTCGTTGCCGAATTGTGTAATGGTAGCACAGCAGACTCTGACTCTGTATGTGAGGGTTCGAATCCTTCTTCGGCAGCCAAAATAAAACAGACACCGTATGGTGTCTGTTTTATTTTGCTTTTGAAAGGATTCGAACGGGTGCGTGTTAAAAAAGTGTCCAGTGGACACTTTTTCCGCCCCCTGACCGAGCCCGCAGGCGAGAGCGAATCCGACTTCGGCAAATATTTGAAAGGATTCGAAGTGTCGGTAGTGAATGACTTGCCGGGGGCAAGTCAGAGCCGACCCTGACCGAGCCCGCGAATCCGACTTCGGCAGTGTTTCATTTCAATTGAGCTTTCTCCCCTTGATTTTCATACAAAAGAGTGATATAATCGAATACAGTTATAAACAAATGTCAATGCAACATTTTAAAATCCAAAGGAGCGAAGTTTATGACAAAGGCAGATTTATGGATGTGCAAAAATTGGAAATTGGCACGAATTATAATACCTCTTTTTATGAGCTTTATTTTTTCATTCGTTTTTTTGCTTTGGAAAACGTATGTAACTTTTGCAATTCTTTTTCTTATATGGTATTGGATATCTTACGTTTGGGTTATGGGAGCATCTCAAAGGCTAACTATATCAGCCGCTAAGAAGCTCGATAACTGTGACCCATATCCTCTGTTAAAGCTAAGCGAAGAGATACTTTCGTTTGATTTGCCCGAGAAGTATAACACTATCGTTTTATTGAACTACAGCGTTGCTTTAAGGGAATTGGGGGAATACGAAAAAGCTTACTCTATTTTATCCAACATTAACATAGATAAATTTTCCTCAACACTCCCCTCAACAAAGATAATATATTATAATAATCTTACAGATATATGCATCCTCTTGAATCTTTATCCTCAAGCAGAAATTTGGAGTCAAAAGCTTGACCAGCATATCTCAACGTTTAAAAATCAAAATTTGATAAATAACTATGAATCATTTTTGCTCTTTACAAACGCAAACAAATGTATTATCCGTAACGATACAAACGGACTTTTCCACGTTTTACGCCATTATTCAGCTCTTGAACAAAAAACGCCCAAAGCTGACGTTGAAATGGACTTCATATGCGGAAAGGCGTATTTTGAACTGGGAGATTATGAAAAAGCAAAGCTTTATTTATCCTTAGTCGAAAATCGTGGGAAAAGCCTTCACCGTGTTATTGAAGCTCAAGAGCTATTAAGTAAAATGCAATAATTCTCATACAAGCGGAGATTTTTCTCCGCTTTTAAATTTATTTTGTAACGTTTCAGCTTTTTTATTATCTAATGGACAGAAAGGGCGGTGAGGAAATGGCAGACTTTGAAAAGCTATATAAGGAAAAGCAGGTTTTTATATTCAAATTTCTTATGAAAATATGCAAAGACGAAAGCCTTGCGGAAGAGCTCACGCAGGAAACCTTTTTTCGTGCATATATGAATATATCAAATTTGAGAAGTGAAAACGCTGCATCCGTTTGGTTGTGCCAGATTGCAAAAAACTGTTATTTTTCTTGGTACAACCAAAATAAAAACCTATATTCCCTTGAAAATCTCGAAGGAAGCCAAAATCTCAAGTCTCTCACCGATCCTGAAAACGAGTTTTTGCAAAAAGAGCTTTCAAATGATCTTTACGACGCTTTAAGTCATCTTGAAGAACCTTACAAAGAAGTTTTCATTCTTCACGTTATGGGAAATATGACTATGAAAGAAATAAGCGAAACCTTTGGAAAAAGTGAAAGCTGGGCAAGAGTTACGTTTTACCGTGGGAGACAGAAGCTCTCTGAAATATTAGATTTATAAATTAAAGAAAAGAGGTATTATTAAATGGATTGTAATGTTATTAAAGACCTTATCCCCTTGTATATTGACAAATGCTGTTCTGAAGAAACGACTGTGGAAGTTGAAAAACATTTAAAATCATGTAAAGATTGCAATATGGATTATGAAAGGATGTGCAAATGGAGCGAAAAGTATAACAATCCTCAAAAAATTGAATCCAAGAAAAAAACAACCAAAATAAATTTGTGGAAAGCATCTATTCTGCAGTCTGTAGTAATGTTTTTATCCTTTGTTCTCATCGCCTTCGGAGTTCGTGAAGAAGCCGCCACACCTACAGGGCTTGTAAACGGACTATGGGCGCTTAATCTCGTTATTCCCGCCACAGGATTTATGCTTTCTCTTGTAAATTGGTATTTTGTAAGGCTTTATTCCTCAAAAAAAGCTTTTTCCGCCTTTTCATCATTTATCACTTTTTCAATTACACTCATCGCATACGTTTGGGGTTGGTTACATTACGAACTTTCATCCATACAAAGCATTAAGCACTTCATATGGGGAATCACACTTTCCGCCTTTTTCTGTATCGCATCCGCGTTTACTTCCCATTTTTATGCAAAACTTTCCGGTAAAGAGTAATAATCATAACACCTTAAAACAGCTCACAACGTGGGCTGTTTTTCATCTCAATATCAACGCACAATCTCCTACATCTTACATATAATGATATTGAAGCCGACGAAGAAATTTGACGGTTTTCAAATAAACAAGGAGAAAAAGCAAAAACGGAATACTGTTTTTGCGAAAATGCGATGCTCAAACACGAAGAAGAAGTTTTCTGCAATTTTTGCAGAAACCCAAGGGAAGTTCAAAACGACAGCGCATCCCTTTTCCCTGAAAACATATCTCTTGCAATGGCGTACGTTCCTTTTCAGCGTTGGCAGAACATCTATGACGTAGATGATGCTTTTGGTGCGGGAACGCTTTTTGCAGACTTGGATAAACCTTTTTTAGGATATGGAAAGGGGCACAGAAGATGAACAGAGCAAAGGATTTAAGAAAGCTTCAAGCATTACAGTTTGCACTACACGAAACAGTTTTATATTTAGACGGACATCCAAATTGCACGCAGGCTATGGAATATTACAAAAATATGCAAAGCCAGGTAAAAGCCGCTTACGATGAATTCACATCAAAATACGGCCCTCTCACCGCAGGTGAAGTAAAAGGGGATTCGTGGAGTTGGATAAATCAGCCTTGGCCTTGGGAGGTATACTAATATGTGGACATACGATAAAAAACTTCAATACCCTGTAAACATTAAAAATCCCGACCCAGCAATGGCGAAACTCATCATGAGTCAGCTCGGTGGTCCTGACGGCTTTTTATTATAATTCATTTCACACAATGCTATTTGACATTCATTATACCATATTTTTCACCAAAAGCAATATTTTCCTTAGTTCTTGTCTATAAATTGTCTGAACAACTCGTGCAGTCCCGTTGACGCGAGCCCACTCACCAAGCCAATTGCAAGAATATCAGGATTGATTACCCAATCTGAATTCCATGCTGTAATGATCACACCAAGCAATCCAACAATTAACGGGATAAACTTGTTGATTTTATCCGTTGGGATATAGTGTTTGACTATGTACCCAACGCACAAGCATACTACAAGGGTCACAGGCACAATATAACCGTTTAACATTTCCATATCCTTTTCCTCCTATTTGTAAATCTCATTTACTTTGATTCTTATTTCTTCATATGTATAGAGCTCAAGCCATCCTGCTTCTTTCAATTTCGCTTCTCTCATAGCATGTCCCAGTCCCCATTTTCCGTCAATGATTTCTTTGGCGAAATCTTCCACAGTCTTTAGCGTGGCTGCTTCGATTATGCGAGCATTTGAAAAACCCGCTTGCTTAACCTTTTCAACCACTTCCTCAGCCCTGGTTTCTCCTTTAAAAGGACCGATTTCAACGTTATATATCTTAGCATTTCGTAGTTTCAAATCGAAATACTCTGCCAAAACCTTCACTTCTGCTTCTGCTATTTTCCGAAGGTTTTTATCATCCATCAAGAATTCACATTCTTTTTTGTTTGTATGAAAACCGTGTTCTATAATAAAGGAATATTCCACTTCGCTTTTACCCGCAACAGAGCTTCTGATAACTCCGTAATAATCTGACCCTGCGGAATTTTTCTTCGTAAGTGCGCCTCTGTTCCAGGCGTCCGTTTCTTCTTTCATGACGTCAGTTACCGCAGAAACAAGTTTTTGACAAAGTTCCTTTGAAACTTCCCTTTTAACGCTGTAAAATCCGCAAACGTAGGCGGCAGATTCAGCATTACTTACTGCGTTGGAATGAAGGGAAATGAAGATTTTACTTTTGCTGTTTATAGCGAGGCTTCCACGGTCGGAAAGCGTGGGGTTATCGTCTTCGTCTCTCGTGAGGACAACCCCAACGTCCTTGTATCTCAACAATTCCTCACGCAAGTAGTTGGCAAGGATAAACATGGCGTTGCCCTCGTAATACCCTTTTATAATCCCTGCGTTCGTATTTTTCGTATGACCTGCATCAATGGTTATTATCATATCACACCTCCACGCTTATTAAAACATCTCCCGTTATAATATTACCGGGCAGCTTAATAATCAGCTGATTAGTGCTTCTTTTTATTGTCGCACTATCAGTCGCTGTTGAATCCTCAAACAAAGTAATCATTGCACCTCCTATGTAGACTTCAATTCCTGCATCACCAGGAATGAGAACAGTCCCTTCTGTATAAATAACAGCCACAAAGTCAACCCCGAATGCGCATGTGTCTCCACCTTGCTTTTGAAACTGTTCATGTAAATCATAAGTTACCGTATGTCGTGCAGCAAAAGTTCCCTCTCCTGATTTGTCAGCGAGCGGAATCGATATCTCTCCAATTTCATTGTATATAATCGATTCTCCCGTTTGATTTTTCAGTTCAATATCGTATGACATATGACCACCTCCTTAGCTTTTGTGTGCTTTCTGATTAAGATGTTTTTCAATTTTTCCTATAGCTTCCGTGACAGGTCCGTTGCAGCCCTGCTCTTTCAACCCCTTGAGGCAGGCAAGTAGCCCATAGATGATCAACGTTTGTTCTTCTTGGATTCCCTTTTGGTCCTTTTCGTGCTTTTCTCTTATCATCAACTAAAGACTTTATTCTTTTCTTCGCCTCTTCGTTGTTGCCTTCCTCAAATTCCGCAATAATTGCATAAGCCCTTTCAGAATAGCTTTCCTTAGGTTCTTTTTTTGATTGATCTTCGCCTGTCCAGCCTTCCATAAAGGCATCCTTCGCTTCCGCAAACGTTGTTTCGTCTTTGTTGGCAACGTCTTTTATTATCGTCTGAACCGAGTTGGCTATACCTTGGGTATCTTTGTATACGTTCTCCGCAGGGAAACCTAACAAAGCCGACACAGAGAAGGCGAGATCCATCCATTTCTCTGTTTCGGATTTACGCTCGTTGTCAAAACCTTGGATGGAATCTATAAGATTTTCAAACAATGCGAATTCAATTCTTTTAAGCCTGTATCCGTTCCATTTTGAAACCAATTCGCTTATTCCGGGGAACAGCTGTAAAAATCCATCTATTCCCGTGTTTGAATCGAAATCATCCGCAAAAGCTTGAATATATTTCTCTGTCCACGTTTCGTCCTCGTCGTCATCCATACCCGCATTAACCAAAGACTTGAGAGCAGAGTTAAGCGCCTGTGACAAAGTAAACGCAGCAACAAACGATACGATTTTTTTCGAAGCAGCTATAATACCTTCGCTTTTTTTAAGTCTGAGAGCTTCTATATAGGTCGTCCACGTCATCGTCAATATCTTGGTGGATTCGCCCTTGAACATCGTTAATATCTGCGCAGCTTGTGACTTTGACCGCATTAACTCACTGCGCGAGAACACAGAGTCATATACCTGAGACTTATGTATAATTTCCGTGAAACGATCTGCACATTCTTGACCGTATTTTTCCATGAACGCCTCGTTTATATCCTTGGCATTTACCTTGTGATCTTCTGCTACTTCCCGTCTGACCGCTCGCCAAATCGATGTCCAGCCCACCTTATCCATAAAACCGGGGAAACCGCCAATTATATCCGAAAACTTTTCGGAACGTTTTTTGGGTCTAAAAAGATTCTTGCTTCCGTTGCTCGAACCAACGTCAAATCCTCCGTATTCTTTAACCAATGCAATGGGAGCGTATTTCTTCGCTTCTTCCCAATCCGCATTAAGCGCCCTGTACGCTCTCAAAGGTATTTTTTTCGATAGATTGAAAAATCTTCTCAAATCTACAAAATATTTAGGGTTACCTCAGCTTCAATAGCTGTAACGGACAATTTGCTTCCGTTAGGGGTAACACCTTCGGTTAAAGGCGTGGTTGCTTTGGGAAGAGAAGCATATTTTCTGAATTCTATTTTTTTGCCTTTTCCTTTGGGAATAGGTCTTTTCTGACCAAATTGATCATGTACGAGCATAGGGCTCGCTTCATCAATGAGCGCATCGTCATACAGAGTTTTCATCTCCACTGACAAACCGGAGTCGGTGGTTACGTTGGTGTTGGGTTCAGCAAAATGCTGAAGATTGAGTTTATATGTATTCATTTCTTTCCTTTCTGAGCGGTACTTAAATCAGCTAATATATCTATGGAGTCGGCAACGTTCAAAACCTTTTCCGCTTCTTCTCTTTCGTCCGCTAAATACTCCATAACAAACTTAAGCTCAGACGCGTATTCATACCTTACCGCAAATGACGGATTCTTAATCGAAGGATAATACGAAAGCCAACCGCCGAAGCATTCGTCAACGGATCCGTCCTTCCTCAAAATAGAACTCAAATGCGTTAATACCTCTATGGAGTTGGCAATCGCCAGCTCTTTTTTGGTTTTTCGAAGTACTGAAATAACCGTATCTATTACTAAACAATCCATCCCTGCAAGTTCCTCGCAATATTCCTTGGGAAAGTGCGGATACATCTCGTCATAATGCTTTGCACGTCCTTTTATGTTTTCAAGCACAGCAATACAGTCTTCTATTGAAAACTCTACACCCTCTGGCTTTTTAGGGTTAACCATAACATCCTCCCTTATCTCCTCCTGCTCCTGCAGGAGATTTTTTTATTTTTTAAATTTGCACAAATGCGACTCAATCCCCAAAAAAAACATACGAAGCCTGAGCTTGTGTAAGATTTAATTGCTCTTTAAGTTTTCGAGCCTCTCCTACAGTGAATTTTTGTGGGTCTTTCATCTTACGATACAATGTTGCTCGGTCTATTGATAGCATTTCTGCCAACGCCTCACGAGTTCTCTCGCTCTTATTGATGAGCTCAGTCAATGATTCCTTTTCCATTTCTCTCTCCTTTGTTGCGTTTATGCGATTTTTATTTCATTATACCGCAAAAATGCGATTTGTCAAGCTGCTTTTTTGCATTTTTGCAACATTTACAATTTGTTAATATTTTAGTATTGCATTTTTGCACCACTATTTATATAATTATCAAAAATACTATTTATGGGGAGGTAGAAAAATGACAGTCGGAGAACGCATTAAGAGACGAAGAAAAGAACTAAATATTACTGCAGAGGAATTGGGCGCACTCATCGGAAAAGATAGATCTACTATTTTCAGATATGAAAAGGGGGACATTGAAAAGCTCCCTGTTGATGTTTTAATTCCCATCGCCAACGCCTTAAAAACAACTCCCGCATATCTTATGGGCTGGGAAGAACCCGACCCAACAATTCCTGACAATTTTCGTCCTCTATCAGTGAAACGATTCCCCCTCCTTGGGAACGTAGCGTGTGGAGAGCCGATCTTCGCTGAAGAACTCCACGAAGTATATGTTGACGAGGATGATAATATCCACGCTGATTTTTGTCTCACCGCACAAGGAGATAGCATGATAAATGCACGAATCTTTGAAGGAGATATTTTGTTTATCCGTTCCCAACCCACTGTAGAAAATGGCGAAATCGCCGTAGTTCTTATAGACGATTCAGCAACCGTAAAACGAATCTATTTTGACAGAGAAAACAAAATCCTCACCCTCGTACCCGAAAATCCTTTATATAAGCCAACACGATTCCAAGGAGCTGAGCTTGACCGAGTTCGTATTCTCGGCAAAGTCTTATCCGGAAAATACGATATAGAGTAGGGGACTCACCTAATGAAAGAAGCACTCATTGCTTTATCAATTATATGTATATTCATGTTTCTTAAAACCCTTGTTAATAGAGGCACAGAAAAAGAGATTGCACAATTGAATAGAACGAACAAAAATCTCCAAAATCAGCTTTCTCGCCTTAACGAGAACAATAATTCCCTTAAAGCACAACTCGACCACTCCAAAGTAAAAATAAAAAACCTTGAAAGCAAACTTAGAGAACTAAAAGGATTTCTGGATGCCTCCCATGTTTTTTCCAATTACTATCATAACGAAGAAAAAAAAGCGTTAAAGAAGGAAATAGAAGTTCTTTCACAAAAATATTCTATACAATTTAAGCATGAGAAAGAATCTCTTGAAAAAGAAATCAACATGCTTAGAGAACAAATTCGCTTTTTCGAATCTACTAAATCAAATTTAACTGCAATTCCATATATGGCATCTATAATTTCAGATTACGAAACTCATTCCCTGGAAATTCTTGCGTGCAATTTAGACTGGGGTAGAGCAATCAAAAGGCTTGAAAAAGTCAAGTCTATACGCGAGATCAGGCAAGACGCGAAAGCAATGGTAGAAAAAAATCTTGAAGCAAAGTATCAGTTGGAATATCTTTTAAATCTTTTTCCTTCGCTCAACGACGTTATCGAAACAGACTACAAAGATCTTCCGATAATTGACGCAACCAAAATATCTGAATATGACCGAACAAGAGATTGGCTCAGCAAGGAAGAATATAAAAATCTTAGTAGCATTGAACGAAATCAACTCGCCCTTGACAGATACAAAGAATCTCACAACAAAACGAAATGGCAAATAGGGAGAGATTATGAACTATATGTGGGATATCAATATTCACAGCAAGGATATTCCGTAGATTATTTCGGATCTTATATGGGATTAGAGGATTTAGGAAGAGATCTAATTGCAAGAAAAGATAATAAAACACTTATTGTTCAATGTAAATATTGGAGTCAAGAAAAAACAATACACGAAAAACATATAGCCCAACTCTATGGAACTATGATTAGTTACTGTATAGAGAAAAACATTGATGTTAAAAACGTTACAGGCGTTCTTGTTACAAACACAAAACTTTCTGAAACAGCATTAAAAATGGCAGACTTTCTAAAAATAAAACATAAAACAAATTACGCCAAAGGGGAATATCCTTGCATTAAATGTAATATAGGTAAAGGCGAAGCAGGAGAAAAAACAAAAATATATCATCTTCCCTTTGATCAGCAATATGATGCTACAAAAATCGATGCACCTGGAGAGTTTTTTGCTATGACTGTAAAAGAAGCAGAAGAAGCTGGCTTCAGACGCGCATTTAAACATTTTGCGTAAGTTCGTGCAAATTCTGCACAAACTGAAAAAACAAAAAAATTCAACTTGTGCAAAAAATGCACAAGCTGCCGAAAGCGTTGATAGTCCGCTACCATTTTGCCAACGTTGGCAAAATGCTGAAAAAGGTAATAACGTTTTGCTGACGTCAACAAATCGTCCCATCAGCCAAATAAGAATAAATATTCGGCAGATTTCAAACAAACCGTTAAATCTGCCGATTTTATACCAATAAAAAAAGAGCCTACCCTAATAGGATAAGCCCTTGATTTTGAACGTTATTAAATTCTATACGAACACCTCGGTGCCGCCTTCCCATAGTTCAACTTCCGAAATGTCTATATCCTCGTTCCAGGCAACCGCACAACCACCGCAGTCTACCTTGACCAGCTTGAATAATTCTTCATTTTTTAATCTTTCGTATATGGGGAACTGTGCCAATAATTGTTTAATATCGTACTTTTTTACGATTTCATTTTCAAAGTGTACCAATAAGCACATATCTTCCAACGGTTTAACGTCTTTTACTCTGATTGACAAACTCACCAAAACACCCCCTTATTTTTTAAAATAGCCTTATTCAAGCGGTGGCAATTTCTTCAATGTTTTAGTATCCCACATTTTCATAATATCATCAATATACTGTGCAGCCCACTCTTTAACAAGAGCTTGTGCTTTATTCGGCAAATCGCCTTCAATCATTTCCAACGTTGATATTTCAAACGTGCCATTGTATTCTCCGTATACAGCATGAAAATGAGGCGGGTTATGCTCCCGCGTGAAGAATATCTTGATAATAATTCCATAAAATCTTGTAATTTCAGGCATGAGTAAATCTCCTCTCGTCTTTCTGAATACATTATATCATGTCATTTTATAATCGTCAACACTTTTTTATATAAAATATCCAACTGTTCGGAATTTCCGAACACCTCAAATTTCCGAGAAAGGAGATCCGAATGATACCACTTAAAATAGCAGCTGCGTATATCCGCGTATCAGATGAACGCCAGGACGAATACAGCCCAGATAGTCAGCTGAAGAAAACAAGAGAATACGCCGCCAAGGAAGGATACCTCATTCCCGATGAATACGTATTCTACGATGACGGTATTTCAGCCAAGAGTGCAAAGCGCAGAACGGAATTCAACCGCATGATCGCCATGGCGAAGGAGAAGGAGCATCCTTTTGAGGTAATATACGTTTGGAAGTTCTCACGTTTTGCAAGAAATCAGGAAGAGAGCATGGTCTATAAGAACCTGCTTCGCAAAAAGAACGTTGCCGTTGTCTCCGTGTCAGAGCCAATACCCGAAGGCCACTTCGGAACTCTGATAGAGCGTATAATAGAATGGATGGATGAATTCTATTTAATCAACCTGGGCGCAGAGGTAACCAGAGGAATGACAGAAAAGGCTTCACGCGGAGAGCCCACCTGTGCCCCGCCTTACGGCTACGTGATGAAAGAAAAGAAATACTACCCTGATGAAAGCGGGCCCGCAGATATAGTTCGTGAGATCTTCCGAAGATACGCCGCAGGAGAAGCAGAACGTGAAATCGCCATAAGCTTGGGAGAACGCGGGATAAGAACCAAAAGCGGAAAAACGCCTGAAAACCGATGGATAAAATATATCCTTAATAACCCTTGCTACATCGGGAAGATCCGTTGGAGCTTGGAAGGCGCACGTGCAGTTTCCAAAAGAGATTATACAAACCAAAATATAATGACAGTGTCGGGGCACCACGAACCGCTCATATCAGAGGAACTGTGGGAAACTGTGCAGAAGCGAATCGAGGCGCAAAAAAAAGCATATCCCCCATACGCTAAAAGAGATCAGCCTGTGGAGTATATGCTTAAAGGAATAGTACGTTGTAGCGCATGCGGGGCAACTTTGGCAATGAGTAGCGCAACGACTAAGAACGGGGCAAGAAGTATGCAGTGCTGTAATTACTCTCGCGGATCCTGCCACGTCTCCCACTCGGTTACGATTCCAAAACTTGAAGAAGCATTCCTTCAAGCCCTGGAGGATTCTGTAAAACACCAAATATTCAACGTAGAACCGCAGAAGCCCGACTCCAACGTGAAGGATACCCCCGATTACGAAAAGCTTATAGCAATCGAGAAACGCAAGTTGGAACGAGCGAAGGCCGCATATCTTTCAGAAATCGATTCCATCGAACAATACGCAAAGAACAAAGAGGATATCACCGCACGAATAAACGAGCTCAACGCTCTGATGCAGAGCGAAGCCAACGGGCAAATCTTAGATCTAAATGCTTATACAGAAAAAGTCCGTAGCATACTGCAATATATTAAACGTGCAGACGTTACAGCGAAATCAAAGAACGAAGCCGTCAGAACAGTAGTAAGTAAAGTAGTATACCTGAAATCCACTAAATCTGTGGCTGTTTATTTTTCAACTTGAACATTATAATAAAAAGCCGTCTGGTGGTCCTGACGGTGAGCTTGGTGCTTCCATGCGTTATCTCAACCAAAGATACACCATGCCATACAAGGAAGTTGTTGGCTTACTCACGGACATTGGTACGGAAGAATTGGCGCACATGGAAATTGTAGCCGCTATAATCCATCAGCTTACACGCAACATGACGATGGAACAAATCAAAGAAGCAGGCTTGGAAGCCTATTTCGTTGATCACACCGCAGGAATCTACCCTGCTTCCGCAGGCGGTATTCCTTGGACAGCATCATATATTCAAAGCACAGGTGATACCTTTGCAGATCTCCACGAGGACTTGGCGGCAGAGCAAAAAGCAAGAAAAACTTACGACAATATTCTTCGTTTTGCTCAGGACCCCGACGTAATAGACCCTATCCGTTTCCTCAGAGAACGCGAATTGGTACATTTCCAACGCTTTGGCGATGCACTCCGTATAGTTCAGGATAACTTGGATTACAAAAATTTCTACGCCTTCAACCCCAGTTTCGACATGGACAGAACAAAGGCGTTTGACTGATAAACCAAAGTTAAAAAAACAGATAAAACAAATAATTTGTCCAAAAAGACAATTTGTTTGGAACCAAAAGCAAAAGCCCGCCGTTCTGGCGGGCTTGAATTATTTAATTGAAAAATTAAGCTACAAATTGGTCATCAAAAACGCTGAGAGCCTCAACACTTTCAAGGTCTTCATAATCTTCAAAAATGTCTGAATCATCAGAATCGGCAGAACCGCCCATTCCTCCAAACAAATCTTCGGGAAGACCCGCTTCTTTAAGTTTATCAATCAAAGTCTGTGGGTCGAAGTTTTCAAGAGCCTTTACAAGCGCTTCTTCGTCTGATACAGAAATAACCTTGCTTTCATCGGGGAGAACTGGAGCCTTATAAGCCTTTTCTTCTGCTTTCACAGCAAATTTCACACAAAGCTTATCCTTGGAATAGATTTCCAAAGCACCGCTATTATCTCCAGCGATGAATTTTATTTTCAAAGACTCTACAAAAGAAGCTACTTTTTTATCCATTCCATCCAAAAGTTTATCGATTCTACCGCCAGCGGAAACAGAAAATTCTCCACTAAATTTTCCTTCAGTATCAAGAGCTTTAAGATCGAATTTATCAACGCCAATTTTCAAGAGTTCGTCATCGTTTTCGTATATTGTGTAACTTCCATAAAGCTTATTTGATTTAATAATGCCTTTTCCTGAGAATTTAAAGCTTTCTTCTTCGTCTGCAAATTCGTCCACAAAACGAATTTCCGTTGCAACGTCAGAGCCTTTTCTGACGTTACCAATGAAGAATTCACTCGTGTCGTCCTTTATCTGTCTTGCAACAACCTTACCGCTTCCGCCAACATAGTTTCTGATAACGGTCTTCTCTCTGGTCAAACGATGCTCAACAACGTTTTCAAGCTCTGCTATAGCTTCTTCAACAGCCTTTGCAAAGCTCTCATATGTTTCGTTTTCATCTTCACCAAGAGCTTTAGCAAAATCCTTTATGATTTTTTCTATATCCTTATCCTTTTCAACTTCAATCAAAACCGCTTTTGCAATCTTTCTGAAATCAGCTTCGTCCAATTCATAGGAAATAACCGTGCATGATTGAGTTACTCCGTTTATTGTAAGGGTCTCGGAGGTTTTTTCAACGCCGTCAATATTCTTTACTGCAACATCAATGTAATGAGAAAGAATCTTCGTGAAAACTTCTTCGGAAGGAATAGCGGCAACCAATTTTTCCATGCTTTCGTTTCCGAAAACGGAAGTTGAGCCTACAGAACCCGTAGCAGAATCTACTATGTCTTCAAGGTCTGTTCCATAAAGGTCTTCCATATCCTCAGAAGATATTTTTATAACCTTATCGGTTAAAAGAGGAACTGAAAAATACATATTCTCATTTTTAGAATCCACAACAAAATTGGCAGAAATTATTTCTGTTCCGTTAAGCAAGCCTGAAAGCTTACCGTCGGAAATTTCTTTAGAACCGTTTGATTCAAGCTTGAATTCAACGCTCTTGAGCCATTCAAGCTCAGAAGCAGAACCAAACAAGAGCTTGTAAACATCAGCCATTCCCTCACCTGTTTCAACCTTGAAAGAACCATTTGTTCCAATTTTATAATCTTTTGTAAGTTCATCAACGTTAAGCAAAGCATAAATCGAGGAAGCAGTTTTTTCAAGATTTGCTTCTTCAACATAAACATAATACTCCTCGGGAGTTTTAAGAGTTTTTGCAGTAAAGTTGATTATGTTGTCCCAGAACAAAAAAGCGAGAACGCCCAAAACAACAACTACGGCAAGAACTGAAAGTAAGGCTACTTTTATTGATTTTTTCATAATTTGCCCTCCAATAGCACATTAGATTTTCTATAATACATTTTATACTATTATATCTTATTTGTCAATGGTTTAGAAACAAAATATTTGGGGTAAATAAAAAAATCCCGCTGGCAGGCAGCGGGACAACATCAACTATTTTTTATCATTTCCATATACGGTAAAACTTCAAATCCGTTCTTTTTGTAAAGAGATAAAGCGGATACGTTTTCTTCCTCCACCTCAAGACGAATAACGCATTCTTTATACTTTTCTGAAATATATTTAAGAAATTTGTCACCGACTCCAAGACCTCGGAACTCCTTTTTTATATACAGATCCTCAATCCAGATTCGATTTTTTCCCGATTCAGTGGAAAATCCCTTTGATATCATTGCGTAGCCAGATATTTTACCCTCGGTTTCAAAAACATATCCCTCAAGGAAAGGGTTATCGCCAACGCACGCTTCCACATCAGCGTAAAATATTTCATCAGAGCCGTTACTCAACACAGCGGGAGAAGAATAAAACTCTCTCATCATCTCCACAACCATAGAAGTGTCTTCTGTTTTTATTTTTCTTATTGTATGCATTTTAAATCCTGACATCTTTTTTTATTTTGGTAAAAATATCTTTTTATTTTCCTTGCTTTCACGGTAAAGAACTATTTTTCTGCCTATAGTCTGAACCGCATCACATTCGAGGAGTTGGCATAATGCATCAGACAACTCTCTGGGAGTATATGCACAGGTTTCGAGGACGGTGATTTTCACAAGCTCTCTTGCTTCCAACGCATCGGAAACGGTTTTGAGCCAATTTTCCGAAACTTCACCTTTACCCATTTGTATAATTGAATCAATTCCGTTTGCAAGCCCTCTCAAGTAAGCCCTTTGTTTTGTTGTAATCATAATTTCTCCTTAACTAACATCCTTTGACACGTTTGCGTATCATATCCCCCGCAGACGCACATTCGGGACAATTTATTTTAATAATTTCCATAGGAAAAACGGCTTCATTTTTGTCGCCTTCTTCACCTTCAATTCTTTCAACATTGAAAGGTACAATTCCCTTTTCTCTTGACATAAGCTCCAAGGTATCCCCTACAGCGAAGCGGTTTCGCATCTGAACGTAAACGCCATCCGACGTTTTTTCTTTAACCGTTGCGATAAACATACCGCTATGATGATAAAGTCCATCGTTGAACGGCTCTTTTTTCACTGCTCCGTAATAGAATCCCGTTGAGTATGGTCTATGGGTCATAAGAGTCAATTCTTCTTCCGCTTCCTTTACAGACATAACTCCGTCCATAACACGTCTGTAGGCGTTAATAACAGAAGCAACGTAATACGCTGTTTTCATTCTTCCCTCAATTTTAAAGGAACAAACTCCTGCTTCTTCAATTTCTTTAAGAATACTTACGCAGTTCAAATCGTGGGAACTCAATATTTGAGTAGCTTCCCCATCCTGTTCTATTGGAATATAAACACCAGGCCTTGTTTTTTCCACAAGATAATAGCTCCAACGGCAAGGCTGGGAGCAAGCTCCTCTGTTTGCGCTTCTGTTTGTAAGATATGAGCTGATAAGGCATCTTCCCGAATGAGCCATACACATTGCCCCGTGAACGAAGGCTTCAAGCTCAAGCTCTTTCGGGGTCTTGGCTCTCAAGGTTTTAATATCTTCAAGAGTCAGCTCACGTGCAAGAACGACTCGTGTTGCCCCCATATTGTAATAAACATTAGCCGTTTCGCTGTTCATACAGTTTGCCTGCGTGCTTATATGAACCTGCAAATCGGGACAATGTCTTTTAATCGATGAAAGCACACCCAAATCCGAAACTATAACCGCATCCACACCGCTTTCATTCAAAAACCTTGCATATTCGGGCAGAAGCTCAAATTCCGAGTCCTTGGCAAAGCAGTTTACGGTAACGTATATTTTTTTATTTTTTTCGTGAACCTTCGATACAGCTTCAAAAAGATTATCATCCGTGAATCCAGAGGCTGCGGCACGAAGCTGAAGAAGTCTTCCGCCTACGTAAACCGCATCTGCACCGTAATGCAAAGCTGTATTGACACATTCTATATCGCCTGCCGGAGCAAGCAGCTCACCTTTTATTATTTCTGCCATCTCAAAGCACCTTTCTGAAATAAAGTCCTTTTGTATGAGGATAATCAGGCTCTTTTCCTTTTATAAATTGATTTATTATATTTTTCACTTGATTTGGAGTTTCATTTGTAAAATAAAGTGTCTGAAAATCCACGAAAATTTCCCTTCCCGATAAGGAAACGGGAACAGTATTTAGAAGTGAAACATATTTTTTATTATGGCAAAGCAAGTGGAATTCCTTTTTCAGCCTGTCCGTAATATATCCGTTCCCACCGCATTTGTCGCATCCTACGGATGCTTTAAGAGGACAATTTCGGAATTGCATCACAGGAAGATACCCATATGAAATAATTCCTATATTCGACCTTGATTGAAAGCTTGATAAATCCCCAAGATTTATCTCTGGAGATAAGGTTATATCGGAAACTCCCATTTTTTCATATTCCAAAAGGGACATAGGATTAACGATATTCATGTATCCACCGCCGAAAACGGAAAAACCCATTTCCTTCAAAGCCGACACAAAAGAAATGTTTTCACAAATAACCTTTGTAAAGCCTTTTCCCTTCAATGCCAAAAGCTCTGCTTTCATTTTTTCTTCATCCATTGGATATACGAGAAAAGGGATTTCAAGAATAACGGATTCCTTATCAACTGAAGGCGGTATATCTGATGCCTCACTGTATGGAATAATAACTTTTCCAAAGAAGTCACCTATCTGAGAAGCTTTTTCAACTCTTATTCTTATCTCGGGGCGTATTTTCTTTGTTTTTCTTATTTCAAAAGAAGGAACGCTGTATTCGTTTATTTCTCTTTTTTTTCTTTCCGCTAAAGCGAGAAATAGGCTATCAAGCCCTTCTCTCCTCATTTTATTAAGGGAAGATACGGGAAATGCAGATTCCGAATCAAAAGACTCAAAGTCAGAATTTATACAAACGCTTTCCACGAAAAAGGGTGTTCCGCCCGTTTTCTTCAAAGCAGATTCTATCCTGTCGTTTGACGGAAGGTAAGTTTTCTCATTCACAATTGCGTCTGAATAAACGGAAACGATTTTTCCCTTCG
Organism: Oscillospiraceae bacterium; assembly: GCA_015064625.1. GTDB lineage: Bacteria > Bacillota > Clostridia > Oscillospirales > CAG-382 > SIG653. Next base: position 69,648 of record SVRW01000002.1, on the reverse strand, counting down.
ATGAAAAAGTCAGTTTTATTTTCTCGTTTTTCTTTATTTCAACGTTTGCTGTCACAGGAATTTTAAAGCTTTCTTCTATTTTCCCTATTTCCTTTATAGCTCGTGATGCGGCTTCAACGTCTTCTTTTTTTCTGTAACCAAACATATTTCCGTCACGTTTTCCCGAAATATATCCGTCTGTAAACCCGCTTCTGGAAAAAATGCCTTTTAGCATTCTCAATTCATCGGTGAAATTCTCACCCAAAAGGGCTTTTTTATAGGTTTTCGATGCAATATAAGCATATTCGGGACGTTTCATACGTCCTTCAATTTTCAAAGAGGAAACTCCTGCCTCCTTCAAGGCATCTACGTAGTTTACGTAGCACATATCCTTTAGAGAAAGGCAAAAGCTGTTTTTCCCCGCCTTGAAGTCAAGTCTGCATGGCTGTGCGCATCTTCCTCTGTTTCCACTTCTTCCTCCTATAAAAGAGGACATATAACAAATTCCCGAAGCAGACATACAATGGGCTCCATGAACGAAAACCTCAGTTTCTATACCACATTTTTCCGTTATTTCCTTTATTTCGGAAAAGGTCAGCTCACGGGCAAGGACAACTCTCGAAAATCCCATATTTTTCAGTGCCAAAGCTCCGCTCAAATTATGGATTGCCATTTGTGTTGAGCCATGCAAAGGGAGAGACGGGCATACCTCCTTGAAGATTTTTGCCACGGCAAGATCCTGCACTATGACACCGTCCACGTTTATCCGTCCAAATTCACGTGCTAACGATGCTATTCCTTCAAGCTCAGAGGTTTTTACAAGAGTATTTACGGCAACATAAACGCGTACCCCTCTCCCATGGCAGAAAATCACCGCTTCTTCAAGCTCCGCCAAGGTGAAATTCAAAGCACTCTGCCTTGCGCTGAATTCTTTTGTTCCTAAATACACACCGTCAGCTCCGCCGTAAACAGCAGCCCGAAGATGCTCAAAGCTCCCTGCGGGAGATAGAATCTCAACGTTCATAAAGTCACCCGAAACAAAACAAATAATATGATGAAAACGGCGAAAAACGCCGTTTCCTAAAAATATAAACTCTTATAATATAGGTATAATAGAACTGATTTTAAGCTCCCTACCCTTCTGCACAGTTATGGCGACAGGTTTGGCTTCGTTACTTGATACATCAGCTCTGAAAGTTCCGTTGTTTTCCTGTATTTTATAACTCACCTTATAAGTTTCATAGGAAAAACCATCCTTAACGTCGGATGTCATTGCAGAAATTTCCACATCGTATATTTTCTGCATTGTGAATTTATTCGGAATTGAATGGTTTGCAAAAAAGCTTTTCAGAAAAAAGCTTTTGTGTTTTTCCGCATCTCCCTTAATTACCGTCTGTATATAATCGTAAAAAAACTTTGCTTCGGGAGATTGTTCCTTCAGATTATCCTCGTTTATATACACAGACGTTCCGTAATAATCGAACTTCACCTCACGGTTTTTGCTCATATAAACGATATCGTCATAAGCGTTTTCGTTATAATCCACGGGAAAATAAAATATATCGTCCCGTTTTTCCGTAAAGCTCACCTTGGGCGAAAAAAGCTTCAGAACGATGAAAACTACCAATAAAACCGCTAATAAAATGAGAACGGCAATCAGGATTTTTTTTACTTTCTTAAGCTTTTCAGTTCTCATAATCTTTATGGCAAACAAGCTTAATTACCGTACAAAGCAAATCCAAAGCCTTATTAAGTTCGGGGAGAGTTGGGAAAGTAGGAGCGATTCTTATATTTGAATCATCGGGGTCAACGCCGTATGGGAAGGAAGCTCCTGCAGAAGTCAGAACAAGTCCCGCTTCCTTTGCCATGGAAACCGCCAATTTAGCTTTTCCTTTTGGAAGATTGAGGCTTATGAAATAACCGCCCTTCGGTTTCGACCACCAAACACCTTCCACGTCGGAAAGCTCTTTATCGAAGGCTTCAAGAACAGCTTCGAATTTTGGTCTTATTATCTGTGCATGCTTTTCCATCTGATCGCGAACAGCGTCTATGTCAGGATAAAGCTTTGCATGTCTGAGCTGATTTATCTTATCAGGACCTATTGTCTGGAATTTAATTTTTGATAGAGCGTGTTCAATATTTTTCTTTGAAGACGCAAAAGCAGAAATACCAGCACCTGCCAAGGATATTTTGGACGTGGAAGCGAATATGTAGAACATATCCTCATTTCCAACCTTCTTTGCCTCCTCAAGCACGTTGAGAAGCTTTTCCCCACCGTCAAAAAGATCATGAACAACGTATGCATTATCCCAGAAAACTCTGAAATCCTCAGCCTTCGGCTTCAAGGCTGCAAAGCGGCGGACAACATCGTCAGAATACGTTATTCCCGTAGGGTTTGAATACTTTGGAACGCACCATATTCCCTTTATGCTTTCATCATTTGATACGGCATTCTCTATGAAATCCATATCTGGTCCGTCTGCCTTATAAGGCACGTTTATCATTTTTATTCCGAAGGTTTCGCAAATTGCAAAATGTCTATCATACCCAGGCACAGGGCAAAGGAAAGATATCTCACCTGCTTTTCCCCAAGGTGTTGCTCCTTCATAGGTTCCGAAAATCATAGCTCTTGCTACAGTATCAAACATTATATTAAGGCTTGAGTTTCCGCTTATAATCAATTCTTTTTCATCAACCTCAAGGATGGACGCAAAAAGAGCTTTAATCTGTGGCAATCCGTCCACTCCACCGTAATTTCGACAGTCAAGACCTGAAGAAAGAATGCATTCATCCCCTGATTTTATATTAGTCAGAATACCTTCAACCGTATCAAGCTGTGCGGAAGCGGGTTTTCCTCTTGACATATCAAGACAAAGCTTCTTTCCTTTTATCTCTTCGTATTTATTCTTCAATGCTACAAAATCTTCCATAAAACGCAAAATGCCTTTCAATATTATTGTCCTTATTTTTCAAATCAGCCCTGATCAACGAAAACGGGTTCTTCATCATCCTCGTCTTCATCATCCTCGGTTTTTCCGATGCTTTCATAATAAGGATCTATCATGTGTTTTTTAATTTGTGGGTATGCACAGTAAACGGATATAAGTCCGCAAACGCTTATAGTCAGAACGAATGGTAAAATAAGGGACACGGAGAAGGTGAACGTCACGTTCATAAGAAGATAATTGAGAATAACAACCAACGCCACACCGAGAAGCCCTGCCAAATTTCGTTTCAGACCGATAAACGTGAACAAAAAAGCGTTCTTTACCAGCTTTTTAACGGGTAAATCAAAGGTTATCATCATCTGATAGATATACGTTCTCATAATGAAATATATAACTATCATCAGAATAGAAAGGTAGAAAAACATCAAATACATCCATTCGGATGAATTCATATTATAAGCGTAAATATCGTATATAAGTATCAATATTGCGCCAAAATCAAGTATACCGAACAATAACGCTTGCTTTATATTTTTCTTTATGGTTCTGAAAAAATCACTGAATATAAAAACAGGATTACAGCGAACGGTTTCCCTTAAAACATATGCAAAACCAACGTTTGCCATCCCGAAAAGCAAGAATTCCAACACGATGGAACGTTCAAGCCACACGGTTGCAACAGAGTTTCTGGAAATAAGACCCGTATCTCCGAAAACGTTGAGAAGCACGTTCATATATGCGCCTTCCTCATAGTGCGAAATCCCGTTCATAACAAGAAAAACGTTACTTTCAGGAGTTCTGTCATAATAAGAAAACGAACCCGAAACGCCCATGAAAAACGTTATTATGGGAATGAGGAACAAGGTCAAAATAACGTTAAGGGTCAAAAGACTCATAATTCTGTTTTTCAGAAGCTTGAAAAAAGACTTGGTGGAAAATTTTTCATCTACTATTCGGTCTTTTTTCTTTATCCCCTCGTCTTTTCTATTTTTAGTCGGGGAGAAAAAGTCAAACAATTTTCCCAATTTTTATACCTCTTATTTACACGTCAAAAATACAAATGTAAAATCATACCGAATTTTAATTGTATCATATTTTTTTACCAATGTCAACTATATAAATGTAACTGTTTTTTTACTTTGCAACATATCTTTCAAGGAAATACAACAAAAAAGGGACAAAAAATTAAATTAAAGAACATTATGTGTTTATCCTATAAGAGCACATATACCTTTTATGATATAATACTGTACGCAAACAGTTACAATATATAAAGCGGAATAAAACATACCGTCTGACACCGTCAGCTTTTCTATTCCAAAGCAGGCTATTTTACTTATTCCCTTTGTAACTGTGCAGAATAATATACATATCCCACATACAAGACCGAAAAGCAATATTGCTGATACGCTTTTCAAAGAAAGCCCGAAAGAAAAAACAAGACTTCCCGAGGCGAGTCCGCAAAACAGAAAAAGCACCGATGAATATATAACAGTAAAAAGCGGAGCATACATAGTAAAGCCTGAAGCATAAATGAGAAAAGAGCCAAAAACAACAGGCGCAAATTTCACACAAAAATCAGGGAAGCTTGAAGGCAAGGAAAGAACGTAATTCAATATTCCCGAGGAAAGCTCCTCACTGCCCCATTTTTTCGAGGCAAAAATACAAGCTCCAAGGAAGAAGAAAAAAAGATACAATCTGATATAAAGTATATGCTCTTTTGATTTCTTGCGATAACGTACTTCTGCACCTTCTTCGGAATAAACTTCCTTTTCCCCTTTGTCAAGCATGGGAACGAGCGCTTTTATACGGTCATTTTTAGTCGTTTCATTCATAATATACCATCCCTCCAAGGAGATGTATATTCAAAGAACGTAAAATATATTACAAGCTATCGGTTATTTCATCCGCACGTGCTGTGCAGGCAGTCATAGCGGCTGTGACGGAATCTTCAAACCCTTTCTCGTCAAGCACCTTCATAGCAGCCAACGTTGTTCCCCCAGGGGAACAAACACGGCTGATAAGCGTATCGATGGGAACGTCGGATTTCTCCACCATTTTCACAGCGCCTTCTATAGTTCTCAATATGAGAGGAAGAGCTTGCTTTTCATTTATCCCCTGTTCCTCTGCCCCTTTAAGCATAGCTCTTATGAAAGCATATACGTAAGCAGGAGAAGAACCGTTGACAGATATTACTCTGTTCATCTGTTCTTCATCAAGAACACTCATCAAGGAGATTCCCGAAAAGAGTCTGCATATATACTGAAAATCCTTTTTGGAAACGTTTTCGTTGGAAGAAATAGCCGCAGCACCTTTTCCTACAAGCATAGGCGTATTCGGCATTATACGGATTGCAGGCGTATCTTCTCCTAAAACCTCACAGATTAAGCTTATAGGCAGAGAAGCGGCTATAGAAATAATTATTTTCCCCGACAATGCCTCTTTATTTTCTTCAAGAAAGCCTCTTATAACCGCGGGCTTCAAGGCGAGAAGCACAAAATCCGCAGGCTTTATTCCTTCAGTTGCCGTCTTTACGATATTGATACCCGTCTTTTTGAAATTTTCGCGTTTTTTCTCGTCTATTTCATAAAGAAATATATTTTCTCCAAGGCAAAGCTTCCCATGAACAAGACCTTTTATAATAGCCTCGCCCATATTTCCTCCGCCTATAAAACATATTTTTTCTTTTGCGTTTTTCATCTTCTACCTCTTGTCCTTGATAAATTCCTCTATACGTTCCAAAGCCTCTGCTATATGGTTTACAGAATAAGCGTATGAAATTCTTGCAAAGCCTTCTCCGCCTTTTCCAAAAGCCGTTCCAGGAACTATAGCAACGCCATTTTCATTTAAAAGTCTTTCACAAAACTCATCACTGCTCATTCCGAAATCGCCTATTTTGGGAAAAACGTAAAATGCACCTTTTGCTTCAAAGCAATCAATACCAATATTTCTCAGTCCGCTTATGATATATTTGCGTCTTCTGTTATATTCACGCTTCATCATTTCTATATCAGCGTCACCGTTTTTCAAAGCTTCAACGGATGCATACTGACTAACTGTGGGAGCGCACATTATGGCGTATTGATGTATTTTATACATTTGCTCTGTTATAGGAGCAGGAGCAACGCAATATCCCATTCTCCATCCCGTCATAGCATAAGCCTTTGAAAATCCGCTTGCAATAACGGTTCGTTCTCTCATGCCTTCTATTGAAGCAATAGACTCATGAACATGGTCATACGTCAATTCAGCATATATCTCGTCTGACAGTACGGCTATATTTGTATCACGCAAAACTGAAGCTATTTCTTCAAGGTTTTCCCTGTCAAGGACAGCTCCCGTAGGATTATTAGGAAAAGGCAATATCAAAAGCTTTGTCTTATTGGTAATAAGACTTTTCAGCGTTTCCGCATTTATTTTGAAATCGTCCTCTCTTTTTGTTTCCATAATAACGGGAACACCGCCTGCAAGAGAAACTATAGGCTCATAACAAACGAAGCTTGGAGTCGGGATAATAACCTCATCCCCCACGTCAACCATAGCGCGTACCGCTATATCAATAGCTTCACTTCCGCCAACAGTAACGATTATTTCCTTTTCAGCGTTATACGAAAGGGAAAATCTGCGGTTGAGATATTCAGATATTTCGTTTCGAAGGCTCATCATACCGCTATTTGCAGTATAATATGTTTTACCTTTTGTCAAGCTGTCTATACCCGCTTCTCTTATATGCCAAGGAGTTTTGAAGTCGGGCTGACCAACTGTAAGCGCAACAACGTCTTTTCTGCCGTCAAGCAGATCGAAAAATTTTCTAATTCCCGAAGGTTGTATACCGCAAGCCTTGGAAGATAATAATTTCGTGTAATCCATCAGATTATATTCTCCCGCTCATCTCTCGATTCATTTCCGAAAACTGTTCCCTTATCCTTGTATTTTTTCAGCACAAAATGGGTTGCGGTTGATACAATATTCTCAAGGGGAGCAAGCTTATAAGAAACAAAGTACGCCACGTCTCTGAAGGTGCGTCCTTCAATATTCAAAAGCAAATCATACTTGGCAGAAGACATAAGGTAAACACTTTTTACCTCGGGATATTCGTAAATACGGGCAGCTATAGCATCAAAGCCCTCATCTATCTGAGGAGAAACTTTAAGCTCAATAAATGCGCTGACGTATTCTTTTCCCGCTTTATCCCAATCTATAAGGGTTTTATATCCTAAAATTATCCCTTCGGATTCATATTCTGCAATCTCTTTTCTTACAATTTCAGGAGTAGTGTCAAGCATGGAGGCAAGCTGTTCATGATTCAGATTTCCTTCATTTTCCAAAAGCTCAAGTAATTCTTTCATTTCGTTTTTCTCCTTATTTCGTTAATATGTAAAAATCCCAATTCACGTATTTTTTCAAAGGTTTCTTTTACCCCTTCTCCAACCTGTAAGGCACAATGAGCGTCTGACCCGACAGTAACCTTTTCGCCGCCTGCTTTTCTGTACAAGGTCAATATATCAGTTTTCGGCATGGTATGACAAAGCCCTTGTCTGAGTCCTGACGTATTTATTTCCAGAGCGATTCCATTTTTCACCATTTTTTCAAAGAGAACAAAAAATTCATCTTCAAATTCCGAATAAACGAATTCTTTTCCACATTCTTTCATATATCTTTCGGGGTACGTTATATGTCCTATTGTATCAATAAATCCCAAATCCGCAATTTCCATAAGCTCAAACAGGTATTTTTTATATATTGCTCTGTCATAAAGGGGAGTTGTTCTTTTATAATCAAGATAATAGAAATCAAAACAATTCTTCAAATTATGCAAAGACCCGATTATAAACTCATATTCCATACCTTCTATTTTCGAAAGCTTTTTGTCATTCATCGTATGGGGCTGACCTATCTCCAAGCCCATAAAGATTTGCAATCTATCCTTATATTTTTCCTTGGCATAAAGTATATTTTCCGCATCACGCTCAAAAAAATATTCTTCGTACAGTCCTTCCTCAATACCGTCGTGGTCATAATGATTTGTAACGGCTATGGCAGAAAGTCCTTTTTCTATGGCAAATGCACACACGTTTTCCAGCTTTTCCTTGCTGTCAAAGGAATATTCTGTATGTAAATGGAAGTCGGAATATTGTTGGGTTTCATTCAAGGTAATACACCCCCTTATAATAATTACATTTTACAGCAAAATTCAAATATGTCAATAGTTTTTTTGAAAAGGTAAAAAGTCCTTGACAAAAATTAACGCCCATGATATCATATAATGCGTAAAATAAAGGGGTGAAAACAAACTTTTCGCTCATACAAAATATTAAAGTTATTATACATCAAAATATATTTTCGGAGGACAGATATGAAAATAATCATCGATTCAAGAGAAAACATTGCAAAGAAAGCAGCCCTCAGATACGTTGAGCTTCTTTCAAAAAAGCCTGATGCAATTTTGGGCTACGCTACAGGTTCAACTCCTTTAGACCTTTACGGCGAGCTGGTAAAGCTCAACAAAGAAGGCAAAATTTCCTTCAAAGACGTTACAACCTTCAACCTCGACGAATACGTAGGTCTTGACGGCTCTCACGACCAGTCTTACCGTTATTTCATGAACACAAACCTTTTCTCAAAGGTTGATATAGACGTATCTAAAACAAACGTTCCCTCTGGTCTTGATACGTCTGCTGAAACAGCAGCCGCATACGACAAGGCAATTGAAGCCGCAGGCGGAATAGATATTCAACTTCTCGGCATCGGAAACAACGGTCACATCGGATTCAACGAGCCTGGAACTCCTTTCGGCTCAAGCACACATATGGTTGAGCTTACAGAATCCACAAGAGAAGCAAACAAACGTTTCTTTGCCTCCATTGACGACGTTCCCACACATGCAGTAACCATGGGCATTAAAACCGTTATGAATGCAAAAAGCATCATCATTATTGCTCTCGGCAAAGCAAAAGCTGAAATCGTAAAGAAAACTATTTACGGTGACGTAACTCCTGACGTTCCTGCATCTGTCCTCCAGCTTCATCCTGACGTCGAATTTTATATCGACGAAGAAGCCGCAGAGCTTATAAAATAATATAAACATTTTGCATCTGTAATCAATCGGGTCTGTAAAAAAATCTTTGTTTTTTTACAGACCTTTTTATATTTTTTATTGACAAAAAAAGCTTCAGGGGTTATAATTAAAATGTAATTTTATGTTTTTTCGGAGGGTATTATGGCAGGTTCTCCCATGATTGATCAATACAAAGAAATAAAAGCGAATTACACCGACTGTATTCTTATGTTTCGTCTCGGAGATTTTTACGAGATGTTTTTCGAGGATGCGGAAACGGCTTCAAGAGAGCTGGAGCTTGCGCTTACAGGGAGAAACTGCGGTGCCAACGAGAGGGCGCCAATGTGCGGTGTGCCTTTCCACAGTGCAGAAGGCTACATAACCCGTCTTATATCGAAGGGCTACAAGGTTGCCATATGCGAACAGCTTGAAGACCCAAAGGCTACGAAAGGAATTGTCAAGCGTGACGTGGTCAGGGTTATAACTCCAGGTACTGTAACGGAAGGCGGATTCCTTAAAGACACGAAAAACAACTATCTTTGTTCTATTTATTTTGAAAGCGGAAAGGTTGGAATAGCTTTTGCAGATATATCAACAGGAGAGCTTTCTGCAACTGATTACACAGGTAGCAACACCGATGATTTTATCACGGCAGAAGGCGCAGCATTCTCCCCTGCGGAGCTTATAGTTTCCGAAAAGCTTTCGGAAAGTACACGTGAATATTTCACTTCGAAATTCAAATCTCTCATAACTGAATCAAAAAACGATTTTGACAACGATAAAACCATGGCGGCTTTATACCGTCGTTTCCCTGAAATATCAGAACAATCCTCTGTCGCAGTAAAGGCTGTTGCAGGCTTGATGTCATATCTTATCAGAACGCAGAAGCAGGATATGTCATACATGAACAAGCTGAATTTCTACGATAAGGAAGCTTTTCTTCAGATGGATGCCAATACCAGAAGAAGCCTTGAAATATCCGAATCTATGAGAACGGGTGACAAAAAAGGTTCTCTCCTTTGGGCGATAGACAAAACCTCAACCGCTATGGGCGCAAGACTTCTGAAAAAGTTTTTGGACAAGCCATCTATGAACTGTTCCGTTATCCAGAAAAGGCTTGAAGGCGTTCGTGAGCTTGTTGCTTCTGATATAACAAGACGAGAGCTTTCTTCGGAATTGAAAAATATAGTCGATATAGAACGTCTTATGACCCGTCTCGTTTTTGGAAGTGCAAACGCAAGAGACTTAAGAGCTTTGGAGAGTGCGCTCCGTTCACTTCCCGATATCAAAAGCGGTATTGAAAATTTCAAATCGCCTTTGATTTCCGAAATATATGAAAACCTTGACACCCTCGGTGACATCTGCACGTTGATAGACCAGAACATTGCCGAAAAGCCTCCCTTCTCTCTCCGAGAAGGAGAAATTATAAAAGACGGTTCAAATGCAGACGTTGACGAATTGAGAGAGATTATAAGAGACGGAAAAGGCTGGATTTCAAAAATCGAAGCAAAGGAAAAAGAACGTACGGGTATCCGTACGCTCAAAGTGGGTTATAACAAGGTATTCGGATATTACATAGAGGTTTCAAACTCATTCCTCAATATGGTTCCCGATGATTACATCCGCCGTCAGACGCTCACAAACGGAGAAAGATTCATAACGGAACAGCTTAAGGATATGGAAGGCAGAGTTCTTTCCGCAAAGGACAGAGATGCGGCTTTGGAATACGAAATTTTCTCCAAAATCAGAACCGTTATTCTCGACCAGAGCGGACGCATTCAGAAAACCTGCGACAATCTTGCAATTCTTGACGTTATTTGCTCCTTCGCAAAATGCGCTGTAGAAAACAACTACGTTGAGCCTGAAGTGGATTATTCAGGAGTACTTCATATAGAAAACGGCAGACACCCTGTTGTTGAAGCGGCAAGAAAAGATACGTATTTCGTACCGAATGACTGCAATCTGACTTCCGCATCCCGTCTTGCCATTATTACAGGGCCTAATATGGCAGGTAAATCCACGTATATGCGTCAGAATGCATTGATTATAATTTTAGCTCAAATAGGATCCTTCGTTCCTGCAACAAAAGCGAGAATAGGTGTTGCTGATAAGATTTTTGCAAGAGTTGGCGCATCCGACGACCTTGCTTCAGGTAATTCCACCTTTATGGTTGAAATGAACGAAGTATCATATATTCTCAAAAATGCAACGGAAAGAAGCTTTATCATATATGATGAAATCGGCAGAGGAACTTCCACCTATGACGGTATGAGCATTGCACGTGCCGTTGCAGAGTACACGGTCAAGAACATCAAGGCAAAAACCTTGTTTGCAACCCATTATCACGAGCTTACGGACATGGAAGCTCTTGTGGATGGTGTTATAAATCTCAACGTTGCCGCAAAAAAGAAGGATGATTCCATACAGTTTTTGCGTAAAATCGTAAAAGGTCCTACAGCAAGCAGTTACGGTATTGAAGTAGGAAGCCTTGCAGGACTTCCGAAGGAAGTAATAAATTCAGCCAAAAAGCATCTGAAAGCCGCAGAAGGCACTCGTGTTGCAATTCCTGTACCAAAAACAGAAGAAGCGAATTATTCATTTGACAGTTTATCCAACGACGAAATAGTATCAAAGCTGAAAGCTACGGATATAAATACTTTGACCCCTATTGAAGCAATTGGATTAGTTTACGAGCTGAAAAAAATTGCAGATGCTGAATAAAGAGGTAAAAAAGTGGGAATAATAAATATTTTAGATACCCAAACGGCTAATATGATAGCCGCAGGCGAGGTTGTGGAAAAACCTGCCTCCGCTGTAAAAGAAATGCTTGAAAATTCAATAGATGCTGATGCTTCCCATATAAGCTGTGAAATCAGAGGTGGCGGAAACGTTTTCATCCGAATCACTGACGATGGAAAAGGTATTTCGGGAGAAGACCTTCCAAAAGCTATTCTCCCCCACGCTACAAGTAAAATTCTTACCGCAGACGATCTTGACGGTGTTCTGACCTTGGGATTCCGTGGTGAAGCGTTGGCGGCAATCTCCTCCGTTTCACGCCTTGAAATTCTTTCAAAAACGAAAGACTCTCCCATCGGTCACAAGCTGACATCAGATGAAAACGGTGTTGAAATAACGGAAGACGGCTCACCCGACGGAACTGTTATTACTGTAAATGATTTGTTTTACAACGTTCCCGCCAGAAGAAAATTCATGCGTAAGGATACATCTGAAGCATCCGCTATCACAAGCGTTGTTGCAAAAGCCGCTCTTTCACATCCCGAAATATCATTCAAAATGGTATCCGACGGAACTGTTAAATTTATAACCCCAGGGGATGGAGATTTATATTCTGCCATATACGCAACTTTGGGAAAAGAATTCGCAAATTCTCTTACAGCCGTCGCTAGCGTTTACGATGGAATCACCGTTGGCGGATATATTTCCAAGCCTGGTGAATCGAGAGGAAGCAGAAGCGGACAGTATTTTTTCGTAAACGGCAGACCTGTTCAATCGACACAAATAATGGCAGCGTTGGAACAGGCGTTCAAGTCATATATGCCTCCCAAACGCTTCCCCGCGGCTGTTTTAAAAATTGAAGTTCCGCCAAAATCCGTTGACGTTAACGTTCATCCCGCAAAAACGGAAATAAAATTTGCGGACGACAGAAAAATTTTCAATGCGGTTTATTCTTCCGTTCTTACGGCTTTGAGAGGAGAATCCACAGATATTTCTTTTGTAGCAGAAGACTCATCTGTCAAAGGAAAAATAACCGAACCTTCAAATGAACGTTCGTCTGAATCTGTTTTTTCCATTGAAAACAAAATTCCTAAAAAGCCAACTCCTTTAGCATATGACATTTATACAGACAGAAAACCCCAAGGAAGCTATATTTTCTTAAGAGACCCCAACGTTCCTCTTAAAGAATCCTTTGAAGAAAGAGTCAAAAAAGCGGAAAGAAACAAGGAGTCTGATTTTATTTCCCGACCTCTTACCGAGGAGATAGCAAAAAGACAAGAAGAAATTGCTAAAGGTACAAAGCTTTCTTGCGTTCCAAATAGCAACGTTCACGATTCAAAATCGGATTTTGTATCAAAAACTAACTCCGAATCAACTTCTGACTTAGCTTCAGACGAAAACGATGCAAAATCTAATTTTGCCTCAGAAGATACTGCCGAGTTAAAATCATCTTTTGAAACTGTTGAGTCAACTTCCTCCCCTGCCCAACCGACTCAATTCACAATTGATAACACGGCTGTTCAGCTTGAACAGGACGTTAAATCACAGCTTCCCGCTTTCAAGGTTATAGGCGAGGCTTTCGGTGGATATATCATAGCGGAGACGGAAAGTGCCTTATTGCTCATTGACAAGCATGCCGCACACGAACGAATTCTTTACGAAGACCTTGCAAGCAAAAGAACGTCTGCTCAATCACAGCTTCTCTTATCGCCTCACGTTGTTCGTCCTGGCGTTGAAGCAACGGAAATTCTCCTTGAAAACAGTGAACTTCTTTTATCCTACGGATTTGAAATTGACAGTTTCGGAAACGATTCCGTTGCGGTCAGGGCAATTCCCGCAACGTTAACGGGTATAAACGGGCTCGAAGCACTCCTTGACGAATTTGCCGCAAATTTAGCTTTAGGCGACAGACTTTCATTCTCCAAGCGTTGCGACAGAGCGTTGTATACTTTAGCCTGCAAAGCGGCTATTAAGTTAGGCCCACCGTCAAAAAATGAAGAGCTTGAAGTCCTCGTTGAAAAGCTCATCTCCGACAAAAGCCTCCAGCTTTGCCCCCATGGCAGACCTATAGTTAAAAAAATTCCAAAAAGAGAAATAGAAAAATTTTTCGACAGGTAGTTTTTAACATAATAAATTAAAATATTAAAATCAAGGGATATAGTAAACGATTTAATTCGTTTTACCATATCCCTTTAATTTGTTTGATTTTATATACTTTCAGACTCTACGTAACGAGCATACGTTTGTGAAAATTTCAATCATCGAAGTTCATAAACTGTTCTGCTTTTTCCCAATCGACGAACAAGCAAGGTTTTCCGTTGTCTTTCTTTGTAAGGTTAATTTTTCGCTCTGTGATAACTCCGTCTGAAATAAGTTTTTTTAAAACGCTTTCAAGCCGTTGAGCATTTACACGCTTTGTGGAAAGAATTTTATCCGTGATATTCTTATACGTTGGTAACACCTTGGAATTTGACAACTGTGCTTCCTTCAATGCATCAAAAATCAAGCTTGCACACATACCGTATTGGTCGCTCTCCGTTGGCAGAGAAACAAACCAGTTTGCAGTTTCTTTAAGCTGTCTGGAAAAAGAATCTTTGATTCCGTAAATTCCAACTTCTTTTCCACGGAAGTTTTTCAAGAATGAAACAACAGAGCTAAAATGCCCGTCGCCCGAAAATAAGATAAATACGTCAATATCGTTTGCGGAAAGAGCTTTCTGGTAAATGTGGTCAAGAATAATAAAATCGGTAAAATCCTTTTTCACGTTAGTTCCCACATTTCTCGTATCAATTATAGTGTTTGAATACAATCTTATTCTTTTGATTTCATCAGCAAGACTTTTATGCGAAAAGTCTGCGAAAAACACGGCTTCAGTCAAAGTCACACGGGACTTCAAATCCTCAAACCAACCCTTTATATTTGGCTTCATGCCAAAATTGTTCTTTAAAGATATATACCAATGCTCATAATCAACAAACGCCACCGCACGGGGTAAGCCTCTATCAATTTCATCCGTTCTTTGATTTTTATTACTGTGAAACAACTCGATAATTCCCATATATCACACCTCCTTTCAAAAAAAGACTAAAGTTAACCGAAATTATCAACTGAGTTTTGCCGTCAAACATTCGATTTTATATATTTATATATTATTATCTTTATTTATATTTCTTCTTACTAAAATAATATGAAACAACACATATTACACGAAATAAACGGGGCAGTTTCGCCCCGTTTATTATTGCTCTGTTTAAGTTCAAACCTGCGCCTTTATTTATTCATCATTTTCGACCTGCTCATCATCAACGACAGGTTCATTGTTTTCACCCGTACCATCATTTTTTTCCGAATCGGGAGTTGGATTCATTTGATTTTTATCATTTATTTGAATCTTTAATTCCGTTGTCTGACCTTCCGAGCTTGAATTGCGCAAGGAGGCTTTATACGTTTGTGTATATTCCTTTTCATTCTTTTCAAGAACGATGAAAATATCGACAGTTCTATTCTGAGTAATAATTTCTCCGTTTGCATCCTTATAAGTTGAAAGACTCACATTGAAATCCTTTACCATATCTGTCAGCAAAAGCTCGTCATACTTTTCCTCTGCATTAGCATCGTAATCATAATCTACGTATATCTTGCCGTAATCATCTTTCTTATCATTCCCAGGAACGTATACAAGAAGAATTGTTTTGCTAACTCCATCAACCATATAACCTTTGGAAGTCATAGTAATCTTGCTTTTCCCAGTCTCAGCGTATGCTTCTTTGGTTATTGTAAGACTTGTGGAGTTTCTGACAATGTTAGAAATCTGATTCAGAGCGTCCTGACATGACTCTTGCATTTTAGTAATGCCGGATGCTCTACGATATGCTCCCGTAGAGGATGCAACAAACTGAGCAAGCGTTAAGGCAATCACGGCCATGATAGCCACACAAACAAGAAGCTCAACAAGAGTGAAGCCTTTTTTATTCACTTTTTTATTGTTAATGCATACTGTATCTTGCATAAATTGCTCCTTGGTCATAAATCAATAATTTGATTTCGAGTTGAACGAACTCAATTTCGTACTATTTATCTCTGTTTCTTGTCCAGTTTTCATATCTTATACAGTCAACTGCATTGAGCGAAGATGAACCTGTTATCTCAACGCTCTTGCGTGTATAAAATTCATCAGAAACGAGTGTCTCCCATCTATGAGCTTCCGTTGCCGAAGTATTTTTTATGTTCTCAAGACATTCTTCAACGATATCAACATCATAAACGAAATCACCTTTGGAAACATTAACTTCGCCGTCAGATATTATCATTCCACGGAATTTTATGTCCGAATCAATTCTGACGTTTCCATTAACAAATATCATACCGTGGAAAGCATCTACACCCTGATAAATGATGCTACCGCCAGAAGTCCATACACCGTTTATAATTTCAAGATCTCCGTTTACAATAAGAATCTTGTAATTATCAGCAGAAATCTCATTATAACCAGAAATTCCATTTATTTCTGAAAAATCAATATATCTAACTTCTTCTACTTTTTTCGTTGAATTGTTATAACAAGATGACTGACGTTCAAACAATGAATATTTTGAAGAAATCTTATGATCATCACCAAAAGGAAGAAGTGCTTTAATTGGATCATATTTTTTAGGTGTCAAAGTTGTCCTATACCATTTATATGAATCTGAAAAGTTCTTGGCAAAAAATGGGGAATCAAACAAAGAATTTGTAAAATCGCCATACTTTTGGGCAATATATCCGTCAGCGTCTGCAATATATTCATAAAGATCTGCTTTCGTGCTGACATTTGCATCACCACTGATTTTAATATATCCGCCATCCATGAAATTTTCAAGAAAACCGTTAATCAATCCCGCTTCTATACAAGCAGAAATGAATTTATCACCAGAACCTTGGTCTTTAAATTTTTCAGAATCAAAATTCCAGTAAAAGCGCAATTCATAATTATATACGTCATTAGTGTCAGATTTGGTCGATACAACAACCGCCCTTACTGGTTCAGAATCATTGAGGTAATTAGACAATGACGACAACATATCATTTGGAAGCTTTTTACCTGATACGTAATTAAAGTTATACTTATTATCAAGAGAATCTACAAGCTGATAAGTTTGCTCTGCATTTGGGTTGCTTCCATCCACCGGTGCATTGAAAATAGTTTCAGCCGTAATTGCATCATCGTTAATTTCAAGCTGTTTATCACCATAATAAACTTTAATTGAGTTAAAATTGATTATTTTATTATTGCCAACGGTTATATTTGCACCTGCACCCAAGTCAGCAATATATTCACTACTTACAACATCAGAACCGAGGTCTTTTAATGTATCGTATGAATTAAAATTCCAATAGAGACAGCAATATTTGTTATCAAAACATTTTAATCTGACTATATCGTAACCAACAACTTTTTCTTCATTATCTTTTATCTCCGTATTTGAAAGATATCCAGAAGCAAAAGTACCTTCTGTAATACCTGTTATATCAGATACTTCAGCAATGTTAACACCGCCAGTAACCAATATATACCCCTTATCAAGAAGCTCTTCAAGAGTCTGTCCGTCAAATATAATGTCTTCAAAGCCGATGGATTTACTTCCAATTGTTACTTTATTATGATCTTCTTTAATATATTTAGCATCTACCATATACATGCTTTGGCTAACGATCGTTGCAAGGGATTCTGAACCACTGTAGTTTTCACCATTACTATCAAGCGGGAAGAAAGAATGACCTCTTATAAGAAGCTCTTCAATGCCTGTCATATCAAGACGAGTTCCCTGTCCGTTAACAAGAATTGCACTGCTTGTAGGAATAGACATACTTTTATATTCATCATAGTACGTTTCCTTAGAGCCATCTGCATATCCGTAATATTTTCCTGAAAGCTGTACAGTGCAGTTTTGTCCGTTTATCTGCAAGTTATCATTCACAAACATATTTCCAGAAATTGCTGTGAATGAACCATTATTGTTAAGAACAATATCTTTACACCATATGTTTGCAGACGTGGATGATCCTGAAACTAAAAGTTTGCCATTATTCTCTAACTGATTGCAAACAGTAATATAATCAGAAAATAAATTAACGTTTTTTGCAGTAGAATCTACAACAAGATTGTTACCTGCGTATATATTTCCCGTAATTGAAGCCTCTCCGCCAAATTTTAAATCTTTCCCCGAAACAAATACATACTCAAGAGAACCTTCTCCATCATTTCTTATTGAAGGAACAAGATTCGGAATATCAATAATCAAGTCCGTTGTAATGGAAGCATAAAATTTTCTTGATTCGCCGGATCTGGAAGAGTTTTTAAACTCAACACATACATCCTTGAAAACGTATCTTTCTTCGTCAAGATAGTTGCTATCAAAAGTGACATTTAACTCGCCTATTACGTTCCCCTCATTATCTGTCGCTTCAACATTATGCCTATTCAATGCAATAATCAAAGAATTTTCATTTGAGCCAAAATTCAACTCAAAGCTTCTTTTCACACCTTCACGAAAAGCTTCATTTATTAAATCAGGTGTTTCAGTCGTAAACAAGGATAGAACTTGTTTATAGTTTTCAAGAAAAATATCATTTGTTTCAGCAACAAGTATTCCGTAAATATCGTTAACACATTCTTCGCAATAATAAAAATCCTCATCAGCCCACTTATTTTGAACGCTTGCTTTATATGCATTCAATGACAACGCAAGGGCAAGAGTGGAAATTATGGCAATAAGAGATATAACAACAAGCGTAAGAATAAGAGAAGAGCCTTTTTTATTAAAACACCATACGCTATTTGAATATTTTATTTTTTCAGGATTCATAATTTTAGTTTTATAATTCTTTTGTGCCATAACTGTTCATGCCTTTCCTGACCCTAAACGTAAATTTACTTATTACGCTATACATAATAACTCAATAATCTTAATCAACAACTCTATGTCCGCCCGATTCTTTCGACATATGAATCGTTACAACCTTATTTGCAGAGCGAACATATATATTTCCATTGAATTCACCTTCAAAAGAATCTTCTGCAAAAACACCTTCAGATAAATAGCATCCCTTTTCTCTGGACAATGAAATATAATAAGTGTCCTTATTATCTGATTCGTCAAAATCATCATCGCCAAAGCTCAATTCCACGGATGGCGAAAGAGGAGTTCTCGAAAAATCATTCCACTGGTCATTCCATTCATCATTCATTTTGTTATCCTGACCATCGGTCAAATCATCATCTTCGACATCATCTTTAGGTTTTTCAGCGATGTTGAATTGTTGAATCATAACGTATACTTTTTCTTTGGGATCGTATTCAAATACTAATCTCCACTGTCCTTCTCTTGAATACGTGTTAGATGCAAGTAACGTTAATTCGCTGTCAATAAGTTTACCGACTCTGGTAGCCTTTCTTCTTGTAACAGAAACAAACGTAGCTGTAGAAAAAGCAACAAGAAGCGCTATTACAGCAACAACGACAATAAGCTCAATAAGAGTAAAACCAGATTTTCTGCTTTTCTTCAAAGCGTTGAGCTCGTCAGAGGATTTCGTTATTAAATTATTAAACTGAATTTTTTTAATATTTTTCATAAGCTGCCTTCTGTTGTTCGGCTTTATCAGTAGTTTTCTATGCTTTGAAACTAATTTATTTTCCGTAATTCCCTACAGTTCCGCCGCCTGCTTTAAATTCGCCTGATACTTCAGCAAAAATTGAAGAATCATACGTAACGTTAACCTGAACTCTATATAAATTTTCTTGCTTTTCTGATGATTCATATATTGAATCAGGAATTCCGTTTTTCGAGATATTTTTATTATTTGAATAAATACTTACTATCGTATTTCCTTGCTGCAATTCTGTAGGTGAACGCCCATCATCCGATTTATTTGCATCTGTAAAATTAAAGTTATTGTTTGTTTCTTCTGCAGTATCTCCAATGCAAAGAGTATCTACACCCAACGTGTTTTGCTCAACAAAAAATACATTATGTTTCATACCTATATCATTTGATTTAATATCAACCCAATCCATTCTTGACAAAGGATTATAATAAATAAACATATTCTGTGCTTCATTTTTATCAGTGTAAACAAATATCTCGCCCGAGCTTGCAGGGAAAGTAAATGTACCAATATCAACTTCTTCTTTGAGAGAAATCCATTTTCCACCATGATTTTGAGAATAACTATAAGGAATCTTCAAAGTTGAACTGTCCAAATCAGGATTAGCGATTGCAGCAGGATATCTGTACTGGGTATTATAATCAACTACAAATTTGTATATACCTTCATTGTAATTATATTCTTCTAAATCAAGTATAATATTAGTTTGTTTCGAAATTATATCTGTATTTATTTTTCCGCACTCAACAATAATATCTGAAGATTTAATTTGGTCTATTGAAGTAATTTTTCCGTTAGATTTGGATTTTATATCTTCCTTGATCTTCGTTTTTATTCCTTCATTTGTTTTTATGTACTGCTCAATTCTTTCAGCTACAACACCGTCAGATTCATTTATTTCATCTACAAGTGTGAGATAATCGCTGTTAACTCCTATTAAGTTCAAATTTGGAACTACGTAAGATTCAGAATACTTCGTAATTGCAACTGTAATCTTGCAATCGTCAAGAGTATCACCTTCCTGCAATTGATGCACCCTTGAAGCCGTATAGTTACCATCCCCGTCCTTAAAGACATCCGTCCACCCAT
This sequence comes from Oscillospiraceae bacterium, assembly GCA_015064625.1. Classification (GTDB taxonomy): domain Bacteria; phylum Bacillota; class Clostridia; order Oscillospirales; family CAG-382; genus SIG653. The sequence goes on along the minus strand of SVRW01000002.1, from coordinate 49,194 downwards.
TTTCTTCAGAAAGATAGTGTTCGAGATCTTCGTACTTAACAGAAGAAATGCCTTCGTAAACAGAGTTGGCAGCAGAATCAACTCTCTGCTGCAAACGGGAACGATAGTTAAGCTTAGAAGCATAAATAAAGCCTTCAACCAATACAGGAGTAATTATGGCAAATATTGCAACAGCAACAAGAAGCTCTATCAAAGAAAAGCCTTTTTTGTTTATATTCAATTTTTTTTGACTGTTCATAAAGCACATAAATATCATCCCCTATATGGTACAAAATACATCTTAAGCATGAAGCTGAACTAATTTTTATATATCCAAGTTCAAGACCCTCCTAATGGGAGAATCTTGAACTTGATTTTCTTAAATTTTAATTATGCTGCAGCGTCTACGCTCTCTTCAGAAACTACTTCAGAAACCATTGAAGATTCTTCCGAAACTTCTTCGCCATTTGCAATATAATTTGCAACATCCGTTGTTGTTATTACATTTATTTTATCCATTGTGGATTTTTCTGTATCGATAGTCCATCTTGGAATTGTGAGATCTTCTCTCTTTTCCTTACCTTCAGATTCTCTGAGGGCTTCTTCCTTAGCAAGAGCCTCTTTTTCTTCTTCTGTCATAAGGTTATTTTCAACAACATAAATGTTGATAAAATCATATTTTGTCGTATTGTTAATAACGGTTGCTTTTACAGAAGCTTTGTCAACAATACCTTTTTCATTTTCTTCGGCATAAGTACGATCAGAACAATATACATAAAGGTCAAGGTATTCAGTAGGCTGAATCAAAACATCTTCAATTTTCTTTGCCTTATCGCCTTCACCGATCGTATACGTTACTTTATATTCGTAAACATTTTCCCAAAGAAGTTCGCCATCTTCATCAGTAGCCTGAAGACCTGTTTTTTCATCAATAACAGGTTTTACAAGTTCCTCATAAAGAAGCTTACCTGTTTCCTCATCGATCTTATGAAGTCCGTTTTCATCATAAATAGGTTTATTCAAATCATAAACAGGATATTCATTAACAATAATGGAAACGAGCTGCTCGTCATTCTTGTTTTCTCTGAGGAGAGCATCGCTCTTCAAAAAGCCCATTGTAGTTGTGGGGAATTCGCTTATAGCAGGTTCCAAAAGAACAAACATATCGAAAGATGATTCAATTCTCTTTGCTATAAGATCTATAGTAAGCTCTTTATCTTCATCAGGACGATCAAGTTTTTCGGGAGAAGTGAAAATATTGTCTGTACCAAGGAGAATATCTTCAATTTCAGGCTGAAGAAGTACTCTTGTTTCTTCAGAAATTGCATACTGAACAAATACTACGGAACCAGATACCATTTTCAAGTCTTCGCTATATGATGCTGAAACTGTGCTTATTACGTTTCTGTCTTCATATTCTTCAAGATAGTTAAGAAGTTCTTTGAACTTTTCGTATTCAAGGGTATATGGGAAAGAAACTGTGGATGAAAGTCCTTCGTAAAGCTCACCAGTTGCTTTCTGTGTTTCCTTGAATTTAATTATCGTTCTTCCTTCCGTAAAGGAAACGGAAGGAATGTTGAAATCATTCTTTTCAGATTTGAGGAAAGCCTCAATTTCTTTGAAGAACATTATCTGATTTTCTTCCTGAATATCTTCGGGGAACTTTTCAAGCTCTTCTTCAAACTTGTTTCCGTAGATATTAGTCATTATAAGATAAAAATCTTTCTTTTTGTACTGTTCTTTTTTTGTATCTATCTTCTTTTCCAAAGTTGCGATATCGCTTTCCAGCGTTACCTTTTCTGCTGTAAATTTCTTATACCCAAGATAGTAGGCACATATAATAATTACAGCAACGAGTAAAAACACGAGTAAATTCTTATCTCTTGTAGCAAGCTTCATATTACATTACCCCCTTCTTATTTCTTGGAATTATTTTCATTCGTAACTATATCAGAATCGATATATTCGTTAGTAATTTCGCAAGATGCGGAAAATGCAAAAACAGCGTTTCCATTTTCGTCAACACTTTGCGTTATACTTGAAACTCTGACATCTTCAACAAGTGTCATTGCTTTAAGCTGCATAATGAATTTGGCACAAGTATCCCAACTATCAGCAAGTACAGCCATTGAAACAGCTCCGTCAGCCGAGCAAGAAAGACCCGTTATCTTGCAGCTTTCTGGTCTCATTACTTCCAAAGCTTCAATAAAGTTATTAAGAGCTTCAGCTTCAGTTTCTGTTGTGCCTTGGAAAGAAATAATGTCCTTATATTTAGCGTATGCATCAGCGTATGCATTATATATAGGTGTTACGTCGGGAAGCTCAGCAAGTTCTCTCTCCTTAAATTTCTTATCCTGTCTCAAGTTGAGAACCTCAACAAGGGGGATAAGAACCAAAACAGCGGAAACAACTACAGCTACCATAACTGCACCGAAATAAACTCTATTTCTGGCTCTTGCGATTCTGTCGCCCTCCATTTCCTTGGAAACAAAATCGAGAGTTCCGTATATTGATCCGAGAGCGTCGATATATCTGAACAAGGCCTTGTCACGTTCCATCGCTTCAACGTCTGTTTCAGTTCCTTCAACTTCGCGTTCAATTCCTGTAAGCTTTTCAAGCATAGTTACGGGAACGTCTATCTGAGCTTCGAAGAATTCACCGATGTCTATGATTTCGCCACCCTTACCGAAGATAAATGCTTCATCAACGGGGGCATCGGGGAATTTTGCACGATAAAACTCGTAAACGCGCAATATAGAATTGAAATAGTCCTCAACAGCATCAGCAACCAACGGCTTTTCCTGAACGAATGTCTTGAGAGAAGTGGTATCAAGCATCGTTGCAACTTCAGAATCGGACACATTATATGCTCTTGCTATGGCATTTGTAATCATGCCTGAACCTGAAGAAATAGTACGTTGCATCTTCAAGCGATTATTTGCAAAAATAGATACAACAGTAGCATTCGAGTTAATCAAAAGAGTCATGTTGACAGTTGCAGGAACTTGACGTTTGCATACTTCAACTATTGTGTTACCAGTATAGTCAACGCTGAGAACGTTAAGACCAAGCTGCTTTGCGAGTTCATATCTGCTGTTAATAATATCGTTTGAAACAGCATACGCCATAATGCGCATTTTCTTTACAGAAGCCCCATTTTCTTCTTCCTCAAACTCATCAAGAAGGCTGTAAGAATATACGCAATCTTCCGTTGACACAGGGAAATATTCTCCTGAGTTAGCAGTTACAAGAGAAAGAATACGACTATGGCTTCCAAGAGCAGGAATAATAATCTCTTTTGAAAGAATTTTTGACGATGAAACGGAGAATACAACTCGCTTTGTTTTGATCTGATTTTCATTAAAAGCATCGTTCAATGCTTTAACAATAGCGGGGTAATCCTTTATGATACCGTCTTCAAAAGAAAACTCAGGTGTTTTAAGGTCGATACTCTTGAAAACCTTCAAGACCTCGCCCTTAAAAGCAACTTCGCATAAATTGATGTTACTGTCGTTAATTGCGATAGTAACAACCTTGCCGGAGAACTTTCTCGCTTTCATAATTTAGTTGCACAAAAAATGTGCTTCCTCCCTTCCCTATGCAAAAAGCAAATGGATTTAACAAAATATATTACAGTTTATTATTTACAAATTTAATAATCGTTTATGTAACAGCACAAAATATAACTAAGTATACTTTGCAAAAAACAACTCAAATTCCCAATGTTGACAAATACCAGTTTATAATACCGTCGCCGAAAACCATTGAAATAAAAATACCCGCAGATAAATAAGGCCCAAAAGGCAACATATTTTCTGTGTCTTTTTTAATTCGCATTATGGTCAAATGAATAATCGAGCCAATGATGCATCCAAGCATAAATGCCAAAATAATATTTTTCCAGCCAAGTAATAACCCTGCTGAAGCCATCAGAAAAACGTCTCCACCACCCATAGCACGGCCTCTTGATATAAGCTGTATCAAAAACAGAAGACCACCTACGGAGCAAGCACCGATAACGTAAAGAGACCAGTTGTCAAAATCGAGACAAAGGGCAATTATACCAAGAATTGTAAGAATAATATTTGTAGTATAAGGGATCTCATAAATTTTAATATCAATTCCCGATATAACAATCAAAACGGATGCCGCTATTATGTAAAGAATACATTTGATGGAAAAACCTATGGGAGACTCAAGCATCCCTTCACATATAACGTTCATATAGTAGGACAAAAGTGCCCAAGCAAACCCATTGAGGAATTCAACAAGTGGATATTGCCAAGATATCTTCGATTTACAATATGCACATTTTCCCCTTAAAAAAAGCCAACTGAAAACAGGAACCATATGATACCATTTCAACGTTTTGCCGCAGTTCATACAATGAGATCTGCCCGTTACAAAGCTTTGATTGATAGGTGCTCTGATTATTACAACGTTCAAAAAACTACCTATATAAGTTCCTAAAATAAAGGGAACTAAAGCATATATTATAAAAAGTTCCATAAATATCTTCCCTTTTTAATTGCATCTTTTGCTTCTTGGCCCTTTAAGAGAAACAAGCTTTGTTTCCTTTAAAGGAACAGGAATGAATATCTGCCGACCCATCCCATCACCCGTCGTGTATAAAACACTATAAGACAGGTCGGCTATATATTCGTTATGTTCTACTTAAAAAATGCTATTAAATTATTCGCCTTCGCCTGCGCCTTCAACTTCAGGATTAAGTTCTGTTTCACCAATAAGAAGACCGGATTCAACGTAGAGATATTTTCCATCTTCATATTCAACAACTTTGTCATCCTTAACAGCAGCAACTGCTACGCCGCCCTTACCATCAAGGTATACTTTGATTACTGCGCCCTGAGCTGCTTTGCATTCGAATACATCTGAAGCAGCCAAAACACCATCGTCAAGAACGTCACCGAAGATTGCTGGAGTAAAGATGTCTTCAGCAGCCAAATCTTCAATTGTTTTGCCAGCGAGAAGAGCATCATTTCCTTCTTTTCCATAGTTTGCATCTGTGCAATAGCCGTAAACGTCTTCATCCATGATTTCAGCATTGAAAGCTATTTTAACGGAATCAAGAGTGCTCAAATCTTTGCTAACTTTGGACTTATCAAGATATTTCATTACATTGGGAGCCAAAAGAGCGATAAGAACTGCCATAATAGCAACAACGATAATTAACTCAATAAGAGTAAAACCTTTTTTGTTTTTAAGCATTGTCATAATCTCCTTGTAAAAATTTTAGTTTTTTACTTTTATGATATTTTCCGCTTTGAGATTGGCACGGGTAAGCCTTAAACAAAACGAATAATAACACACTTTTTTAATTTTCCCTTTAGATTGTATCCAACTGACCGTAAAGAGAGATAATGGGAAGGAATACAGCTGCAATAACGGCAAGAGCCACGCCAGCCATACCAATAATGAGCAAAGGTTCAAGAGTTGCAGCCGCCTGTTGGGTAGCTTCTTCAACTTCCTCTTCATAATAATCGGCAACTGTTCCGAGCATTTCTTCTGTTGAACCAGCTTCCTCACCAACAGCAACCATGTTTGTTACCATGGCAGGGAAAAGCCCTGTTTTTTCAAGAGCACGTTGTAAAGGCAAGCCCATTTCAACCATTTTCTTAACTTCAAATACGGCTTCACTGTATATAAGGCTTGACATTGTTTCAGCAACAATTCCGAGGGCATCTGTAATTTTAATACCTGCGCCAAGCATAGTCTGAAGATTTCTTGAAAACTGAGCACAAGCGGTTTTGGTATTAAGTTTTCCTAAAATAGGAATGGTTATGGCAAGATGTCCAAGTATATGCTTTCCCTTATCCGTTGACTTAAAGACCTTGAATGCAGCAACGAGAACAAGAATACCACCGAGAAGAAAATACCAATTGCCAACAAGGAAGTCACTTAGAGCCACAACCGCCATTGTATATGCTGGCATTTCCATATCCATGTCAAGAAACATATCCATAAACTGTGGAACAATCCAAACGAGCAAAACGATAACGATAACAACAGCAAGACAGCAAACAATGATAGGATACATCATTGCCTTCTTCACGATACCGCGAAGCTTAGCATCTTTTTCGTAATGAACTGCCATCTGTTCAAAGCTCTTATCGATATTACCTGTTTCCTCACCCGAACGAACCATGTTAACAAAGAGCGGAGGGAAAACAGCATCATGCTTTGCCATAGCATTGGCAAGAGTTGCACCCTTTTCAACGCTGATTCTCATTTCACGAGTTGTTTCAGCGAGAACTTTATTCTGAGACTGTTTTTCCATCATCTTAAGGCAGGAAACAAGAGGAACACCTGCACTGAGAATGGAAACGAACTGATGACAGTACGCACCCATATCACGAGGAGGAACCTTTTTTCCACCAACAGCAACGTTGAGATCGCTGTTAAAAATGTTCGCTTCCTTCATTGAAATAACGGTATGACCTGTAGACGTCAGTTTGGCAACCGCCTTGGAGGTATCGTCAGCTTCTATATTGCCTCTGACTTTTTTTCCCAAAGCCGTGACGGCTTCATATGCATATTTTGGCAAAGCTCATCATTCCTTTCTGAATCTATGATTTTTAATTGCCCAAGCCGCTTTAGAAGCCGCCTGTCTGTAAAGCTTTTTCCATAGCTGCGGGTTCGATTGCATATCTGATACACTCAGATTTTGCAATTTTTCCATTCATATACAAATCGAACAACGAATTATCAAGAGTTTGCATACCCATAGCTCTGTTTGTCTGAAGAACGCTTTGTATCTGATAAGTTTTATTTTCACGAATAAGGTTCTGAATAGCAGGGCAAGCAAGCATAACTTCAAACGCTGCTACACGGCCCGTATTAGTAGCATTAGGGAGAAGTCTCTGTGAAATAACGCCCTGAAGAACCGTTGAAAGCTGGATTCTTATCTGTTCCTGCTGACTAAGCGGGAAAACGTCAATAATACGATCGATAGTCGCTGCAGAGCCTATCGTATGAAGAGTGGAGAATACAAGGTGTCCTGTTTCAGCAGCCGTTACAGCAATACTGATAGTTTCAAGGTCACGCATTTCTCCGACCAAGATAACGTCAGGGTCTTCACGGAGGGCAGAACGCAACGCATCAGCATAGCTTCGGCTGTCCGTTCCCATTTCTCTTTGATTGACTATAGAACGTTTATGCTCGTGAATGTATTCAATAGGATCTTCAAGAGTGATAATATGGCAATCTCTGTTTTTGTTAACAAGATTGATAATAGAAGCAAGAGTTGTTGACTTACCACTACCTGTAGGTCCTGTTACAAGAACAAGGCCGTTATTTTTTGTGTGGAGATCAGTTACAGCCCACGGAATTCCCAATTCCTCTGTTCTGGGAATTTTAGAATTGATGATACGGAACGCACCTGCTACCATAGTTTTCTGACGGTAAACGTTAGCTCTGCAACGTTCTCCATCACCGAAGTTCAAAGCAAAGTCAACCTCTCCGCAAGTATCAAACGTTGAACGTGTTCTTTCATCAAGAATGGGAAGAAGAAGTTCCTCTGTATCCTCAGGCATAAGAGCCGGATAATCAAGAGCGGTAAGAGCACCATGAATACGAACTTTAGGCGGAACGCCAACAGTAATATGTAAGTCCGAGGCTTTAAGTGCCTGTGCTTCAACTAAAAGGTCATAAATATTCATGTTTTCCAAAACGAAAGTAAAAACCTTTCGCAAACCCTTTCTACAAAAGTTAAATTATAAACAAATATATGAATTATGAAATTATTCTTCAGAATATTCAGCTCTGTGAAACTCTGACATAGAAGTTATCCCCTCACGAACAAGCTTTTTGTATCCATAAACCAAGGTATGCGTTCCCTGCTCAATGGAGAGCTTTCTTATCTGGTTTGTAGAAGCCTTACTTGCAATAAGGTTTCTGAGTTCAGGGGTCATATCCATAGTTTCGAAAATACCGATTCGGCCAAAATACCCGACACCGTCGCATTTTCCACACCCCTTATGACGATACAGCGTATACGGCTCATTGATATCAAGGCCAAGTTCGCGCTTTTCGCTTTCTGTGGCTTCATAAGCCTCTTTGCAATGAACACAAAGTCTTCTTGCAAGACGCTGGGCTATAATTCCTACAATGGAGTCAGCAACAAGATAAGGTTCAACGCCCATATCCACAAGACGGTCGATCGTCGCCGCAGTAGAGTTGGTATGCAAGGTACTTACAACCAAGTGTCCCGTGATAGCCGCCTGAACTGCGATAGCTGCAGTTTCCGCATCACGAATTTCACCGATCATAATGATATCAGGGTCCTGACGGAGAATCGAACGAAGAGCTGATGCAAAGCTAAGCCCTGCCTTTTCATTTACCTGAACCTGATTTATACCCGCAATGTTAACTTCAACAGGGTCTTCAACAGTGATTATGTTAACACCTTCAACGTTCAATTCGCTGAGGGCTGTGTAAAGCGTTGTAGATTTACCAGAACCCGTAGGTCCTGTTACAAGAATAATACCATGAGGATGACCAAGCATCTTATTAAAGTCATCCATCTCTTTTCCAGAAATACCAAGGCGGCTCTTTTCGAGCTGCATCGTTGTTTTCTCGTTCAAACGCATAACTATCTTTTCGCCATAAACAGTTGGCAATGTAGATACACGAATATCAAATTCTCTGCCTGCAACAACGGCAGTTGCTCTACCGTCCTGAGGAGAACGCTTTTCAGAAATATCAAGACCTGATATGATCTTCACACGTGAAACAATAACGTTAAGCAACGAAGAATCATACTTCATTATCTCAACCAGAACACCGTCGACACGGTATCTGAGCCTTACTGCATCTTCCAAAGGCTCAATATGAATATCACTGGCCCTGCGGTGAACAGCCTGCTCAATAATACCTTTAACAAGCTGAACTACAGGCGCATCCTCAACCTCGGAATCAGCCGCCTTTTCTTCAGCTTCAATACCTATGTAAAATTCTTTTCTGTACTCCTCTGCAACAGACTGTGCTGCTGCTTTTCCAAAGTATTTATCTACGAGAAGCATCAGCTGTGACGTATCTACAGCAACGGGAATAACCTTCTTACCGAGAATGGCTCTTACATCGTCGATTGCTTCTACATCCATGGGATTATCCATGGCAAGTATTATACTGTCAGTTTGAACTTCATCATAACCTATAGGAATAGCATTATACTTTCTCGCGGCATCATCTGTTATGAGAGTTACAACGCTGTCATCGACGACAACTGAAGAAAGGTCAACGAATTTTATGCCGAGGCCCTTATATATTTCCTCTTTCGTTCTTGTTTCAACGAAAGTCTTTTTTTCAACGTTTGCTTCATTTGTTTCCTGGAATGATATCTTCTTGAAAGTATCCCCAAACCTAAACTTTCCGCCAGCCAAAATTCACACCCATTTCCCTTAATTTTAATAACAAAAATACGACACCATATAACAAGCGTATAATATCATTCACATTATAATATTTTAAACTCCTTTTGTCAATACCAAATAGAAAAAAATATTATTTTTTGTCCATTTTACACAAGCAATTTCTGGAAATTCGTTTTTAAGTGACTTCAAAATCCTTATATTTTGCGGTTTTAAAGAAGATTTAAACGTTGCGGATTAAATTTATTCTTGCAATCCACAGCGAAAAAAGCAAAAACATCTTTAATAATTATGAACCCTTCGTATTTATTATATAGAGCGTTAAAACAAACAGATTTAACAATCAAAGATAAAATCCGTGATTATTTTTTTCTTTTTAATATTTTTTTAAGTTCTTCGTCTTACTTCGGCATTTTTCGCAAACGTTTACTGATATAATACAAAAAAAGGAGGTTTATATATGTATTTATTAAGTAAAATCAAAAACGCTAAAAAGGAAAACACCGTAAGGGAGAAAAAAATTTATTATCTGCCAACAGGTTCTATAATACCCAACCCGAACAGAACGAGACATACCGTTGGAAACGTAAGCCTTTCAAAGCTTTCAGACAGCATACAAAAATACGGAATATTGCAGCCTATACTTATCAGGAAAAGAGACATAATACCATTTGTTGAAGCAGGCGGAGAGAGAATATATTCAGAAAAATACGAGATTGTCGCAGGAGAACGAAGATGGCTTGCGGCAATGATGCTGAACCTTGATGAAGTTCCTTGTATCATAACGGATGCAGATGCCAAACTCTCTTTGGAAATGTCTCTGACAGAAAACATACAAAGGGAAAACCTTCATTTTCTCGAAGAAACAGAAGGAGCAAGCAAGCTCATCCGTGGATTTGGAGCGGATGCATACGAAGCAGCAGAAATTGTTTCGCTGACTAAGTCTTCACTTGCAAACAGATTCCGACTATTAAGACTCGAAGACGAGGAAAAAAATGCGATCATAAGAAGCGGACTTTCAGAACGTCACATGACAGCAATATCCAAGGTTGACTGCAAAGAAAAAAGGCTTTCTCTGCTTGAACAAGCATCTTCAGCATCAATGAGTGCGCCCGAAACTGAAAGAGCCGTTGAGGAGCTTTTGCATCCAGCCTACAAAACAAAAGGTGATGAAAAAAGGAAAGTTTCAGTTATTTCCGATATAGGCTTCTTTCTCAATTCGTTAAACAGAGCCATAAACGTACTTGAAAGCGCAGGCATAAAGGTTTACAAAAGCGAAATAGACCATGAAAATGAATTGGAAATAAATTTAAAAATCAAAAAAAGAGCCAAGAAAAAATAATCCCTTGACGTATGTTATTTAATGTGGTAGAATTTCGTTATAAAACATTGAAAGCAGGTATTCCTTCATGTTGAAAACCGCAGAACAAGTTGATAATGCTATGAAAATCGAAACAGAGCTTGGAGAAAGCGACGTTGTTTTTTACGACGTAAGAAAAACTCCTTTTAAAATATATGGGCTTTACAATCCCGAAACGGAAAGCGATTTCAAAAGGATGCCCACGGATGTAGCTTCAAACGTTAACGAAGGCGTTGGTGCTCTTCACCTTAATACAGCAGGCGGCAGAGTTCGTTTTTCAACAGATTCACCATACGTTGCAATTCATGCGGAGATGCCCGCAATGGGTAAAATGTCCCACTTTGCGTTGACGGGAAGCTGCGGTTTTGATTTATATATAGATGAAAAGAATGGTGAATCCCATTATAATGGAGTTTTCAAGCCTCCATTTCACAAAACTGAAGGCTTTGAAGCGAAGGTTGCCTTCAAATCACGAAAGATGCGGTATTTTACGCTGAATTTTCCCACCTACTCAAACGTTAAGAATCTATACGTCGGTATAAGTGAAAACTCCAGATTGGGAAGCGGTCGAAAATATAAATTACAAAAGCCCATTGTCTATTACGGAAGCTCTATTACTCAAGGCGGATGCGCAAGCAGACCAGGGAACACATATGAGAGCGTTGTTTCCCAAAGGTTAAATATAGACCATATAAATTTAGGATTCTCAGGAAGCGGTCGTGGTGAAAAATTGATGGCAGATTACATCGCAAGTCTTGATATGTGTGCTTTCGTTATGGATTATGACCACAACAGCCCCTCTGCCAAACATCTATCAGATACACATTTCCAATTTTACGAAACTGTAAGAAATGCTTACAAAAGCATTCCCATAATTATTATGTCAAGATCCGACTTTCTTTCCGATTACGAAGAAAGCGTGAAAAGACGGGACGTCATATTTAACACTTACAGAAAAGCCATTTCCAATGGTGACAAGAACGTTTATTTCATAGATGGTGAAAGCGTATTCCGAGGACCTTATGAAAATATGTGTACAATTGACGGAGCGCATCCCAATGATTTAGGCTTTGCGCTTATGGCTGACGCAGTTGAAAGTACGTTGAAGAAAGCGTTCAGAGCTTTGGAAAAATAAATTTGCGAAAGGTTTTAAAATGATCAGTAAAGCAAAAGGAATAACTATCGCAGGGACAACCCTTCTTGACACGGTTAAAAACATCGAAACCTATCCCAAAGCAGGTATGCTTGTACATATTTCAGATATCAAGCGTTCCGTTGGCGGATGCGTCCCAAACGTCAGCATAAATTTAGCTAAAATTGACAGAAATATTCCAATAAAAGCCGTAACAAAAATTGGCAAAGACGAAAACGGAGAATTTATACGAAAAGAACTAAAAACTAATGGCATTAACGTGGACGGAGTCTGCTGTTCAGAAAGCGAACCAACAGGTTTTTGCGACGTTATGAGCATCCCATCGGGCGAGAGAACTTTTTTTCTCAAAAAAGGAGCAAATTCCGTTTTCAGCCCTGAAGATGTAGACGAAGAATCATTGGCTTGCGATATGTTTCACATAGGCTATATTTTTCTTCTTGATCAGTTCGACAAGGAAGACAAGGAATTCGGAACAGTTATGGCTCGTTTTTTATCAATGCTTCAGAAAAAAGGCATAAAAACGTCGATAGACGTGGTAAGCGATGCCACAGGGAATTACAGTAAAAAAATAATTCCCGCCCTTAAATATTGCGATTATTTTATCGTCAACGAAATAGAATGTTGCGAAACGTGGAAGCTATCGCCATATTCAGAATTGGGCGAGCTTAACGTTGAAAGCATTCACATGGCTATGGACAAATGCATAGAAGCAGGGGTTTCAAGAAAGGTTATTGTTCATTGCAAGGAAGCTTGTTTCTGCCTTGACAAAAACGGTGAATTTACAACCGTTTTCTCTTTGAACGTTCCGAAAGAGATAATCAAAGGTACAGTCGGAGCGGGTGATGCTTTCTGCGCAGGCTGTCTTTACGGACTATACAAAGGTCTCCAAGACAAAGAAATTCTTGAATTCGCTTCCGCCGCTGCCGCTTGCAACTTATTAGAGGCAAACGCCACAGACGGAATGAAAGATAAAAATGAAATTATAAAATTACCAGCAAAATACGGAAGACTAAATAATAAGAAAAGTTTATAACGCTCAAATTAAAGAAAATTAAGCCTGACAAAAATGCTATCTTGAATGCAGTTTTCTGCATTTAAGACAGCATTTTTATATTACTCCGTACTAAAACCCAGTTTCTTTTATGTTACCCTGCTCGTATTCCAAAAGTAACACTTTCAAATCAGCAATTCGTTCTGAAAGCTCCTTGCCGATATCTGTATCTTTCACGCGTATTCTGTCTGTTGCGTGTTCAAAAACGCTGACGTCAGAAACAATATCTGCATTATTTGCTATGGCGTCATGAACGCCCATAAAAGGCTCGTGAGCAGAAATTCTTATTCCTTCGGAATTATATATAAGTGTATATCCGGCAATTCCAGTTCTGGACTGATACGCTTTACAGAAACCGCCGTCAATAACGATAAGCTTGCCTCCCGCCTTTATAGGATTTTCGCCTTTACTCATTCTGACAGGAATATGACCGTTTATTATGTGAGACCCTTCCCCGCCCAATCCAAATTCGCTCAAGATTTTTTCGGTTATCTCCGAATTGTTCCAGCATTGATAATACATATTTTTAGGTTCTTCCCACGTGGATTCGTCTTTTATAAACAATCTCTCAAAGGAAGTTATCTTTTTTCTCGCACAAAGCGGAGAATCCTTTCCGCACCATAAGAACCATAAAAAGTCCTTTCCTTTTCTGCGGGAATCCGTTCCGTCCTTGGAATAAAACGCCTGCCTTGCGGTTCTGTCACAATAATCCATCAACTCTTTACCGCTTCTTCCTTCTGCGGCTTTTAATGACATAAATGAACCGTCATCATTCAATGGGATGCAGCCGTGGAACATAAGATTTTTGTTGAAGGTCGTATACATTTCGCCCTTTTCATAAAGGAATCGTATATGTCTTTGAAGCTTTTCCGAACGCATAAACGCATTTTTCAGATATTGCATCAAATCCGCTTCCATATCAGTCAACTCATAAGGAGATGAGGGATCAATAGTGGGGAAAGCGGAATCTTTAAGGGAATGCCACGTACCGTCAATATTGACCTTTCCCGTTTCAAAATTTATTTTGTCAAGAAGTAAGCGGGACTCCATTTCAAATTCAGGGTTACGCATTATGCATTGTCCCTCTAATTTGAACTGAATAACCGCTATTGCTTTATGCATACGGGCAATAAGCTTGTCATCCTCATGCTTCAAAAAGTCGCCCTCGTCACTCCCTTTGGGCATATAATTTGAAACGTTGGTATCCGAATAAACCTCGGTTGCGAAAATTGTGAGCGGACGGAGAGAGATTCCGTATCCAATTTCAACGACGTCAAGGTTTTTATACGTTATCGAGTTGTTAATAACCGTAGCGATACAGGTTCTTGAGCCTGATGCCGCTCCCATCCACAAAACGTCGTGATTTCCCCATTGTATATCTATGGAACGCTCCTTCATAAGCTCGTCCATTATAATATCCGCTCTCGGACCTCTGTCAAAAATATCGCCAACAATGTGCAAATGGTCGATTATCAACGTTTTTATCGCGTTGCAAATAGCAACGATAAATCGTTCGGAAGCCCCAAGATCAACTATTGACCTGAGTATATTCTCATAATAGCTTTGCTTGGGCGCAGGGTAATGATCGTTGTTGAGAAACTCGTTGAGTATATAATCGTATCCGCATGATGTGTTTTTCAAAAGCTTTCTCACCTTTGAGCGAGTATATTTACAACTTACCAAACGGCAAACCTCAATAAGTCGTGTTATTGTGACGTAATACCAATCCGATAAATCAGTTATATTCGGTCTCAGCTCGTTTAGCTTTTCTTCGGGATAATAAATAAGCGTTGCAAGCTCGGAGCGTTCTCTTGAGGTTACGGTTTTGTCAAACAGAAGGTCTACCTTTTGCCTGATAGCTCCTGATGCACTTTTTCTGATATGCAAAAAAGCTTCGTATTCCCCATGAATATCACTCATAAAATGCTCTGTACCCTTTGGTAGATTCAGAATCGCTTCAAGATTTATAATCTCGCTGGAAACGGAATTCTGATTTGGATAACGTCGGGACAACTCTTTTATATATTTGCTTCTTGATTCTGCCATATTTTCATAATCTCCTTTTGAATTTATGATTTCTGGTAAACAACGATGTCCTCCACGGGAAGTGAATCAAAATCCACTGGCAAAGAAACGCACTGGGTTTTATGTCTTCCCGTTATGAAATGGTGTTTAACACCCATTTTCACAATCCATTTTCTCGTATCAAAGGTATAAAGGTTTCCGTTCCAATTATCAAAAACCCAGTCTGGAGAAGGCCAGAGGCAAAGCTTAGGGTCTATTGCATTATATCCCTTTTCATCAAATCCATGCTGACCGTGATGCGCCATCTGCACAATATCGCTCTTTAAATCCGCGCCATATTTTTCAAGCAATCGACGCTCCTGAACAGTAAAAGCATCACCTAAAAATAAAATTCTCTGTCCACCTACTGTCGCTCTGAAAATCATTGTCGTATCGTTTATTTCTTCAGGAAACATATTTTCGGGATGAGTCAATAATATCTCTATCTTCAATCCGTCAATACAAAAAACGTCACCCTCAAAGGCTGTTTTAGCATTACATTTTGCAAATGCGCCGTCACCGAAAAATCTGTCGTACGCCAGTCCAAGCTCGTCATACAAATATTCGTAATGACCGCCCATTGCTGTTTTAAAGTATTTTCTTTCGGGAAAGTTGAAATAAACGTTTTTCACAGTTATAGGAAGTCTTTTATTCTGACCGATTTTACAAAATTCCATAACGTGATCATCATGCATATGACTCAGAAACCAAGCCTCAACCTCGGGAATTTCCTTGCCGCCAATTCTCTGAAGCTCACCATACAGATACCCTTCATTGTTTTCGCGGGAATTTTTACCTCCACCGTCAACTACTATAAGCTTGCCTGTGTCTGTCTTTATTATGTAACAATTCATCAGCATTGACGTGTCTGGGCTCACCTGATAAATTGTCGCAATTTTGTTTTCCATATTTTCAATATTTTCCATGATCTGAATCCCCTGATTTTGTTAACCTCAGATATATTAAAACTTAATCCTATTTTTAGAAACTAACCTTTTGCGCTCATATCTCCCCGTGAAATCTTATATTTCACAGTCACTACATGAACGTTTACTTGCAATTTCCCATGGTTGTACATTCGTTTTATACGGTTACGTATTCTCATCTGTTGAACGTTAGTTTGCGGTTGCACGCTCATTCGCAACATCCACACGCCACCACAAAGCTCACGACTGCCACCATAGGTTACATACCCGTTAACTACAACCACATATTCATTTCTAACGATTAAACATATTACAATATATATTTACCACCTTTTCATCATTCCGTCAATAGAAAAATCTCAAATAATAAAAAAGTATTGACTTTTTATCACGTTTGTGCTACAATTGTGCAGAACTAAAAAAGATTTTTGTCAGCAATATCAGCCTTTCAAAATAATTGTCAATTTTCATATTGTAAGTTTTCAATTTAATAAGCGGGTATGGTGGAATTGGCAGACACGTAAGATTCAGATTCTTATGTTCGCAAGGACATGCAGGTTCAAGTCCTGTTACCCGCACCAAGTCTTAATAGCTTGAACCTCTTTACCGTTGGTAAGATGTTCGGGCTATTTTGCTTTATGTCGGAGTATGACAGCTTCGACGGTTAATAAGCAGAGCAAAGCCGCAGGCGAATTTTCGTCTGCGGCTTTGCATATATCAAATTGATATGTATATCAAAATAGAGATATTGTAAGTATTTTAATTATTTATAATTGGAAAAATCAATCCCAAGACATGCTCTTGCAAAAAACTGACCAAAACCTCTTACGCTAATAACATGTTCGTTATAAACCACTTCATATTCGCTAGGGTCCAAATGGTTAGAATTATCATTGACAAATTGCTTGATTCTATTCTCCATGCATTTTATAATTTTTTGATATTCGTGATCATCGGCATATTTGGAATTTCTATTTATTTCAATCAAGCGTAATCTTTCAAGGTTTTCAAGAGCAATTTGAGTAGGGACAATTGGATATTTTTCTATGTCGTAGAAAGCAACAATATCCTGAATTGGGTATGCAGCTCTACTTTTTTTGTTTTTATAAGAAAAACCTACACAGGGTTGTACTAGTTTAGTAACAATTTCTTTGAAAACTAGTGATTCAAATGGAGACATTTGTTTTATAATTTCAACATATGTTGGGTGAACATTATTAACAGTTTCACTATTCATTGCCGTTTTCAACAATTCTGCATACATCTCTCTTAATTCTTCATTATCCATACAATACGAAATTGCATGCAATGCAGGAACTGCGATATAAGAAGGCGGAGTAATAATATTTTCAATTGGTACATTTTGAAGTTTAAATTCCAATATTTTTTTTGTTTCTTGTAAATTGTACTCCCGTTGCATAACCCATTTTTCTAAAGGAGACAGAGCTGCATGTATTGTTCGGACTAATAGCGAAGCTGTATTATCAACTTCTTGAACGGTCTTTGTTTCCTTTACTAATTCCACTGTAGCCGATATACCTAATTTATCTGACATAAAAACCTCCTAGTTCTTAATAACATAAATATTTTTTGATTGTATTCCAACCTTTTCCTTTTTGCGTTCCAAAATCTTGTGCTTGATTAAATATGATAAGTTATTCTCATATTTAAGTACAGTATTATGCTTGGGAATTCTTTCATGAGCCCCATTAAGTCTTTGTTCTAAAGTCTTTAGTTCCTTGATTTGTGCAGGATTATAAATGTCAAAAATCTCATATTTGTCAGATAACATAGATTCGTAATGTTCACTTTCAATGTCTAACGCCTGACAGAGTTCTTTAATTTTAATCCTTACCACAGTTTCCAAATTTGATGCAAGGGAATAAAATAAATGACTAAAAGCAGAAACAGCTAAAATATACATATATCAAAATATTAATTATCCAAAGCCATCAATGATTTATTAAATAGAAATATTATTTAGTTATATTAATAATATCACATTTTTTATAATTATTCAATAGTTTTGACAAGCATATCGTAAAATCATTGCAATTTTTAATTCGTATCTATCATAAGATCGGAACTAAGCATCGTATGCAATCAGAAGCGTTGATCTCGTGCGAGCAATTTTATATTAAATCACAGTTTCTCATTAGACTTTTTTTACTGCTAACAAAAAGACATGGCTATTTAACTTTATGTTAGAATATGAAAGCTTCAAAGGATAAAGGCATGGCAAAGCCGCAGGCGAAATTCGCCTGCGGCTTTGTGATTGGTGCCTTTAAGGCGTGGAAATAAACCCCCGGTTCTACCAGGGGAAGAAAAAATACTTTAGTTTACGTAGAAAAACCTCCATGGTATAATGTGTAAGGCTTGACAACCGCACTACACATAAATACAAGGAGGTTTAAATTATGTTTAAAAAAATAGAGAAAAACGAAATAAAAAGCACAGCGCATTCGAAGTATCGATGCCAATATCACATTGTGTTTGCACCCAAGTACAGACGAAAAGAGATATATGGTCAAATAAAGAAGGATATAGGCGAGATACTTCGAAAGCTGTGCGAGCAGAATGGTGTGGAAATTATCGAAGCAGAGCCATGCATAGATCATATCCACATGTTAGTGAGTATTCCGCCACACATTAGTGTATTACAATTCATGGGATATCTCAAGGGGAAAAGTTCACTGATGATATTTGATAGGCATGCAAACTTGAAGTACAAGTATGGCTCAAGACATTTTTGGTGTAGGGGATACTATGTTGATACAGTAGGACGAAACAAAAAGGTGATTGCAGAGTATATACGAAATCAACTTGAAGAGGACAACGCTGCGGATCAGATTAGTTTCAAGGAATATACAGACCCGTTTACGGGTGCCAAGAATAAGTAGGCAAAAAAGACAGCCGCACGTAAGCGGCTGCCTGTAAGTGTAATGCGGTGTCAAGTTTCAGTAGTCCCTTTTAGGGACGAAGCCTGTATTAGCCCCTTATAG
This sequence comes from Oscillospiraceae bacterium, assembly GCA_015064625.1. Taxonomy (GTDB): domain Bacteria; phylum Bacillota; class Clostridia; order Oscillospirales; family CAG-382; genus SIG653. Next base: position 30,270 of record SVRW01000002.1, on the reverse strand, counting down.
GGACTGTGCAAGCCACCGGTTCAACCGGTGGTTTTGACTTTGGGTATCCCTTAGTTTTACATCAACTTAGTTCATTCGGCAGTTTCCTTATTTGTGGTGCCATCAGCACCGCTTTCCTTGCGTTCTTTCCATTCAGCATAATCACGCTTTCCTTCTTCTGAGGCAAGATACTCCTGCATGATCGGCAGCAGTATTCGTGCCAAGGATTCCATTTCATATTCGGGGATACCTAAATCATTGTGAGGAATTTTCTTCTTTCTCGGCATGATATAGTTATCCTTTCATATTCTCTGCTCAAAGCTAATTCTTCAAGCTCTGACATTTAGCTCTCAACGTTTTTATTGAGTCGCTGTATCCAGGAATCAAAAGACTCTTTTGGTATTTTGTATAACTTGTCCATTTTGACTACATTAAACGGTTTTCCCGCAGCCATTACTTTGTCAAGAAATGCATAGCCTTTTGTTCTTCCCAATCCAAGCATCTTTCTTACTTCTTCAGCGGAATAGAACAAACTTTCAGATTGTTTTTCGACCATTAAAGTTTACCTCCTTATTTTACTTGATATAACTCCTCCTTCATATAATGTGTTATCCAGCTTGTGCATTACGACTTCAACACATATTTTTTAATCCTCACTTATGTAATAATCGATTTGAAAGCCATCGTCAAGAGGTAACTGCAAATTATTTTAATTTTTCTCCAAATCACCTTTCATTTATTCTGTATAATGATAAAAAAGAAAGGACTCTTAAGGATGAAAAAAGCAAACGAATACAAAATACAGAAAAGAAAGGATAATCGTTTTTCCGTTCAGATTATGCAAAACGGAAAGAGCTATTGCATTTACGGAAAAACAAAAGGCGAGGTACGGGAAAAACTCGCAAAGAAAATAGAGCAATTGCAAGAGGCCTCACTCAACAAAATTGATTATGTTTCGTCCCAAACTAAACTCATAGATTGGGCCAACTTGTGTCTTGAGACCTACTCAAAGCCAAACGTTAGAGGCAATACTTATGCATCTTATTTGACAATAATAAAATGCCACCTTTCCGGTATCGGTGACAAAAAACTATGTGAAATAACCAACATAATGATCCAAAACCATCTTAACAATCTAAGATCGTTTGACGGCAAAAGACGATTAAATTCCAGCATGATCAAGAATGTCAGAAATTTTCTGTCTCTTGTCTTTAACTACGCAATACAAAACAATATTATTATCAGAAATCCCGTTCAAGGCATTCAAATTCCAAAGGCTATTCCCTCCCCGCCGCGAGCTTTTAATCTCGAAGAGCAATACGCATTGATAAAAGCGGTGAAAGAATACCCAAAAGAGATTATGTTCTCGGCGATCCTTGCCGTATATACAGGTCTTAGAAAAGGCGAGTTGCTCGCACTTCAATGGGCCGATGTTGACCGCATCAATAAAAGGCTCGCTATAAACAAACAACTAAGTCGCCAGTACAACACGCTTGAAGGAAGCGATGCTTCAAGCAATTTATTGATTGCTCCCCCTAAAACTGCCACCTCTATACGATACGTTTACCTGTTTGATAGCCTTTTTGAAGAACTGCAAAACTATATGGAAGCAAGGCTTCGTTGGAAGGATGACAACGGTTTTGAGCATAATGAAACAGACTATCTGTTTTCTAATTCCAAAAACAGAGCAATCGAGCCACGCAGATACTATCAATACTATAAAGAAATATTAAAAAACGCAGGTATTGAAAATGCAAACTTTCATACCCTGCGCCATACCTTCACCACACGCTGTTTGGAGTCCGGAATAGATATAGTAATAACGCATGCCGAGCACACACAAAAATGAACCAATGAGCATACTTGCAAGAACAGTGTGCTTCATTGGTTCAACTTTTATGTCATATTTTATGTCATTTAGTTTAGGTATTACGCAGAAGATGGATTTATTGAGCTATAATGACCTAAAATAAGTTATATGGAAGAAATGAGACTCGACGAGCCAACTGTTAACAGTAGTGTGCTCCAAATTTAGGCATATTTCGTATTATTTTGTATGTTTTACTGCGTCTATTTTACTCTTAAAAAATATAAAACCGAACTAATGAACTATTTACACTTTTGATTTTCAAAATTAGCGTTGCTTCAACAACACACCGCCCCCTGTGACAAAGCTAATACTGGTATACTTATAAATACAATTAAAACACATTTTTCTGCATATATATATCAGGTTGCATATGCATTACACATTGACTTTCTGCACATTTTGGTGTATAATATATGCAGTAAAGGAGTATGTACTATGAGAAAAATTGATTATTCTTTTTTGAACAACGCTTTGCTTCCCGCAAATCTTATAAATCTAACGTCCAGCATTGCATCGCTTAAAACAATGGCAGGAGTAAGAAAGCAAGAGTATGCAAAGATATTTACCGAGCTTGAAGCTGTAGCCAAAGTTCAATCGGTTAAAAGTTCTAATGCTATTGAAGGCATCATTACCAGTGACGAGCGTATTGCCGCTATTGTAAATCAGGATAGCGCACCTCTGAATCACACCGAGGGTGAAATTGCCGGTTACCGTGATGCATTAAATGCCATTCACTTGAATCACGATAACCTTGATCTGCGCGAGTCGGACATTTTGAGACTACACGAAACTATGATGCAGATCGCGGGATACGAATACGGCGGTAAATATAAAACCGGAGATAACTATATTATCGAAGAAGATAAAGACGGAAACAGAAAAGTACGTTTCAAGCCCACCCCCGCATCCGAGGTGGAAGCTGCCATGGAACAGCTTGAGCTTGCTTATATGGATGCACGCAACGATGCGGGCATTAATCAGCTTCTCCTTATCCCCTGCGTAATACTGGATTTCCTTTGTATCCACCCCTTCCGCGACGGTAACGGCAGAATGTCAAGACTGCTTACCCTTCTGCTACTTTATAAAAATGGTTATGACGCTGGAAAATACGTTTCGTTTGAAGAGCAGATAAATAACTATAAGGGTTTTTATTATGAAGCTTTGCGAGAATCCTCGGTAGGTTGGCATGAAAATCAGAACACCTATATTCCGTTTATAGAAAATTTCCTGTCAACTCTTTATATGTGCTATAAAGAACTCGATAAGCGCTTTGCCGTAGTCAACGGAAGTAAGATCACAAAAAAAGCAAGAATCGAAGCAACTGTGCTCAATAGCCTTGTTCCAATTTCGAAGGCAGAAATCTGCAATATTTTGCCCGACGTGAGCCCCACCACTGTTGAGGCTGTACTCAGCGTCATGGTAAAGAACGGGCAGGTCAAAAAAATAGGGCACTCGAGAATGACAAGGTATATTAAGGTTTGATTTCACAGAAATTATTTGGCAAAAGATGATTAAAGCAAGATGTCATAAGGAGCAATAATATGCGCATTAAAAAAATATCTGTTCGAAATTTTAGAATTCTACAAGATTCAACACTTGATTTTGATAAAGATCTCTGTTTGTTGTTAGGTAGGAACAATACAGGAAAAACCTCCTTTATGGTATTGATTGAGAAATTTTTGAAAACCGGTGATTTCAATTTCAATGATTTTTCTATCAATCTGAGAAGAAAACTGTTTGCCTTTGATGAAAAAACAGATGTAAATGAGTTGGCGATTCAATTGATAATGACGCTTGAATACGATGAGAATGACAATTTGTGTCACTTGTCAGAGTTTATACTTGATCTTGATCCGGACTGTAAAATAGTTAATTTGTTGTTCGAGTGCTCTATCAAAAAAGATAAGATGCTTGAAGGTATTAAAAACAGGGGTACTATGCCCATAGATAAATTTGTAACTAATCACATTAAGGATTATTTGCAGAAAAAAGTTTATACATTTAGCTCTATGGAAGATTTGAAGACTGAAAACAGATACAAGCTCATTGAAAAGGAATTCAAAGATATTGAAAAATTAATTGATTTTGAAATTATTCACGCAAAGCGTAGCGTAGCGAGTTCGGAAGAAAAAAGCGCCACAAAGGTTCTTTCTAAACTAACAACGGATTATTATAACCACTCAAATATCAATGCTCCGGACAAGTTCGAAAGTATAAATGCTTTAATTTCTAAAATGGATGAGGAGTTGGGAAGTCGTTACGAAACATTCTTTAACAATTTCCTCGCAAATGCTAAAGAATTTTTGAGCATGGGTAATCTTAAGGTTGTTTCCAACCTAAAAGCAAAGGAAATTGTAAATGATTCTTCTGAGGTTGTATATGGTGACGCAACCCAACGATTACCTGAACATCTTAATGGCTTGGGGCATATGAATATTTTGTTTTTGCTTTTGAGTATAGAAATAAAGAAAGAGGCTTTCAAGGCTAATAACAAGGATATAAAATTGTTGCTGATTGAAGAGCCAGAAGCACACACTCACCCTCAAATTCAATATATTTTTGCTCAAAAGATAGAAGATATATTAAAAGAAGTCCCCAATATGCAAACTATAATTTCTACTCACTCACCACATATCGTTTCAAATCATCCATTTGAGAATATTAGATATATGTCTTTGAAAAAGGGAGAGGACGGTGACAATATAGAAATTAAAAACTTTTATAATGAATTGAGCAAAAAATATGTTGGAGAGGAAAAAGAATTTTCTTTCTTAACGCAATATTTGAGTGTACAATCTGCTGAATTGTTTTTCGCAGACAAAGCAATTTTTATAGAGGGAATATCAGAAGGTATCCTTATAGATTATTTTTCTAACCAATATGACACAAAAAGAAAGTTGGAAGAATCTAAAAAGGAAGAAGAGGATGCGGAATATAAAGCAAATTACATACCGTTATCTGCTCAAAACATTACTGTAATACAAGCTGGAGCCAATGCTAAAGCGTTTAGACACTTCATTGAATTTCTTCAAATTCCAACCCTCATTATAACTGATATAGATACTGTTTATCAAAAAGTTGGCGCAAAGAAGACCACCTATCCTGCTTGTTCGGTTGCGGATCCCGAATGCTGTAACACCTCTAACGCAACGATTAAATATTATTATGGGGCTCCAGAATTCATATACGGTTGTTCAACACACATTACTTGGCTTGAAAACGTCAAAAACCATTCTCAAAAATGCATAAGTGATTTTGTAAATGTTAGTTATCAGTGTGAAGAAAATGGATACTATCCAAGAAGCTTTGAGGATGCATTCATAAATGTGAACTTAACAACGCTAAAAGAACAACAAGACCAATTATTAGGGTTAAAAAATAAAGATGAGATCGATGCTAATGATGATATTTACAATTTAACTCAAAAGATAATCGATAAAAAATCTGATTTTGCCTCATCTTTACTTTACATTGCTTATACTGATAAAAGCATTGAATGGACAGCCCCTAAATATATACAGGAGGGATTAGAATGGCTACAGAGTCAGTGTTGACTGCTATAGAACAGTGCAAAATATGCATTGATGAAAAAAGAAGCTTTGTCCTTCAAGGGGGCGCGGGTAGTGGTAAAACAGAATCGTTAAAGGAATTGCTGATATATATTAATCAAACCAATCCTAAAGCGAAGGTAATGTGTATTACTCATACTAATGTTGCCGTTAATGAAATACTAAGCAGAACAGGAAATGCTTTCCCTGTATCAACAATCCACTCGTTTCTCAATAGCCTAATTAAAGACTATAAGAAGAATATACATACTGTTATTGGAGAGTTGTTCTGTATCCCCGAATTTGTTGCTGCCGAGAAAACGGAGGATGTTTCAGATAAAGACTACAAAAAGAATGAGCACGAGCGCTATAAGAAAGCATATGAAAAATATGCAGATAAACATTATCAAATGACTCGTGAATCTGTAGCTAAAGTAACAGGAAAAAGAGATTACGACAAGACTCCCGAAGCATTTAATGAACAGCTTAATGATGGTATCAAAACTATCAATCAAAAGATTGGTGAAGAGATATCTTCAAGAGATTATTCTACAATAGGATATAACGATACCAGCTTTGACAGTCTAAAAGATCTAACATTTGGTCATGATGGCTTGCTGAAAGTTTTTCATCTGCTAATAAACAAGTATCCATTGTTATCAAAAATGATTGCTGATCGTTATGATTACATATTTATTGATGAGTACCAAGATACCAACGCCGACATTATTTGTGATTTAATACACGTCTCTCAAAATAGCAAGCTAACCTTATGTTTATTTGGGGATAGCATGCAATCAATTTACAGTGACGGCATTGGTGACGTAGACAAGTATATTGGCGATTCATTGATTTCAATCCCAAAACCCGATAACTATCGTTGTGCCTTTGAAATTATCACTTTTGTAAATCCTCTAAGATTAGATGAACTGAAGCAGGAAGTGGCATTTAAGACTAAAGCAAATGGTGAAATTGAAACAGAGGAATCTCGTCATGGATTTGCAAAAGTTTTATATTCAATATGCGAACAAAAACCTAATGCTCATAGTTCGGAAGAAGAAAAAGAGGTATATCAATCAAAAATTGACGAATTAATAAGAAAAGCAAAAGAATTTTGCTCGACCGCCAAAATACTAATGCTCACAAACAAGGCCATTGCCGAAAAGAACCAGTTTCAGAATCTGTATAGGATTTTTAATGATAGGTATTATGATGTAGGCGATCATATGGAAAAATATTTATCCTCAATTCAAGTATTAGAGTTCTGTGATATTTGTAATGCTTACTTGCGTGGTGAATATAATACCCTTATAAAATCAATACGATTAAACGGATATTCTATTCGAAGCCTTTCTGACAAGAAAACAATCAATGATATTATGGCAAGTATTGTAAGTGACTCAAACCTGTCAATGTGGCAAGCGATTGAATTAGCGTCAGAAAAAAAGCTCATAAAATTGTCCGATAGTTGTATTAATAAAATCGAACGCGAAAGGGCTTTTATTGAACAATACAGTAATGATGAATTCTATCAAAAATTCCGAGAGTTGTATCTTGCCGGAAATAATACATATAACAAAATCAAAGATATGATAAATATTCAATCAGAGGATGTTTTTGATGATTGGGAATTCATATACAAAAAAGAGCGCTTTATTAATGAATTACTATCAACTAATTTGAAATTCTCTGAAGCGTTGAATTATTCTAAGTACTTAGCGGAAGAAACCGAATATATTACAATGCATAAAACTAAAGGTTCGAGCATTCAAAATGTTATTGTAGTTATGGACGAGTTCTTTTGGAATGAATATAAATTTTCTTCTTTGTATTCACCCGAAAGTGATACCAATACCAGCAGAATAATTAATTCAAGGAAATTAATATATGTTGCTTGTTCAAGAGCGATTGCGGGTTTAGTGTGCGTTAAGGTTTTAACCTCGGACGAGGTTGACTCTTTTATAAATACCTTCCCTAACGCAGAGAAGATATAAATCATTTGGTTTGTTGTTTGTAGAATTCAACATGACCGCCACAGAACCGTTGTGGCGGTCTTTTTTATGTAGAGAAACAAAAATCTAATATCCGTTGAAAACTTGTAAATGAGACTCCATTAATTTTCGTCACCAAAACTTTACACATATTTTGAATATATAATCCTTGTTTGTGTTGACTATATACTATTTTTGTGTTATAATATATGTATACGAAAAACGAGGTGTGTTTTAATGACGAAAATTATTGGCAAACGACTGAGAGAACTACGTATATCAAACCGCTGCTCTCAACAACAGATCGCAGAGATGTGCGGATCGACTCAGGCAACGATTGGAAGATATGAGCAAGGCATAGTGGATGTCTCTTTGGACAAGCTGTTCTGGTACGCAGAAACTTTTGAGGTGTCTCTTGACTATATCTTCGGCAGAACTGATGATCCGAAAGGCCATCTGTACGAACAGAGTAGTCCTTCCCTCCCCTCTGATGCGAGCATTAATGACTTTATTGAGTTCTGCTTCGATCCCCAATCTCCCGCCAATGCCAAGCTCAAAAATATGCTTGTACAGTTAATGGAAGAACATATGTGAGGTAAATAATTATGCCAGCACAGAAAAAGCAACACTATGTTCCACAATGCATCTTAAGAAATTTCACAAACGATCAAAATAAATTCTATTTGTTTCAAGTCCTTAAAAATAGAATTATTGATCAAGCCGTACCGTATAAAGATCATTGTTATACAGATTATCTATATGGCAAAGATGGTAATTGGGAAAATTGGCTTGCAAAACATGAAAAAGAAATTGCTCCAATATTTCATCTAATTCTCGAAGGGGCTCCCTTGTCAATAGAACAGAAAATTTTAGTCAAAAGATTTATTCTCGTTCAACACATGAGGACAGAAAAAGCAATTGACAGAAACTGCAATATAATGTCGGATATTTACACCAAAATCATACCTTTGGTTGCAAAAAAAGAAGGGATAAAAATTTCTCCCCTTGAGGTAAAAAAATTCGCTTATCACCAAGTAAAAAATTATGATCGCACCGAAATAGCGATAGAAGATATGACTTTTGTTGAAGAGAATTTGAGTCATTTCGATGATTTACGCCTAGTAATATTGCACTCCAAAAGTGAAGTGTTTATCTGTTCTGATCACCCTGTGAGCATTTCCAATTTATCCTATAAACATGGTGGTATCGGTGTAGACTGTGCCGGATTAATTGTAACCATGCCAATATCCCCCGAGTATTGTCTGATGCTTATCGATGATGGCATATATGACTACGAAAACGAACAGTGGCAAATTGAACTTGACGACTTTGATGTTAAAAAGCTCAACTACCGTCAATTTGTACAGTGCAAAGAGATTATGTTTTCTGTAAATAAGAGCACATTAGAAAATGTAAAAACACACTTTGAATCTCTATATATTGATAATCCATTAAGAGACTGGTGTATCAAATTAGGTTTATCTGATCCAATTATGATAAATCGAAAAGTTATTGAAATCAAAAACACTTACCGCAGTGCCATAGAAAAGATGATTCCAAAATTCTATGCACAAGATGATTTTAATGGGTTATCAAAACTAAGTCTTAAACCAGAGTTCCGTCTATACGGAGACGACATTAATTCTATGTTTGATAGGTTTGGAGATTCAAATGATATTCCAGATAAATATCGTCTGGTTGGAAGCGAATATCCGGATTTGATTAAAAAATATTACATTAATAGAGGCAGGTGATACTATTGAAAGCCGTAATTTACGCTCGATATTCATCGGACAATCAGCGCGAAGAGAGTATAGACGGGCAACTTCGTGAATGTATGGAATTTGCCAAATACAACGAAATGACCGTTGTTAATACCTATATTGACCGTGCACTGTCCGCAAAAACAGATAATCGTCCCGAGTTTCAACGGATGATTAAAGATAGCTACAAATGCAACTTTGATGTGGTTATCGTATGGAAGTTAGACCGCTTTGCACGTAACCGCTATGACTCAGCACATTATAAGGCGCTTCTTAAAAAGAACCGTGTACGTGTGGTATCCGCAAAAGAAACTATTTCTGAGGGTGCAGAGGGCATCCTGCTCGAATCTTTGCTTGAAGGTTATGCAGAATACTACTCCGTAGAACTTGCCGAGAAAGTCAAACGAGGACTTACAGAGAACGCTCTAAAAGGTGTTTGGAACGGTGGTACAGTTCCTTTCGGTTTTGTAGTCAACAAGCAAACCCAAAAGTTGGAGATCGACCCACTTGAAGCAGATGTTGTCCGTGAAATCTTTGATATAGCTTATGACGGCAAGACAGTCAAAGAGATTCACCGTTATTCAGGAGAAAAGAACATCACGCGTTCCAATGGCAAACCTCTTCGTTATAATGCTGTACGCTATATTCTCTCCAATCGCACGTACATAGGCGAATACAATCATTCGGGTGTATTGATTGAAGACGGTGTTCCCGTAATTGTTGATAAGGATCGTTTTGAAAGGGTTCAAAGCGAGCTGAAAAAGAACTCCAAAGCACCTGCACGTCATACTGCGGACGATGATTATCTTCTCACGACCAAATTGTTCTGTGGTAAGTGTGGAGCAATGATGGTTGCACAGGCCGGTACAAGCCATACGGGAAAAGTGCATCGCTACTACGCTTGTGTTCGTCAAAAAAGCATAAATGCGACAAGAAGATGATGCACAAAGAAAAGCTTGAAAATTTTATCGTGTACAAAACGATGGAGATTTTGAAGAATGACTCTGTAATTGAAGAACTCTCGACTCTGCTCTATAATCTGCAGTACAACGAAAGCACCGTTCTTCCACAGTTGGAACAGCAGTTAAAAGAACGCGAAAAAGAGATTGAAAACATCGTAAATGTCATTCAGCAAGGCATCGCCTCTCAGGCATTGGTAAAACGCCTTGGCGAACTTGAAGCATCAAAGAACGAAATCAGCGATGCCATTATCAAAGAGCAGATTCAGTCACCGACCTACACGCAGGACGAATACAGAATGGCTCTTACAAACTATCGAAAGATAAACATTACTCAGCAAGACGGCAAAAGAAAAATCATCGACACATTTATCAACGCGATTTATGTGTTCGACGATCATTTGAAAATCGTATATAACGGTAATAACAAAGAGGAAACAGTTAGTCTTGAAGCACTCGAAAACAGTTCAACCTTGTTTTCATCCGGTGCACCAAAAAATATGACCTCGCCCGAAGCGGCAGGGTCATGTTTTTTATATGAGCAGGACTTGAACTTTAAGAAGGCTGGGAGCGTTATCAAACAGTCTGGGAGACTGTTTGGTAGCTACCAGGTGCGAAGCCGTTGCGATAGTAACGGCAAGCAGTGCAGATTGCGGAGCAATATGCGTCCAGTGAGGCGCACCAAACGGTAGAAATCCGAACCAAATTCTCCCTATAGGAGATGGGTTCGGATTTCTTTTTGTGTTTGGTTACGTGTGATGCTGACTTGATGTTATAGACATCAGGCTGATTCACATCACAAGTAAATATTCTCAACGATTAGCACTAAATTAAAATTAGGCGTATTCACATCATAAGTAAATGTTAGCATTAAAGCAAAAACAACCGCCAAGAGGAACTGAACAGTTACAATTGGCGGTGTTTTTATTCAAAATGTAATGTTATTGATAATATATTCTCCTTGTAATAAGCGGAAATACTACCACCCATTCGTTCAGTCAGCAGTTTTGCGATAGACAGACCAAGCCCCGTTGACTTTCGTGCGGAATCAATGGTATAAAAACGGTCAAAGAGCTTTCCAACCTCTACCGATGAAAGCTTCAAGGCTGTATTTGAGAACCTTATTTCTCCCGTTTCGGTCATTGTTGCTTCAAAATCTCCATCGCTATACTTTACCGCATTACTAACGATATTTTCAAAAATTCTCGCCAATGCGGATTTATCAAGAGAACGCACTACCGGACTGTCAGATAGTGATATCTTTGGCGTGATATTTTTCTGCTCAAATGCTCCGTAAAAGGAAATCAACGTATCTTCAAGCACTCTGCCAATATTGATATTTTCATAATTTAAATCGGATACAGATGAAATAACCGAGTATTTGAAAAGCTCCTCAGTAAGTGATTTTAATGCTTCGGTTCGGTTGGAAATCTGATCCAAGTAACGCTTTATATTATCTGTCTTTTCTTCGGATTCAAGCAGTTCAAGATATCCGCATATTGCTGTAAGGGGAGTACGCAAGTCGTGAGATATATTTGTAACTGCTTCTTTAAGCTCCCGATCACCGTTTGTGTACTGCCTACGCTGGCGGCGAAGCTCGGTAAGCTGCTTTGCAATTTCGCTTGCAAGGTGCCGCACGTGCTTATCGCTTGAAGAAACCGTAATAAGTTGATTCGTATCAGAAGAAAGATGCTCCGAAAGACATACGCATATCTCGTCCATACTTTTTTGCATAACACGTATTTTTATAACGAGTATGCTTAAAATAACAATGAGCATAAAACAAATTATCCAAGGGACCATCTTTTTCACTTCCTTTTATTCAAGTTTATTTAAGCTCTTTTTTTCCGAAAGCTAAATATCCCAACGTACTGAAAAAAATCGAAACTCCAACGGAATATAAAGGCAAAATATTAAGCAAGACAGCTTTTTCCTCTGAAAGAGATAAAGTAACAAGCAACGGATTGAAACAACCGGAAATAACAAACAAATACTTTTTCAAAGCTCCAAAGGGAATCGCTTTTTCAGTAAATTCTAAAATTTTCCTCGGGATTCCGCCTACATATTTAGGGTTGTTGAAAAGATGCTCAGTTTCTGTTCCGTCTTCATTGTGTTCAATTATGTGTATAAATTCGTTTCGCAAAAGAATATCTTCAACGGCATAACACACAGCAAAAGTTGCAAAAACCATTATAATACAACATACAGTTGCAATAGCTTTACGAGGATTAAGAACTGAAATAAGGGTTGATATAATACCATAAGTCAAGCAAATAAGAATAAATCCCAAGGCTGAACCAACAAGTGCATACTTCGGAAAAACAAAGGTTCGACCAATTTGTAAAAATGAAAAGGAGCCAAGAAAAACCATTGATGACAATAAAGAAAAAACAATATTTACTATGAGCAAAGACAAATAAATGTTTCCTTTTTTATGCCCTGAAACAAGTTTATTTCTGATACCTCCGTCACTATGCTCCACTCCTACAAAAAGGGAAATAACCGAAGCAATAATAATAAAAATCGGCATAACATAAACATCATCTATATATGGCGATTTTCTCGTACACAAACCGAAAAACAAACCACACAACAATGATTCGGCAATTCCTGCCCAGAAATAAACGCCTTTTAAACATTTTCTGAAATCTGCGTGCAACAATTTCGTCATTTCTCTCACCTCATTTCAAATCACGATGTTTGAAAATGGTAAAAGAAAGCGATGCAGTAATAAGGCAAAAAGTAGCGGAATAAACTGCCCAAATTAAAAAATCAAAAGACATGGATGTGAATCGTTGATTCATACTATAACTCTGACCTGTGGGAAGAAAATCTGCTATGAATTGAACAATCTTTCTTTTAGCTCCTGATATATAATTTGAATTTTCAATCTTTGGAATTTCGTTAACAACTCCTTCTGAATCAGTGTACGTATATTCGGCAAAAAATTTCGGCTGAGCTAAATGGGAACGAGCTGTAAGACCAACAGACCAAAGCCCCATCATAAACAAAACGCAAAAAATAACGCACAGAGCTTTGTTGGGAGAAAAAGAACAAATAAGAACAACAAAGGAGTTTATGGCCAAAACTGTTAAAAGAGAACAAAATATCAAAACAACATTTACTTCTGCCGGAGTTTGGAAGCCATCAAGAGTCACTGACGAAAGGGAAAGAACAACAAAGATATAAACTAAATGAAAAAGTGTAGTTGTTATTCCCGTAACTATCCAATACGAAAAAAACATCTTTGTTTTAGTGCATCCAACAACAACTTTGTTTCGCCAAATTCCGTCTGCTCCGTCTGTCCAAATATACATACTTACAAAAATTGAAATAACAACGGACAACAACATTATTCCGTTAAATAATAAGCCGTCAGGTGTCATATAGTTTGGTTCTCGAAGGATTTTTCCTTCATAAATCCTCGCAACGGTTGAAATAAGGGCAAATATAAAAAGCGTTGCAATTCCCAAATAAAATATTTTGCTTTTCCAAAGTCTTCTGAAATCTGCCCTGAGTAATTTATTCATCTTTTGTCCCTCCAACAAGATTGATAAAATACGTTTCAAGATTTTCGTCCATCTCATGAGAAGAAATCAAAAGACAGTTTTCCGAATCAAGTTGGGAAACAAGCTTTGATAGAATAACCTCACCGTATATATTCGCCTCTTTGTCTGAAATAATTTCGTATTCCAAATTCATTCTGTCAAGAGCGCGAACAAGAGCTTTTGTATTATCCACCTCAACTCTAACACACTTTCTGCATATAGCATCAAGCTCATCAGCACTTATTTCTTTAACAATATGCCCTTTCTCAATAAATCCATAGTGTGTAGCGAGTTTGGAAAGTTCTCCTAATATATGGCTTGAAATCAGTACGGTTATTCCATGTTCATGGTTAAGCTTCAAAATAAGCTCTCTTATTTCAACAATACCCTGAGGATCAAGGCCGTTTATCGGCTCATCAAGAACGATAAAATCCGGATTTCCAATCAAAGCAACGGCGATGCCAAGTCTTTGCTTCATACCTAGCGAGAAATTGCGAGCTTTCTTTTTGCCTGTGTTTTCAAGTCCTACAAGTTTTAATATTTCGGGTATGCTTTCGTATGACGGCAAACCGAGAACGAGGGCTTGTTGTTTTAAATTATCCTCAGCGGTCATATCAAGATAAATTGAGGGAGTTTCAACTACCGCACCCATTCTATGTCTTGCTTTGGATATTCTTCGATCTTTATTTGATATGCCGTAAAGAGTATATTCCCCCGATGTTGGCTCTTGTAAGCCACAAATGACACGAATAAGAGTGGTTTTACCCGCACCGTTTCTTCCCACGAAGCCATAAATAGCTCCCTTTGGAATGTGAATGTTCAAATCCTTCAGTGCTTCAAACTTTCTGTATTTTTTTGACAGCGCTGAGGTCGTGAGTACGTATTCCATTTCAAACCTCCTAAATGTTTTGTGCTGTCATTCTACAATAAAAGCGTAAAGATATTGGTAAAGATAATAGTTAAGATTTCGTAAAGATTTACAGCAGTACGGCTTTCAAATAAAGCTTTAAACAGCAACAATATGTTGCTCTGCAATTGTTTTTATTATTCCGTTAATTTTTTAGCTTGAAGCCAATACCCCAAACCGCTTCAATATAATCTTTGCCCGATATATCACGAAGTTTTTTTCGAAGATTGCTGACATGAATTTTAAGGGAGGTTTCGGTGCAATCGGGAGTATCTAGACTAATGTGGTCAAGCAACTGGGATTTAGAAACTGCTTGCGTGCTGTTCAGCATCAAATATTTTAGTATAGCATATTCCGTTCTCGTCAACTTTATATCCACATCATCCACCGTCACTGCATAGTTAGCTGTGTTTAGAGTAATATTATCGAAATGTAATAGTGTGGTCTGAACGGCTTTGTTTCTCAAAGCTACCGCTATTCTTGCAAGAAGCTCCTTTATGTTAAATGGCTTCGTAATATAGTCCACCGCACCGCCAAGCAACAAATTGACCTTATTATCCATGTCAATCTTGGCACTTAAAACGATAACGGGTATATTTTTGATCTTTGGTAGTATTTGCTCTCCTGACAGTCCGGGGAGCATTAAATCAAGCAATACGAGGTCGGGTATTTTATTTGAAAGCAACATCAGAGCCTCTGTCCCCGAGTAAGCACGAATAATGCCATAACCCTCTTTCACAAGGACTTCTTCAAGCATATTGCCGATGTGTATGTCATCATCTATAATTGCGATCGTTTTTATTATAGTCACCAACCTTTCGATTTGGGTATATTATTCCCTGTTTTTTGATACAGAAAACGATTCTCAGTCTCCTTTTTAGCATCGTCGGTTCATACCTATTATCAGAGCATTATAGGTTTGAATATTATCTTTTTTATGATTTATTTGCATTTTTTGTTTTTTATCATAACATAATTATTATGCCATGTCAATATTGTGAGATAAAACAGATCATAATACTGGCTTCGATAATACTGTCGATCAACTCGATGCTATTTTTATTTTTTATTTATGAATCAGTGTTTTGATATATGTTTTCTCCTCTCAGTTCGGCTCAAAAACGCCGTTGTTACGGTTTTGCTATTTTATTCGGATAATTGTTTCATCCATGGTTAAATCTCCACACAGGGCGTTTTGTTGCAATACAAAGTAAATACTTGAATTGGATTGACATAAAATCAAAAATATGCTATAAATAAGATTGAAACTTTTATCTTTTTTTGAAGGAGCGCAGATGTTAGAATTTGAAATCAACGCAACTAATGTAAAAGAAAGCAATATTTTTCTAAGAAAGTTATGGTGTGAACTAAACGCCGTGCAGGAAAACGGTTGGTTTTACTCTCCTTTCAAAAATGGAAACAAAATACATATAGGCTTTTGCAACTTTGGAGAAGTATCTTTCGACTACAAGGTCAAAGGTTGTATAAACAAGCTATACATAGAGACCAAGGAAGATAAATACAAACACAGTATAGAAAATGCAGTAAAAAACGCTCTGAACAACTCTATGCGAAGCTATGACGTAGAATTGATTTTGACTAGCGAAAAAGAATGCTCACTTGCTAATATCAGCTATGAAAATATTCTTATACGAAAGCATAGTCAATATAATAGGGTTTGTTTTTCTATGGAAGCTTATTCCGCTTGGGATGTACAGAAAATTATCGGTTGTAGGCTTTCGACAATTTTATCTATTCTTTATGAATACACAAATATTATTTTCAGTGTAGAGAAAATACAACTTATAAAAAGTGCCGTTGAATATAATAACAACGGTTCAATGCTTGAATATGATTATTCGTGGATCGATTCCGACGAGCCTTCAAAAGATAACAACGATTGCATATTACTTCCAAATGAATGTTTGAAACTTATTAGATATGTCATAGAAGACGATTATAGTGATCAAAACATCGCCTTACTCGTCGCATCAAGCAGGCAGTTACTATGTTGTGCAAACGAGTTAAAAAGAAAGGGCAGCAACCCTCTCCAGTCCGTTGGAGAAGCAGAAGCTTCAATTTCATTCTTGGTATCATCCTTCGAACCCCTTTCTTTGATTTTAAATAAAGATTTTAGCAAATGCAACACTTGTGGTGCATTGAACTATTCAATATTGAAAAAAGTCAAACAGTTATTTGAAAAGTATTTTGACGATGGAATAGACCGCATAGTTAATTCATACTATGGTATTCGTTCCTCGTATCTACACGAAGGTAGAGTTAATAGCTTATTAGTACCATTCCATACATGTTATCCGCAAATTGATCCGCTGGAAAAAAACAATATGTTAAGACCTTGCTATAACACTGATATTTTTTTACTTGAAGCCTCCTCATATGTATTTCGCAATCTTGCACATGATTATTTTTCTGGGAATCTATAACAACTGAAAGAAATTCAGCTGCGGTAGGAGATTCTTCTCCTGCCGCAGCTAAAGCTACTGACAAAGTAAAAAAGTCAGCGGTCTGAAGTCTATCTCTACTATATTTCAAGTTGAGATAGACTTTTTTCTATGTTTATTCGCAATCGATTATTTTCTTTATTTCCTTTATTTCTTCTTCGGACAAATTTTGTCTTCTTGCAAAAGCCGCAATAAACGCAGGGAGCGAACCGCCAAAACGCTTTTCCATGAGCTCATCAAGTTCAGACAACTGAACATCATCTTTTGAAACAATGGAACGAATTATAGAATCCTTATTTTCAATAATCCCCCTTTCGGTTAAACGTTTAATAACTGTATAAGCCGTAGTTCGCGACCATCCCAAATTTTCTTTACAAAGTCTCGCAAGCTTGGCGGATGTTACAGGCTCATGCTCCCACAAAATGAGACAGAATCTGTACTCACTTTCATAAACCTTCGGTATTTTTTTCATATCATTTCCTCCATACCACATTTTCAAAAACATTATTATTGTGCCACAAACGTTATTTTATTGGCTTTTGCATATTTTTCTGCTTCACTTCCTTTTTTACCGGTTATGGTAAAATCTTTATAGAAGCCACTGGGATTTGCGCCAAGACTTTTATCCTCAATTACAATTACTCCTTCATGCACTATTATATTTTTAAGCGAAGGGCATCGATAGAAAGCGTAACCACCGAGGTTTACAATCGATTTCCCCAGCACAACTGACGAAAGAGCACTGCAATCATAAAACACTCCATATGGCAACGCTTCAACAGAATCGGGAATTATTATAGTTTCAAGAGCTTTGCAAGATTCAAATGCCCCCTTTCCTATCTCCGCGAGACCTTTGGGAAGTAAAATCGATTTAAGTGATATACAATTTTTAAATGCACTCTCTCCAATACTTCTGACCCCTTCAGGAATAACTATTTCTTCCAAAGATTCGCATCCCGAGAAGGTATAATTTCCGATTTCTGTCAACGTTTTGGGCAACGCAACAGACGTGAGCTTATGGCAAGTGCCGAAAACGCTATTTTCAAGCCTTGTTATTTGAGCATTTATAACAACACTTTTTACCTGTGAATATTTTAATGTGGCTGACCCTATTTCCAGTACGTTAGACGGTATGACCATGCTTTCAATTGATGTACTCTGGAAGGCAGAGCTTCCTATAATTTTCAACGTATCAGGAAATGTTACTTCACCCTTTATTTTGCAATTTTCAAAAGCGTTGCACGCAATAAGTGTAGTTCCATCCTTTATGGTAACGTCTCCAAAGCTTTTACTTTCGTCTGCCAAAACGAGATAATTGCCTATATAAAGTAAGTCATTATCCCAATTTGAAGTTTCGTTCAAATATGTAGTATTTTCAAAAGCAGTAGATCCTATATACGTCACCTTATCTCCAAGGGATATGTCTTTCAAAGCGGTGCATCCATTAAATGCACTTCCTCCGATTGACTCAATGGATTTTCCCAAATTCACAATTTCAAGCCCTGTGCAATTATAGAAAGCGGAAATGCCGACAGAAGCAAGAGAATCTCCAAAATCAACAGATTTTATACTCGTACAATTCCTGAAAGCTCCTTCCCCTATTGAAACAATTGTTTTGGGAATTTGAATATTCTTCATGGAATAGCATCCTGCAAAAGCTGTCACACCAATATATTTCATGGATTTACCCAAATCAACTTCGGAAAGCGCCTTGCACCCATAAAACATATTGTCACCAACGGCTCTTGCCCCATCTGAAAACACAACCGTTTCAAGACGTTCACAGTTTTCAAAAATCTGTTTACCCACAGCTTCCACGTCGCCGATATACGCCTGTGTTAGCATAAAACAGCCCTCAAATGCACACTCTCCTATTTCCTTCGCTGAAGCGGGCATATTTATGCTCTGCAGATAATTACAGTTATAAAAAGCACGTGAGCCTATGGATACAACAGTGGAAGGAATAGTTATACTTCTTAAGTATTCACTTCCATAGAAAGCATCTCCTGCAATCAGCCTTGTACCTTCCTTTACTGTATAATTTGCATCTACAATTGCAGGCTTTGTGGCAAACAAGCATTTCCCAACGTATAAAGCTCCATTTTCCCAATAAGTGCGGTTATTGTATATAGGAGTGCCATAAAAAACCTCGCCTTCCGCATAACATACACTATCGGGAATATTTATACTTTCAAGGGACGAACACTTGCTGAAAACTCCCGTCCCAAGACGTTCAACCTTTCCTAAATCCACTTTAGTCAAGGATGTACATCCTTTGAAAGTATCTCTTTCAATACTTTTCAATGAATTTCCAATTTTTACTGACGAAAGAGACGTACAATCTGCAAAGGCACCATATCCCAGACTTTTTACAGAATTGGGAATGTTGATTGATTTCAAGGAAGTGCATTCCCTGAATGCACCGTTTCCTATGCTTTTCACATAAGGCGATAAAGTCACCGTTTTCAAGGCATCGCATCCACTGAATGCTTCAATACCTATTTCTGTTACGCTTTCGGGAATTTTTATATTGGTGATATTTTTACATTCACGAAATGCATATTGTCCAATGACCTTTACAGAAGACGGTATATTCACAGTTTTCAAAGCTGTGCAAAAACCGAATGCTTCATATTCTATAGATTGCAAAGTGTTGGGGAGAGTTACGGTTTTTATGCATTCAATTCCCCAAAAAGCTTTCTTACCTATTTTTGTAACGCCTTTTTCAACAACAACGTTAAGTATAGGACTATTTGTTTCCGCCCAAGGCTGATAATTATCGTACATCTCACCCGTTCCTGATATAACGAGAACAAGATTCTGATATATTTTCCAAGTAAGGTTATCCCCGCACACGCCTGAATGAAGCACTCTTCCTTCGGGAGCAACCACGGGAGTAACGTCCTCAGGATCTCTTGAAGCATCCTCCGATGAATTATCTGACGGTTCTTCTGAGGGAATTTCCCGCGAGGTTTCAGATGAATTTACGTACGAAATATCAGAACTTGATTCAGGCTCTGATGAAGCCTCATATGAATCATCCGTAGACTCAACAGAACTTTCAAACTCTGCAGAAAACTCTGAATTTTCTGATGCTTCTGATGTTTCATCCTCGGACAATTGTTCCTCCAAATCTGACCCCTCCCCCGATTCCACATACACGGAGGATTCCAAAGAAGTTTCTGATATTTCGCCAGAGCTTTCATCCTTTGGATCGGTAAGGAAAAGCAAAGATAAAACAACACAAAGAACAACAAAAACAACAATTATCCAGAATAAAGGTTTTTTATAAGACATTGTATTTTTCACTCTATCTCTCACTCCTATCTCTCCGAAGGCTACCGAAAACGATGTGATAGATTTACGGTTTATGCTACATTCCAGCAGAGCTGATGCGTATTCTTTTTTCTCTTTTTTATCAAGCGCTCTTACAACCTTTTCATCACAGGCGTATTCGATATCCTTGCAAAACAAAACAAACGATACCCAAACAAGTGGATTGAACCAATGAATAGATAATGCCACGAAGGCTATAATTTTGCTTATATGATCAAATCTTTTTATATGAGCCTTTTCATGCCTTATTATGTATTCCTCCGTTTTTTCGGAAAGTCCAAAAGGGAGATAAACTACAGGTCTGAGTACACCCAAAACAAAAGGTGAATCAACAAATTCGCATTTTCTGATATCATCTTTATACAAGGTATAAACGCAAACCCTGTGTCTAAGCCTTACATAATTGATAATTCCAAACAGAAGCATGAAAGCCATTCCCGATAGCCACAGAATACCAAGAATATCTGTTATTTTTTTTGGAACAGCGATTCCATTTTTTTCTTTTTCGGGGCTATTTGTGATCTCATTTTTTTCTGTTATATCAGTATTTCCGAACGTTTCGGAAACCACAGGCTCATCTGAAATATATCCGCCTGCTCCGCTGTTATCCAATGACTCATCGGGACGAAGAATTATATTTTGGGATGTGTCAGTTGATAGTTCTTCAGAATCCATGTCAGATTCTGTTTCATCACTGCTTTCAAAAACTTCGCCGAAGCTCACAGCGGTATCCAGACTTATCTCCTCATTTACGTCGGAATTTTCGGTAATCAAATCATCAAAACCGCCCACCGAGCCTTTTTCTTCATTATGTTCACCCGTATATTCGATGGAAACCGAAGGAATCAAGCTGAAATCGCTTTCAAGGGAAAAAGGGATCAGAAGCCTTGCTCCAACAAGCATCCATAGAATACAAATTGTCCATTTGGGAACTCGCTTCAAAAATATTGTTCTCAGAATCAGCACAACAGCTATCAGTAATACTGCTGCAATACTCATATCAAAGAGCCTATTCAATATATTACTCATAATCTATACCATTTCGATTTATTAAAGTATACTTTCTAAAAGAAGATATTTTTTTATTTTAAGATAATCTGTTGAATTCACATATCCGTTTTTATCCGTATCAGCAGCAGAGAAAAATTCATTTTCCAAAGAAAGCTCACCCAAAAACATACTCTTTATCTGCAGATAATCTGTTGAATCAATTTCTCCGCTTCCATTAACGTCGCCACTTATTATCACTTTATATTTATTTCCCGATGACGTGGTTACACTGAAGCCTGTTCCGATATATCCGCTTGATACAGCTTTACCATTTTTATCATAAATTCCCACAACGTCTGTCAAATCTGATTTCAATTGAGAGACAGAAACTTGTTCTTTCATGTTTTTCATTGTCATGGAATCGGTATCAACGTAATAATCGCTCTCCGGAATCTCTGTCAACGGGATTTTATTAAAAGGAATTCCGTTGTCCCAAGCATAATCGTCCATTACACTTCCCACAGTTCCGTTTATGGAAAAATTATATACAAGTGAGCTTGTGGATTTGTACCCAAAAGCATAATCTCCCACAGCTTCTACAGAAGATGGAACTATGACGTTTTTCAGACTATCACATCCAAAAAAAGCTCTCTTTTCTATGGTTGTTACAGTGTTTGGAATATATACGGAAGTAAGTGAGCTACAATTTTCAAACGCTTCTTCGCAAATATATTCAACACCTTTCGGGATAACAACCTTTTTCAACGCCGTGTTAGATACAAAAGCATTTCCCGCTATCATTCTTGTTGAAGGCTTTACTATATATTCACCTGATAAATCTTTAGCGGCATAAAGAAGTATGTTATCAACATAAAGCGCTCCATCATCCCAATAATCGGGATTACTATATATGCCCGAAAAGGAAAAAGCAGTATTTACGCTGATAAGACTTTGGGGCAAATTTATGGTTTTCAGCGCATAACATTCTAAAAAAGCATTCCCGTTAATCACCTTGAGCCCCTCTGGCAAAACTATATTTTCAAGACTTTTACAACTCATAAATGCGCCGGAACCAATTTCCTTAATTCCTTTCGGAAGCTCAATGGTTTCAATAGATGAACATCCTGAAAAAGTTTGATTTGGAATCATTGTCATTTTCGATGAAAGTCTAACAGTTTTCAGATTTTTAAAATACTTGAAAATTCCGTCTCCAAGCTCCGTAACACTGTCGGCAAGCCAAACACTTTCAGCATTTCTGAAATTTTTAAACGCGTCATTAGTTATAGACGTTATCCCCTGCGCTACGGTAATACTTCTTACTTTATCTCCGTGTGTTTTGCAGAAATCATTAGCTATCACACCTGAACCTGTAATATCCAGTTTCCCCTCTTCAGATAAAGTCCACTTTATGTCATTATACAAGGTCCCCGAAATCCCAACAGGCTTATCTGTACCCATAATTCTTATCTCACTAAGGGAGATAAAATCTGTTGCGGAATAACACTTAATCTTAACATACCTCATAGATGTTTTGAAATGAAGCTGATAAAGATAATCATAATAAGGTGTTTTCACTCCGTCAACTTTATGGTTCTCTGCTCCCCATTGAAAGAGATTTTTAAGACTTGTATAGTCAACTCCATTTTCGGAAATCATTATTTCTGTTTTTGTGACAGAAAAACTTCTGTCATTTCTGTTGGACGTCAGGTTATACCCCCACATATCCATAACCCCACAAATATCAATGCGATATACATCGTCATAAACTTTGCCCAAATCGAAGGTAACCTCCAACGCATTGATTTTCAGCATCAGCGTTTTTCCTTCAGTTTCTTCGTAAAGAATTTCGCCATCGTTTAAAATCTCTGCATTTAAATCCCCGTATCCTTCGCAAAAATTTTTGATATAAATATCGCTGTATTCATACGTTGCACCAAGAGCATAATTTCTGTCTTCCCCTGCCTCAGCACGAGAAACACTCTTGATATAAAAGGGAAAGGCACAAAAAACAGTGCAAAAAGCAAGCAAAAAGCAAATTGTTTTCTCAATAATTGTTTTCTTCGAATTATTCCTCATAATTCCATCTCCGTTTCGTATTCTTGTCTACAACTTTCAACCTTTGTCTACCAGCTTCAACGTTAGTCTATCACATTCAACGCGGTTTGTCAATATGATTTTTTTGATTTTAATTAAAAATTATTCTAAAACCAATGACAGATTAGCTCAATTTTTTATGGTTTTCCCCCTTCTTTGAAAATGCTTGCAGATGTTATTTGAACCGTTATGAACGATTGATTATACAACATTTTATTGACAGATTGATTTCCAAGTAGTATAATAAGCATGCATTATATAAAAAGCGGGAAATAAAAATGTTAGGTGTCATTGTAAACGTAATAACTGTAATCATTGGTTCGTCCATCGGTTTATTATTTAAAAAGGGAATCCCCGAAAGAATCAGCAACGCTGTTATGATAGGTATTGGTGCTTGTACGCTGTATATCGGAATTTCGGGCAGTTTATGCGGAGAAAACGTTTTGATATTGATTGCATCCATTATTTTGGGGGCTATTGCGGGAACTCTTTTGAATATTGACGGTGCAATTAACCGACTTGCATTGAAGGTTGAATCCCGATTCAAAAAAGAAGGAGCTAACGTTTCCGTTGCAGAGGGTATTATTACCGCAACTCTTTTGTTCTGTGTGGGTTCTATGACGGTTACAGGCTCTATTCAAGCAGGTCTTACAGGAGATAACTCGATTTTAATCACAAAAGCTATGCTTGATTTGGTTTCTTCCATGATGCTTGCATCAAGCCTTGGAATCGGAGTTCTTTTATCATCCGTTGCGGTATTTGTA
This sequence comes from Oscillospiraceae bacterium, assembly GCA_015064625.1. Lineage (GTDB taxonomy): Bacteria > Bacillota > Clostridia > Oscillospirales > CAG-382 > SIG653. The sequence goes on along the minus strand of SVRW01000002.1, from coordinate 6,059 downwards.
ATTCAAGGCGGGCTTGTTTTACTTGCAGGACTTATTTCACCGCTGATGAGCACAGGAGCGATCAACGAAATGACTTGCGCGGGTTCTATCCTGATTATTATGCTTGGAACGAACCTTTTAGGAATTACAAAAATCAAAGTGGCAGATTTTCTGCCTGCCATACTTTTTGCACCTGTCATTTATAATATTATCCCGTTATTTGAAAAGCTTTGGAGCTTGTTTGCATAATAGTTATTTAAGATTCAAAAAAGCCAACGCACCACAAAAGGTGCGTTGGCTTTTTAAAATCTCAAACGTGCTATTTAGCTTCAATTTTATTTCATCAGCTCATCGGTCAGTCTGATAATTTCGGGGGCAATCCTTTCCCGCTCTTTCTTTACAATATGGTTATAAAGGGGATAAGCAACGCATACAAGCACGATGCCAACAATTCCTATCAAGCTTCCGACGATCATAGCCAATGCGCCCGACAATCCTATAACTTTTCCTATATCCGTCATTGCAAGGCTCATTCCAATTCCAAGAATCAACGCACCGATGACACCAAACACAAGGGAAGCTGAAGTTGCTTTATGTGTTACAGATGCATCCAAACGACGAAGCTGTTCCATCTTATCTATGGTTTCTTCCTTGGGAGCATACTTTTTTCGGATAGCTTTGATTTCTTCTTGCTCCTTTGCAGAATAAGTATAATTAAACGTTTCTTTATTTTCCATTTTGTTACTCCTTCATCTATTTAACAGCTTCATCTTTTTTGTTCCCTGAACAATCATAAAAACTGCCATAGCAATTATAAATGCGGATATTACACCGCCTGATACGCCTATCAGAACACGTCGTTCTGCAAGATTCATTGTTCCGCCAAAGGTTGTAAGCATGGTTGATTCCAATATGAGCATAGAAACACACGCTGACGCAAGGCTGATTGCTTTGGAAGCTGAATATACAGGGCTGTTATATTTGCGGTATTTAACTATATTTACGATAGCTACGGTAAATGACGTAAACGTGTAAGCCGCCAAGGCTATAGTGGTTATTTCATGGTGATTAAACGTTCTGTTCCAATACACCATAAAGAATATAATCAGAGCAAGTGCCAGATTCATAATCAGAAATACAATACCGCAAGCACGGTATTTCATAAGCTCATCAAGCATCTTTTCTCCCGCCTTATGTCTGCTTGTATGGTGTAACAGAAAGGAACGCATAACTGCAAGGGAGATATAATATCCTGCCAAAGAATAAAACCAAAAGGAATTATGCCAAAATCCCATTCCCAGTTGAAGCAAAGCGTATGCGGTGTTCCAAATCAAACCTCCGTACAAGGAAACGTTGACCCTTAGTCTTGTATCGTCCTGCCATATTCTCGCATACTTATTTTCATATTTAAACGTTTTAAAAAAACGAATCAAAAATGGTATTTTAAAACACCAAACTGTCAAAGTATAAAAGGCAAGAACGTAAGAAACAATCGCTGCAATCGAATCTGTTCCCAAAAACACCATGGAATACACGAGAAACACGGTAGAAACAGGAGCAAGAATAATCATTATAGCGATATGCGGGAACAGCAAAGATTTCCCGAATTTCTTCCAATCCATATCAGCACCGACCTATCTTAACTGTAAAGGCAGAGCCTTCGCCAACAGCACTTTCCACGCTGATTTCGCCTTGCATAATATCAATAACTCTTTTGACAAGTGCAAGCCCCAAACCGTTTCCCTGAACGGAATGCGAGGTATCGCCCTGATAAAATTTCTCAAATATATGTGCGCCCACATCTGACGTCATACCGCATCCCGTGTCGGCAACCTCAACAAAAGCATAATTTTTTGTAGCCGTAAGAGAAACGGTAACCCTACCGCCTGAAGGCGTGAATTTAAAAGCGTTGGAAAACAGATTGTTCCAGACGTGACTGAGAAGCTCCGCGTCTGCTTTTACTTTGATGTCATCCTCAATATGTGTTTCAATTTCAATATTTGCTTTTTCCCATACGTTTTCATACTGCAAAAGGCACTCACAAAGCTGTTCACCCAAATCAAATTCCGAAATTTCGGGGTATATCTGCTGATTTTCAAGACGGTTAAGCTTCAATATGTTTGTCATCATATCTGCCATACGGCGAGAGCCGTCGGTGACACCTTTTGCATACTCCATACGTTTTTCCTCGGAAAGGTCGGGAGCTTGAAGAAGTGTTCCGTAATTCTGCATTACAGCAAGAGGAGTTTTCATTTCGTGGGATACGTTGGCGATAAAATCCGCACGCAAGGTTTCAACGCTCGATAATTCCTCCGCCATTTTGTTGATCGCCATGGCAATCTGATTAAAGCCTTCCATGCCAGAGCTTTGCATAGGATTGATACGGACGGAGAAGTCACCTGACATAATCTTTTCAGTTGCTTCCGTTATAGTCTTTGTGGGGCGCTCTACCATTATTTTGCGACGTATATAATCCGCCAATTTGAAAAGAAACGTGATTAAAACCACATTCCAAAAGGTTACCTTTGCGGCAGTGGCAATATTTTCGGTAGTAAGCGTCAGTTCCATAGTATCTGCCAAAATACTCACAAACAACATCATACAGCAGGACACGATAAATCCCACTGTCAAGAAGAACAGCAAAAAGCTATTTACCGACCTCAACACATTTTTCAACGTCAGCTTCTTCACTTGATCACCGCCTTATATCCCAAGCCGTGAACTGTCTTTATTTCAAAATCCTCACATTCTGAAAGCTTTGAACGGAGCTTTGTCATATATACGTCAACCGCTCTTGGAGCTGTTTCGCTATCAGCATCCCAGAACTCATCCATGAGCTGTGTTCTGGTAAAGGTTTTTTTAGGATAACTGAGCAATTTATAAAGAATACTGAATTCACGGTTTGTGAGAGGTACTTCCTCGTCGCCCAGATATGCGGTATGCTCGTCGGCATCCATTATAAAGCTACCTATTTCCAGCTTACGTGAGGTCGCAATTTTAGCACGGCGAAGAAGCGCACCGATTCTTAAAAAAAGCTCATCCAGATCGATAGGCTTTACCATATAATCGTCCACGCCTATACGGAATCCTCTTTGCTTTGAAGCGATATCGTCACGTGCGGTCATAAACAGAATGGGAATATCTTCGTTCAGGTCCCTGACCGTTCTTGCAAACTCAAAGCCGTCAACTCCAGGCATCATTATATCAGACACAATAAGGTCAAACATATTCTCATAAAGGGCATCGTATGCCTCGTTGGCGTTTAAACAGCCTGTAGCTTCATATCCGCTACGGTTAAGAAATGAACATACCGTTCTGTTCAGCTCCTTATCATCTTCCACAACCAATATCTTAAACATTGTGTCACCTCCGTATATACGTTATTATACTGATAGTTTAGCACACAAATGTTAAAGTTTTGTTTACGTTTGGAAATCTTTCTAAAAATCACAGATGATTTTTTAGAAATTCTGACATTTTATTCTCCTTTAGCCTTTCATAATTTTATCGCTGAGGGCGATTATTTTATCTGCGTATTTTTTGCGTCTTTTTCCCATAATACCCTTATAGATGGGATAATTGATAATTGCCATAAGCATTCCGACAATTCCGATTATGATACCGTAAAGCATCGGGTTTTCAATGCCTACCGTTTCGGCAATATCAGTCATAACAAGGCTCATACCGCCTCCCATAATGATAGCTCCGATACTACCGAATACGTATGCAAACACATTGGCAGGACGCTTTACTTTAACGTCAAGCTCCTTCAGCTCGTCAAGTTCTGTTTGCTCCTTTTCAGTGTACTGTGTGCGAATTTTCTGAATGAGAAAATCTTTGTCGTTTTTGTTCATAACGCTAACCTCTTTCTTTATTTTACGGTCACATTATAACTTGCCTATGTTTTTAAATGTTTTGAGAAATGTTTGAGTTTTGTTAATTTCAATTTTTTCTTGACTTTTTACCAAAATCGAAATTTTCGATAACTAACATCAAAATCATTTGTTTGACTAATAGGTTTTTTTGATATATACTGAACTCATCAAAAATGCAAGGCTCAAACGAGCCAGAAATAAAGGAGATTTTCATTATGAAAAAAGTAGTATCTATTCTGTTATCACTTATGCTTTGCATAGGTTGTGTCATTTTCTCTACAGGCTGCTCCAAAGAGGAAAATGACGGCAAGTATAAAATCGGTATTGTTCAATTGGTTGAACATCCTGCTCTTGATGCGGCAACGGAAGGCTTCAAGCAGGCAATTATCGATGAGCTTGGCGCAGATGCAGTTGAGTTTGATTTCCAGAACGCACAAAACGATTCCAACACCTGCGCTACGATAGTTAACCAATTCGTTTCCAACGACGTTGATTTGATTATGGCAAACGCAACTCCTGCACTTCAGGCAGCGGCTGCGGCAACAGATAAAATTCCGATTCTCGGCACTTCCGTAACTGAATACGGCGTTGCTCTCGAAATCAAAGACTTTAACGGCACTGTTGGCGGAAATATTTGCGGTACTTCCGACCTTGCTCCCCTTGATAAGCAATCAGCTATGATTACCGAATGGTGTCCTGAAGCAAAAACTGTTGGACTTCTCTACTGCTCAAAGGAAGCAAACAGCCAATACCAAGTTGACGTTGTAAAAGCAGAGCTTGAAAAGAAAGGTCTTAAAGCTACTCTTTATCCCTTCACAGATTCCAATGATCTTGCTCAGATATGTACTAATGCCGCTGATAATTGCGACGTTATTTACGTACCTACCGATAACACTGTTGCAGAAAACACAGGAATTATTGATAATATCTGTGAGCCTAAAAAAATTCCAGTAATTGCAGGCGAAGAAGGAATTTGCTCCGGATGCGGTATTGCAACCCTCTCCATCAGCTACTACGACCTTGGTTACACAACGGGTAAAATGGCTGTTAAAATCCTTAAGGACGGTGCTGACATTTCCAAAATGCCTATAGAATATGCTGAAAAGCAAACTCCCAAGTTCAACAAGCAAAACTGCGAAGCTTTGGGAATCACTCCTCTTGAAGGATATACTGCTATTGAAGAAAAATAACAACTAACGTTTCAGCTGGGGAGAGCTTATCTTCTCTCCAGCTGTTTACCTATTTTTAATATAAGGGTGAATTCAGATGGAAGTTTTCGGACAATTTTTAAACGCCTTGCCAGGTTCAGTTTCGCAAGGACTGATTTGGGGTATTATGGCGATTGGTATTTATATCACGTATCGTATTCTCGACGTAGCCGACCTTACTGTAGACGGCTCTTTTGCAACGGGCGGTGCTGTTGCAGTTGTACTTATTTTAAATGGCTGTAATTTATGGCTTGCAATGCTTGCGGCTTTTGTTGCAGGACTTATTGCAGGTGCTATTACGGGCTTGCTCCACACTTTTATGGGTATTCCGCCTATTCTGGCAGGAATTTTAACACAGCTTTCCCTCTATTCCATAAACCTTAAAATTATGGGAAAAGCCAATCAATCTATTAACGTAAATAAGACCGACCTTCTTGTGTCGCTCCGTTGGGTTAAGGAATTTGCTTTCCACAATCCCATAATTACGGTAGGTATAGTTTTAGTTGTTCTTATTGCAATTCTTTATTGGTTTTTCGGGACAGAAATGGGCTGTGCAATTCGTGCGACAGGTGCAAACCTGAACATGAGCCGTGCGCAAGGCATCAACACAAATTTCAACAAGGTTCTCGGAATTATGATTTCCAATGGTCTCGTAGCCTTTTCGGGTGCTTTCCTTGCTCAGTATCAAGGCTTTGCCGACGTTAAAATGGGACAGGGTGCTATAGTTATCGGTTTGGCTTCCGTTATTATTGGTGAAGCGTTATTTGGTAAAATATTTAAAAATTTCGCTCTCAGACTTTTGTCCGTAGCTTTCGGTTCTATTATTTATTACATTGTTGTACAGGCGGTTATCACATTGGGACTTGATGCAAATCTTTTGAAGCTTCTCTCTGCAGTAATCGTCGCTGTATTCCTTGCAATTCCCCATTGGAAAAGACAATATTCAGAAAAGCATATGAAAAAAGTGAAGGGGGGTAAAGTAAATGCTTGATATAAT
>SVRW01000039.1 GCA_015064625.1 Oscillospiraceae bacterium | reverse complement strand
TCCAAGGTGGTGTTCTCGCATATCCATTATAACACATAGTTTAAATTCTGACGAGTACTTTTTCTGTTTTCCTGACATAAAAATATGCACCTCCAAAAGTGTCTAACTTTTGGGGTGCATATCATTTGGGGACTGGGGGATTTTTCAAAATCCCCCAGCGATAAGGTTAGATATTGCCTGATACGGTGAGCGTGGATGACCCTGGAGTTACTGTCCATTCTCCTGTTACAGGGTCCTGTGTAAACGTTGCGGCGGGAACTGTAATCACTCCTGCAACTGTAGCAAATTCTCCTGTAACGGGGTCATATGTGTAGTCAGCAGGGGACGTCAATACTATTCCGTTGTATGTAACGGTAATATTTTCAAATGGGGGAGTAAATGTATCTGTAATAACTATATTATCCGTTGCAACTGCATCTGCGTTGCCTGAGTTCTGAATAACGAAGGTGTAGGTAAGCGTATCACCGCAGGTAATAGTGGTAGGGGAGAGTGATTTTGTAATATCAAGATCAGCTTCTTCTGCCGCTGATACCGTTTCGGCGGCTGTTGCGTCTCCACAATTTCCGTTTACAGTAACTGTATTGTCGATAGTACCTTCAGGGGGTGCAAATTCGTTTGCAACAGCGGTGTATGCAATAGTTACAACACTGTTTGCTGGAACGCTTATGGGCGTTATAGTAAGACCTGGTTCTGTGGTTACGGTGGGAGCTGGCTGTAAAATACCGTTTATAAAGTATTTAACAGAGTCTTCAACGTAATCAAGAGGCTGTAACGTCATCATGTTGAAAACGTAAGCGCCAAGATTGTCCGTAAGTGTCAAGTTTTCGTTGGGCGTGTCGCTTGAGTTTATAATGTTTATGATGTACGTAATCTCTGACCCTTGGGTATATTCGCCCACAACTGCAGTTTTGTTGACTGTTAATACATCAACTATTTCTCCTGCAGTAATGTTTGAGTTTACCGTGCCACCGCTGTACGTCAATCTGGCTTGATTGAAAAATGTTGCCATAATTTGTTTTCCTTTCTTATAATTTTCTTAGACGGTTACCCGTCATTGTCATTATATGAAAAGAAACCGTGGACGTGAATTGAAATATTCTTCACTAATAGAAGAATATAAAAAACAAACTGCGTAACCAATATGATTAAATTATTCATACACGTTGCGCTTATAGTATCATAATGCATCAACAAATACCAAAATAGAAAACTCTCATTCCTTAATGCCTTTGGACTTTCGTTTGCTTCTTCTCACACGGTTGATGTGACGTTCAAAAGCACCGCTTGACAGAAGCTCTGCCAAAACGAATTGTTCGAAGGTGGGAACTGTACAAGAAGAAAACCCCAGCTTTTCTTCAAATTCTTTTACCAGACGTTTTGGAAGGACCATATATCCCATACGCATAGCGGGAGAAATTGTTTTTGAAAACGTATTTATGTATATTACGTTGTCATATGCGGAAAGAGAAAAAACCGTTTCTTCGGGTTTTCTTGAAACTGTAAATTCCGATTCAAAGTCATCTTCTATAATAAATTTTTCATTGCGTGACCAATGAACGTATTCGTGTCGTTTTGATGCGGTAGCCGTTATTCCCGTAGGAAAGCTTCTGTAAGGCGTTATGTGCAAAACGTCTGCTTTGGTTTGTTCAAGAGCGGCGCGTTCGATTCCGTCTGCTCCGAGGGGAAGCGGCTCGAATCTGACGTTGGATGCTCCATATACCTGTTCTATTTTTTCATAAGATGGAGCTTCAAAGGCATATATTTTGTCTCTTCCCAAAAGGTCAACCACCAGGCTGTACAGATATTCCGCGCCTGAACCGATTACTATTTGATCAGTTTCGGCATATATTCCTCTGTTTCTGGCAAGGTAGCTTTTTATCTCGACTCTCAGCTCATGGCAGCCTGAGTTCGAAGATTTTTTCATTATTTCTTCTCCCCGTTCACTTATCACCTTTCGCATAGACTTAGCTAAAACAGAAAAAGGAAATTCTTCTCCGTGACCGTGGTGGCGATTTGTTTTTTTGACGGCATGAATCGGCATAGTGTTTGCGTTATTTGCAAATCCGTCTGCGGGCTTGAATATAACAAAAAAGCCTTTTCTTTCCCTTGCTTCAATATATCCTTCGTCGCATAAAAGCTCGTATGCGCGTTCAGACGTTATAACGCTCACTCCTGCTTCTTCTGCTAATATCCTTTTGGAAGGAAGCTTGCTTCCGTATGAATATGAAAGAGAAACGATGTCTTCTTTTATTTGACTGTATAGCTGTAAATAGGCGGGATGCATATCGTTTTTATCAATTGAATATTTCATCTGGTTATATAAAAATCTCCGATTTTGGTTATTTTAATATGTTCAAGATATTATATAATATGTTTAACTAAAAATCAAGGAGAAAAAAGAAATGAACACAAGAAATTCTAAAAAAATGCTTATAAACCTTTGTGTGACCGCATTATTTATGGCAATAAATATTGTTTTGAGTTCAAGCATTTTCAGCGTTCCCGTACCTGGTGGACATCTTTATATGAATGATGTTATAATCTGTCTTGCTTCCATAATTCTCGGACCATTTTCCGCCTTTATGGTGGGCGGGGTGGGAGCGTTTTTGGGCGATATGCTCTTTTATCCAACCCCTATGTTCGTGTCCCTTGTGACACACGGCTTGCAGGCTGTGGTAATATCGGTTTTTTCCCATTACGTAATGAAAAAACATCCCGCTTTTTCCTCGGGAATAGGGGTAACGTTGGGAGCTGTAATTATGGTCGTTGGATATTCTTTGGGAAGAGCGTTTATATATAGCACTCCCGAATATGCTATGCTCAAGCTTCCGTATCAGATGCTTCAAGCGGTAACAGGTGCGGTATTTGGTATGGTTTTGTGCTGGGGATGCAAAATACGTAAGTTATACTTAAAAATGCTTGTCAATAAATATTAAAAAAATCCCTTGCGAAGTGTGATTTTCGCAAGGGACAAATTTATCATACGGATTTTTTATTTGATTTAAGTGTAAAAGCTACAGCGCAAAGAGAAACGAGGGAAAGAATGACGAAAAACGTCTGGTTTCCGAAGTCGGCAGGCTTTGGAGCTTCGCCTTCCGTTACGGTGATTCTGCCGTTTCCTTCAACCTTTGAGTAATCAACGTTGAAGTTTTCGTATTTCTGTGCGAGAGGGGAGTTGGTAGCGGAAACGGTGTTTTCGAAGCCCTTAACGTAATTTGCCAAAACCATATAATCTTCCATAACGTAGTCAAGAACGTTCACCGCACCGTCAAGCATAGCGAATCCGCCGCCTAAATCGCGAAGAGTGTAGTTGTAGCCTGCAAGGTTGTATTTTTTGTCAAGGTCAAGGTCGTCCCATGTGTTTGTTTTCTTGTTATATACCTTAACGTCATATACTCTGTATTCTCCTGAAGGGCAAGCCGTCCAGATTCCCTTTTCGTCAAATTGAACCGTGCTTTCAATGGACGTGTTTATTTTGTAAGTGAGTCCGGAAGGGTGAAGAAGGCTTCCTTCTTCGGCAACTCCAACGGATCTTGAACCCCATTCGAGAGCGTCGAGAAGCTGTTGACCTGTGACAGTGAGTAGGCAGGCAACGTTGCCGAAGGTATGTATTTCTTTACAAGCAAGATAAGAAATATCACCCGTTATGGCTTTGTTTCTTACACCGCCACCGTTCATAACTGCCACGTCAACGTCCATACCCATGTTGTCAAATAAGTAATAGAGAGCATCAGCGGAAAAATCACCTGTGTTTGTGCTTTGAGAGCGCACGAGGCGTTTTCCGTTTTCGTCGTAGTTGTTAAAAACAACGTCGGTTTTGCCGATGACCTGACCGAGCTTTTCGTTTATTTCGTTTTTCCATGAATCTTCTATGGATTTAACGTTTTCGTCGGGAGTAATATCAGAAATATCTTCTGCGGTAAGAAGCTCTGTTTTGATTCCGTCTTTTGTTATGGTCATTTTGCCCACTGCGGTAAGATATTCGCCTGTTTGTGTAAGTATAACCGTGTTTCCGTCTTTGTCGGAAATTTCTTTCATTGGGATCGTACTGTGGGAATGACCGTCAATAAAGGCGTCAAGCCCTGACGTATTTTCTATAACTTTTTCGGAAGCCCATGGACCTGCGGAAAGGTCTGTTCCGAGATGTCCCAAAGCGATAACAACGTCTGCTTCAAGTGATGCTTTGTCGATGGCGGATTGAACACGCTCGTAAAGTGCTTTTCCGTCTGCACCGCCCGCTATTCCGTATATAAATTCACCTTGCTCATTCTGGAAATAACCAGGTGTTGAACTTGTGAAGGTTTCGGGAGTGGTGATACCGATAATAGCAATCTTTAAGCCGCCGATTTCAAAAACCTTATACGCATCAAGTACCGTGTCACCGATAACGCCATTTTCTTCGTGGTAAAAGTTGCAGGAAACGTAGGGGAATTTGGCTCTGTCAATAGTAGTAAGACAGCCTGACATTCCGTAGTCAAATTCGTGGTTACCAAGAGTTGCAAGATCGTAACCTGCTTCGTTCATAAGCTTCGTTATGGTTTCACCCTTGTCCATAGAGCCGTAAGCAGTTCCTTGGATGTGGTCGCCCGCATCAACGAGTAAAACGTTTTCAAAAGATGCTTTAAGAGAAGCAACGTCGGAATACGTAATCTCTTTGTCGATATACGTGTGAATATCGTTTGTGTAAAGGATAACAATTTCTTCCCCTTCTGCAAAGACTGAAATTCCCGTGGAGCAAATAAGAAGAAGCACAGAAAGTATGATGGAGAAAATTTTAGATGTTTTTTTCATTGCCTTTTCCTTTCAGAATTGTTTTTTTACGCTGTGTGAAATTTAATATTTTATTCCCGTACCGATGAAGGGAACGTTTTTAAAATCATTTGGGCTTTTTCTTATAATGTAATCTATATAAGAGTCAATCATGCGGGCGGTCAATATATATCCCATGGGATTCATGTGACCGTGAAGATAAAAATTCTTTTTGAATTCTTCATTTTCAACGGGAGCATAATTGTAAAGATCTATAACGTAGGAATTATCAAAATATTTTGATAACTCGTGAAGCTTTTCCACGGATTCCAACACTTTTTCTTGATTTTTATCTTCGGATTTTGGCAAGGTTACAAAAAAGAATTTTGCATCGGGACAGATTTTTTTGTATCTGTCAACTATTGCAGCATAGTATCCAATAAACGTTTGTCTGTTCTTTGAGGAATCTGCCTCGTCTATATCCTGGATACCGCCTATTTCCATGTCCAAACCGTAAATATCATTCCAGCCGAGAGCAATAACGTATGCTTGACAGGCTTTATCTTTGTCCCAAAAACCGTTTGCTTCCGCAAAGCTCTCCATGTATTCCTTTGCTGTCATACCGCCTCTGGAAAAGTTATATGCTGTAAGTCCGTTCTTCCTTGCGATATACTGTCCCCATGAGTATTCAAACATATCGTAGAAATTTTTGTTCCCGTTCTCGTCGCAGGTCTCAAACTCTCCCGAGGAGAGGGAGTCACCAATAAAAGCTATTTTCCTGAAAATGGCTGTATTGCTGTACCCGTTTACCGGATTTTCAAGTGGCTTTTCGTCTTTGTTAAAAATAAAACTACTTTTCATAGTTTAAACTCGCATTTCTGTTGAGTGGAAAATTTTATTTCTACTATTTTATCATTCAATCCTCGTTTTGTCAATTATATATGTAAGAATACTTTGTTCTTTTTCGACGTTTTTTTCTTAAAATTTTAATTGTGAAAACTTTTTTCAAAAAAGGTATTGACAAAGTAATTATTTTGTGATACAATTAGCTTCGCTGTAAGGGATTTGTGCCGGAGTGGCGGAATTGGCAGACGCCCGGGACTTAAAATCCCGTGAGGCTTAAACCTCGTACCGGTTCGAGCCCGGTTTCCGGCACCACCTTTTTTAGCGGTACGGAGTGAACCCCTTGTAACAGCGAGCTTAATATATCGCGGAGTAGAGCAGCCTGGTAGCTCGTCGGGCTCATAACCCGGAGGTCGTTGGTTCAAATCCTTCCTCCGCAACCAACATTGCGAACCGAAAAAGATATCGGTTCGGAAAACCCAGAAAC
>SVRW01000020.1 GCA_015064625.1 Oscillospiraceae bacterium | reverse complement strand
ATTACAACAATATTTCCCGAACCTATTGAAAAACGAAAATCAGAATGGTATAATCACAACCGTTGGTAAGTGTGGTAAAAAGTCATCCCTTGATGCTATACTGCACAGGCAGCTATCAAGGGTTAATCTAAATAATTAGATTTATAAGTGAATTTTATCCGCCCGAGAGATCGGGCGGATTTTTCCGCTTCAATGCATCGACTTTATTTTATAACAAATAGACGATGAAGTATGTCAAAAAAATATTCATTTGTATTTTTTTGTAAAAAAAGACTTTTAAAAATATTCAGGAAATTGATAATATGATAAGAAAACTTGTAAGCAATAAAATATTCGCAAGCTTAACAGCAATTTTTTGCTGTGCCTTATGGGGAATATCCACGCCTATTGTTAAAATGGGGTATAATCATATAGACGAAGCTCATGTCCCATCACTTCTTTTATGGGTAGGAATACAATTTATAGTCGCTGGATTTCTCACAATTGGTATTTATAGTATTTTTTCTAAAAAAATTCTTCTTCCCAAAAAAGAAAACGTGAAGGGTGTTGTTATTGTTTCGGTTTTACAAACGGTCTTGCAATATGCACTTCTATACATAGGATTATCTCAAACCACCTCTGTAAAGGGGGCTATACTTAAAAGCACGGATGTGTTTTTTGTTGCGTTAATTGCAAGTCTTATTTTTAAAATGGAAAAGCTTACTGCCAAGAAGCTGATTTCATGTGTTATCGGTTTTTTAGGAATCGTTATTATGAATCTTGACGGCTTGAGCTTTAATATGAATTTTTTAGGTGACGGTTTGGTTATAATTGGAATTTTGTCTTACTCTTTTTCTGTAATTATGACGAAACTTTTCGCTCAAAAGGAAAACCCCATAGTTTTGTGTGGATATCAGATGGGGTTAGGCGGAGTAGTATTATCGATTATTGGCTTTGTCCTTGACGGTAAATTTGATTTTGTTGGAATGTTACCAATATTCGTAGGTTTGTCATTGATATATGCTGTATCGTACACGTTGTGGACTATTTTGTTGAAATATAATCCTGCTTCAAGTGTTACGATTTATAGCTTTATGACGCCCGTTTTCGGTGTTATCTTTTCTGCTCTGCTCCTGTCAGAAGATGGGGGAGTAGCAATTGTTAATCTGATAATTGCTTTGGTTTTGGTTTGTATAGGAATTATTCTATGGGGCTATGAAAAAGGAAATAAAAATTGTACAAAACAATAAATTCATTTTTGAAAATATTTCTTTTGAGTTGCGATATATTATGCTATCAAATATAAATTGATTTCTATAATATAGTTTTCACCTTGCATGCTTGGCAAGGTGATTTTTTTATTAAAACTATTGATTTCTTTATTTAAAAATGGTATAATTACGAAAAAGAAAAGTTAGCGATTTTTGGAGGTTTTAAATGAAAAAGAATACGACAGACAAATTTTTAATTGGCTCTTGGGTTTCCTTTTATTCCTTTGAAAAGGACAGCTTTCAGGCTCAGCTTGACCAAATGAAAAAAATAGGGTTTAATTTTAATATTTTCCCTATGGTATTCTGCGGAAGCATGATGGAAAAAGAGATTTGGGATAAAACGGAAGCAGAATACGCAAAAAGAGATATGTATTATTTAATGTGGGGCGGAATGAACGGAGAAACCGTAAAAGACAGTGCTGCTCTTGCAAAAGATAAAGCTCATTGTATCGGTTATCATATTGTTGATGAGCCTTCTGGGGAAGCACTTCCTGCTGTTGCAAAGATTTGCAAGGCTTTCCGTGAAGAAGATTCTGAACGTTATCCTTTTGTTAATCTTTTCCCTTGTTATGCAGGTGAGAAGCTTTTAGGCGGAACATATCTTGAACACGTTTCTAATTTTGTTCGTGAGGTTGGGGCGGAAAATATAGAATATCTTTCCCACGATTTTTATGCTTGCTATGAAGATAGAACTGATTTCGGAATTTTTGGCGATATGGAAGTCATGAGAAAAGTAGCGTTGGAAAACGGCGGACTTCGTACCCATGCTTTCCCACAGTCTACTGCATGGAAAGGTATGCGTATGCCTGATATCAACGATATGAGATGGAACGTATACGGATATCTCGCTTATGGATTCAAAGGCTTGTCCTGGTTCAATCTTGTTTGCCCAGGTTCTAATGATACAGAAGGGGAATGGTTCCGCGAATCTGTTATCTATCGTGACGGAGAAATCCACGATAAAAAATTATTTGAAGATTTTATTGATTTGAACCATGAAATAGTTGCGTTGGGAGATACCCTTGTAAAGCTTGATTGCTTACATGCTTATCATACTAAAGAGGGAAGTAAGCGTGTTGAAATGCTTCCTGAAAATTGGATGCTTTGTCCCGAAAAAGAAGCTGATTTGATTATCAGTCATATGGTAAGCCGTGAAAATGGTGACACATACATTATGCTCTATAATAAAGATCCTAAAAATGAGCAGACTGCATCTGTAAAAATTATGGAAGACAGTGGAATTAAATCCATGACGTATCTTAATCCTTTTACAGGCAATTGGGAAGATGTTTCTATTGAAAACGGAACGCTTAATGAATCATTCCGTGCAGGTGAAGGAAAGCTTTACCGTTTGAATATGACAAAATAATTTATTTTGAAAGGTCCGCTTGAAGTCATTCTGGCGGACTTCCTTTATAGTAGATTTAAGGAATAAGAAAAACCGCCAAGGGCAGATGCCTTTGACGGTATTATGTTAAAACTCGATTTTTTCGCCTTTTTTCATTCTTTCGCGATATTCTGCGGTAGCACAGAAAATAGCGTCTCCCGAGGAGTTGATTGCAGTTTCGAGGGAATCCTGAACAACGCCAATGATAAATCCAACGGCAACTACCTGCATAGCAACGTCCTGACCTATTCCGAGGAGAGAGCAAGCCATGGGGATAAGCAAAAGAGAACCACCTGCAACACCCGAAGCTCCGCAAGCACCAAGGGTTGCAACAAAGCTCAAAAGAATAGCAACAAAAAAGTTAACTTTTACTCCCTGTGAGAATGCGGCTGCAAGTGACATTACTGTAATGGTGATAGCAGCTCCGTCCATATTTATCGTAGCACCAAGGGGGATAGCAACGGAATAATACTCTTTGTCAATTCCCAGCTTTTCGCAAAGCTTCATATTGACGGGAATGTTTGCCGCAGAGCTTCTTGTGAAAAATGCTGTAAGACCTGATTCTTTGAAGCATTTGAACACCAAGGGATAGGGATTTCTTTTGAGAGAAATCGCAACTATAAACGGGTCAACAATAAGAGCGACGGCAAGCATACATCCTACAAGGAGAAGGAGAATTTTACCGTAGTCCTTGAAAATTTCAATTCCATATTCGCCAACTGAGGAGAATACAAGACCCATAATTCCGAAAGGGGCAAGCTGAATTATCCATGCAACTGCTTTTGAAGCCGCGGACGATATATCGTTAAGAACCTGCTTCGTTTTATCGTTTGCACCACGGAGAGCCAGTCCGAAAATAACAGCCCATGTGAGAATACCTATGTAATTTCCGTTCATAATAGCGGTTACAGGGTTTGAAACCATATTCAAAAGTAAATTTTTGAATACATCACCAAGACCTTCAGGGGCAGCTTGCTCTATGGATTGACTGAGGGGAATTGTAACTTTGAATATGAAGCTTGCTAAAACGGCTGCAAATGCCGCAAGAAACGTACTTAACATATAGAAAAATGTAACGGATCTGAATCTGCTTCCAAGTCCTTTCCCTGCACTTGCAAGGGAGGAGATAACAAGCACAAATACCAAAATAGGAGCAATTGCTTTAAGTGCGCTGACGAAAATATCGCCAAAAACTTTAACGAAGGTTGCTTGTTTAACAAATATTCCTAAACATATACCTATTATAAGACCAATTATAATTCTAAGTATAAGAGGAGTTTTTGTGTAAAGATTTACTATTTTTTTCATGAGTTTCTCCATCTTTTTTATTTTATCATATCGAAGTATACTATACTATATTTTTTTGGATTTGTAAACCCCTTTTGATATTAAAAATGCGTTAAAACGTAATTAAGTTTTTGTTTTTGGTATTTACTTTTTGGCTTTATTGTGTTACAATGTCACAGATGAAAACTTCATATAATATATATGAAACGGTATAAAAATCGAGGAGCAAAAAATGCGCAAAACAAAAGTAATTTGTACAATAGGTCCTGCTTGTGATACGGAAGAAATATTGACACAAATGTGTAAAGCGGGAATGAACGTTGCAAGATTGAATTTTTCCCATGGAACACATGAGGAGCATAAAGAAAAATTTGATTTGGTGAAAAAGGTTCGTGAAAAGTTGAATCTGCCAATCGCAATAATGCTTGATACAAAAGGGCCAGAATATAGAATAAAGACCTTCGAAAATAAAAAAATAAGTCTTTCTGCAGGGGATACTTTTTCATTCACAACGGAAAATATCGTTGGAGATAATAAACGTGTTTCCGTTAATTATGAAAAATTGATAGAGGAGCTTAAAGAAGGCGATATAATAACTGTAAATAATGGTCTTGTCATTTTTAAAGTTGTTGAATTGAAAGAGAATGATGCAATCTGTAAAGTGGTTGTAGGCGGTGAGCTTTCCGACAGAAAGAGTATGCATTTTCCTGGCATTGTTATGAATCATGACTTTTTGAGCGAGCAGGATAAAGAAGACCTTTTGTTCGGTATTGAAAACGACGTGGATTTCGTTGCCGCATCCTTTGTTTCAAGGAAAAGTGACGTTGTTACGCTCAGGGAATTCCTCGATAAAAACGGCGGGGAAGATATTGATATAATAGCAAAAATTGAAAACCGTTCCGGTGTTGACAATATTGAAGAGATCTGCGAGGTTGCAGACGGAATTATGATTGCACGTGGTGACTTGGGAGTTGAAATTCCTTTTATCGAAGTGCCTGCCGTTCAGAAATATCTTATTGATAAATGCAGAATGCTTGGTATACGTGTTATTACCGCAACGGAAATGCTTGAGTCTATGATTCATAATCCAAGACCGACAAGAGCTGAAATTTCCGACGTTGCTAACGCTGTTTACGACGGGACTTCTGCAGTTATGCTTTCAGGAGAAAGCGCGGCAGGAAAATATCCTGTTCAGGCAGTGAAGAATATGGTTGAAATTGCGGAATATACTGAGAAGAAAATCGATTATATCCGTGGCTTCAGAACAACTGAATTTGAAATCAAAAACAATCTTGATGCTGTTTCTCACTCCGCTTGCGCTCTTGCTGTTGACCTTAATGCTAAAAGCATTGTGGTCAACTCCATAAGTGGAGTTACTGCACGAATGGTAAGCCGTTTCAGATGTCCTACAGATATTTTAGGTGCTACTACTTGTGAAAAGGTTTGGAGAAAGCTTAATCTCAGTTGGGGAGTTACTCCTGTTATGTGTGAGGAGTTTTCTTCCATAGAGGTTATGTTCTACAGTGCTATGAAGTTGGCAAAAGAGGTATATAGCCTTAAAAAAGGTGATAACGTTGTTCTTACGGGTGGACAGATAAACGGAAAATCATGGAACACCAATACGATTAAAATAGAACAAGTAAACTGAAAATTCATTATATGTAAACGGGCTGTAAAAACAAGGTTTTTTACAGCCTGATTTAGTTGACAAATAATTTTTAAAATGTTATACTTACAGAAATAAATTCGACGAAAGGAGAATGAAGCTGAAATGAATACAAAGGATATGTTTTTTCATAATAATCCAACTATAGAAGAGCTTCCTGCACAAACAGTTTGTGAAACGTTGGCTGCTTCATTGCTCTATCCTGTCGTGATTATTTCAAGAGACGGATTTATAGTTTATAAAAATGATTCTATGAAGAAGTCTGAATGCAGATGGCGAATCGGAGCTTCTTTAAAATATTATATTGGAAACACTTTGGCTGAAAACGTTCTTTCAACGAAACCGGGGGATTATAAAGCGTTTAAAGTTGATGAAAAAAGCGTTGCCGCTTTAAGACTTGATGACTATTTCTTTTTGGTATTCTTGCCTTATCTTCATATGAACGAAGCGCATATTTCCGTTTTGTACAGATATATGACCAGTATTCCTGAAAAAGAGTTTTTCGACATCCACCCGCTTTCCGCACCTGAAACCTTTTCAGAAACAGAAAACAAAAAATGGAATAGCTTCAAAAAGAAATATCAGAATTTTTATCAGAAAAGGTACCCTTATCTTGAAGAGACTCATAAGCTGTACGTAAAGGAAACAAGCGAAAGTAGACATGAATTATATGACATCCTGAGAACGTTGGCAAAGGTCGTGAATAATAGAAAACATCTTATCGGATGCGAAATATTGTTCAAACAGCAAAATATCTGGGATGATTTCTGGTTCAAATGCAGATCCGAGGATATGGGTGTTTTGATGAGTATGGTTTTATACTTGTGCATGATGTTCTCTGATTCCTCGAGAACAAAAATTGAAATAAATATGGAAAGATTCTCCTTTGAGGATATATCACGAGTTTCTTTTTCGTTTAAAAACAGCATGAGCGAGAAAGAGGTTGAAAAGATCTTTTTAGCAAAAGAATACTATGGATATAACGTTGCTGTTATAGATCTTCGTAACCCAACAAAATCAGATGGAAATAATCTGCTTCACCTTGTAAACAAATATATGGATTTATGGAAGAAAGAGCCTGACAATCTTGCATATAAAGCGAAAGCAGAAAAATATGCGAAGATAATATCAAATGTACAAACGAATATCTGGCTACGTTATATCTTCTTTCTTCCGAAAAAAGCCTGTGGAACTTATCAAAAGGATTTATTGGTTTGAATGATATTTCATTTGAATTCGCAATTAAAGGAATTACGGAAGATGGGTATGCCATATATAGATTTGCTAAAAGCATATATGAATGTCTTTCGGTTGAAAGCTTGCTTGACATTTATGATAAAAGACTTATTTCTGAGAAAAACTTCGAGGTGATAATTACCGCACTCAGGATATGCAGACACGGTTTGCCTTGTACAGGATTAAAGAAAAATTATTTATCACAATGAAAACACAAGGGAGAAAACATTTGTTTGATTTTTGCAAATATGCAGATTTCAATGAATTTGATAAAAACATTGTCCTAAATTACATTCAATATCTCTTCGAAAATAGAAAACTAAAAGATTCATCTATTCGCAGAAAACTTATTTCGTTAAAACTTTATTTTGAATTTCTTACCGAGCGAAAATACATTGAAGGAAATTATTTTTCGCGTCATACCTTTAAGTTTAAAAAAGAAATGAAACTCCCTAAAACACTTTCTGTGAATGAAAGCCATAAGCTGTTATCAACAATTGAAAATCAGCTGAATACCTCAAAGACATCAATACAAATTTGGAAATCAACTCGCGATCTTGCCTTGATTGACATTCTTATAAGCACAGGAATCCGTATTGGCGAAGCTGCGAATATATCTTTGGAAGACATTGTTCTTTCTGAACGTACAATACTAATCCATGGAAAAGGAAGAAAACAACGATTGATTTATATATCATGCCAACAGACATGGAGAAATCTTATGAATTGGTTAAAGATTAGAAAGGATAAATCAATAAACACGAACAGACTTTTTATAAATCGATACGGAGATCCAATCAGTATACATGGAATCGAATACATATACCGCAAAATTAAAGAAACTGCCGGAATAAATACGAAATCAACACCACATTATTTAAGGCATACATTTGCAACTAATCTTCTTGCCAATGGAGCTGATTTACGTTCAGTTCAAGAAATATTAGGTCATAGCAGTGTTGCAACGACTGAAATCTATACAGAAGTAACTGTTGGAAGAAAAAAGCAGGTATTGAATAAATACAATTATCGCAATAAATTATAAGATAAATCTGTTCGATAAGCATTAGTTTTTTAAATTATAAAACCTGCACTTAGTTGCTTTGTAAAATAAGTATATAGTATTGCACGAGACTAACATCTATAGCTACCTTGATGCCGTAAGTAAGGCAGACACGGGAACTGAAATGAGTAAAGTGCTGGGGTAATATAAAAATAGATTTAGGATGATATCATACATTGGTCATCCTAAATCTATTTGGAGTCGACTTAAAACCTAATTAAGAAAAAACTTCTTTTATCATTTTTTTAATGTGCAAATTATTTGTTTTTAAGTAGCAGGATTTTATTTTATTCTTTACAGCAGTATCATCGCCCTTTAAATGCATGCCGTCATTATACAAAGGCTGTAACAGATAGTATAGTTCGGGAATATCAATACCTTTTGTTTTAGCGAAGTCCAGCTTATTTACTACCTTATGTTCTCCTAAAAATTCTTCAATATCCACAATATTCAAACAACGATAAACTGATTCCTCAATTTTAATTCTAAGACCAGCAATAACCATGACTGGGTTGTATGGCTCATTTTTTAGGTATTTTTCTGTGATTTCATCGTATAATTTTTGACGAAATACTAAATTAGTATCTGAAAAATCATCGCTAATCATTCTTGCAGCGGTATCCGTTAGTGAGTGACTATCATTTGTGTAGTGAATATAATATTTTTCTATTTCTTCTTTTTCGCTTTCACCCAATATAGAATTTTCGCGCAATCTTAACATTTTTACAATGGCAGAGGATAAATCGATGTTAGCAGGTGCAACAAGATAGTGAATCTTTTTCTTGCTAAAATAATAATTTGAGAAAGCCGAAGGATCTAAATGTGTGAAAATGAGTGGAAATAGAAGTTTGTTTTTTGATTTGCAATTTTTGATAAATTGATTTAAATAATATTGTACAGCTAACATATTACTTCCATCTAAATAATCAAACACTTCATCGATTATTAGTATTCCAATTTTTTTAGAAAACTGATATTCAAACAATGTCAAATTAACAACAAACGATAGTATATCTCGTTCTCCGTTCGACATGGATTCGGCTCTATCAAAACGAACTACTAATTTTCCTTTTTCTTCTCGACAAACAATTCTTCTTCCTGTTGTATTAAATTCAGCAAGCCTATTATCAACGAGCGAGCGAATATGCTTATATTCTAAATAAGATAAAACTTCTTTAAGTATCTCTCTTTCACAATCGTTGTAGTAAGTGCCTATTATTTTACAGATTTGTATTGCGGTAAAAACTGTATCTATTTCATTCCAGTTTTCTGGCTTTTTGCTCATATCTGATATACAATTAAACAGTGCATTTATGTTTTCATTTGCTCTAAGTTCCGAGATTATTGCTGTTGAAATTGAATTCTTGATATCAGAAGCCGTTCCATTATTGGAGCAATTATTTAAGAATTTTTCAAAAGATAGTTGGATTCCTTTTTGAGCAATACATTTATTAAGAGCTAGCTTTATGTTGTATAGTTTATTAATATTTTCGAAATCCCAAAGCATATCTGATATATTGAGGAACAATTTGCCCTTTTCGCCAAAGGAAGATTTTATTTGAGTATAAGAATAATTTATTGTTTTTCTTTCAGGAATTTTTTTGAATATCACTATGTCTTCAACTCTTAAATCAGCGGTTGCCGCAGTCCTTTGCCCGAAACTTCTCGCTGTGCTTTTGGCATAAATTGGACTGTTAATAACTCCAATGAAAATATTTGTTGAAATATCACTGCATTCATCGGTGCCAATGTATGTTGCTGCGTTTTCTCCACATAACTCAATTTCTAATTTAGGATGATTGTTCTGATCTTGTTGGTATATATCTCTCGGATCCAATTTCAATTTTCCACTTGTTGCGGCATCAAACGCAGTTGCAACACTACTTTTCCCAAACCCATTCGGCGCAACTATAATATGTGGCTGATTTGCGTTTAAGTCCTCAAAACTCAAATCTAATTTCTGGATTCCTTTGATATTCTCAATTCTTATTCTTCTGATTATATTCATTGTTGCCTCCTGTAATGAAAAAGCCGCAGGACATAGGTGTTCTGCGGCTTCTTTTCGCGGTACAAAACCGCATTTGGCGGAGACGGTGGGATTCGAACCCACGTGCCTGACGGCAACACGATTTCGAGTCGCGCTCGTTATGACCTCTTCGATACGTCTCCAGATATTAAGTTTTTAGAAAAGTGATAGCAAATTGCAAGATAGGGTATAAAAACCATGTTCGTCATACTCGACGAAAATAAAGAAAAAACGAGAAAAACGAAGAAAAATCGAGGAAATAAAAATCAATTAGGGACGAAGCCGATGGGCTTTCGAGTCGCGCTCGTTATGACCACTTCGATACGTCTCCAGATATTAAGTTTTTGGAAAAGTGATAGCAAATTGCAAGATAGGGTATAAAAACCATGTTCGTCATACTCTACGAAAATAAAGAAAAAACGAGAAAAACGAAGAAAAATCGAGGAAATAAAAATCAATTAGGGACGAAGCCGATGGGCTTTCGAATCAGCCCCGTTATGACCACTTCGATACGTCTCCATATATGTTATCTCTTGGCGAGAATAACACGTTGATTTTATCAAGGCGAGGTATGAGAAACTATTCTCACTCGACGAGAGCAATTATATCATACATTTTGGAAAAAGTCAAGGATGAAACTGTAAATAATTGAAAAGAAACACAGTAGATAATTCCAGATAATTGCCAAAGTAAATTTTACCTAGCCGTCAAAGGTAGAATTTACTTTTTAAATTTACAAAGAAACACGAGTCAAGAACTATTATCGACACAAAACAAAAAAACGACTTGATTTTTCACATTATATGGTATAAAATAAAGATACAAAAGTGTTTTGAAGGAGACAACTATGGAAAATAAAACTTTGATGGAAAAGCTTGTTGAAGCAGCAAGGGAAAGAGGCGGTAGCTTCTATAAAATAACTGTAATTCAGGATGGAGTTTCTGAAACGTCAGTAATTACTCCGGCTAATGGAGCACAAAACAGCTATTCAATCGCAAAGGCGTACACGGTAACAGCTATTGGAATGTTGTACGATAAAGGGCTTATATCTATGGATGAAAAAATCTGCGACATATTCGCAGATGAGATTCCTGCTGATATAGACGAAAAATGGAAAGAAATGACTGTTCATCACGTGCTGAAGCATAGATGCGGATTCCCAGACGGATACCTTGATATAGATGCTTTTGACTGCTCTTTTATCAGTGACGGCGATTATCTTAAATACCTATTTAACACGAAGCTCATGTTTACTCCAGGCACAGAGTTTCATTACAGTGATGCGGCCTTCTATTTGTTATCCCGCGTTTTCACAAAGAAATGCGGAATAAAAATGGATGATTATCTTTTGGAGCACTTGTTTGCGCCCTTGAAATTCCGTGAAATGGCATGGAGTAAATGCCCGAAGGGATATCCCATGGGTGCAACGGGTCTATACGTTTATACAGAAGACCTTGCAAAATTAGGACAGCTTTATCTTAACAGGGGCGTTTATGACGGCAAAAGAATAATTTCTGAAGAATGGGTGGATATTGTAGAAAAACAGGAATATGAGTTTGGAAAAACTGCAGGCGGGGGGCACGTCAAGGGCGGAGCATTTGGACAGATTCTTGCTTATTACCCAAAGAAAAATAGGGTAGTGGCGTACCATTCCTACGGCGGTGACATTTTCGGCTTTGCTGATACATTAGAATAAACAGACTATAAAGGCGGGGGAAACCTCGCTTTTTGATTACAATTTGGAAATAACCTGATTGTATAATACAAAAAAAGGAGGGGAGTACAATGGCGAAAATACTCATAGCCGAAGATGAAAAGCCGATAAACGATCTTATCAAGTTGAATCTTGAATTGGTAGGTCACGAATGTGCACAGGTGTTTGACGGAAGCACTGCTTTAAATAAAGCATATAGCGGTAAATACGACCTTGTTTTGCTTGATGTTATGTTGCCTGAAATTTCAGGATTTGAAATAATGGAGGAGTTAAAAGGCGTTAGCGTTATATTTGTTACGGCAAAATCCAACCTGAATGATAAAATCAAAGGATTACGTCTTGGAGCGGATGATTATATAGTGAAACCCTTTGAGATACTTGAGTTGGTGGAACGTGTGAAAGCGGTGTTGAGAAGAACACATAAGGATTCTGAAAGTTTTTCATTCGATGGAGTAGAAATAAACTTCATAAGCAAACGTGTTTTTAAAAACGGAACGGAAATAATCTTAAAACCAAAGGAATACGCCTTGCTTGAAGCCTTGGTCAATAACAGGAATATCGCCCTTTCCAGAGAAAAAATACTTGACCTTGTCTGGAACTTCGACTATGAAGGTGACACAAGAACGGTTGACGTACATATTCAGCGTTTAAGGCAGAAATTGGGGATTGAAGATAAACTGAAAACTGTGTATAAAACGGGATATAGACTTGAAATATAGGTGTTTAAATGAAAATGAGATTTTGGCAAAAAACGTATGTTTTTACGTTAATATTGTTTTTACTTTGTCTTAATTTGGGTATTATGTCACTTGCGGTTTATACCCATGAAAAAACAGTGAAAAACGCCGAAGAAGCGGCAAAAGCCGAACATTATTATGTTGCTCTGTCATTTGAGAGGGATTACGGGTTTCTTGATGAAAGTTCAAGTCCTGTATTGTTGATGCAATCCTACGGCAATCATTATAAGGGAGAGAGATATATATGTTTTATGAGCGAAGATGAAGTTGTGTATACGAATTTCACTTCGGATTATGTTATTGAAAAAAACAGCCTCAAACACGTGGAAATGCATGAAGAACGTCATATTTTGATATCTTCCGAAATATGCGACGGCGAATATACTTTTATTTACGGCAAGAATTATAGTTATATTGATACGGAATTTGAATCCTTGATGGTAATATATCTTATAACTGCAACGAGCGTCTCCGCCGTTTTGGCTGTGTGCCTTTATTTTATACTTAAAAGATTGTCGCTTCCGCTTGAAAAATTAAAGCAAACAACGGATTCTATCGAAAAAGGCGATTTTGACGTCAGAGCGGAGGAGAAAGGGAACGATGAGTTTACTTCTCTTGCTAAAAGTTTTAATTCTATGTTGTTAAAAATAAATGAGCAAATAGATGTTTTGGAACAGGACGGAAAGATAAAACAGATGCTTGTTGACAATATGGCTCATGAGATGAGAACACCGCTTACAAGTATATACGGATATGCGGAGACGTTGGAAAAAACGTCTATGAATGAGGAAAAACGAATCACAGCCGCAAAATATATAATGTCGGAGGCGAAAAGGCTTCAAAAGATTTCGGAAATATTGTTGGACGGTGCATTTGTAAGAGAAAACAAAATAGAAATGACGGAAACGGAGCTTTCGGGAATCATCAAAGACGTTGTTGAAAAACTGTTGTTGAAGGCAGAAGAATATGGTGTTTCGATTTCATTCCACGTTGACGAGATGAAAATAAAAGGAAATGAAACATTGCTTTCCATGCTGTTTTATAATTTGGTTGAAAACGCAATAAAGGCTTGCGGTGAGAACGGCTCCGTACGGGTGTACGGCGTTGAAAATAAAATTATCGTAGAAGATAACGGAAAAGGCATGACGGAAGAACAGGTTTCGCACGTAACCGAACCTTTTTACAGAACCGATAAATCGCGTTCACGGGCAGAGGGCGGGGCAGGGCTTGGTCTTGCTTTGTGCAAAACTATTGCCCAGTCCCACGCTTTAGAACTTATATTTGAATCAGAGCTTAATGTTGGTACAAAAATAATTATAGATTTTACAACTTTGAAACAAGATTGATAAAAGTCGGAGAAAACTGTTTTGTAAAATAAAAGCGAAGAGGAGAGGGAAACTCTCAAACCTTATTTGCTTGGAAAGGAGCATTTATGAAAAATAACGTTAAGTTTTTAATTTTAGTACTGTCCTTGATCTTGCTTTCCGCTTGTACACTTTCCACAGGAATGTATGCAGTAAAAGAGATAAGCGAAGCCCCTGAGGACTATGAATTTTCAGAGCAGTCTTTTGAATTTGAATCGGGTGAAAATGAGAATATTTCCGAATCAGGACCAACGCCGCAGGAGCTTCTTGCGGAAAAATTCAGCGCAATGTATGAAATTGATGAAGAAAATAACGCAATTACCGTTATTTCAAGGGATTATTACGAAAGCTATTGGGCAGAGAAAAACGGTAAAGCTGAAATAGTTTCTCTGACTTCAGACGAAGTATTATTCATAATTCAGGATTCTATAAATCTTTACTGCAAATACGATAAAATCATATTGAATATCTTTTCGGAAAATTCTGATACATCTTCATATGAAATAATTCCCTTAACGGGAGATACAATTGGGGACAGGTGTTTTCCTGACGTTGTAAGAGATTGGGGAATTGAAGAATATATACTTGACGATATTTCCCGTATAATACAATACAGAATATCGTCCCTGTCTTCACCCGAGGCTTATATTTCATGCAAGGAGTTGGCTGAATATGCTGATGTGAAAGTGGGTAACAGTCTTGAATATAATTGGTCCAAACTGTATTTTCCAGGGATTAAAGACATAAATGAACGTAAAGAGATATTGGAGGAGTATAAACAGTTGCAGTATTTTTCATCCATACGTTGGATGGAATACAGAGAGGTAATTTGCTTTAAGTATGATAATAATTATTATCTTTCTGTTGAAGCTCCCGAGCATTATACCTCTTCTGAAACTCCTGATGAATTACCAACAAGCTTTTTCGGATATTTTTTTGAAAGCGTTTTCCCCACGGATGAAATAAAGCAAAGCGTATTGGAATTTTGGAATGCAACAAATTGTGTAAGATATGCTTCAAATTACGTTGATAATGATGATTTTGGGGTCTGGTTTGAATTGAAGAAAGCCGGACGAACGTTTACGATGGGGGATGCACCCGCTGTTTCCAACGTTATGGGCGGTAGATATGAAATTGACGGAAATATGCTGACTCTATATTTTGATGTTGACTATGAGGGAAACGAAGAGGTTGAATATGTCTTTGAGTTGGTGGATGACAAATATATTTATTCTGAAAAGAAGTCTGTGCCATTAAGTGATGGTAAATATAAGATAGAAGACGGAGAAGAGTTTGTTTTCTTCAAATAAAAATCAATTAAAAATTGCCCGACACAAAAGTGTCGGGCAATAAGTTTGTATTTGAATAAGAATTATTCGCCTTTAACGAGTCTGTCGATTTCAGCAGCGAAATCGTCTTCTTTCTTTTCGATACCTTCGCCTTTTTCATACTTAACGAAAGAAACGATTTTGATATCTGCGCCAAGTTCTTTAGCAACGTTTGCTGTGTACTTTTCGATATCAATAGCTTCTTCTTTAACGTATGCCTGGTGAAGGAGACAGTTTGCAGTGTAGAATTTGTTGATTCTGCCTGTAACCATCTTTTCGATAACTGCTGCGGGCTTGGAAGCCATTGCAGGATCGTTCTGAATCTGTGTCATAAGGATTCCTTTTTCGCTTTCGATAACAGATTCGGGAACGCAATGTTTGCAGAGGTATGTGGGGTTCATAGCAGCGATCTGCATACAGATGTTCTTTGCATATTCAGCAAATTCAGCTTTTGCAGCAACGCTTTCTTCTACTTCGAACTTAACAACAACACCTGCAGCACCTTTGCCGTGAATATACGTTGCAGTTGTGCCTTCGATTGTTTCGAAACGTCTGAGAGTGATGTTTTCACCGATTGTGAAGATTTTGTCTTTAAGCTCTGCTTCAACAGTAACGTCTTTGCCGTCGTAGGGGAGAGCTTTGAGCTCATCTATAGAAGCGGGTTTCTTAGCAATTATTGTTCTGAGGATGCCTTTAACGAATTCACCGAAGGATTCGTTTTTAGCAACAAAGTCTGTTTCGGAGTTAACTTCGATAATAGCGGTTGTTTTGCCGTCTTCAGATTTGAGAACGTCAACAACACCGTCAGCAGCAATTCTGGAAGATTTCTTCTGAGCAACTGCAAGTCCTCTTTCTCTGAGCAATTTAACTGCTTCGTCAAAGTTGCCGTCAACTTCTGCAAGAGCTTTCTTGCATTCCATCATGCCGCAACCTGTTTTTTCACGCAATTCCATAACGAGTTTTGCTGTAATTGCCATAATATAATACCTTGTCCTTTCAAAAAACTTTATTTAGTAGAATTATTCAGCGTCGCTTGAAGATTCTTCGAAAGAAACTTCTCCATCGTTTGCAGAAGCATCTGTCATCTGTACGCCCTGTTTTGCTTCAAGAACTGCATCAGCAAGAGCAGCAGAGATAAGCTTGATAGCACGGATAGCATCGTCGTTACCGGGGATAACGTAGTCGATTTCGTCAGGGTCACAGTTTGTATCAACGATAGAAACTATGGGAATACCAAGCTTGCGAGCTTCGTCAACAGCGGTTTTTTCTTTCTTGGGGTCAACGATGAAGATAACGTCAGGGATGTCCTTCATATCTTTGATACCGCCAAGGTTCTTTTCAAGGTCAGCGATTTCTTTCTGGAGGGAAGCTACTTCTTTCTTTGGAAGAAGGTCGAATGTTCCGTCTTCTGCCATTTTGTTGAGGTTGCGAAGTCTCTGAATGCTCTTTTTGATTGTTTTGAAGTTTGTGAGCATACCGCCGAGCCAACGAACGTTAACGTAGAACATTTCGCATCTCTGTGCTTCTTCTTTGATGGAATCCTGAGCCTGTTTTTTCGTACCTACGAAAAGGATTGTGCCGCCGTCAGCAACGATATCACGAACGAACATATAAGCTTCTTCAACCTTTTTAACGGTTTTCTGAAGGTCGATAATGTAAATACCGTTTCTTTCGGTGAAGATGTATTCCGCCATTTTGGGGTTCCATCTTCTGGTCTGGTGTCCAAAGTGTACACCTGCTTCTAAGAGCTGTTTCATTGAGATAACTGACATGATATGTCCTCCTGTTTGGGTTTCTCCCACCATTGTCTTTGGATTTATGCCGCAATATTTTTCCGCCTTTCACCTCGGAAATTTCAAACCCGCGACACAGGACAATGTGTGTTTTGACTTCATTTTCACAAAGTCAAGATATAATAGCACATTTTTACAGAAAAATCAATACCTTTTTGAAAAAATGTTTTTTATTTTTAATTTTAGGCTGACGCCAAGGCAAGAGGCTGGAGGCTGGAGGCAGGAGGCAAGAGGCGGGAGGCAGGAGGCAGGAGGCGGGAGGCAGGAGGCAGGAGGCGGGAGGCAAGCAAAACTTCGTTTTGCAGTGATGAACGGAAACATTGTTTCCGTGTGATGTTTGTCTCCGACAAGTGATGTTCACTTTCAGCGAGTGAGATATTTTGCTTCGCAAAAAGTTAAGGTGATTTTCAAAAATAAATTATTATATAGTTTAATAAGATTTTTTTCGACCAACGGGAGAAAGCTTCCTTAATTTTAACTTTCCATTTTCAATTGTCAATTAAAGAAAGCTGGACATGGGGACAGGGTCGAAGACCTGCTTCTCTTTCCTACGCAGTAGGATTGAGAACCGTCTCCCTGTCCTGCGGAAAAAAACCGCCTGAACTGATTTTCGTCAGTTCAAGCGGTTTTGACTAACCAAAATTTAAACCTTAAGGTTTATTTTGCCGTGTCGTTAATGCCGTTTACTGTATATACTTTTTGTACTTCTCCAAGCAAATATACTTTAATTTCATCTTCTTCTCTAGGAACCCAATGATCTGTTCCTTTTACGTATGAAACGTAAGGGAAGTATATAAGCTTTTCGTCATGCATATTTTCAGGGATTTCCAAAACAGCAGAATATTCCATAACGTATTCATCGTTTTCGTTTATATCGTAATAGTAATGTTCTGCAGGACAATCACCAATAACTGATATCATTTCTCCCTTGGAGTTTGCATATTCGCCAAAGGAAGGTTTTCTTGCATAATCATCGTTATTTGTGTCTTTTCCTTTGTCTTCCCAACCTTCAAGGAAATCGTTAAGATAAGAAATGAGTTTTGCTTCATAGTCTTCAGTGTTAAAGAAAGCCGCTGTAAGGTTTCCTTTAGTATCGCGATATGTCATCATAGTTGAAAGGAACTCCGAATCTTCAACACTAAGATAATTGTAGAAATCATTTCCCTCCGTTACTTTGATAATCATTTTAAGACGAACAAAGAACGTTCCCATTGCGTCTTTTCTTGACCATGAATTACCTGTTGCTAAATCATCAAAATACCAAACAGTTCCAAATCTTATGTAGGTTAAGGTTGGATCTAAGGTTATATTATCATCAGGTTTAATATCAAGTTCAGATGGTAGCTTTATTTTAGCACCAAGAGGACCAAAGTTGAGCGTTGTGATATCTAAGTCAGGTATGGTTTTGATGTTTGAGTAATCAATTTTAAGATCCTCAAAGTCAAAGGATATATTGTTAATATCCTCACCTTTAAGTATGATATCAAGACCGTTTGTATACTCAAATGTGATAAAATCGTTAGAGGTAATACTTGCTGTGGGATGAACCTTTACGCCACCGATAAGTATATAACTTCCTGCATCGATTTTTTCGCCTGATGCAATTGGGAGATAAATTTTAATTATGTCGCTTCCATAGAAGTATGATATACCATTATCTTCAGTTCTACTACCTTGGGTATATACGCTTTCACCGTTATTATCACCAATGAGGTATTCGTACTTTGTTTCGTTTATGGGGTTCTTTACGTCAAGTGCGTATACTCTGGGAAGATATCTGATAGAGGCATCGTTAATTTGTATATCTCCATCTGCTTCGATTACAAGCTCGTATGAATCGAAAACTTCGCCTTCCATAGAAACGCCTGTTCGAGGTTTCAAGAGAGCTTTTGGATCAGCTTCGGTTCCTTCAATGATTAAAACTTTGTTGCCGTTCCAAATTCCGTAAAGCGAATAGTTATACGTTCCTGTAATATCTAAATTCATTTGGCTTACGGGAAGTTGTGCTTCGTACGTTATAGTGTATACGTTACCAACTTTGTCGCTATCAGTAGCTTCGAAATCTTCGAAATCGTCTTCATTGCCCATAGTGTCTGTCGGCGTCGCATCGACCAAGGTATCACCAACGTAAAGCGCGGAAATGGATTCGCTCTTTGCAGTTTTGCCGTTTACGGTTATTTCTGTAACACATTTAATAGCATGACCTTTGTCATCGTCTGTGACTGTATAGGAGTCTTGGTTCTCAAATACAGTTTCTCCGTCTGAACCTATTTTTATCCATTTAAGCGTAGGCGTTACATCGGTAAGATTTATCTTATTTTCACCATAGAAACCTACGTCAGCTGTAAAGGTCTCACCGTCGGGTTTAGCGTTTTGTTCAAGATTTGACCAAGCTCTTAGCCAATAGGCATTGAGAGTTTTATTTTCCGTGATACCTGACAATGAAGTTAAAGCATCAGGTACAGACGTTGGAGCCTCCTCATCACTCCAACCGTAGAAAGTAAATCCGTCTCTTGTTGGATTTAGCAATCCTTCGGGAATTTCAAAATCCCACTTTGCTGTGAGTGCGTCTACACCAGCTATATATGCGTCAGACACTTTTTTCGCTTCTGACGTGTATAAAGTGTCATCATTTTTATACCAACCTGTAAATATTGAATCGTGTTCAGTGGCGTTTGTGTCATTGTTGGGATTCAAAGTAACAGTTGCATTTTCCGTAGGAATTGTTATATCTGCATCGACAAGGTCCCATTGAGCATATAGGGTAAATGTTGTACCATCTGTTGACGTTGGCTTTGCTCCCGCTGCATAGGGGGTTCCGCTGCCGTCAGCTTTCGTGTTCCAACCTGTAAAGGTCCACGTTGCTGTTGGGTATGAGTCTACACCATTGTCGCTTAGTGTTACAGTCCATTTTTTTGTATCTTGGTTTGCTATGCTATACGACGGGTATGTACCTTTAGCTGTTGTAGGAGTGGGTGTCGCCCCTCGGTTTTCATAATAAACATAGTTATATGTGTGAGCAGTGTAATATCTATAGATGGTCAAACCACCGTTACCACTGTTTCCTTCGCTTTTCACATAAGTGTATCCTGCAATATCTATTTTTGGAGCCGCTGTATTGAAGGGAACGGTAGTTGTTTCACTGGAGTTACCGGGGATCGAGGTAGTTGTACCATATACCCTGTTTACTATTGTGGTTGAAACGTTACCTGATTTAAACATGAACGTTTGGGCGGTGCTACCTAATGAGAAGTTATTAAGTTGAAAATCATTACCGCCATTCTCAGTCGAAGTATACGTCAGGAAACAGATATTAGATGTCTCACCGGCATTTTGAGTAGGCGATAGCAGATAATACCCGCCATAGCCATTCATCGAGTAGATTATGAACCACCGTTGACCTGCCGCGTTACCGGGGGTATAAAAGTCTACCGCTTTCCCATTTACCATACTACCATTATTAACATCAAGACATCTTGTTCCATTATCTATCTTCCACAACCAGCCATCACCACGACCGCCAATGCCAGTGCACGTAAAATTCAACTGCTGTTCTGTACCAGCGGGTGCATAGGTATTTGCTGAAAAAAACCTTCTGCCAAATTTTCACCTGTGGCTCGGTTTGCCATAACTGATTTGAATTTTCCTGAATAACCTATAACATTGGAGTTGTTTGCCTGAAGCAATGGGAAGATATACCAATGCTGATTTGTATTATTGGTACCGCTTGTTGCAGAGGTGCCATTTCTTTTGTCATATATTGTATAAGCAATTAGATCACCATTGGCATACATGCCACCATCCAAATATCCATTCCAGGCTGAATTGGTGAGATTCTGACAATACATAGTATATAAATTAGTGCTTATAGATGTGATTTTAAATTTTATAGAAGCACTGGTACCAATGGCCAGTTTTCTACCCCATTCTTCCCCATCATTATAGGTGTTCCATGCCCAACCAATATACTGTCCGTGACAAATGTTATAAAGATAGAATGTTCCGTCTGACTGTTTGCATAAACGCCATATACGTGAGGTAATGTCTGGGTTTCCGCTTGTGCCTGCCTTTTCGGTTCTGTCACGGTGAATGTCGTTCAATCTTATACTATCAAAAGCACTATCGTGATTAGCCAAAAATTTTTTATTTCCGCGACACATTATCAGGCAGTCTATGTACGTTCCAGATGCCATTTGAGTAATACTTGTCATGCCATTGAAAGGAGCACCTGTCATATTGAAAGGCGTTGCGGTGTAAGCATCTTCCTCAGCTTCTGCAACGTTTTTATCGCTCTCGAAAGAGAAGAAACAAAACGTGCAAGTTAATGCTACGAGAAGTACCGCTAAAACACGAATAGACCAACGTGCAAAGCGACGTTTGAATGTTTGTTCTTGATTCATAAATGAACCTCCTTGTTTTGTTTGAGTAATTTATTTATTTTTAAAAACAATGTAATAAATAATTCGGAATGCGGAATTCGGAATAAAAATCATAATTTCAAGGAAAAACCCTCAAATTTATAATTCTATTCAAAATTCGGAATGAATAAATTTCTCGATTTCAAGGGATAACCTTTAGAATCAGTTTTTAAAATTATTCCGCATTACGAATTCCGAATTACGCATTGTGCGTGACACGTCCCCGTGCACAGATATTCCTTTATAATACCTATTTTTCCTTATATGTTATTTACTATATTACCGATTGTATTTTACAATGAAACGGTATGAAATGTTTTACAGATTTATGAACTAACTGTAAATTTAATATGAATCAAAGCTGAAAGTCAGCAGTTGTAATTAAAATTGTAGTTTCAGTTTATTTATCACTTATTTATAAAGCCTTTTTCGCTCTTGACACCTTTTTAATTAGATGGTATAATTTAATTCGGAATTCGGAATTCGGAATTCGGAATAAGACAAAACTGCGTTTGCGATGAAATGTGCCTTCGTCACATGAAATTCACTTTCAGCAAATGAAATAAAGGCTTTCGCTTTCGTGAAATGTTTTGCTTTGAAAAACATTTTGACATGGGGAAAGGATACATTTATGATTTACGAAATAAAACTTTTTGATGAAGTTGTTTTGCGGTTTTCCGCAGACGACGGAGCAGAAAATAATATAAAAGTTCTTTGGGTTCATGAAGATAAAACCAAGCTTCCCCTTGATTTATCGGGCGAAAGTGAGGCTGACGTTTGGAGTTGGATTCGTCATCGTACAATTCCACGAAACAGAGCTTACGTTGATTCTCTTTTAACGGCTATGGGATTAAGTCCCAACAGGCATATGGACATAATCAAAATTTCGAAAGGCTTGTCCTTAAACGACTGTTATTGGGTGGTAGAAGAAGGTTTTGAAGGAACGTTTGACAAATATAATCTGTATGATAATCGCTTTAGCAGAGTGCTTGGTTTGATTGCATTTACGGGTTATGGAAGTGATACTCCTTCAGGAATGACGTCAAGCCCTGAATTTACTACCAATGGGATACTTCCTAAATGTTGGCGCAGGGAAAATGGAATAAAGCTCTATAAAGGCGGGACGGAAGGCGCTTCCAACACAGGAAACGAGCCGTATTCGGAGTTTTATGCGTATCAGATAGGCGTTGAACTTGGTGTGAACGTTATTCCATATACTTTAAGCAAATGGAAAGGAAGGCTTTGCTCTGTTTGCGATATATTTACCAGCAAAGAATTATCCTACGTTCCTATCGGGAGAATCGTCAAAAGCGGTGGATTAAAAGCTGTCAGGGAATTTTATGAATCATTGGGAGAAGAATTTACAAAAGCATTGAACGATATGATTTTATTTGATGCTGTTATATTCAACACCGACAGACATTATGGTAATTTTGGTCCGCTTGTAGACAGCAAAACAAATAAAATTGTTGCTCCCGCTCCGCTGTTTGACCATGGAAACGCTCTTTTCAGCCTTGCAGGGCGGGGTGCTTTGGGAAGTGATAACGGAATGAAACGCTATGCAGACGTTTTGCTTCCATGCGTTTATGATAGCTTTGTTGAAGAGGCGAAAAAGAATCTTACCCATGACCAAAAAATAATGCTTAGAAAATTACTTGATTTTAAATTCAAAAAACACAGTAGATACAATCTGCCTGAAAATCGTCTTTCTCTAATCGAGAATAGGATTCACGATAGGGTGAGAGAGATTATTGGATAATTCGGAATTCGGAATGCGTAATTCGGAATGATTTTGGCTACGCCAAAAGTTAAGGTAGCTTTTCTCACAGCGTTCGAAAAGCAATTTTATTGTACAGATTTATACAAATTTAATAAATTCAAAGGAGAAAATGAGGATGTACAAATACAAAACAAGGGGCGTTTGTGCCTCATACATACAGTTTGAGCTTACCGAGGACAAAAGAGTAAAGAACGTTTCTTTTTACGGTGGATGTAACGGAAACCTCAAAGCTATATCAAAACTTGTTGATGGTATGAAAGCAGAAGACGTTATCAGAATTTTAAAGGGGAATACCTGTGGATTCAAGTCCACGTCCTGTGCCGACCAGCTTGCATTGGCGATTGAGGAAGCGATTAGCAAAAGCTGACGCTTTTGCTAATTCGGAATGCGGAATTCGGAATGCGGAATAAAGGTAGCTTTTCTCCCTTCGGTCGAAAAGCATTTACTAAAATATTGCTAATGCGGAATGCGGAATTCGGAATGCGGAATAAAGGTAGCTTTTCTCACTACGTTCAAAAAGCATTTATTAAAATATAAGATAAATATGCTCAACTCAAGGTTTAAAGACCCGAATTGAGCATTTTTATATTCCGAATTCCGCATTACGAATTCCGAATTGAACTATAAAAAGCCTTCGCCAAAAGCTCTGCAGCGTTTTCTGCTTCCGTCTGTGTATTTCCTGCCGTACCGATTTTAACGGTTATGAAGCCTTTTGACGCATACTGACCGTATCCCGACGGGTTAAGAGTGACTCCACGGGAAAGCTTTTTTGATATTTTAGAAAGATTTTCTGAAATTTTAAGAGAAAGCGCAAGATTATCTTTCCATGAAGGAAAATCCGCTCCGTTTTCATCGCTTCCTGCGATAAAAGCGATTTGTGCGGTTTTTCCTTTTTCTGTATTTGTGACGGTTTTAACGCAATTTCCTTTCTGATTGAAAAGAGAATCTCTTTGTATGTCAACGACGTATTTTATTGAAGGGTATTTATTAAGATGTTCTCTGACCGCATTAACTGACAAATTGTAAGCACCGCTGTAGCTTATTTTATCAAACAGTGTTTTGTCATGAATGGTTTTTATCCCAATTTCCTCCAAGGCTTCTGCAAAGGCTTTGCCAGCGCATATAACGTTTTCTTTCTCATTTTCGCTTTTCAACGTGGACGTGGGGGTTATAAATCCTTCCTTGTTGTAGCTTTGCGTTCCGTACGTATGTATTATCAAGACAAGAGGAGCATTTTTATCAAAATCCGTTTTTGTGAATTTTAGACTTTTTTCATTTACTTTATATTTTGTGTTATTTATAAAGCTATTCATTGGAAGCTCTGCCTGAACAATGGCTGAGGCATTATCGGGTAGAATTATTTCTTCATCCTCTGATTGATTCTGGAAAACGTCCTCTGGTAAATCTGTGTTTTCGCTCGCTTCGTTCTGAACAGATGAAGGCAAAAATCCGATTATCATCGGGACTAAAGCAAGGACTGCCAAAGCCCATAGGCAAAGATAAAGTCTTTCTTTTTTTTGTCTCACGGAAACATCCTCCTTTTGTGAAAGCTCCTTTTTTATATATTTTCATTCATTATATATTATATTTGTGGAAAATAAAAATATATCTATTTACGAAAATCTATTGCAAAATAAGTTTTTTTATGATAGAATGAATAACTGTATTGGAGTAATATCCAGTAAAAAAATAAAGAAGGTTGGTGGAATCTTAAATGGACGACGGTAGTCCTGCAGGGCAGACTATTATAGCTCTTGCGGCAAGTAAGAATATGGTAAACAGTGATTTACTGACTTATTTGCTTGCATTTTTTGTTTTGATGGTATTCAGCGCGTTTTTCTCGGGAGTTGAAACGGCTCTTTCCGTTGTTAACAAAATAAGAATGATGTCTTATGCTGACGATGGCAAAAAGAGTGCGAAACGAGTTTTGTACATTCTGGAAAATTATGACGATGCGCTTACTACCATACTTATTGGAAATAATATCGTTAATATCTCCATGGCAACAATATCAACGTTGCTTGCAGGTGTTATAAACGGTATGAACGTATCTGTTGCAACGCTCCTTACGGCAATTTGCATATTCTTCTTTGGGGAAATGATTCCCAAATGCTTTGCCAATGATTGTAACGAAAAATGGGCTCTTTTCGCATCTGCGCCCATAGTTATTCTTATGAAATTTTTCAGACCCTTGGTTTTCGTTTTCGGGAAACTATCAGCTCTTATCAAAAAGCCTTTCAGCAAAATTTCCGACGATGCGCCAACGGTTACTGAAGATGAGATATACGATATCGTTGACAGCTACGTTGAAGAAAGCGTAGAAGAAGACGAAGAAATGGCACAACTCTTTTCTTCTGCTCTTGAATTTTCCGATTTACTTTCGGGCGAAATAGTCACCCCTTGGGAACAAGTTGATACCCTTTATATGTACGATAGTCTTGAAGAAACTGTATACAAAGCCAAATCGTCGGGATATTCCCGATTTCCAGTAGTTGGGAAGAGCGGAAACGTTCTTGGAATAGTACAGATTCGCAAGCTTCTCAAGAGGTACATAGAAACGGGCGGAGAGGGCATGACTTTACGCAGTGTTATGGATAAACCGTATTTTGTGTCGGACAAAGTTCCTCTTGATGAATTGCTCTCGGAATTAAGCGCAAGGAAAATAACTCTTGCTGTTGTAAGAAACTCTGAAAAAAAGATTTTGGGTATTCTTACAGTAGAAGACATTCTTGAAGAGCTTGTCGGTGAAATATACGACGAAGAGGATGCGAGAGGCGGTGAAGCGGGATGATTATTAACGTTTTGCTTGTAGCGCTTCTTGTAATACTTTCGGCATTCTTTGCATCATCGGAGATGTCTTTTGCATCTTCTAACAAGCTGAGAATAAAACAGCGTTTTGAATCGTCGCCAACTTTGCTTGTAAGATGGGCAAAGAAAATGACGGACGATTTTGAAGACGTTCTCTCTACGATTCTTGTTTGTAATAATCTTGTAAGCACAGCCGCGTCATCCGTTGCCGCAGTTATAGTTATTGACCTTTTAGGTGAGAGCTTCGCCTGGGTTGCAACGCTTGTTATGACGATTATATTGCTTATATTCGGTGAGATCGCTCCCAAAATCATAGCCAAGGCATTGGCTGACAAAGCGGTTTATTACTATGCGTTCCCAATGCGGATTCTTTGCTTTATATTCTTCCCGCTCAACAAGGTTGTGGTTTTCGTTGTCAATTTGATATCCAAGCTTTGGAAAAACGTTAAAATTGCATCCGAGGGAATGACGGAAGACGATCTTGAAAGCATGATAGAGCTTGCTGAAAGTGAAGGCGTTATTGAAGAGGAAAGAAGTGATCTTCTGCAAAACGCTCTTAACTTTGATGAGGTTCTTGCTTATCAGATAATAACGCCCCGCGTTGATATGCTGTATCTTGATATTGACGAGGATTACAGCGATATTCTTGAGACCATAACGGAATCAAAATTTTCCCGTATACCTTTTTACGAAGGTACGGTAGATAATATAATAGGAATACTTCATCTTAACCGTTTTTATAAAGCTCTCGTTTCCATTGGTGAAGAACAGAGGGTGAATATAAGAAGTATTCTCATGGAGCCTGTTTTCGTTCATAAAACAATGCCGCTTCCTCAAGTGCTTTCCAAAATGAAAGAGGAAAAATCCCATATGGTTATAGTTACCGACGAATATGGCGGAACAATGGGTATTCTGACTATGGAAGACGTACTCGAACAGATAGTCGGAGAAATCTGGGACGAATCTGACGAGGTTGAAGTGGAGGTTACGGAAATAAACGACAC
Organism: Oscillospiraceae bacterium; assembly: GCA_015064625.1. Lineage (GTDB taxonomy): Bacteria > Bacillota > Clostridia > Oscillospirales > CAG-382 > SIG653. Next base: position 18,149 of record SVRW01000020.1, on the reverse strand, counting down.
CGAATATGACATAAGCGGTGATATGCGTATTTTCGATTTCTTCGACTTATTTGATCTTGAAGATGCGGATTTTGAGGACGACAATGCAACCGTAGGAGGCTGGATAACGGATATGCTTGAAGGCGAGGTTGAAGAAGGCTCGATTTTGAATTTTGAAAATCTTACGATTAAGATAACCGAAATGTCTTCACGAAGAATAGAGCGTATACACGTTCTCGTAGGTGAAGCAGAGGAAGAGGAAGAAGATTTATTTTAAAAAAACAGAGGTATTTAAATTGACAGAGCGTTTATTTGAAACACAAAGTCATATGTCTCTTTTTCACGCTAACGTTTTAGAATGTGAGAAAGAAAAAAATATATACAAAATAGTTCTTGACAAAACGACTTTTTTCCCCGAAGGGGGAGGACAAAAGGGCGACGTTGGGTATATAACCCTTGGAAACGTTGATAAAGAAGATTTTTTCCGTCTTGTCACTGAAGAAAGCGGGGAAGAAAAAACTGTTCTTGCAAGCGGTGTTGTTAACGTTTCCGACACGCAGGAGAAAAATGGAATTATATATCATTTTTGCGATGCTCCCCTTGAAGTTGGCGTAAATGTTACGGGACTTGTGGATTTTGATATCCGTTTTCCAAGGATGCAAAATCATACGGGTGAGCATATTGTGTCGGGTATAATTAACCGTTATTTCGGCTTTGATAACGTTGGTTTCCACATGGGAAGCGAAGACGTTACACTTGACATAAACGGAACTTTAACGAAAGAACAGCTTGATTTCGTTGAATTGGAAGCTAATAAGGCTGTTGTTTTAAACGTTCCCGTTTTCGCAGAGGTTTTTTCTGGAGAAGCTCTTTCTTCTCTTAATTACAGAAGTAAGCTTGATTTAACGGAAAACGTTCGTATTGTTACCGTAGAAGGATACGACAAATGCGCTTGTTGCGCTCCACACGTTAATCGAACGGGAGAAATTGGCATAATAAAGCTTCTTGGTTTTATGAATTATAAGCAAGGAATAAGAATTCATATGCTTTGCGGATTTGATGCTATAAAGGACTATGAAGCAAAGCTTTCACAAACCAAGGCTTCTTCTGCATTGCTTTCTGCCAAGCCAAACGAGTTGGCTCTTGGCATAGAGAGGCTTTTGGAAGAAAATAAGAAAGAAAAGCAACAAAGCAACGATTTGAAAAATATTATCGCTTCTCTTATGCTTGAAAAAGCGAAGGAAACTGGCAAAAAATGTTTATTTACCGAAATAAACGATCCTGTATTCCTTCGTTATCTTGCAACGGGCGGTGCTGATTTGTTCGGAGTTTGCGGTGCGTTCTGTCAGGTTTCCGAAGCAAATTACAGATATGTTGCCGTTTCTAAAGAGCGTGATATGAGAGCATTTGCGAAAGAGATGAATTCCGCGCTTAATGGCAGAGGCGGCGGAGACAACGAGCTTGTTCAAGGAAGCGTAAAGGCTTATATGGGCGATATAGAAGCCTTTTTTGAAAACGTAAAATGATTCTTCAAAAATAATTTTTAGACTTCAATGTTTTTTAGAAAGGCGGATTTGATATGAAAAAATTTTTCGTTTTATTTTTGACTTTTTCAATGATGCTTTCATTCGCTTCATGCGGTAATGAACCTAATGAGCATGAGTCTTCAGATGATGATATGTCTTCCCACGTTTCTTCGGATAATTCTTTTGATACGTCTATTGATACGTCTTTGGAAATACAGAGCTTTCCAAAAGAAAAAGTAACTCATGATGCTCTGAGTGACGGTAATTATTATCTCAAGGTTCAGACTGTAAGCGGTAATGATGTTTGCATACGTGAAATTGCCGCAAAAGGTGCGGACGTTTATTCGTCAGTAAGAGAAGACAACGAATTCGAATGGTATTACAGTAACGGAAGAGCTACGTTCGTGTTTGACGATGAAGAAAAAACATACGAAATATATTCCTTTAACTCTCTTTCTATTGACCTTTTCGCAGGCGAAAAAGAGAGTGAGGGTGAATGCGTATTTTTTGACGTCGAATGTTCATATATAAAATATAAGCTGGATGATAAAGTTTCACTCTTGCATATATACAGAAAGTCAGATGGTTCATGGGTAGGATTCCAGTATATGTACGATAATGAAAAGGCGGAAGCAAATATCGTTCTCGAGGCATCTGAAAATTATCCTTCCCACGCGGTGTTTTCAATCCCTGATGATTACGAATATTATTTTGAAAAAGGCGAAAACATAGCATCTATGGATTGGAGCTGACGATTTTTGTATAAAAATGAAAATCGTGTTCATACTAAATGTAGCGATAGCCAAAGAGAGTCGAACCCGTATTTTTTTGTTGGAATTTTTGCTTACCTCTCTTTTGCTATATCCAGAATAAGAATTTAAGAGGAACGGTATGAACAGATTTTTTAAGACGGCTATTTTTTGTGTCGTAATTTGCATGATTTCGCTTTTATTTGTTTCTTGCGGCGACAAGGGTGACGGAGATACTTCGGGAAACGCCCAAAACGGTGTTATAAGCCGTGACGACGGTTCAAAAGGCGGCGCGGTTTCCGAAATGATTTCCATGGGCGGAGAAGTCGTGTCCAAGGTTGAAGATGCGGTTTCTGATATAATTTCAGATATTATGCCCGATAAATCCACAGAGGATTCTGAAGAATCCGTAAGCGACGAAGACCCTTCTGACGTTTCTTTCCTTTCAGAAGGCGAAGTCAGCAATGTTTAACGTATAATGGGGGGATATCCCCCCGATACGAATATATCAAACGAGAGGTACATATGAAAAACATTAAAAGAATAGCATTTCTTTTAGCTATGCTTTTGTTGCTCCCTGTAGTTGCTTCTTGTAGCTCTGACCAGACGGCTTCGGAATCATCCGTTTCCTCGTCTGATGATGCTTCAAAAGAAAACTCTGTGGCAGAATCTGAAGATCCCTTTGGAGATTCTTCAGATATTGGCGAAAAGCCAAATGGGAATCTTAAAACTGAAATAGCCACATCTTTAAAAGATAAAGCGGCTCAAGGTAAAAACGTTATTATGATTCAGCTTAATGCTGTTTCTAATCCAATAATGAGTGCTGACTCGGGTAATGTAACTCCTTTTTTGAATTCACTTAAAGAGGAAGGCGTTTATTTCAGCAACTTCTTAAATCAAGCTTCAAGCAGGGAAGACGTTGAATATTCTGCTCTCAACTCTCTTCTTTCCCCTGTATCCTTTTCACTTTCTTCGATGAATTCCAAGTTGAACACCCTTGCAGACGTTCTGAAAAAATCAGGCTACAGCGCATCTGCTTTCACAGGCATTGATGAAAGATATTCTTCTCGTGACAGCTTCCTTATAAGATACGGATTTGAGAATATTTCAATAAAAGGTATGTCTGATGCTGATATTTACGAAGAAGCATTGAATAAAATCAAATCCGAAAGCTCCAAGGGTTTCTATTTTATTTCCAACATAGATTCCTGCTATCCCTATATTTCTTCGACCAAAAATGAAGTAAGCGTAAGCGGAGCTTCTTATTTAACTTCTTATGCAAACGCATCTGCAAAAGCTGATGCGGCACTTAAAGGATTTATTGAAAACCTTAAATCTGAAGGACTTTATGAAAAATCCATTATTGTTATTTATGGTTCTTCTCCAGTTTTCGATTATACATACGATGAAATCGAGGAAAAATGCGGAACGTTCCTTTCAGATGGAATAGATACGGCAAAGGCTCATAACGTTCCTATGTTCATTTTAGGACTTGATACCGCTGAAATTAAGGATCTTTCATCGGTTTACGATATTTATCCTACGGTTGTTGCTCTCACTGGCGCAGAATCAAAAGGCGTTCTTGTATATGGTGAAAACCTTTTCGCTGAAGCTGACAGGAGTGAAAAATTATTTCCCATACAAGACAGTCTTTGCAGAGGTTCTTACATAACAGATAAAGTAACGTATTTAAGATACAGCAAAAATTCCGCAAAATGCTTCGACCGTATAACAGGTGAAGAATATAACGCTGCGGATTACAAATCAAACGACACGTTGGCAAAGCGTATAGCAAATGAATGTGAATATGCTATCAAAACCAATTATTTCGGTGTTTTAGCCAACAAAGGCGAGGTGGTAGCATTGAAAAATATGTATGATGATTTGCCTTCTGTTGGAAAGCTTGCTCTCGCGAAGGAAAATTCGGATGAAAACGCTCCCAAAGCAAAAACTTCACTTATGTCTTTCAGCACGCAGTTCTATTATGCGTATGACGTTACAAACGGTCTTTATGGACTTAAAGTATCTGGTAGAAACATAATACTTGACAAGGGTAAAAAGGAAGGTACATATATATCTCCTATTATTGACGCAGGTGAATTTGAAGTCCTCTACACAGGATGGGACATTGCGTACAATGGCGGTTCCGCTGAAATTTACGTTTCCGTTGTTGATGAGAACGGGGCTGCTTCAAGCTGGCTTCAGATTGCGAAGATTTCAAAGAACGTTCTGAACTGTACACCTTATGAAGATGATATGGTAAGCGTCACTTCTTCAAGAGTTTATATGAAGAACGGCAAATCAAACGGAAAAGTAAGAATTAAAATCAAGCTTTTCGCATCTGAAAACGGTGAATCTCCATCTCTGGAATATTTCACCTTTACAACGGATTCCGTTCAAGTATTTGATTCCAACGAAGCAGATGACATCGAAACGGAAAAAGCAGAATACAAAGTATCACACGTTCAGGCTATGCCAGGAAAACAGTCAGGTGCTGCAGCAGTTGCTTGTCTCATTTCATCTATGACGGGCAAAAAACCTAACATTACGGGAACTTCTGCAGGTGTTTACGATCAGGCTTCTGATTCATACACCAACCTTGCGGCTATCTGCGAATATATTCATTCAATGAAAATTGATGCATTTATCGATATTCTCAATTATGACGGTGTATCCCGTGTTCTTGAAAAGAAACAGCAAGTCCTCTGCTATATGGATGATACAAAATCCTTTGCTATTATCTACGGCTTTGAGGGTCTTGGAAACAGCATGACCTATTACGTTTACGATATCGGTACAGGTAAAGATTCAAAGGTTTCCGCAACTGATTTTGCAAAGAAATGGGATGGTGTAGCGGTTGTTATGAACACATATGTTGAAAACGTCAAGCCTATTACAACTGCTGATGGCAAATCCACGATTATTCCTGCTGGTGCTCATGACAGACCTGGTGTAATTGCGAAAAAAGAACGTATCGTTATACATAATACGGGCAATTACAATGCGGGTTCAGGCGCATATAACCACGCTCTTTATAAACTTAACAACCAAAGCACGAGTACCTCATGGCATTTCAGCGTAGACAGTAAGGAGATATATCAGCATCTTCCTACGAATGAAAGTGCGTTCCACGCAAGTGACGGAGGAGAAGGTCCAGGAAACAAATATGGAATAGGTATTGAAATCTGTGTCAACGGATTTAAGGCAGGCGACGGTTCTGGTGCACTTGCTTCCGATTATGTGGGCGAGGCTTATGAAGCTTGGGAAAAACAGTTCTTCATGGCAATTGAAAACGCAGCTCAGCTTACCGCTCAGCTTCTCGTTGAATATGATCTTACACCTGATTGCATAGTTCAGCATAATGATATGGCTCCCGACAAGAAAAACTGTCCTATGCAGATGAGATGGTCTTCTGAAAAGCAGGCATTTGTTCATGACGGTGACCTTTGGAATGAATTCATGATAATGGTAGAGCTTCGTTACAACAGACTTCTTGTAACAGGCGATAAATTTAATACTGTAAACGTTGGTTAAACGGAATTTACGGAGGAAATAAAATTGAAAAAATTATTTTTAAGCAGTGATATTGAAGGAACCTGCGGTATTGCACATTGGCAGGAAACAAATACAAATAACGAGTATTCTCCTTATTTCCTTAAACAGATGTCAAAAGAAGTTTCATCCGCTTGTAATGGTGCATTGGATGCGGGATATGCTGAAGTTGTTGTCAAGGATGCTCATGACAGTGCAAGAAACATTTATCCCGATATGCTTCCCAAAGAGGTTCGTATTCTCAGAAATTGGACGAAGCATCCCTTCTCAATGATGGCTGGTATTGACAGCACATTCACAGCCGCAGGATTTACGGGTTATCACAGTGCCGCAAGCACAAACGGAAACCCTCTTGCACATACAATGAACCTTTCCGTTAATAAGGTAACTATAAACGGAATCGTTGCAAGCGAGTTTGTTATGAACGCATTTACAGCGGCATACGTTGGTGTTCCTGTTGTATTCCTTGCAGGTGACAAACAGCTTTGCGAAAGTGCAAAAGCTCTTGTTCCGAATATTACAACGGTTGCAGTTTCCGAAGGAATTGGCGGAGGCTCTCTTTCCTTGCATCCCGATAAGGCTTGCGAACTTATAAGAGAAAAAATGGCTGAAGCATTGAATGGCGACGTTTCCAAATGTCTTTTGAAGCTTCCCGAATCCTTTGAGGTTGTTTGCCAGCATAGAGAACACGAGAAAACCTACAGAGCTTCCTTCTATCCTGGTGTTAAAAATATTGATGCGACTACAAATCTTTTTGAATCAAGAGACTATCTTGAGGTTCTCAAATTCTTTATGTTCACTCTTTAATAAAAAACAAGGTGGGAAACGGCGGCAACGCCGTTTCCCTGCTAATTGAAACGGGTAATTTATGATTTTAATTATTGCGGAAAAGCCCAGTCTTGGTAGAAATATTGCCGCAGCCATCGGAAGTATAATGGGCAATATGAATAAACGCCAAGGATATTTCGAAAATCAGAAATACATAGTAACTTGGGCGTTCGGACATTTGTTTTCGTTGGCAGATATTGAATATTATTCTCCGTCGGATAAGGGTAGATGGTCAATGGATAATATCCCTTGCTTTCCTGAAAGCTTTCATTTTTCTTTGAAAAGTAAAAACGGTGTTGTTGATGAGGGAGTTTCAAAGCAGTTTGCTTTGATAAAATCCCTCGCAAACAGAGAAGACGTTGACACCATAGTTAACGCAGGAGACGCAGACCGAGAGGGCGAGATAATAATCCGCATCTGCGTCGAAAAAGCCATAAGCGGTGGAAATAAAAAGCTTATGCGTCTTTGGATGCCTGACCAGACACCTGAAACAATAAGTGCATCCCTCGATTCTCTCAAACCTGAATCAGAATACGATAATCTTGCAAACGAAGGCTTTGCGAGAACTTATATAGATTGGCTTTACGGCGTGAATCTGACAAGATATGCAACCTTGAGGACGGGAACGCTGCTTCGAGTGGGCAGAGTTATAGTACCTGTTGTGAAAGCTATATACGACAGAGATATGGCTATCCGTAATTTTGTCAAGGATAAGTATTACGTAATAGCATCCAAGGAAAAAACGAAAGACACAGAAGTCGAGCTGGTTAGCAAAACAAAATTTAAAAAAGAAGAGTATTCTTTAGCACAACAGTTAGGAAAAAAATATAACGAAGCAGGTGCAGTTGTAACCGATGTTAAGCGCAAAAAAGATAAGATACAAGCGGGTAAACTATATTCTCTTTCAAAACTGCAGAATTATTTGGGAAAAAAATATAAAATGCCAATGGAAGAGAGCCTTGCTATATTGCAAAAGCTTTATGAGTCGGGTTATATAACCTATCCGAGAACTAATTCCGAATATCTTGCAACGACAGAGAAGGATAAAATAAAAAAGATTCTTTCAAACGTTAAATCTTTGGGGTATCCAGTTGAGTTCAAGGAAGCAAAAACCATATTTGACGATTCCAAAATCGAATCTCACTCTGCTTTGACTCCAACTTATAAAATTCCCAAAAAAGAAAATCTGACAGAACGTGAGATGACAGTTTATAAGGCTGTTTTCCGACGTTTCGTTGCGGTTTTCTGCGCTATTGAGTGTCTTGCAGAACGAACAGAGATAAAAATAAAAGTTGGTGATTATGAAGAATTTGTCCTCAAGGGGATGGTTATTACTCAAGATGGTTGGACGAAATACGACGATTACTCGGGCAAGGATAAGGTTTTGCCACCCTTGGAAAAGGGAGAGACGGTCAATATTGATTTCAAGCCTTTGGAAAAGGAAACGACCCCGCCAAAGCATTATACAATAGAAACGTTGAATAATTATCTGAAAAACCCATTCAGAGAGGAAAAAAATTCTTCCGAAAAAAGTGATAAGGATGACTCAGAAGATTATAAAGCCATTTTTGAAGGCTTGGAGCTTGGAACGGAAGCAACAAGAACGGGAATCATAAACAACGCTATAATAAGCGGATATATCCAGCTTAAAAAGGATGTTTATACAATTCTTCCAGGTGGTGAATTTCTTATAGAATCCTTGGTTCTTATGGGAATTGAAATGGATAAATATAAAACCTCACAGTTGGGTCAGGCTTTGAAAAAGGTTTTCAGAGGTGAAATGAAAATTTCCGACAGCGTAAAACTGGCGGAAACTGAAATAGCAAACGTTTTCGGAAAAGGCGAACAGAACAATTTCGGCTTATTCGGTGACGTATGCGGAGTGTGTCCTGCTTGCGGTAAAAATATAAAAAGAGGTAAATTCGGTTATTATTGCGAAGGATATAAAGAGGGATGTAAACTGTCCGTTCCTTTCAGACTTTGCGGAAGAATAATTTCCATATCAGAACTTTCAGAGCTTCTTGAAAAGGGCAAAACAGAAAAGCTTTCAGGATTTATTTCCAAAAAGGGAAAACCCTTTGATGCGGTATTGAAGTTAACTGACGGAAAAGTCGAATTTGATTTTAATTGAAGTGAAACACATTTCACAGGCGAGAGACAGGAGGCATTAGGACACGGGGACGGGGTCGAAGACCGTCCCCTGTGCCGTTTATTGAGTTTCACTCTTGCCTCCTGCCTCTTGCCTTGGTTGAGCCTTGGCAAAGTTTACAAAAGCTCCAGAAATTTGTCCGTAGCTCCGCTTGTGGTAACCTCTTCTAATGTGCAAACGCCAATGCTTCTTGGGGGAATAGGGGAGGAAGTCTGCAATTCAAATAATTTACCGCTTTCGAAATATTCATTCGCAAATTCCTTTATAACGCAAGAAACACCAAGGTTTGAAGACGCAAATTCCAGAAGCAAATCGTGACTTCCTAATTCTATTTCAGGCTGAAGCTTCATTTTCAAAGTGTTGAAAAAGCTGTCAACGTATCGTCTTGAATTGGAATTATCTTCAAGCATTATTAGAGGGAGCTTTGATATTTCTTCAATGGTAAGAGTTTTATCCTTATATTCTGAAAACTTGCTTCCCGCAACGAAAGTATCGTGAAGCGTAAAAACATTTTTTACGTTCAGTTTTCCGTGCTTGGAATCGTCTTCTTCAATCGGGAGATTTATAACAGCAACGTCAGCCTTTCCAAGTCTCAATAGTTCTATTGCTTCCGAAGTAACTCTGTTAATTATCTGAAGCTTAACCTTTGGATAGGCGGTGTTGTATTTTTCGAGAATAGGAAGCAGATAATGCTTTGAAATAGTATCGCCTGCCGCAATTCTGAGAGAACCGCTTTCAAGCTCCGAAAGCTTTGCCAAACGGTTTTCTGCGGATGAAAAAAGGGCGAGAGCCTTTTTTACGTATTCAAAAAGAATTTCTCCCTGTGGAGTCAACGTAGCTCCGTTTCTTCCTCTTATAAAAAGAGTGACTCCGAGGGATTCTTCAAGAGATTTTATCTGTTGGCTTATAGCACTTTGTGTCATGTATAATTCAGATGCAGCAAGGGAAAAGCTGGAACATTTCGCAACTGCAGAGAAAGCTTTGTATTGGTCAAGTTTTATATCCATAAATGCCCCTTATGAAATTTATTAACTTTAATAATTTGACTATTTTCTAAAAATATAATATAATATAAATGCATGAAAGTCAAGTATTTTTTTGTGCAGAAACGGAGATGTAAATATGGAAAGACTTATTGGAACGGTGTCCCGCGGCGTTCGAGCTCCTATTATCAGAAGCGGTGATGATATTGCAAAAATTGTTGCTGACAGCGTTATTGCTGCTGCGGCTTCGGAAAACCTTGAAATCGGAAACAGAGACGTTGTAGCGGTAACGGAAGCTGTTGTTGCAAGAGCACAGGGTAACTATGCAACTGTTGAACAAATAGCTGCTGACATAAAAGCAAAATTCCCTACAGGCGAATTTGCTGTGATTTTCCCAATAATGAGCCGTAACCGCTTTGCTATGTGCCTTAAAGGTATTGCAATGGGTGCGAAAAAGGTTTATATTATGTTAAGTTATCCTTCCGATGAGGTTGGAAATCATCTCGTAGACCTTGATGACCTTGATGCCGCGGGTGTTAACCCTTGGACAGACGTTCTTACAGAAGCAAAATTCAGAGAGCTTTTCGGTTATAAAAAGCATCGTTTCACAGGTGTTGATTATATCGAATATTATAAAGAGCTTGTTTCTTCTGTAGGTGCAGAGGTTGAAATTATTCTTGCCAACGATTGCCGTTCCATTCTTAAATATACGAAAAACGTTCTTTGTGCTGATATTCATACCCGTGCAAGAACAAAACGTCTTCTCAAAGCCGCTGGTGGAGAAACAATATATTCTCTTGATGAAATATTGACTTCTTCTGTTGACGGAAGCGGATTTAATGCTGATTTCGGACTTTTGGGAAGCAATAAGGCGACGGAAACTTCCGTTAAACTTTTCCCAAAAGATTGCCAGGAAGTTGTTGAAAACATCCAGAAATATATCAAAGATGCAACGGGAAAAAACGTTGAAGTTATGGTATATGGTGACGGAGCTTTCAAAGACCCTGTTGGAAAAATATGGGAGCTTGCAGACCCTGTTGTTGCCCCTGCATATACAAAGGGACTTGAAGGCCAGCCCAACGAAATCAAGCTTAAATATCTTGCGGATAACGATTTCGCAGATCTTTCGGGTGATGCTCTTAAAGCGGCTATCTCTGAACGTATCAAAACAAAAGAAGATAACCTCGTAGGCAGTATGGCATCTCAAGGAACAACGCCAAGAAGACTTACAGACCTTATCGGCTCTCTCTGCGACCTCACTTCAGGTAGCGGTGATAAAGGAACTCCTATCGTCTGGATTCAGGGCTACTTCGATAACTATACATCTGAAAAATAATAGTTTTATATATAAACGCTTCAGGAACGTTGATCTTGGAGCGTTTTTTGTAATTGACATTAAAAATATAATGTGATATACTGATTTTAACGTAGTAACGTGAGAGGATGTATTATGAAAAAAATAGCTGAAAGGATTTTAGGATTTTTCAAAATAATTTTTGGGTTTTTGAAAAAGGTTTTGAAAAGTGTACGTTTCAGAAAAGTAGTAAAACGGTTCTGCATTTTCTGTGTTTGCTTCGGGATTTTTATCGGTATTCTGACTCTCTCTTTGAATCTTTACGTTAAAAAATCCGTTGATGAGAACATTTTGACGGTTGAAGAAGCAGCAAATCTTTCAGACGTCGATTGTATTATAGTATTAGGTTGCGGTATAAAGCCTGACGGAACTCCAAGTGATATGCTTCGTGACAGGCTTAATTTCGCCATTGACATATATAAAAAAGGCGGCGCTCCAAAGCTACTTATGAGCGGGGATCATGGCAGAGTAGGTTACAACGAGGTAGGCGTTATGAAGCAATATGCCATAAACAAGGGAGTTCCCTCGGAAGACGTTTTTATGGATCATGCAGGCTTTTCTACCTATGAAACAATGTATAGAGCAAAAGAGATCTTTAAAGCCGAAAAGGTTATTGTTGTAACTCAGGAATACCATTTGTACCGTGGAATGTACAATGCAGAAAAAATGGGTATGGAAAGTTACGGTGTTGCTTCTGACGTTTACTGGTACGAAAATGAGTTTTACAGAGAAAGCCGTGAAATGATTGCAAGATGTAAGGACTTCATCTGGTGCTTGTTCAAGGTCGAACCAACTTATCTCGGAGACGCTATTCCCGTAAGCGGTAATGGTGATGCTACTAATGATTATTGAAAAATGAATTGATCACAGTTTATTTTGTATGAAAATAGTAATATAAAGATTCATGATGGTTTATACAGGAGTTTTAATTCGTTTATTTAATGGTTCAAAAAATGCAAAAATTTATCAAAGGTATTGACTTTGAGCTATAAAAGTGCTATAATATCAAAAAATATATCTAAAGATTATATAGGAGACTCGATATGAAACATATCAAAACAATGGCTACAAAAAATCTTTGCGCTAGTGCAAAAAATGGTGGCTGTGGCGAATGTCAGACATCTTGCCAGTCCGCTTGCAAAACAAGCTGCGGTATTGCTAACCAGAAATGCGAAAACGTAAAGAAAGACGTTAAAGAAAGCAAATAATTCAATTAGCTGAAATGATGCCGCCGCGGGTTATGCGGCGGCGTTTTTCTGTATGTTTCAAAAAGGGGAAAATTCAAATGATACATCAATATAAATTCGGAGAGTTAAACATAGTTCTTGACATCTGTTCGGGGTCTGTTCACGCTGTGGATGAAATTGCTTATGATTTAATAGAAATTTATGAAAATAACAGCCGTGAATACGTTATAGATGAACTTTCAAAGAAATATAAGGATATTCCCAAGTCAGAAATAGAGGAATGCTACTCTCAGATAGAGGAACTTAAAGAGGAAGGCTTACTTTTTGCTCCCGATACCTTTGAAAAAATGGCAGGTGAGCTGAAGGCAAAAACGTCGGGCGTTGTTAAGGCTCTTTGTCTTCACGTTGCACATACTTGTAATTTGAACTGTGCGTATTGCTTTGCAAGTCAGGGAAAATACAAGGGAAACAGAGGACTTATGAGTCTTGAAGTCGGAAAACGTGCCCTTGATTACCTTATCGAAAATTCAGGAACACGCCATAATTTAGAGGTTGACTTTTTTGGCGGCGAGCCTCTTATGAATTTTGATATGCTTAAAGAACTTGTCGCATACGCAAGAAGCATTGAGAAAAAGCATAACAAAAATTTCAGATTTACTTTGACAACTAACGGACTCGGTATCAACGATGACGTTATAGAATTCGCAAACAAGGAAATGAGCAACGTAGTCCTCAGCCTTGACGGCAGAAAAGAGGTTCATGACAGATACCGTGTCGATTACGAGGGCAGAGGAAGCTGGGAGCGTATAGTTCCAAAGTTCCAGAAGCTTGTAGAAGCACGTGGCGGTAAGGATTATTATATGAGGGGAACTTTTACTCATGCAAACCCCGATTTTCTTGAAGATATAAAAACAATGCTTGATTTGGGATTTACTGAATTGAGCATGGAGCCCGTTGTCTGTGCACCTGGGGATGAATCTGAATTGACAAAAGAGGACCTTCCCATAATCATGGAGCAATATGAAAAATTGGCTCATCTTATGATAGAACGTGAGAAAGAGGGAAGACCCTTTACTTTCTACCACTATATGATTGACCTTAAAGGCGGTCCTTGTATTTATAAACGTATATCAGGTTGCGGTTCGGGTACTGAATATATGGCTGTAACCCCTTGGGGTGACCTTTACCCTTGCCATCAGTTTGTAGGCGATGAAAAATTCAAGTTAGGTGATATCTGGAACGGCGTTTCAAATACGGAAATACGCGAGGAATTTTTCTCTTGTAACGTTTATGCAAGGGAAGAATGTAAGGATTGTTGGGCGAAGCTTTATTGTTCAGGCGGTTGCGCTGCTAACGCTTACCATTCCACAGGCTCTGTAAAAGGAGTTTATAAATACGGCTGTGAGCTTTTCAGAAAACGCATGGAATGTGCTATTGCCATTGCGGTTGCGAGAGAAGATAGCTGATTGGAGATATTATGAAAACTCCTATAGTTGACTTTGTGAAACGTTATGCCGAAATGGAGACGTTAAGACTTCATATGCCAGGCCACAAAGGAGAAAATTTAACAGGCTTTGAAAAATACGATATAACGGAAATAAACGGTGCGGACAGCCTTTACGATGCAGTTGGAATAATACGTGAAAGCGAGGAAAATGCAAGCAGATTATTTGGTTGTAATACGTTTTATTCAACAGAGGGATCTTCTTTATGTATTCGTGCCATGTTATATTTAGCTATTGCAGGAAAAGAAAACCCTACCATATTGGCTGGAAGAAACGCTCATAAAACCTTTATTACAGCATCGGCACTTTTGGGCTTTGATATAGAATGGCTTTATTCCGACGATAACTATCTGTCTTGCTATATTACTCCAAAGGATGTGGAAAACGCCATAAATAATGCAGAAAACAAACCTTCTGCCGTCTACGTAACTAGCCCTGATTATCTTGGAAATATGCTTGATATTAAAGGAATTTCCAAGGTTTGTAAAAAATATGGAGTTTTGCTCCTTGTTGATAATGCTCACGGAGCATATCTGAAATTTTTAACTCCATCTTTGCATCCTATTGATATGGGAGCAGATATGTGCTGTGATTCCGCACATAAGACTTTGCCCGCTCTCACTGGGGGAGCATATCTGCATATTTCTGAATCTGCAGACGGATATTTCAAAGTTTGTGCAAAGGAAGCACTTTCTCTGTTTGGTTCTACTTCTCCTTCTTATCTGATCCTTCAATCCCTTGACTTCGTTAATAAATATTTGTCCGAAGGATACGAAAAAAAGCTGTCTGAATATGTAAAAAAGCTATCTGAATTAAAAAAGATATTGCTTGAAAACGGATATAGCTTACTTGGTAACGAGCCTTTAAAAATAACTTTAGATACAAAGAAATACGGATATAAAGGAACGGAACTTGCAAAGCTGTTAGAAAGCCAAAAACTGTATCCCGAATTTGCAGATAATGATTTTTTAGTGCTTATGTTTACGCCTGAAATTTCGGATTTGGAGAGGGTAAAAAACGTTCTTTGCTCACTTCAGAAAAAAGCTGAAATAAAAGAGGGGATTCCCGTTTTTGAAAAGCCGTCAGAAGTTATCTCTGTCAGAAACGCTATGCTCTCGCGAAAGGTTTTATTGCCTATAGAAAAAGCGGAAAATAGAATTCTTGCATCTCCATCGGTAGGATGCCCGCCTGCAGTTCCTATTGCTGTTTGCGGGGAGAGAATAACCCGAAACGTTATAAATGCATTTGAATATTACGGCATAGAGAAGTGCTTCGTTATAGAATAAAACACTTAATTGATAATAAGAGGTATAAAAAATGAATGGATTTTATGAATTTGGAATAAGTGATAAAACATATGAAATAGGGGAGAAAGCTTTAAAAAAGTTAAAGGAACGATTTGATGAAATCGACAATATAGCCGAAGCGAATCAGGCAAAGGTTATTAAATCAATGCAGGACGCCAAGGTCGGCTCTCATTGCTTTGTACCCTCTACAGGGTACGGTTATGACGATGCGGGACGTGATACTTTGGAAGAAGTGTATGCCAATTGCTTTAAAACCGAAGCGGCGTTAGTGCGTCCTCAGATAACTTGTGGGACACACGCAATTGCAACGGCTTTGCTTGCAAATCTTCTCCCAGGTGACGAGCTTTTTTCGCCCGTTGGAAGACCGTACGATACTTTAGAATCCGTTATAGGACTTAGACCATCACCTTGCTCACTCATTGAAAATGGTGTAACATATGCAGAAGCTGATTTGTTGCCTGACGGAACTTTCGATTATGAGGCAATAAAAAAAGGCATTAACGAAAGAACAAAGGTAGTAACTATCCAGCGTTCAAAGGGATACAAAATGCGCCCCACTTTTTCAGTTAAGCAAATAGGGGAGCTTATCTCATTTATCAAAAATATAAAACCTGACGTTATCTGCTTTGTAGATAACTGTTATGGGGAATTTGTGGAGCTTTGTGAACCTACAGAGGTAGGAGCTGACCTTATGGCAGGCTCTCTTATTAAAAACCCAGGGGGTGGACTGGCGGCAAGCGGTGGATATATCGTTGGTAAAAAAGAACTTATAGACCGTTGCGGCTATAGACTTAATTCTCCTGGATTGGGAAAAGAAGTTGGAATCAATTTCGGTGTGCTGCAATCATTCTATCAAGGACTTTTCTTTGCTCCAACCGTTGTAGCATCTGCTGTTAAAGGTGCAATATTTGCCGCAAACGTTTTTGAAGGGCTGGGCTATGAAGCCGTCCCAAATTCAACGGAATCAAGACACGATATAGTTCAATCCATAAGGTTAGGCACTCAAGAAGGGGTTATTGCCTTCTGCGAAGGAATACAGGCTGCGGCGGCAGTAGATAGTTATGCAACTCCAATTCCCGGACCAATGCCTGGATACGACAGTGAAATCATTATGGCGGCGGGTGCTTTTGTTCAGGGCTCTTCCATCGAATTGACCGCAGATGCACCTATGCGTGAACCATACGCTGTTTATTTCCAAGGCGGTCTTACCTTCGCCCATGCAAAATTAGGAATCCTTAAAGCGTTGCAAAATATGGTTGACAAGGGAATAATAAAATAGAGTATTTGTATTTTGCTTTATATTTTAGTTTTTGTATATTATGATGTTATTTTATGTTGACAATAAAGATATATTATGATAAAATCAAAAAAAGTAATATTAGCAAAAAATGAGTATTAATTTATGATTTTTTACTTGTTAAGACCATAAAAACAAAGGAAATGGGGTTTAATTATGCTTTTTAACTCGTATATTTTTGTTTTGCTCTTTTTGCCAATAACTATAATTGGGTATTTTTCACTTAATAAATTTAATTTGCATAAGCCAGCCATGGTGCTTTTGCTTGGAATGTCGTTGTGGTTTTATGGATATTTTAATCAAACATACCTTGTAATTATGATTGGAAGTATTTTGGTTAATTTTCTTATCTATAAATCTTTTAAATTGTTTAAAGATAACCAAAAAATAAAAAAATGCATATTGGTCTTTGGCTTAGCATTGAACATTGCCGTTTTATTTTACTTTAAATATTTTAATTTTTTTATAGATAATATAAATTCTATATTTAAAACAGATTTCTTCGTTGAGAGTTTTTTACTTCCATTAGGAATTAGTTTTTTTACTTTTCAACAATTATCCTTTGTAATAGATTCTTACAAAGGAGAAGTTTTAGATTATAATATTATAGAGTACGCCTGTTTTGTATCTTTTTTTCCACAGTTGGTAGCGGGTCCTATTGTAACACATGATGAGCTTGTGCCTCAATTTTCAGATATTTCAAAGAAAAAGTTTGATTGGAATAATTTTTCAAAAGGATTATACGCTTTTGCTATAGGTATGGCAAAAAAAGTTTTGATTGCTGATGTTATTGGAAATGCTGTTAATTGGGGGTATGGCAATATTAACAGCTTGAATACTACGAGTTCTTTGCTTGTAACTATACTATACACGTTCCAAATATATTTTGACTTCAGTGGTTATTCTGATATGGCAATCGGAATGGGAAAAATGTTAAATATCGAGCTGCCTATAAATTTTAATTCTCCGTATAAAGCAACAACAATCAATGAGTTTTGGGACAGATGGCATATTACGCTGACGAGGTTTTTTACAAAGTACATATATATTCCATTAGGCGGAAACCGTAAAGGAAAAGGCAGAACTTATCTGAATATTATGATAGTATATTTGATAAGCGGTATATGGCATGGTTCTAACTGGACATTTATATTTTGGGGCGTATGTCATGGCGTTTTTTGTGTTATAACTCGTCATTTCAATAAGTTCTTTAAAAATTTGCACCCTGCATTAAATTGGATTATTACTTTTTCTTTTGTAAAT
Source organism: Oscillospiraceae bacterium (assembly GCA_015064625.1). GTDB lineage: Bacteria > Bacillota > Clostridia > Oscillospirales > CAG-382 > SIG653. The sequence continues at coordinate 470 of SVRW01000020.1, read as the reverse complement.
TTGATGTGGGTTTTTTTTCGAGCAGATTCTATGAATGATGCTTTCTGCGTTGTTAAAAAACTTTGTATTGCTGATTTTGGTGTTGTTCCAAAAGAATTTATAAGCACAGTTATTACTGCTGAATGGAGTTTTATTTCTTCTCAAATTTCTTTTATGGCGAATAATCAAGGCCTTATTCTAATGGCATACCTCGTCGTTTCATTGGTTATAGTATTAGGAACGAAAAACGTTAAAGAACGATTGCAATCTTTTAAACCAAGTGTATTTACATCCTTGATGATTTCTTTTTTACTTGTGCTTTGCATTATGTCTTTCTCGGGCGTGAGTACGTTTTTATATTTCAATTGGTTTTGTAAAGTTAAAATGAAAAAGTAGAGAGAAAAGAAAAGATTTTACCCGATGAAATGATAAATGATCAATTGCCATTTGTCAAGGGTAAAATGAACGTTCAACACGCCCATTGACAAATG
>SVRW01000019.1 GCA_015064625.1 Oscillospiraceae bacterium | reverse complement strand
CCACTGTTTTGCACGAAGATATTGGTCTGTTGATTTTCTGTATGCTTCTGCTTGGTCGAAATTAACCTTAAAACTGAAGTACAGATTAGTCCTCCCCATATTTGATAGCAGCCTGAGCTGCTGCAAGGCGAGCGATAGGCACTCTGAAAGGTGAGCAGGAAACGTAATCGAGACCAATCTTGTGGCAGAATTCTACAGAAGAAGGATCGCCGCCATGTTCTCCACAGATACCTACGTGGAGATGTTCGTTTACGGGCTTACCGAGTTTGATTGCCATTTCCATCAACTTGCCAACGCCTGTCTGGTCAAGCTTTGCAAAAGGATCGTTTTCGAATATCTTCTTATCATAGTAAGCATCGAGGAACTTACCAGCGTCATCACGGGAGAAACCGTATGTCATCTGTGTAAGGTCGTTTGTACCGAAGCAGAAGAAGTCTGCTGTTTCAGCAATTTCATCAGCAGTAAGACATGCTCTTGGAATTTCCATCATTGTTCCAACTTCGTATGCAAGTTCAATACCTGCTTTTTTGATTTCAGCGTCAGCTGTATCTACAACAACCTTCTTAACGAATGCCAATTCTTTCTTATCGCAAGAAAGGGGAATCATGATTTCAGGTACAACTTTCCAATCAGCATGTGCTTTCTGAACGTTGATTGCTGCACGGATAACAGCCTTTGTCTGCATTTTTGCAATTTCAGGATAAGTTACTGCAAGACGAAGTCCTCTGTGTCCCATCATGGGGTTGAATTCGTGCAATGAAGAAATAAGTGCTTTAATATCTTCAACTGTTTTGCCCTGAGCGTCAGCAAGTTTCTTGATATCTTCTTCCTCTGTGGGAACGAATTCATGGAGAGGAGGATCAAGGAAACGAATCGTAACGGGACAGCCCTCAAGAGCTTCGAACAAGCCTTCAAAGTCGCCCTGCTGATAAGGAAGGATCTTTTCAAGAGCAGCTTCTCTTTCTTCAACTGTATCAGCACAGATCATTTCACGGAATGCTGCAATTCTGTCTGCCTCAAAGAACATATGCTCTGTACGGCAGAGACCGATACCTTCTGCGCCAAGCTCACGAGCTTTTCTTGCATCTGCGGGTGTATCAGCGTTTGTACGAACCTTGAGTTTTCTGAATTTATCTGCCCAAGCCATAATTCTTCCGAATTCGCCTGCGATTTTTGCGTCAACAGTAGGAATAATACCTGCATAGATATTACCTGTTGTTCCGTTGATGGAGATTTCAGAACCTTCTACGAATGTCTGACCTGCCAATGTAAATTTCTTGTTTTCTTCATCCATTTTGATATCGCCGCATCCAGATACACAGCAAGTACCCATACCACGAGCAACAACGGCTGCGTGAGATGTCATACCGCCACGAACTGTAAGAATCCCCTGAGATGCTTTCATACCTGTAATGTCTTCGGGAGAGGTTTCAAGACGAACGAGAACAACCTTTTCGCCTCTTGCATTCCATGCTTCTGCGTCTTCTGCTGTAAATACAACCTTACCGCAAGCAGCTCCAGGAGATGCGCCAAGACCTTTTCCGAGAGGTGTTGCAGCTTTGAGAGCTGCAGCGTCGAACTGAGGATGCAACAACGTATCAAGGTTACGAGGATCGATCATTGCAACAGCTTCTTCTTCTGTTCTCATTCCTTCGTCAACCAAATCACAAGCTATCTTAAGAGCAGCCTGTGCAGTTCTCTTGCCGTTACGAGTCTGCAACATATAGAGTTTTTCATTTTCTACAGTAAATTCCATATCCTGCATATCTCTGTAGTGCTTTTCAAGCTTTTCACAGATTTCTGTGAATTTCTTAAATGCAGCAGGGAATTTTTCTTCCATCTGAGCGATGGGCATTGGTGTACGAACACCAGCAACAACGTCTTCACCCTGAGCGTTTGTCAAGAATTCACCCATAAGCTTCTTTTCGCCTGTGGAAGGATCTCTTGTGAAGGCTACGCCTGTACCGCAGTTGTCACCCATGTTACCGAAAGCCATGGACTGAACGTTAACAGCAGTTCCCCAAGAATAAGGGATATCGTTGTCACGACGGTAAACGTTTGCACGGGGGTTATCCCATGAACGGAAAACAGCTTTGATAGCGCCTACCAACTGTACTTTAGGATCAGTTGGGAAGTCTTCACCGATCTTTGCTTTATATTCAGCTTTGAACTGTGTTGCCAATTCCTTGAGGTCTTCTGCTGTAAGGTCGATATCCTGTGTTACGCCCTTCTTTTCTTTCATTTCATCGATGAGCTCTTCGAAGTATTTTTTGCCTACTTCCATAACTACGTCAGAATACATCTGGATGAAACGTCTATAGCAGTCCCAAGCCCAGCGAGGATTGCCTGATTTTGCAGCCATTGTATTAACAACTTCTTCGTTAAGACCCAAGTTAAGAATTGTATCCATCATACCAGGCATGGATGCTCTTGCGCCAGAACGAACTGATACGAGAAGGGGATTTTCCAAATCTCCGAATTTTTTTCCTGTTACTTCTTCCATTTTAACGATGTATTCCATGATCTGTTCCATGATTTCATCGTTGATCGTGCGGCCATCTTCATAATACTTTGTACAAGCATCAGTGATAATGGTGAATCCCTGGGGAACTACGTCTGCACCGATAATTTTGGTCATTTCAGCAAGGTTTGCACCTTTTCCGCCAAGCGTATTACGCATTGTAGCATCGCCTTCGCTGAACATATAAACCCATTTTGTCATAGTAGAATGCCTCTCTTTCTTCATCTTACATTTTTTCTTTGGATTTTTTGTTTCTTTATTTACTCAAACGGATGAATTATACCACACAATAATAGTAATTTCTACCATAAATTTTAAATTTAATAAAAAGTTTACATTCAACCCTAAAAAAATTAAAAACAAATACTGACATTTCTGCAAAAATCTTAAAGCAACAGAATACATCTTTCAAATCGCATTTATTACATATAATATTTTCATCAATAACGCGATAACTTTTCAAATTTTTTCGATTGACATAAATCAAGTTATGTGATAAAATTCACTGTTGGAAATACAATTTATAATTTTTACAAAAAATTAGGAAAGAAGGAAAAAAATGAAACTTCAAAAAAATTTTTATCGATTGATTTCTTTTATTCTGGTTTTGACTTTTGTTTTCTCTTTTACCGCTTGTACTGCGGGAACTGATGAATCCTCATTGTCAGAAAGCTCAGCAGATTCATCTTCTGTTGTTGAATCTCAATCTTCGACAGCTGAAGAAAGCACAGACAGCTCGGAAACAACTGAATCATCGGAAGAAGAATCTTCCGTTGAAGCATCAGAATCAGAAAGCAGTGAGATCGTCTCAAGCATGGAAGAACCTTCAAGCGAAGATGATTCAAGCGTTGAAGAAAATTCAAGTGAAGCATCTGCAAGCTCTGAAGAACCCTCATCAGGTGATATTTCAGTTCTCAATCCATATTACGGCACAGACATAAAACCCGTCGAAGGAAAAGTTATTGCTTTCACCTTTGACGACGGACCCTCTTACACTGGCTCTACAAATAAAATCCTTGACAAATTGGAAGAGCTTGGAATGAAAGCAACGTTCTTCATGGTTGGCGAACGTGTTTCCTCATCCGCAGCTCCTACTATAAAAAGAATGATAGAGCTTGGTTGCGACATAGGAAACCATTCCTACAATCATCCCAATTTCAACAAAATGACTTATGCAGAAGTACAAAAGCAAATAGACGATACAAACACAAATCTTTTTAAACACACAGGTGTTAAAGCAACACTTATCCGTCCCCCTTACGGAAATATTACGGAAAACCAAATGGCAAATCTTCATACTCCTATCATTTGTTGGGACATCGATTCAAAGGATTGGGAGTTTCGCAGCAATCATCTAAAAACCCACTCCAGCGAACAAATAGCACAAATGATATATGATTACACGATCAAACAAGTTCACAGCGGCGGTATCGTTCTTATGCACGATATTTACGACACCACAGCAGACGCTTTCTGCATGCTTGCTGACGAGCTTGTGGCTCAAGGCTACACTCTTGTTTCTATAAGCGAGCTTTTAGGAACAGAAAAGCTTATGTGCACAACCATCAAATACGGATTTAAATGGTAAAATCAATGCGGAATTCGCAATTCGGAATAATTGAAAAGCTGAAACGCTGAAATTTGCACATCAAGTCATGTTTTTACTTATTCCGCATTCCGCGTTCATAATTCCGAATTTTTCTATGGGGAAGTGTTTTCTTGAAAAAAAACAACATTGACATGACAAACGGGCCGTTATTCGGCAAAATAGTAACGTTTACTATTCCCATAATTTTATCAAGCTTAATTCAATTATTATTCAACGCGGCTGATATTATTGTTATCGGTCAGTTCGAAGGGAAAGAAGCCGTTTCTGCTGTTGGCAGTACAGGTTCTCTCGTTAACCTTTGCATAAATATGTTTATAGGGCTTTCTGCAGGTGTTGGCGTAACAGTTGCGCAGAATATTGGTGCGAAAGATAAAGAGAACCTGCAGAAAACCGTTCATACAGCCATAGCGGTTTCAATAGGTGCAGGAATTATTCTTGCAATAGCAGGTCCATTACTTGCAGAAACCCTTTTGGGATTGATGAAAACCCCAGATAAAATAATAAACTTATCAGCATTATATTTGAAAATTTATTTTCTTTCCATGCCCGCTTTAATGGTATATAACTTTGGTGCTTCCATTCTCCGTTCCGCAGGAGATACGAAGCGTCCTATGTACTATCTTATTGCGGCAGGATTTATAAACGTTATTTTTAATCTGATTTTCGTCGCATTTTTCCATATGAGTGTTGCGGGCGTTGCAGTTGCTACGGCTATTTCACAATATTTTTCCGCATTTATGGTTTTCCGCAGGCTCGTTGTAACGGATGAGGAAATCAAGCTCATTCCCAAAAACATCCGTTTACATTCTTCGGCTTTGAAAAGGATTGTTTCCATTGGAATTCCTGCAGGAATTCAATCCTCGGTATTTTCCATCTCCAACGTTATAATACAATCATCCATCAACAATTACGACACGTTACATACTCTTGACAGTGCATTGATTGCAGGCAACTCTGCCGCAGGAAATATTGAAGGCTTTATATACGTTTGTATGAACGCTTTTCATCAGACGTCCCTAACCTTCTCCGGGCAGAATTTAGGTGCAAAAAAAATTGAACGTCTGAACAAAATTCTGTTTTTATGCCTTGCCTGCGTTTCTGTTACGGGAATTATTATTGGAACAATTGCAAAAGTTTTCGGGGAGAGTCTTTTAGGTCTTTACGTACCCGGAGAAAAAATTTCCATTGAATATGGGATAGTCAGACTTACGGTATTTTCCCTCACCTATTTCCTCTGCGGAATGATGGACGTTGTAAACGGTTCTCTGCGTGGAATGGGATGCGGACTTGGTCCAATGCTCATATCGCTGTTTTTCTGCTGTGCCGCAAGAGTTTTCTGGGTATTATGTATATTCTCGCCCGAAAAGGACATAATGGTGCTTTACCTCTCATACCCTGTAACCTGGTCACTGGCTCTCGTTGCCCAGATTCCATATTATATCTATACGAAAAAACGAATACAAAAACAGCTATCTCCAAAGGTGATTATCAATGCGTGACGTATTTGACATAGTGAAAGAACACAACGGACAAAAATTCATATACGGCACAGGAGATGGAGCGGACAAGCTTATTGATTATCTCGAAAGCATAAACGTGAATATTGACGGAATCTGCGTATCTGACGCTTTTTTTCGGGAAAAAATTTTCAGAGGCATGAAAATACAGCCTCTGAGCAAAGTCATATCCCAAAACGATAACGCTTTATTCATGATGGCTTTCGGGGTTAAAGAAACGGATGAAATATTTTCACTTTCAAAAAGAATGAATCTTATTTATCCTGAAATGCCTGTTTTCGGGAAAATTCCCTTCACGAAGGAAGCTTTATCTTTCGATATGGAAAAAATCAAGAATGCTTATTCGTTACTTGCTGACGAGGAATCAAAAAAGGTTTTTGAAAATATTTTAAGATTCAGACTTTCGGGAAATATTTCCTTTCTCAAAGAATGTGAAAGTTCTATTGAAAACGGATACAAGTTACTCCTCAGAGGAAATATAAAGGAAACGGTTTTCGACTGCGGAGCGTACACAGGAGATACGGCAGAGGACTTCGAAAAATATTCGGGTGGTTTTGACGACTTTTACGCATCAGAGCCTTGTCCGAAAAGCTTTGAAAAGCTTAAAACCAAATACGGAAATTTCAATTTGTATAACTGCGCCGTGGGAAAGGAAAACGGAGAAACCGATTTTGTTTTTTCAAGAGGAAGAGGCTCGGTAACTTTGGGCACTGACACGAAAAAAGCGGGCAAAATAAAAAAAGTTGAAGTCCGAACAGTAGACGATATTCTCCAAGGCAAATATTGCTCCGTTATTAAATACGACGTGGAAGGAGCGGAAGCGGATGCTCTTTTGGGAAGCCTTGAAACTATAAAGCTTCATCATCCCAAATTGCTCGTTGCAGCTTACCACAGAGCAGAGGATATATACGCCTTACCACTTCTTATAAATTCTATGTCAAAGGATTATAAAATCTATCTCAGGCATCACCCTTGCCTTCCCTCGTGGGAAACCAACGTATACGCTATATAAATAATATTTTATAATAATTTACAAGATTTTATTACAATTTGCCTATTGACTTAAAAGAGAAAAAATGGTATCATAAGCCAAGATTATAATAAAAATTTTTTTGGAGGTTCATCATGGCACTTGTAACATCAAAAGAAATGTTCCAGAAGGCTTACGAAGGCGGTTACGCCATCGGTGCTTTCAACGTAAACAACATGGAAATCATTCAGGGAATCACTGAGGCTGCTAAAGAAGAAAATGCTCCTCTTATCCTTCAGGTTTCCTCCGGCGCAAGAAACTATGCAAAACACGCATACCTGGTAAAGCTCGTTGAAGCTGCAATCGAAGATACGGATCTTCCTATCTGCTTGCATCTTGACCACGGCGATACTTTTGAACTTTGTAAATCCTGTATCGACGGCGGATTCACATCCGTTATGATCGACGGTTCTCACCATTCTTTCGAAGACAACATCGCTCTTACAAAGAAGGTTGTTGAATATGCACACGCTCACGGCGTTGTTGTTGAAGGCGAACTTGGCAGACTTGCAGGTATCGAAGATGCAGTTAACGTAAGCGACGCAGACGCTTCCTACACTGATCCCGATCAGGTTCAGGAATTCGTTGAAAAGACAGGCGTTGACTCTCTTGCTATCGCTATCGGTACAAGCCACGGCGCATACAAATTCAAACCCGGTCAGAAGCCTCAGCTCCGCTTCGACATTCTCGAAGAAGTTTCCAAGAGACTCCCTGGCTTCCCCATCGTTCTTCACGGTGCATCTTCCGTTATTCCCGAATTCGTTGACATCATCAACGCAAACGGTGGTAAAATGCCCGATGCTATCGGTATTCCCGAAGATATGCTCAGACAGGCAGCAAGAATGGCAGTTTGCAAAATCAACATTGACTCCGACCTCAGACTTGCTATGACTGCTTCCATCCGTCAATACTTCAACGAACATCCCGATCATTTCGACCCCCGTCAATATCTCAAGCCCGCAAGAGCAAACATCAAAAAGCTTGTTCAGCATAAGCTTGTTAACGTTCTTGGTTGCAACGGCAAAGCATAAGAAAATTGAAAAAATAATAAATCTTTGCAGGGACATAAACTGTCCCTGCAAAGTCTTTGTCCTAACGGACTAACGGCTAATGCGCTATGCGACTTTGGGATTTTGGGATTTATATCGTCTTGCATAAGAAATCCCTTTGCGTGTTTTCTTTATCATTCAGCGCGATAGCAATTAAAGTTTTTGGGTCTGGGTCTTTTTTCAAAAAGACCCGGTAAGAAAGGTAAAATTTATGAAAATCGGTTTTGACAACGAAAAGTACCTCAAAATGCAGTCTGAGGAAATTTCCAAAAGAATAGAACGCTTCGGCGGAAAGCTTTATCTTGAATTTGGAGGAAAGCTTTTGGACGATTTTCATGCATCCAGAGTTCTTCCTGGCTTTGAACCTGATTCAAAGCTCAGAATGCTTAAAAATCTTTCTGACGTTGCTGAAATAGTTATAGTTATAAATGCGGCGGACATAGAAAGTAACAAAAGACGCGGAGACCTTGATATTACATACGATGCAGACGTGCTCCGTCTTATAGATGAATACGAACGTTTGGGCCTTTACGTTGGGAGCGTTGTTATCTCTCAATTTGCAGAACAGCCCACAGCAAAGCTTTTTAAATCAAAGCTTGAAGCAAGAAACAAAAAGGTTTTCTTGCAATATCCCATAGAGGGATATCCCTTTAATGTGAAAAAAATAGTTTCTCCCGATGGATTCGGGAAAAACGAATATATAGAAACCAAAAGACCTTTGATAGTAATTACCGCTCCAGGACCCGGAAGCGGAAAAATGTCCTGTTGTCTTTCACAGCTTTATCATGATAATCTTCGTGGAATAAAAGCGGGATACGCAAAATTCGAAACCTTCCCCATATGGAACATACCGTTGAAGCATCCCGTAAATCTCGCTTACGAAGCCGCAACAGCTAATCTTGATGACGTTAATATGATTGACCCCTATCATCTTGAAGCTTATGGAAAAAGTGCGGTAAACTACAACAGAGACGTGGAAGTTTTCCCTGTACTTAACGCTATTTTTGAAAAAATAGAAGGTCAAAGCCCTTATAAATCCCCTACGGATATGGGCGTTAACATGGCAGGAAACTGCATTTTTGATGACAATGCAGTAAGCAATGCCGCAAGAGAAGAAATAATCAGAAGATATTTCACTGCGTTATGCGAGCAAGCTAAAGGCAATTCCGACGGAACGGAAGCATCGAAAATAGAAATACTTATGAATCAGACAGGAATTTCCGTTGACGATAGAGCTGTTACCATCGCGGCTCTTTCCAAATCCCTTGAAACAGGCGGACAGCCTGCCGTTGCAATAGAACTTGATGACGGAAAAATCGTAACAGGAAAAACGTCTGCCCTTTTGGGTGCGGCATCTGCCGCAATGCTTAATGCTGTTAAAGCCATTGCTGGAATAGATAAAGAAGTTGACCTTATCTCTCCCACGCTTATAGCTCCTATTCAAGAGCTTAAAACGGGTATTTTATCAAGTGTAAACCCAAGACTTCACACTGATGAAGTACTTATTGCATTAGCTATAGCTTCAACAACGGATGATAATGCAAGAAAAGCCATGGACGCACTTTCAAAGCTGAAAGGACTTGAAGCTCATTCAACCGTTATTTTATCTTCTGTTGACAACCACACGTTCAAAAAGCTTGGTATAAATCTCACTTCAGAACCAAGATATCAATCCAAAAGACTTTTCCACAAATAAGCTGAGGATAATTTTATGGAATATTTTGCAGGAAAAACGGATATAGCCGTCATTGGCGCAGGACACGCAGGAATAGAAGCCGCATTTGCCGCTTCCCGCTTGGGATTGAGTACAACTCTTTTTACGTTGACTCTTGATCTCGTTGGTAATATGCCTTGCAATCCCTCAATCGGAGGCACTGGAAAGGGTCATCTCGTATACGAGCTTGATGCTTTAGGCGGTGTTATGGGCAAGCTTGCAGATAAGGCTATGCTTCAGAGCAGAATGCTCAACGAAAGTAAAGGTCCTGCGGTTCATTCTCTCAGACTTCAGGTTGACAGAAGAAAATACAGCACGTTGATGAAAGAGCTTATTGAGGAAGAAAAAAATCTTTCTCTCGTTCAAGCTGAAATAACAGATATAAAATTTGAAGACGGAAAAGCCGTTGGTGTAGTTACGTCCATGGGAGCGTTTTGGGAAGCAAAAGCCGTTATCATCTCAACGGGAACTTCCCTTGGCGGAAAAATAATTGTGGGCGAATGTGCTTACGAATCGGGCCCCGATAACACTTTAGCCGCAACAAAGCTGACTCAAAGTCTTATTGATGCAGGAGTTAAAATAGTCAGATTCAAAACGGGTACTCCTCCCAGAATCCATGCAGACAGCATTGATTATTCCGTTTTGGCTGAACAAGCAGGAGATGAAGACCCATTCGTATTTTCAAGCGGTGACGAAGTTCCCGAAGTTCAGAAGAAGTGTTATATTGCTTATACAAATGAAGAAACACATAAAATAATCAGAGAAAACCTTCACCGCTCGCCTTTGTTTTCAGGGGTTATTAAAGGTGTAGGCCCTCGTTACTGTCCGAGTATAGAGGACAAGGTCGTTCGTTTTCCCGATAAGATAAGGCACCAGCTTTTCGTTGAGCCGATGGGAGAAAACACCAAGGAGGTTTATCTCCAAGGTATGAGCTCATCCTTGCCCGAAGAAGTTCAGAAAAAGCTTATTCATTCCATAAAAGGGCTTGAAAATGCTGTATTTATGAGAACGGCATATGCCATTGAATACGATTGTGCAGACCCTACCCAATTAAAAAACACCCTTGAATTCAGAGAAATTGAAGGTCTTTACGGTGCTGGGCAGTTCAACGGAAGTTCGGGTTACGAAGAAGCGGCTGTCCAAGGCTTTATGGCAGGATGTAATGCCGCATTGAAGATAAAAGGTATGAATCCCTTCACCCTTTCCCGTTCTGAAAGCTATATCGGTACTCTCATAGACGATCTTGTTAACAAAGGTACTAACGAGCCTTACAGAATAATGACTTCAAGAAGCGAATACAGACTGCTTTTACGTCAGGATAACACAAAAAGCAGAATACTTCCCAAAGCATACAAGGCAGGAATAATAAGTGAAGAAACGTATTCCGAATTTTTAAAAGAAGAAGAATTTGTAGAAAACGAAATAACGAGGCTCAGAAGTACGTCTACGCCTCCCCTCCCCACTCTCAACGCTTATCTTGAAGAAAAGGGCTACGAGCCTTTGAAAAATGGAATTCGTATCGCTGAACTTGTTAAAAGACCTCACGTTGAGCTTAAAGCGTTATACGGAATTTTGGGTGGGTACAAAGGTGATAAGCACCTTATCAAACGCATTGAAACGGAAATAAAATACGAGGGTTATATCAAAAAACAGCTCTCCGAGGTTGACAGACTTCATTCCCTTGAACAGAAAAAGCTTCCCACAGATATTGATTACACAACACTTAAGGGACTTAAAGCTGAAGCGGCACAGAAGCTGAACAAATTCCGTCCCGCAAGCATTGGTGAAGCACTCTCTATTTCTGGCATCAGCCCTGCGGATATCTCTGTATTGCTTATATACTTAAGAGGATAATTTATGAACACAGAGCTTTTCAAAAAAATTCTCTCGGAAAACTCCCCTGTTCAGATTTCCGAAGAACAGCTGAATAAATTTGCAATAATTGCAGAGCTTCTTTCTGTAGAAGGAGCTAAATACAATCTCACCGCTTTAAAAACAGAAAGAGACGTTGCCCTTTTGCATTTCGTTGATTCTCTCACTCTTTTCAGCCACGGATTATTGGAAAGCGGAAGCAAAATAATCGACGTTGGTTGCGGAGCGGGCTTCCCTGCCCTTGTTGTCGGAGCGTTTGACCCCACTTTAAAGGTTCACGCCCTTGACAGCACAAAGAAAAAGGTTGATTTCGTTTCTCTTTGCGCTGAAAATGCAGGACTTTCAAATATGACGGGAATATGTGCAAGAGCCGAAGAAAGCGGCTTCAGAGAAGATTTCGACGTAGCTCTTTCACGAGGAGTTGCAAGGCTTAACGTGCTTTCGGAATTATGTCTTCCCCTTGTAAAAATCGGTGGAACTTTCGTTGCCATGAAAGGAAGCGCAGGAGAAATTGAAGCTGAGGAAGCAAAAAGAGCTATAGAAATATGTGGCGGAGAGATTGAAAAAATACACACAGTGAAAATTCCCGAGGTTGAACACAACCATACTCTCGTAGTTATCAGAAAAATAAAGGAAACTCCAAAGGTTTACCCGAGGCAGTATTCTAAGATAGTAAAAAAGCCGTTGTAGGACATTAGGCTTCGCCGAGGCTCAGCCAAGGTAAGAGGCAGAAAGCAAGAGTCAGAGGGAATTTTTCTCCCAATTGTCGAAAAATAAGTTTTATTATTTAAAATTCAGATTTGATTAAAAGCTCGAATTGAGGTTAATTCCTTGATTCGAGTTTTTTCATTCTTGCCTCTCTACTCCCACCTCTTGTCTTATTCCCTTTTCCAAAAAATTATTTTTTGAATGAATATAAAATACTTCACAATAATAAATATATAACACATATTTATATTTTATGGAGGAAAGCATCCGCTATGTTCATTTACACAATAAAAGCCTCAAAGCTTAAATTCTTTGCCGCCCTGTTCTGCGCCTTTGGTATACTCGCTTTACTTGTTGCATTCGTACCGGATTACGATGATTATGCAGACGTTGCTGTCGTTGCATATAACTTCGACGGCATGGACACCAATGAAGAAAGAGTTGAATTTATAGAGCAATTCGGATATACCGTATCAAAAGAACCTTGTGAAATCGTTAACGTTGTAATTCCTGAAGAATTTGACAGCGTTTACACAGAATATAACGATATTCAGCGTGAGCAAGGCTTGAATCTGAAAAAATACAAAGGTAAATCCGTCACCAGATACACCTATGCGGTAAACGGGTATCCTGGATATAAAGACGGTGAAGTTATAGCAAATCTTCTCATTTACAAATCAAAAATTATTGGCGGGGACATTTGCGCTGTGGGTGAAAAAGGATTTATACACGGCTTTGAGTTACCAAAAGAATAATATTTAATCCACAAATAACGTTTTTATTTTGTGTGATATTATCGACCATATGATAATATTAAACGTTAAAAAAATGATACGAGGAAGGATAAAAAAATGGAGGGTAAGAAACTCTTTATAATAAGCTTCGTTACAGGACTTGTTTTTTTTAGTTTATTTCTGATTGCGTTTGCCATTTCTCATTCTGAAATTTTTGATTTTATTGAATATTTTATTGGCATATAAAGCTTTTATTCTTTAAATAAATAGCCATTTGGGGCAAAAAACTTCGTTTTCTTGTGATTTTTATGCAATATGTCTAAAAACAACACCTAATTTTTGGGTAATTAACCTCTATCTTTTTTAAAAGAAATTTGATAATATATTGAGGTAATAAAAAAAGCTTTTTGCATAGTGCAAAAAGACATTCAGGAGGATTTAAATGGCAAGCGTACTTTTTAAGCACCTTTATAAAAGATACCCAGGCGGCGTTACAGCTGTTTCCGATTTTTGTCTTGAAGTAAAGGATAAGGAATTTATCATTCTCGTTGGCCCTTCCGGTTGCGGAAAAACAACAACACTTCGTATGATCGCAGGTCTTGAAGAAATTACGGAAGGTGAACTTTTCATCGGTGATAAACTTGTTAACGATGTAGCACCTAAAGATAGAGATATCGCCATGGTTTTCCAGAACTATGCTCTTTATCCACACATGACTGTTTTCGACAACATGGCTTTCGGTCTTAAGCTCCGTAAAACAAGAAAAGAAGAAATCAAACGCAGAGTTGAAGAAGCAGCAAGAATTCTTGACATTGCTCACTTGCTCGACAGAAGACCTAAGGCTCTCTCCGGTGGTCAGAAACAGCGTGTTGCTTTGGGTCGTGCTATCGTTCGTGAACCTAAAGTATTCCTTCTTGACGAACCTCTTTCCAACTTGGATGCTAAACTCCGTGCAACCATGAGAACCGAGCTTACAAAGCTTCACCAGAGACTTAAAACAACGTTTATTTACGTTACTCACGACCAGGTTGAAGCTATGACCATGGCAACAAGAATTGTTGTTATGAAAGATGGTCTTATTCAGCAGGTGGATACTCCTCAAAACCTCTACGATTTGCCTTGCAATATATTCGTTGCCGGATTTATCGGCACACCTCAAATGAACTTTGTAAACGGTACGCTTGAACGTCCCAAGAACTCCAAGGAAATCTTCTTCAAGTTCAACGAAGGCTTCACATTGAAGGTTCCCGATTCCAAGAACGAAGATGGTCAGCTGGAAGAATACATAGGAAAAGAAGTTATTCTTGGTATCCGTCCTGAGCTTATTCATGACGAAGAAAGATATCTTGAACAGTTTGCAGAGTCTACAATCGAAGCTAAAGTTGAAGTTACAGAACTTATGGGTGCTGAAATCTTCCTTTACCTCAGCGTTGGTGAAGAAACAGCTACAACAGAGGTTACAAACCTTGTTTCCCGTGTTTCATCCAGATGTAAAGCAAGAACAGGCGATGATATCAAGATGGCTATCGATATGTCAAGAACTCATATCTTTGATAAAGATACAGAAAAGGTTATTGTTCACTAATTAAATCTGTATGCATTCGGGCTGTCCGAAACGTAAAACCGTTTTGCGACAGCCCTTTCTTACACAAGTAGAGACGGTAAAAAAATGATAAAAATACTTTCATATTTTTTAATAAAGGAAAAAGACAAAGAATCTCCTGAAAGCCTTCGAACCAAATTCGGAACAATATGCGGAATTGCAGGAATTTTTCTCAATCTTTGTTTATTTATTCTAAAAATAATTGCAGGAAATATAACGGGAGCTGTATCAGTTAAATCTGATGCTTTCAACAGCTTATCCGATGCAGGTTCTTCCCTCGTTGCATTATTAGGGTTCAAGCTTGCTTCCCAAAAGCCAGATAAGGATCATCCCTTCGGTCACGGACGCTTCGAATACATATCGGGGCTTGTTGTTGCAATGATTATTTGCCTTATGGGTTTTGAGCTTGGAAAGGAATCCGTTCTCAAGCTTTTCAATCCCGAAGCTCCTGTTTTCGATGTTACTGCTATAATCATTCTTGTTATATCAATGCTCATAAAGCTCTATATGTTCATATATAACAAGCAAATCGGTAAAAAATATTCATCCCCTACCCTTGTTGCAACTGCAACTGATTGCATTTCCGATACCTTTGCGACAGGAGCTACAATACTGACGTTAGTTATTTACACAATATGGGGAATAAACGTTGATGCTTATTGCGGAATAATTCTTTCCTTACTCATTTTCAAGGCAGGCTTCGGCGCTATAAAAGATACAATTTCACCTCTCCTTGGAACACCGCCAGAAAAAGAGCTTGTTGAAAAAATCGAGAAAATAGTTATGGACAACAACGTGGTTATCGGCGTACACGACCTTATAATTCACGATTACGGTCCAGGCAGAAGAATGATTTCAATTCACGCTGAAATCCCCCTTGACGGTGACCTTGCTACTATGCACGATTGCATTGACAACATTGAAAAAAGGCTTTATGATGAGTTGTCGATCCACGCAGTCATTCATATGGACCCCGTTTGCTGTGGAGACGAGGAAATAGATAAGCTTAAGCAAGATTTAATTGAAATAATAATTTCCCTTTCCCAAGGCTTCTCAATTCATGATTTCCGTGTTGTAAAAGGACCTTCACACACAAATCTGATTTTTGACGTTGTCGTTCCTATGGATAGCAAAATATCCGACGAAAACGTTAAAAATATCATTTCAAAAAAAGTTCAAGATAAAATGGGAGAAAACGTTTATTGCGTAATACAAGTAGACAAGCCTTACATATAACGTTTTGGGGTGGAATTTTTATCCCATTCCTTTCTTCCTTCAAAATACATATAGCATAAAAAAAGAACCTTCGGGCAAAATATGTCCGAAGGTCATTTTTTCAGAAAGGGATAAAAAGGGCATCAAAGCCCTTTTTTAATTATGTTTATAGACTGTATAGAAAAATGTCCGTTTCAAAAGGACGGAATATGCACAAAAACAGATTGCAGTATGGACTCAAAAAGCTTTGAATCCTACAATCTATGCCCTTACGCTCCCGTAAGTATATTTGAAAAAACAGAGCCTTTTCAAAAAAGCTTAAGCGTATCAAATATACCTCGAACAGCCATTAAGTTATCCGTCTGACCTTTCAAGCGGGAAATCGAGCTTTGCGGAACAATTATCTGATTGAAGCCCAATTTTTTAGCCTCACGAACTCTCATATCAATAGCAGATACGGAGCGGCATTCGCCTCCCAATCCCACCTCACCCATTGCAACGGCATCGTCGGGGACGGGAATATCTTTCAACGAGGATATCAAAGCGAGAGCCACGGCTAAATCTGCAGAGGGGTCGTCAAGTCTTATTCCACCTGCAACGTTAACGTAAACGTCGTGGGTTGAAAATCTAAGTCCCAATCGTTTTTCAAGAACGGCTAAAATAAGGTTGAGTCTGTTATAATCTATACCCGCAGACGTTCTCCTTGGAGACGGAAAATACGTGGGAGTAACAAGAGCCTGTATTTCTGCAATAATAGGTCTTGTTCCCTCCACGGTACATACGGGGCAAAAGCCCGAAACACCCTTCAACCGTTGAGCCATCAAGGCTTCTGAAGGATTTTCAACAGCGGAAAGACCGTCATCTGACATATCGAAAATTCCTACCTCGTTTGTTGACCCAAAACGATTCTTTGCGGCTCTGATAATTCTATGCGTATGCTGTTTGTCACCTTCAAAATGAAGAACTGCATCCACCATATGTTCAAGTATTTTAGGACCTGCTATATTGCCATCTTTGTTTACGTGTCCTACAATAATTATAGCCCTGTCATTTTCTTTTGCGTTGCCGATAAGACGGAAGGTGCTTTGTCTTACCTGCGTTACAGAACCAGGAGAAGAGCTGATTTCAGGGTCATACACCGTTTGGATTGAGTCAATAATTACAATTTCGGGAGCGTTGCAATCGATCTCCCCTATTATTGAATCCACGTTGTTTTCACAAAGCAAAAGTAAATTTCCCGTATCAACTCCAAGTCGCGCAGCTCTCAACTTTATCTGTGAACCCGATTCTTCTCCCGAAACGTAGAGGATTTTTTTATCTTTTCCAACGTATTCGCAAATCTGCAAAAGCAAGGTTGATTTTCCAACACCCGGCTCGCCCGACAGAAGAACCACAGAGCCTTTTACAATACCGCCGCCTAAAACTCTGTCAAATTCACCGATTCCCGTTGAAAACCTTATACTCTCTGAAAGCTCAAATGAGCCTAT
This sequence comes from Oscillospiraceae bacterium, assembly GCA_015064625.1. GTDB lineage: Bacteria > Bacillota > Clostridia > Oscillospirales > CAG-382 > SIG653. The sequence goes on along the minus strand of SVRW01000019.1, from coordinate 28,888 downwards.
TGGAGCGGCTTTGGAATTTTCTTTTGATATTGTTTTTTTAGCTGAAACTGTCTTCTTCGATTTTTTACCATCGTCTAAAGACATTTCTTTAAGGCTGTTCCAGCTTCCGCAGGTTGGACATTTTCCATACCATTTGGCACTTTCATATCCACATTCATCACAAACAAAGATTTGTTTCATTTTCACTTATCCATTCTAAAATTCCTTTATATATTGAAACGGCAAGGTCCGAGGTATATTCATCCGAAGCAAGCATTGAAGCATCATCGGGATTGGATAAAAAACCACATTCTACCAAAACGGCAGGACAATTCAACCTTTCAAGAAGATAAACTGTAGATACACCGTTTTTCACTTCACGATTATTATCTGTCTGCAAAATTTTCAGTGACTCCTGAATACTTTCTGCCAAAGGCTTGCTCAAAGGAGAGTTTCCATAAAACGTCTGAGCGCCTTTGCAAGAGCTTAAATAAAACTTATTCATATGAATACTAATAAACACAGCGTTTTCAAAGGACTCTGCTATTTTTGCTCTGTTTTTCAAGTCATACTGTTTTTTGTGGTCTTCTTCACCTGCATTATACAAAAGCACGTCTTCGCTTCTTGTGAGAACTACGTTATAATCACACATCAAAAAAAGCTCGGAAAGCTTTTTTGCAACCTTCAGATTTATATCCTTCTCTTTCAATTCACCAACTACAGCTCCAGGGTCTTCTCCACCGTGTCCTGCATCAATAATAACCGTAAATCTTTTGTCTTTTGGAGAAACATCATCCACCTGATTGATGCCCGTTGTAACAAAGGCATCTGTAAATCCCTCAGAAGAAAAAAGAGAAGAAAAAGCGAACATAATTATGCAAAGCAAAACAAATATAATTAAAAGCAAAAGTCCTGCTTTCGGAGAAACTGATTCTATTTTATTTTTCAAAGCAAACTCCTTCAAATATTATTTATTGAAGGATATGCACAAAAAACGGATTTAATTACTGAATTTTATCTCAATACTGCTCTTTATCAGGCTTTTTATGGAAATAACCTGCAAACATCGTTTTTCCGCTTTTGCCAACCTTGAAGCCCAATGCGCAAACGAGCATTGCAAGAAGAGAAGCAACGATAAATATAATAAGCTGAATTCCGTCACTATAGCTCTGAGGCACAAATGCAAGTAAAAAGTTCATAGAACCAAAATGCATACCATTACAAAGAAGAAGCAGTATCCATTTAAACGGAGTTATTATGCTCAATTTCGCAACGAAGGAAACTGCATACACGAAAACAAAAAAAAGCGTTGGAATATATGCGAATGCCGCAGACAAAAAAGCCTGTTTTACAGTTGGTACGTTATCGCCCTTTTTTGATATATACTTGCATCCCCATTCCCAAAAAGCATCATATAAAACAAAAAAATACATAGCGGCTGTGAAAATACCTGCCAAAAGATTAGGAATCTCACCAAGACCGAAATTATAAGCCAAGGCATTCACAGGGAAGCCTACCATAAGTCCCAAAGCGGAAATAGCTATCTGATTCAACAGAACCTTATGAATCATTCGCTGATTATCTCTATAGAAATTGAGCATAAAAATTCCCCCTATAAAATTCTGTATATATAATAACATAGTTTTTATAAAAAAACAAGGAAAAAACAATAAATCCTTATTGAAATTTTGATTCAGTTATGATATGATGGTATAAACTTGCGTGGATAAAATATAAAAAACACTTTTCTGTGAGGTATATTATGGCTTACGTCGCAAAAGATGAATCATCACTCAGCATAAACTATTTTGAATACAACGTAGAGAAGAAGCCAGACGGTAAAACAAGACTGCAAAGATTTGGAATAATCGTTCTTGATATCGTTCTTGCCATAGCAATTTTTGCTATCTTTCCTTCAGGTCTTATCCCTATTATGTTTTGCGGTTTAGGACTTGTTTTTGCAATTCTTACGTTCTTCCTTTACAAAAAAACTCAGATTGAATATGAATACGAAATAAATTCAGGCGAGCTGACAATGGCAAAGGTATTCGGCGGAAGAACAAGAAAAACTCTTTTCTCACAGAAAATTTCCAAATTTGAACTTATTGCTCCATACACGGAAGAAAGATTCAAGGCTGCAACAAGCGGAATGGAAGTCAAGGTTTATAACTGCACCTCCTCCCCTGATGCTTTAGATATGCATTTTGGAATTTTCAAAGACGAAAGCGGTAGAAAATGCGCTGTTATTCTTCAAGCTCCAAAAAAAGCTGTTTCCATATTCCGCTTTTACAATTCAACTGCAACACAAATCAGATAACTATGGAAAAGATATACTCTGCCAAATCATTAAAAGAGGCGGAAAGCTCTTTGTGCGGAATTACGCTTATGGAAAGAGCTGCTCTATGTATAATAGATGAACTTAAACCTTATTTAAACGGAAATAAGCTGACGGTCATCTGCGGGTCGGGTAATAACGGAGGCGACGGTTGGGCTGTCGCCTCTATTCTTAATGAATATCCTGTTTGCGTTATATACACAGACGAACCGAAAACCAAAGAAAGCATGCATTTCAGAATCAAATATAAAGGGATTTCCCTCCCTGCATCATCCGAAGAAGCTCTTTTTGAAATATCAGAATCCAGCCTTATTCTTGATTGCATCTTTGGGATAGGGATAAACCGTCCTGCAAAAGGAATATACAAAAAACTTTTTGACTTGGTGAACGAAAGCGATGCTTTTGTCGTATCTGCGGATGTTCCAAGCGGTATCCCATCGGATTGTTCAAAGACTTTTCCCCACATAAACGCAGACCTTACCGTCTGTATAACCTCAAGAAAATTATCAAGCGTTGTTACACCAACAGATGAAGCTTATGGCAAAACAGTTGTTTGCGATATTGGTGTCGACATGGAAGGATTTACTCCTCTTGCAGAATATTGCAACGAAAAAATTTTTGAATATCTCCCAAAGCGGAAAAGCAATTCCCACAAAGGAACTTACGGAACGTTGAAAACTCTTTGCGGAAGCTTCCATATGCCAGGTGCAGGTATTCTTGCTATAACGTCTGCTTTAAGGTCAGGTGTTGGGCTTGTCAAAGCTTTTGGTAAAGAAAGCCTTTTGGGAATATACAAAAACAGATTGACAGAACCTGTTTTCAAGGATTTTTCCACAAGTGGATTTGTGGAAGAAAAAGCATCTGCCGCTCTTATCGGTTGCGGTATAGGAAAAGAATTCGAAAACCAGCTTTTTGATATTTTTTCAAGCCTTTCCTGCCCTGTAATTGTGGATGCGGACGGAATAAATTTTTTATCGGGGAATATAGATATTTTTGAGCGTATCTCTTCACCTCTTGTGCTCACTCCACATCCAGCCGAAATGGCAAGGCTTTGCGGAGTTACCACAGAAGAAGTTCAGGAAAACAGATTCGACTTATGCAAAGAAATGTCAGAAAAGCTGAACTGCACCATTGTTCTTAAAGGGAGCAAAACTATAATCTGCACGCCAAACTTTAATCCTATTGTAAACAGCACGGGAAATTCGGGACTGGCAAAGGGCGGCAGCGGTGACGTTCTTGCGGGAATTATTGCATCCTTCATAGCTCAAGGTATGCTTCCTCATTATGCAGCCGCACTTGGTGTTTACCTTCATGGTAAAGCCGCAGATTCTCTGAAAGAGCATTTAAGCGAATTTTCGTTTTTACCTTCTGATATTCCACTTGAGGTTGGAAAAATAATTGCCGATACGCTACGAAATATTTAAGGAGAAAAATTCTTGAAATTTCTCAGACGGATAGGATTATTGCTTTTATCACTCTTATTTCTCGTTTCATGCGGAAAAAAAGAAGAAAACAAAAAAGAGCTTCTGAAAGGATATTTCAGTTCTGACATCACCATTACGTCGGAAGACGGAAAGCTTTCCTTTGAATTGGAAAATGAAAAATTAACGGTGACTCATCCGAAAATGCTGAAAGGTACTGAAATATTTTACACAGGCAAAGGGTTGACGGCAAATATTTACGGACAGCTTATAGACCTTCCGAAAAGCTTTTCAGAAATAGCTGTTTCTATTCTGAACGTAGCTTCAAGGCTTAATTCGGGCGATTTATCTGACTTCGAAGTTAAAGATGGGATTATTTTCTTTAATGATTGCAGTTTTGAGATCTCCGAGAATGAGATAAAAGCTTGTGCAGGAGGCAAAAATTTTATTATAAGAAAAAGGAATGACAAAGAAGATGGAAAGAATAAAGGCAGAGGTATCTCTTAAAGCCATAAGCGACAACCTTTTTGAAACAACGAAGCATATAAAAAAAGACGTAAGGCGCATTGCTGTCGTCAAAGCAGATGCATACGGTCACGGAGCAGTTGAGGTTTCAAAGTATTTGCAAAAGGCGTCGGGAATTTCCGATTTCGCCGTTGCAACGCTGGAAGAAGCTTTGGAATTAAGACAAAACGGTATAAAAGGAACTATCCTGATATTAGGATATATAAATCCAGAAAGAGCAAAAGAAGCGGAAGAAAACGAAATTACCTTAAGCGTTGGCACGGTAGACTACGCGAAAGCTATATATACTTACGCATCCCCCGATTCTCATTTGCAGGTTGATACAGGAATGAGCAGAATGGGCGTTTACTGTCACAAAAAAGAAGACGTCACCTTCGCATTAAAAGAAATTAAAAAAATAAAAGAGATAACAAAGGATAAATTAAAGGGAGTATACACCCATTTCGTACAGAGTGATATTCCAGAATCCAATTTAACAAGTATTCAATACGAAAGCCTTATTTCTTTAATTTCAGCATGCAAGGAAGAAGGAATAACCTTCGAAATGAAGCATTGCTGTAACAGCCTTGGAGCAGTTAATTTTGGAGATTTTGCCTTGGATGCAGTGAGGATTGGAATTTGTCTTTACGGATACGAATCAAAAAACCTCACCCCTGCTATGACCTTCAAAACAAATGTAATAAAAATTTTTGAAGGCAAAAAGGGCGACACAGTAAGCTACTGCGGAACTTATACACTTGAAGAAAACAAGACTATTGCCGTTTGCTCCGCAGGTTACGCGGACGGAGTTTCCCGACATTTATCAAACAAAGGGTATTATATCATTAACGGCAAGAAAGCAAATATACTCGGCAGAGTATGTATGGATCTTTCCATGGTTGACGTAACGGGGATTCCATGTAACGTGGGCGATGAAGCTATAATATTCGGAAAAGAGCTTCCTGCAGACAAGGTTGCAGAAATTTGTGATACTATTTCTTACGAGACTTTATGTAACGTTGGAAAAAGAGTTCCAAGAGAATACATAATATAAATCAAAATTTAAACAAGTGGATACACTTTACCAAAAGGTATTGCGTATCCACTTGTTTGATTCACAAAGGTATTTCCATTTCTTTTATATTGACATATGGATTTGTCATAGATAAAATATCAGAAGAAAGTATTCATGATAAATTCTTCTTCAAACTTTTCATTATCTGAAAGAGGAATAACTTTTACCTTTTTTGATATTTCTTCAAGATGGGAAACATCATTTTTCGCTATAGCAGTATGTGCGCCACACATTGCAAAATCTGGTATGAAAACCGTCTTTTCTTTCAATTCTTTTGGTAAAAGTCCTGTATTCACAGCGGATTTTATATCCAAATCACCGCAGACACCGCCTGTAAGGATAAGTAAATCCAAATCCTCATAGCTTGTCTTTGTTTCTTCAAGAAGCAAATTTATTGCGGTTTTTACAGCACTTTTGGCAAGCATAAATTCACTTATATCCTTATTTGATATATAAACCTTTTCGGTTATATAATATCTTTCATCCATAAGCTTTCCCTCCGCAGAAAGCTTTCCGTTTTCAAGCAGATAAGAAATCAAGGAAATAAGCCCGCTTCCGTTTATTCCCTTTGCTTCTTCGCCTTGGAATTCGGGATTCCCATTACTATCCACGTGGTAAATAACACCATCTCCACCGCAAAGCCCCATTTCTATTCCCGCACCCTCTATGGCAGGCCCTGCGGCAGTTGTGACGGAATAAATTTCTTCATTTTTCAGAAGGGATATTTCCCCGTTAGTTCCAAGGTCGGCTATAAGTATATTTTTATTTTTCTCGTATGCAGAATATATACAGCAAACCGCATCACTGCCAACGTATCCCGATACTGACGGAAGCAAAACCATATTGAACTTATATCCTGTTTCCTCTTTTTTTAAATATTTTGTATCTACAAAAGCAGGACGGAATGGATATATTCCTATAGAGCTTGGATCCTCATTTGCCATAAAATGGAGCATTGTAGGATTTCCGCAAATATAGACAATATTTACGTCTTCCAGCCATTTTGAAATACCTTTCCTCAATATCTCTGACAGCTTTATATATCCACCGTTTTTGCACCTTGATATTCTTGAAATAACGTCTGCCCCATATGCAAACTGTGGGTTTCTGAAAACGCAGGAATAAACCATTTCTCCTTCTTTGGAATACTTACAAATCTTTATATTTGTTGTTCCTATATCGCATATTGCATAATCGGCACGCTTATCCGCAGAAAAAACCTTATAATCTTCTTCTGTAGGTATATAAAAACTACATTCAGACAATAGCTTCGTTTTGCAAGCAAGGACAAATCCTTCTTCATCAGGCGAAGGTAAGGTCTCTCCTTCCAGAAGCTTTACCTTGCATTTTCCGCATTTACCATTTCCACCGCAAGGAGCTTGAACGTTTATTTCTTTTTCTAAAAGCAGCTCTCTCAAAAGCTTGTCTTCGAAAGGTTTAAGGTGCAAAATCATATATTAAAACGTTCCTTTTTATAATTTCAATTAAAGTATATCAAAAAAATTTTCAAATTGCAACATAAAACTGCTTTATTTTTTGATACAAATGTGATATAATTGATTCAAAATGTGAAATTATGTCTATTTTCAAAGATTTAAACAGATAAAAACGAGGTATCCATATGTTAACTCTCGGACTTGATATTGGTTCTACAACCGCTAAAGCCGTTTTGATGGATGGCGACAATATAATATATCAAACGTATCAAAGACATTTTTCCAAGGTAAGAATTAAAGCTCTTGAGATAATAAAAGCCATTGAAGATATATATGGAAACATTACGGTAAATGCCGCAATTTCCGGTTCTTCGGGTTTAGGGCTTGCACAAGGCACTGGGATTCCGTTCATACAAGAGGTTTATTCCACTTGTCAGGTGGTCAAGGATAAAGAGCCTGACACTTCTTGCGTTATTGAGCTTGGAGGAGAAGATGCGAAAATAATTTTCTTTGACGGCGGAATTGACGAAAGAATGAACGGTAGCTGTGCAGGCGGTACAGGCGCATTTATTGACCAGATGGCAACGTTACTTAACGTTACCGCAGACGAGCTTGACGAGCTTAGTCTTAAAAGTGAGCGTATTTATCCTATAGCTTCACGTTGCGGTGTTTTTGCAAAAACGGATATTCAGCCCTTGCTCAATCAAGGTGCAAGAAAAGAAGATATTGCCGCAAGTATTTATCAAGCTGTTGTAAATCAGACCATAGCAGGTCTTGCACAAGGCAGAATGATAAAGGGTAAAGTTTTGTTTATGGGAGGCCCTCTTTATTATTGCAAGGGATTAAGGACAAGATTCAAAGAAACGTTGAAGCTTTCCGATACTGATGCAGTATTTCCCGAATACGCTCTTTATTCTGTTTCTATGGGTGCTTCCATGTATGCTCGCACGTCGGGAAAATGTTATACCCTTTCACAGCTCAGAGATGCGGTTGAAAGTGCTGTAAACGTATCAAAGCCTGTAAGCTTCCTGAAGCCTCTTTTCGAAGACGAAAAAGAATATGAAGAATTCAGAGAACGTCACGCCAAGGCGACGGTTAAAGAAGCAGACGTTACAGAATATTCCGGAGATGCATATTTAGGAATCGACTGCGGAAGCACTACTACAAAGTTGGTTCTTATTTCCGAGAATGACGAGATACTTTATTCCTATTATTCCTCCAACAGAGGAAACCCCGTTGGAATCGTTAAAGAAGAGCTTGAAAAGATTTATTCACTTTGCGGAGAAAAAATAAAAATAAAAGGAAGTGCTGTCACGGGTTACGGTGAGGAGCTTATTCAGAATGCATTTGGCGTTGATTTCGGTTTGGTTGAAACAATTGCCCATTATACTGCCGCAAAGCATTTTATGCCCCAGGTTGAGTTCATTTTGGATATTGGCGGGCAGGATATCAAATGCTTCAGAATCAGAAACGGTGCTATTGACAGTATAATGCTGAATGAAGCTTGTTCTTCTGGTTGCGGTTCATTCCTTGACACCTTTGCAAAAGCTCTCGGCTATTCCATTGAAGAATTTGCAAAAAAAGGTCTTTTCGGGAAACGTCCCGTTGACTTGGGAAGCAGATGTACCGTTTTCATGAACTCATCCGTTAAGCAATCCCAGAAGGAAGGTGCTTCCGTTGAAGACATTTCCGCAGGACTTTCCATCAGCGTTGTCAAAAACGCAATTTACAAGGTTATCAGAGCAGGCTCTCCCGACGAATTAGGAAAACACATTGTTGTTCAAGGCGGAACGTTCTACAACGATGCGGTTCTCCGTGCTTTTGAACGTGAAATAGGAAGAAACGTTATAAGAACCTCGACAGCGGGACTTATGGGTGCATTCGGTGCGGCATTATTCAGTAAAAAGAGTGAAAGCTCAAAAATAATTTCAAAAGAAAAGCTCTCTACTTTTGTTCATACAGCAAAGCCTGCTGTTTGCGGTGGATGTCAGAACAGATGTCATCTTACTGTAAACACATTTGAAAACGGAAAAAAATTCATATCGGGTAATCAATGCGAAAAAGGTGCAGGATTATCCTCAAACGGACCTTCCCTACCAAACCTTTTCGAATTCAAAAGAAATTATCTTGCAAACCTCAAGAGCGGGGAAAACAAGCTTGGTAAAATCGGACTTCCGCTCACCTTGGGAATGTACGAGCTTTTGCCCCTTTGGCACACGATTTTCACAGAGCTCGGGTTTGAAGTTACTGTTTCAAAGCCTTCCACAAGGAAAACCTACGAAAAGGGTCAGTTTTCAATTCCATCGGACACGGCTTGCTACCCTGCAAAAATAATGCACGGTCATATGGTTGAACTTATGGAAAAAGGAATGGATGCCATATTCTACCCGAGAATTACTTATAACCTACCCGAAATGGGAACGGATAACCATTACAACTGCCCTGTCGTTGCTTATTACTCTGATTTGCTCAGAGGAAACATGGATGAGCTTAAAAACACAAGATTTTTATATCCTTTCCTCAACATAAACAACGAAAAAGAATTATCAAAAGAGCTTAAAAAGTATCTTGCTCCATTAGCTGATATACCGCTAAAGACCGTTAAGAAAGCGGTTGAAAAGGGCTTCAAAGCACATAACGAGTACAGAGAGGCGGTAAAAAAAGCAGGAGAAAAGGCTATTTCTTACGCAAAAACCAACGGCAAAAAAATAATGATACTTGCAGGTAGACCGTATCATATAGATCCCGAAATATGTCATGGTATTGATAAATTGGCTATTTCTCTTGGATTTGTAGTTGTTTCCGAAGACAGCGTTTATCATTTGGCAGAGCCGCAAAAAGTTAACGTTCTCAACCAGTGGAGCTATCATTCAAGACTTTACAGAGCCGCCAAATACGCCTCCGAGCATTCTGACACTGAATTGGTTCAGCTCGTATCCTTTGGTTGCGGACTTGATGCCATAACAACGGACGAGGTAAGAACAATTTTAGAGAGAAACGGAAAATTCTATACACAGCTTAAAATTGACGAAATAACAAACTTAGGTGCTGTAAAAATAAGACTCAGAAGCTTATCAGGAGCTATTGAAGAAAGGGAGAAGGGATAATTTATGTCAAATAAACAAGAAGAAAAAAAATACGTTTCCTTCACCGAGGAAATGAAAAAGGATTATACTATTCTCGTTCCCAATATGCTTCCAATGCATTTCAAGCTTATAATGAAAATATTGGGTACATACGGATATAAAACAGAGCTTCTTACAACGGAAGGTCCTGAAATAGCTGAAACGGGCTTAAAATACGTTCACAACGACGCCTGCTACCCTGCCCTCCTTGTTATCGGTCAGTTTATTCATGCTTTGCAAAGCGGAAAATACGACACGAAAAAGGTTGCTCTTATATATTTTCAGACAGGTGGCGGTTGCAGAGCTTCAAACTACGTTTCACTTTTAAGAAAAGCTCTAGAAAAAGCGGGACTTGAATACGTTCCCGTTATCGCTTTCAGCTTCGGAGGAATAGAAAAGCATCCCGGCTTTAAAATGACAGTTCCTATTCTTCACAGAATTTTATACGCGGTTCTTTACGGGGATTTGCTTCTCAGCCTTGTTAATCAATGCAAACCATACGAAACAAACAAAGGTGACACGGAAGCTCTCGCTGAATGCATATTGACAGATCTTGCAACTTTGATGGACAAAGAAGGTGTTTCGTTCCGTCAAGTAAAGAAAAAGAGCCGTGAAATTGTAAAAAAATTCGCTTCTATTCCAATGACAAAAACAGAAAAGGTCAAGGTTGGTATAGTTGGCGAAATATACGTTAAATACTCCCCTTTAGGAAATAACAATCTTGAACGCTTCCTTGTTGAAGAAGGTGCAGAGGTAGTTATTCCAGGGTTGTACGATTTTTTGATTTACTGCTTATACGACGGTATTTTGGACAGAGATCTGTATGGCGAAAACAAATTTGGTGCTTTTATAACAAGTATTGCATGTAAGATACTTATAAATTTCCAAAAGAAAATCAGTGAAATCGTTGCAGAAGAAGGCACGTTTACACCTCCTACCGTATTCACAGAGCTTCTTTCCCGAATGGATGACAAATTCATTGGTATCGGTACGAAAATGGGTGAAGGATGGCTTTTGCCTGCGGAAATGCTTGAGCTTTACCACAGCGGAGTCAAAAACATCGTTTGCACTCAGCCTTTCGGATGTCTTCCCAATCATATATGCGGTAAAGGCGTTATGAAACCGCTGAAAGATGCTTATCCCGATATAAACATCGTTGCCATAGACTACGACCCAGGGGCAACAAGAGTAAATCAGGAAAACAGAATTAAACTTATGCTCGCAAACGCAAGAAATGAATTTGCAGTTCCTGAAAAGAAATTTGAAGTCAAGCTTTGATATGTAAATTCATTATATACTAAAAAGCTCAATTTGAGGTTTTCACGCCTGAAATTGAGCTTTCTGATTAGTTCATCACAAAAAGTTGGATTATAACTTAACAAAGAAAGATATTGCCCAAAAGGAGACAGAGAGCCATCCCACGTCTTCCTGTCCGTTTTCGCCTGTTAAAGAAGCAAGACCACTGTTAGGAAATTTAATGGATACATCCATGTTGTGTTTGTATTCTTTAGATATATTTGTTAATGATATCATATTTTATTCTCCAAAATTGCTCGTATGCGATTTGGGTCACATACGAGCAGTGCGTTTTTCCTTTAATTATATCTTATTCTTGTTTATTACTCTTTATTTCAAGTGCAGTTTGTTTTATTTTGCTTATCTCATCAGCAGTAAATGTTCTGTTGGGATTCTCTTTTATTTCATCCCATTTTGACTTAACTGCAGAATACAAACCTTGCTCCATATCGTTGAAATGCCTTAATTTAATAAGGGCTGTTGTTGGGTTATAAACTAATAACAGCTCATATACTTCTTTATCTTCTTCTTTTTCATCTTGCCATTCCACGTAGTAAAAAATCTCATTTTCCGACACTTCATACTTTTTAAGTGTATTTATTATCAGACAATTAGGGTCTTCGTGATATTTCATAAAGCGCTCTATTGCGAGGATTTCATCTAGATAATCATAATCTGAGCTACAAGAAAAAAGCGAAAAAGCAATCGATAAGCAAATTAAAATTGATATAAAAATTTTTAATTTATTCCCAGTGTCCTTTTTCATAATCGCAACCTACTAATTTAGTGAAATTATATTTTTAAGGAGAAAGATGAAGGTTCTCTGTAAGATTCTCTTCTGTAGGATTCCTGTTTACTGCCTAGAACCGTCTGAAACTGTCTCTGTAGGTGTTTCGTAATTATCCACTGTCTTTTCGTTTTTCGTAACAAGACTTCTTATATCCCGAATGATGAAAGGAACGGTGACTATCATTATACCTATCAGCACAATATCATTTGTTAGCCACGATGAATTATAAACAAGCTTGTCTAAGGGTTCTATTAACAAGAAGATTACAACTATTGAAAGTATGGCTGCAATTATGTAGTTCTTTGATACATTTACTGCAAATCCATACAATGAGCACGCTAAATATACCAGTGATGAAACCGATAAAGCGGTTGGAATTTGTATTAACGTAAAATCATTTTTATTAATTACATAATACAAATACGCAACAAATGCAGCAATAGTTAAAAGCAACTTCAATATTTTCCCAGCTTTCATAAATCTTCACACGAGTTTCTAACAAAACATATTATTTATGTGGTCCATAACATTTTATCATTGCATGGATATTTTTATAATTTGTATTATATCATTAGTTATTGATAATGTCAATATCAAATCGGATTTAAGTTTTCCCACAGGGCGTGCGGACACAGGGTCGTATCAGAGACAGGCAGGAGACATAGAAACGTCCGAAACCACTGAAAAAGTCGGAAAGTAATGCAAATAGTGATATGGGAAACGGTAAAAAAATCACTAAAAAGTTATAAAGCGTTTCAAAAAATACAAGATGTAGTATAGAAGATTTAAGAAAAATAAAAGAAACCACGAAGATGTTGAGAGAAAATCGTGTGACTCACTTTTTCAACAGTTTCGGACCTTCCCCTGACTCCTAAACAGCGCGATGGAACAGATAAAAAATTCGCCTCGCAAAACATTTGTTTACAATTCTTCTGCTTCTCTTTTTAATGATTTTTCCTCCAAATGTCCGATTTTATATTGACATTAGCAAAAAATTAACACGAAATGTTCTTTTTTTAAAAAGCATTGACATCATGAAATATCTGTGATATATTGTAGTGTAAAGTTTTTTCTTTGAAACTGATAGAAATAATATTTAAATACGAGCAATTATGCGTAAAATAAGGAGAATTGCAAAATGAAGAACAATATTGCAAAATTCATTGTACTACTGTTGGTGCTGGTCATATCGGTTGCCGCGCTGTCTGTATTTTCACAGTCTGTGCTTGCAGTATCGGTGCCAGATTTTTATATCACCGATATAGGCATTGCATACGCCGCATTAGAAAATACAGCTAGGGAAAATCTGACCGACAATGGCTATACTGTAATTGAGCAGGATTTGAACGAAGATGCAGGCGGTAGATACGTCTATATGGGCTATAAAACAAGTAGCGATTATTCCCGTGCCATTACGGGTATCATTTTCCTTACGGAAAAAAATCCTCCCAACAGTTTGACCCACAATGGAGCCACTTTTTATCTTGTTGGTGGCAGCAAAGAATCCAATGGTACAGGAGATGGCGTAGTTGACCTGAACAAAGGAGCAGGCGGTGATTACATCTATACCTACATTACGAGGGATACAAATTATAATGACGGATATCCCCTCGTTCATTTATGGGTTCGCATCGACACGACTTCAGATGGTAATGGTTATAGCACCACGAAAAACACATCTGGCTCATTTCAAGATCTTAATTCTGGAACGGGCGATAAAGCGCTTTATTTGTGGAGCAAGGATATTCGAGCAATGGGGGGCACAATCGTTTGTATTCGATACAATTATAACCTTGCAGATAACACCCGCGCCGTTGTTCGTGTTGAAAAGCAAGTCAAAAATCACGATGAAAAGGTTTCCGACGCGCCGTTATTAACCAACGTATATGCAGACGGCTATACGATGATCCCTCAAGGGTGGCAGACTGACTTGCACATCCAAGGCAGCTATGATCCGTTGACTACGCCACCTTATGCAACGTATATGGATGGAACAAACGATGCTGAACCCAAGACGTTTTGTGCCGTATATGCCGCTGACGTAACGGTAACTTATGATGCCAACGGTGGCAGTAACGCACCACAGGCACAAACATGGACCGTTAAAGCAAAGCCACTTTATGAAAATTTAATCTTCCAATCCAAAACAAGATTTACCATTCCTTCAACAACGCCTACTAAGGCAGGTGCATGCAAATTCCTTGGTTGGTCTACCGACAAGTATGCAACTACGGCACAGTATACCGAGGGGCAGGTAGTGGAATTTACGCAGAATACTACGCTTTATGCGGTGTACGCGGATCATACTTACGGTGAGCTGATTCCTGCACAGAATGAGGTACATACACAGACTGAACTGAAAGCCGAGATGGCAACGCACTACCACTGTTCCGAATGCAATACGTATTTCACCGACACGAAAGAGGAAACCACTTTGGAAGACCTGATGGGTGAAATGCCAGAACATGACGAAAATGCGTGGGTAAACACCGATTCCACACATCATTGGAAAAAATGCTCTGTCTGCGGATTGGAATATACGGATAAAAAGACTGCTCACTGCTATGCAGATGATGCGGATACCATCTGCGATGAGTGCGGCTACGTACGCACGAGTACCAATGAAACACATATCGTGACTGTCACCGTTAACCCTATGGAGAGCGGAACCGTCGTCGGCGGTGGCGAATATGAGAATAACGCATTCGTAACTGTGACAGCAACAGCCAACGAAGGATACAAATTCGTTAATTGGACTGAGAACGGCATCGAAGTAAGCACCGATGCAACTTACACCTTTGCATCTACAGCAGATCGTAATTTAGTAGCAAACTTCGACTTCGTCATCGCTGTCGATCCTACGCCTGTTGTGTTAACAGGCATCACCATCACCACGCAACCCACCAAGACGGTCTACACCGAAGGCGAAACCTTCGATCCCGCCAGCATGGTGGTAATGGCGACCTATTCCAAAGGCAGACCAAAGGCTGTCACAGATTATACTATTTCTCCAACAGATGCGTTGACCGTATCAAATACGGCTGTGACCATCACCTATACTGAGAACGGCGTTACCAAAACCGCTGAACTGCCCATTACTGTCAATGCTAAGCCTGCAATTACCTATACCATAACCTTTGATTCCAACGGCGGTAGCGGAACCATGGCTCAGCAAATATTCAACGCGGATGCGGAGCAAAATCTAATTTCAAACGAGTTCACTCGTGAGGGTTTTACCTTCATCGGCTGGAATACCAAAGCAGATGGTAGCGGAAAATCCTTCGCAGATAGCGAGACTATAACCGTATCCTCTAATGAGGTTCTGTACGCACAGTGGAAGACCGCTCCCGTACCGCCTGAAGCAGGAGATTCTGCCGCTCCTGTGCTATGGTTAACAATGAGCATTCTGAGTATGGTTGTCATCGTGCTTCTGCAGAAAAAAGCATATATAAAATGATTCCGAGAAAGTCGGTAAAATATCATGAAAAAGATCCACGGAAACTATTTCGTGGATTAGACTTCTGAAAAACCCCGCCATTAGGCGGGGTTTGTGCATGAAAATATAATTGAATAAATATTGGGCTGTAGCGAATGCTACAGCCCAACCTTCATTCATTCACTACAACGAGAAGCATCCCGCTTTGAACCCGTATTAAAGCGGGAGCTTTTTCGTTTACAAACTCGTTACTTAACCCAAGAGGGAAAGAATTTGAAAGAGTGGAATTTTCAAGAGTATATTTAAGACCTTTCAAGGTAACTCCCTCACTTTTATCAGAAAGTGAAAATACAGATATATAGCCTTTTCCGAAAAGCTCTGCATCTCCGTTCTTAATTACGGTCATATAGGTTTTGTTCCCAACAAGAAATCCTTTTCCGCCTTTCTCTGCGATAAAAGAAAGAAGTTGGATGTTTGCTATTGTGTGGTCAAATCTACCGCCCAGACCACCGTAAATGACAAATTTTTCGTATCCCTTTTCAAAGCCGTATTTTATAGCGATTCCCGTATCGGAATCGTCCTTTTCTTTCGGGAAAACCTTAACGTTATCTCCCTTTGGTATATATCCCAAGGAATCAAAATCACCCATTATAACGTGTGGAGTAATTCCGTATTTCCGCAATATTTCAAGTCCCCCGTCAGCACAGATAATAAGGTCTTTTTCAGACGCTTCAATACTTATCTCTCCGCTTTCAAAAGCACCTACTATATAGCAGATTTTTTCGTTTCCCTTTGTATAAATATTTCCCATAAAAACTCCAACAAATCAAAAATTAAGGCTCTTTCTTCCCTTCGCCTATGGAAATAACCCCACCAACGAAAAATGCACTGACTGCAGTTAACACAATTTCAGGAATCATATAAAGTCCGTTATAAAAAACAGAATATATCACAGAAAGAGAGTTGCCGTCAAAAACGTTCAATATTTTTTCTCCAATAGAATAAAATCCATCTTGTGAAAAGAACCATTCAGCCCATGAGCCGAAGAATATAGCACCTGAAATAATATGTACCGCATATCTTAAGGAAAGAGCAAAAATGCTGCTTACGGATAACCCTACTGCTTTATTTTTGAACTTATTTCTGAACAAGCCCGAAAAGCCCAAAACAGTATAAGCAAGAACGTAGTCAAGGAAACAAACTATTAAAGCTTTCCATATAACCATCTGGCTATCACCGGGCATAAAGAAAGAGGAAACAGTTTTCATTCCAAGAAGCATCTGTATAATCGAAAAACAGAACGCCGTGAAAAGTCCTTGTGAAGTACCGTACATATACCCTACCACAACAATGGGTAACATACTTACAATTGTAATTCTTCCGCCGAAAGGAAGTTCAAGAGGAATAAAGTTAGAAACAAGCTCAAGAGCCGTTGCAACGCCAAGCATTACGGCACTGACAACAAGCCTTCTTATAGTTTCCTCCCTCTTTCTTCTTTCTGGAACGATTTTTGTTGATTCCGTCATAAAATCAACCTCCTAAAATATAAAATACGCCAACGGAAACGTTGGCGTAAGTATATCTCGCATTACTGAAATTCCCTACGACGGCATTATCCGTATCAGGTTTAACGGGTTCAGAATCTATAAATTCTATCTCAGCCGGAACATCCAGCACCCCTATTTCTGTTGGCAAGGGTATAATATCATACTTTTTTATGTTTGTCAATAACTATTTTATAAGTTTTTCCATGGCTTCTTCAACGGTTTCATCGTTAACGGCTTGGTTACTGATTTTTGAAGGAGCATATCGGGACAAGGTATAAAGCTGAAAAATTTCAGGGAACGGGCAAGACGCTCCAAGCGATTCTTCATTTTCAAGAGCCGTGGATGAGCTTTTTATATAAGCTCCTTTTTTCTGTCGTTTCACAATATATTTAGTGTAAATATACCGTATTTTCCAAGGGTTTCCTGGATCTTCGTTCCATTTTATACGTGATTTTCCGAAGTCACGTTTCGTTCCCTTTTTTTTGCTCCACGATGGAAGCACGAAATTAAAGCTGTCGCTCCCCTTCATTCGCCATGTTTTTTCGGAAATACCAAGCTTTTTCTTGATTTTATCTACAGTCTTCTTGACGGATTTTACAATCTTTCCGAATACCTTTTTCAAAGCGGGTTTTACTATAAGCTCCATAGAGTTCATCAAAGATTTATAGTAAAACCAAACTCCCAGAATACAAGAGGCTGATCCTAAAATAATAACGAAATCAGCGGCATTTTTATCCTTTATTAAGTTTTTAAGCGCAAAAAGTCCTGCACCTGCAAGGAATGCTATAATAGCTTTCCAAAAATATTTTTTTGATTTTTTATCTCTTACGATAAGCATATTTAACCTGCCACATAAGTATCGTCAATATGAACGAAGCTTTCATCCAAGGTAAATGTATTTACGCTATTTCCCATAACGGAAAGCCGTTCCAGATTCACTATAGCTGTATCGTCAACCTCGTGGGCAAAAAGAATAATTTCTGTTTCCGAAAGAGAATCTGCGATATACATTTCGATAAGTCTTTGCATGGACATACCTGCATTTGCTCTCAACGTTGCCATGCTTTTCAGCATTTCTATATAATGTAACACACCGCTGTCAGCAGGAAAACGCATAAACATCTCACCGCTTGAAAGCTTACAGTTAGCTGCAAAGCCTACACGGTATCCCGACTCCGATGCCTCGCAAATCAACGCAGTTGCAACTCGGAGAGCGTTTTCCATTATAGCGTTGTAATCCTCGCCACTTATTTGAGCTTCATCGGAATATTTATAGTCTATAAGAACGAGAACGTTTCTGTTGGAAACGTAATCAAATTTATTCACCTTTATTCCATAATCCGAGCCAATAACTGACCTTGCCGTAGCTTTATAATTTATCATTCTCATTGAATCGCCAGCCACGTAATCCCTTATTCCGGAAAAAGAAAAGGGGTCGTATATAAGTCTGCGGTTCGTAGGATTATCGCCCTGAACACTATTGGGGTGCATATGAACACCGCTAAGAGGAACAGGCTTCGGATAAACGTAGAGAGAGGCTTCCGACTTTATTGTATGAGGATTTTTTCTGTAATTTATCTCAACAGATTCAAGCTCATATAATCCTCTTTTTTCACAGCAAATAATGTTTTTCCTCTGTATACGTCCGAAAGGCGGGATGATCCTGAAGGTACTTACGCAATAATGCATATCAAGAGAATCATCGTACAAAACAGACTCAGGACGTATTCCGCTATACAAGAAGGATTCAACGTGAATATTGAAAAGAAAGAATAACGATGGGTTATATATTGTTTCAATCAAAACAGTATTCATTCCCTCATGAACGCCTTCATCGGCAAAACGGCGGGAATACTCTATTCTTCTTATGCATTTTGCCTTCAGATATCTGTAAAGCATAATGAGCAAAAAAAGGCATACTGTACCTAAAATAGCAAGCAACGCCTGAATTGAAGGATCCATATCAACTACCCTTTCAGCCTTTATACCATCCCAGCTCACCTTCCGTTGGCACAGCAACGGTTTCAAGTATGCTCTCGATTATCTCTTTAGCCGCATTCTTTTTAACCTTGGCAGAGCTGGAAAGAACCATTCTGTGAGGTAAAACGTACATTGCTGCAGCTTTAACGTCATCGGGAGAAACGTATGCTCTGTCGGCAGCGGCGGCAAAGCCCTTTGATACTCTCATAAGAGCCAACGCTCCACGGGGGCTGACGCCTAAAGTTACGTTGCTATGATTTCTCGTTGCTTCGACGAGAGAAACTATGTAATCCATAATATCCTCATGAACGAAAATTGAATCAAGGGTTTTTCTTGCTTCCAGAATTTCATCAAGAGAGAACACTGGTTTAATATCAGAAAGAGGGTTAGCTCCGTTAAAGCGTTTAAGGATAGCGGCTGATTCCGCATGAGTTGGATATTCCATATTCGCCTTTATCAGAAAACGGTCAAGCTGTGCTTCAGGAAGCGGGAAAACGCCCATGCTTTCGATAGGGTTCTGGGTTGCAACTACCATAAAAGGAGCTTTTATTTCCATAGTGTTTCCGTCAACGGTAGCCTGAAGCTCCTCCATACATTCAAGAAGACCTGCCTGAGTTTTTGGCGTTGCTCTGTTTATTTCGTCTACAAGCAAAACGTTAGAAAAAACAGGACCTGGTACAAATTCAAACTCGGATTTTTTCATATTGAAATAGTTTATACCAGTAATATCGGAGGGAAGAAGGTCGGGCGTAAACTGTATACGCTTGTAAACGCCTTCAAACGAAGCGGCAAAAGCCTTCGCCAAGGTCGTTTTTGCGGTTCCTGGAACATCTTCGAGAAGCATATGTCCACCGCAAAGCATAGTTGTTGTCATTAAATCGCAAAGAGATTCTTTACCTACAACAACTGTTCCAACGTTTTCTCTTATCCTTTTATAAAATTCGCCAAGCATTTTCTTACCTCTTATTTGTTATTATTAAGATATTCGTCAATTATAAATCTGGGTCTGCCCTTCGTTTCAAGGTAAATCTTTCCGATATACGCTCCTGTTATGCCAATCGCAAGCAAAATCAGACCGCCTATCGCCCATATTGATACAATAATACTTGCCCAACCTGCAACGGTAACGCCACGGAAGAACTGTATAACGGAATAAAGAAGCATTATTATACTTATTAAAAACACACCTATACCAAGATACGTTATCATACTAAGGGGTTTAACGCTGAGAGAGGTTATACCCTCTATGGAGAAGGAAAGCATTTTTTTAAGAGGATATTTGCTTTCTCCCGCAAGACGTTCTCCGCGTTCATAATACACAACGTCGGTTTTAAAACCAATCATCGGAATTATTCCCCTGAGGAACAAGTTAACTTCGCTGTATCCCGCAAGCTCATTCAAGGCACGTTTGCTCATAAGTCTGAAATCAGCATGGTTATATATTGTATTTGCACCAAGCATATTCATAACCTTATAAAAACTTTCCGCGGTGAAACGCTTGAAAAAAGTATCAGTCTCACGTTTTGAACGAACACCGTAAACAATATCGCATCCGTCGTGATACTTCTCAATCATTTCATCAACAGCGTTTATATCATCCTGCAAATCTGCGTCCATAGAAACAACCATATCAGCATCATCCTTAACAGTAAGAAGTCCTGCCAACAACGCGTTCTGGTGTCCTCTGTTACGGCTAAGATTTATGCCTGCAAAAATTTCCTTACCCTCATGAAGTTTTTTTATAATCTCCCAGGTTGCATCCTTGGAGCCATCATTCACAAAAACTATTCTGCTTTTTTCAGATATTTTTTTCTGTTCAATCAATTTTACAGTTTTTTCGTATACAACTTTCGCTGTATCGACAAGAACCGCTTCTTCATTATAGCAAGGAATAACAAAGTATAGAATGTTATCTCTCATATTTATTCTCCTTGGTTTCATACTTTTACTTGTATAGCTTATCATAAATGAATGTTAAAGTCAACAATGAATAGTGACTTTTTTCGATATTTTTTATTGACAATATGCATTTTATTCATATAATAAGAAATGGAAATTTTTTTATTTTTTTGAATGGATTTGCCATTTTCATTCGTATTGCTATTGAAAGGGCAAAATAGCCAAAATAAAAAAATCAAACAGGAGGCATTCAGAAAAATGAAAAGCATTTCCAAATCCAAAATTATCTTAAGCATATTGGGAGCGATTACGGCTCTTACAATATGTTCTGTAGGTGTTCTTGCTGACTTTAGCGAAGCGTCTGAACCCACACAGCCTGAAATTTCTGTTGAGTCAAGCACAGATATTGAAACGGGAACTGAAGCTGATTTTGAAGAAGGCGAACTCGAAAAAGACGAAGCCGTATCCGAAGAAGATGTGAAAGAATTCAAAGGCAACGGCAAAAGAAAAGGTCATCACAAAGCAAACAAAGGCGAAGGTAAAAAAGCAAAATGCGTTGACGCTGACGAAGACGGTGTTTGCGACAACTTCGTAGACGAAAACGAAGACGGTATCTGCGACGAGCAGAACAAAAAAGCAAACAAAGGCGAAGGCAAAAAAGCAAAATGTGTTGACGCTGACGAAGACGGTGTTTGCGACAACTTCGTAGACGAAAACGAAGACGGTATCTGCGACGAGCAGAATAAAAAAGCAAACAAGGGCGCAGGCAAAAAATCAAAATGTGTTGATGCTGACGAAGACGGTGTTTGCGACAACTTTGTAGACAAAAACGAAGACGGTATCTGCGACGAGCAGAACAAAAAAGCAAACAAGGACGCAGGCAAAAAAGCAAACAAAGGCTTTGGAAAAGGTCAGTGCAAAGGCAAGAAATAATTAAGAAAGCATAATTCGGCTTTTCCTATTGAGGTATAATATGCGAACTGAGCAAGAGGTAAACAGAGTCATTTCTCTGTATTCAGATACAGTAAAAAGGCTTTGCGTAATTCGACTTAAGAATTATGATGATACCCAGGACATATTTCAGAACGTGTTTCTGAAATATGCCCTCAGCTCGGTGCAATTTGATAGCGATGAACATGAAAAAGCATGGTTTATACGAGTTACAATAAATGCATGTAACGATTGGTTCAGAGACTTTTTCAGAAAAAACACAGTGTCATTGGACGAAGCTCTGGAAAAGCCCACAGAGGAAATCAAAGATACAAGCCACGTATTACAAGCGGTGCTCTCACTTCCAAAAAAATACAGAGACGTAATTTACCTTCACTTTTATGAAAATATGACAGCACCTCAGATTTCCAAAATACTTAAAATAAACGTTAACACAGTTTATACTCACATAACGCGCTCCAAAGAGCTACTAAAAGAAAGGCTTTCCGACTATGAATGATAACAGAAACGAAATGAACAAAATAATTAAAAATGCTTTCAATTCTGTTCATGCAGAAGAAAGCTTGAAAAATGAAACAATAAATTTTATAAATAGCAAAAGAAAATCTCAAAAGAGCATAGCCTTTAAGCTTGTACCTGTTATGTCTGCTTTAATTATCGTTTTCGGTATGCTTGTATTTGGTTATAATTTATATTCAACTCCTGTAACCGCTATAAGCATTGACACGAATCATTCCATTGAGCTTGGAATCAACCGTTTCGACAAGGTTGTAACAATCAGCTCATTCAATGAAGACGGAACAACTCTGGAAAACGAAATAGACGTAAAGCATTGTAGCTATAGTGAAGCGATAAAAAGAATCAGTGAAGCATTTGAAAGTGACGAAGGCATTTCCATAACCGTAGCTGGTAAAGATGGCAAACAAAAGATAAAAATCATTTCTGACATTGAAAAATTCACTGAAGATAATAAAAGTGCCAACTTTGACAAAGCAACAAAAAAAGAAGTTGAAGAGGCACACGAAAAAGGGCTTTCCTTTGGTAAATATAAAGCTTATTTAAGACTTTTAGAAGATGGCTGTGAAATAACCGAAGAAGAAATAAAAGATATGTCTATGAAAGACATAAACGAAAAAAGGAAAAATCATCGCAACGAAAGCCAAGATGATTCCAAAGACGAATTTCAAAGCGGAGAGCAAGAAGGAAGCGTTGCTTCAGATGAACAAAATGGTCTGGGTAACGGCAATCACAGCGGAAACAAGCCAAACAAAAACGGCAATCAAAACTGCGAAGGACATGACAAAAACGAGAAATAAATACAAAAGGCTTTCCCAAGCAAAAACGTTTGGGAAAGCTTTTTTAGTCTGTATTTTTTTCTTTCATCATTTCTTTTAAGGAAGATATGGCGTCCCCAAGGCTTCCCACTTTGTCAATCAAGCCTATATTAACCGCTTCTTCTCCACCTAAAACCGTTCCAATATCAGTTGTCATCTGGTCGGTTTTCATTATCATGCTTTTTAATTCATCACCATCAGCTTTTGAATTTCGCGTAATAAACTCAATTATACGCATTTGCATCTTTTCAAAATAGTCAAAGCTTTGGGGAACACCAATCACAAGCCCGTTGATTCTTACGGGGTGAAGGGTCATAGTAGCGGATGGAACAATAAAAGAACGTTTTGCTGCCACAGCAAGAGGAACACCTATAGAATGGCTTCCGCCTAACACTAAAGAAACCGTGGGTTTTTTCATTCCTGCAATTACTTCTGCTATAGCAAGTCCTGCTTCAACGTCCCCGCCTATTGTATTGAGAAGTATCAAAAGTCCATCAATTTCCGAGCTTTCTTCAACTGCTACAAGAGTTGGAATAATATGCTCATACTTGGTTGACTTCGTCTGATTCGAGGCTGAATAATGCCCCTCTATCTGTCCTGCTATTATTAAAGCATGGATACAGCCCGATTCACCGCAAGTAGTAACGCTTTTTTCTGCTTCATTACCCTTTTGCTCTTCGGTTTTTACTTCTTCTTCGCACATACTCACGCCCTCCGAGAGTAAGTATGCCCCAACTTTTTTATTATATTCTAAAAAGTCAATAGGAATTTTTTTGATTGCAAAAGCGATATAAAAAAGTGTGATTTACATTACCTTAATAGTCGAAAGAAAGTCTTTGCTCCACCGCAGGTCTCACCAAGCCAGATGCTATGGCTACGTGTTCAGGATGCGTCTGATAAAACGCCAATGCTTCTGCAGATTCAAAGGTGGAATCCATCAAAAGATCCCCTGAGGAGCAATCCATTCCGTTTATATGAATTTTCATTTCAAGAAGTCCGTCGATTTTTCCAACTAACCCTTCAAGAGCTTCTTTAATCTCTTTCTTTTTTGCTTCGGGATTTTCCAATCCTTCTTTGAGTTTCCAGATAATCATATGCTTTACCATAATATAACCTCACTTTTATTTAGTGACTTCATTATACACTAACTTTTAAAAAAACACAAGTGCATAAAAGAAATTTAATTTTTCTTGACAGAAAATTTCTGAATTGCCGCATTAAGCTCTGCACCGAGTATAAGAACCAATGCTGTCATATAAAGCCAGACCAGCAGAACCATTACCGCTCCTAAAGTCCCGTAAATAATGGAATAATTGGCGAAATTTTCCGCATAAAATGAAAATCCAACACTTACTACCATCCATGACAAAAGTGCGCCAAAAATCCCAGGTAGTATTTTCTTAACAGGTGGTCTTTTATCAAGAGCAAAAGAATACAAAGAACCGATGGAAAAAAGCATCAAAAATGCAACAATGACGAAACGCAGATACTGCCATATTTCCAGCAAGTATTCAGAGATATGCCAATTTTGCGGCAAATTGTTATTTATATATCCAAGAACGTTTTCGCCCAAAACCGAGAGGAACAGAGTCAACACGATTACAACAAGAAAAACAACGGTATACAAAAATTGTTTCACCGCATATGCAATAGGTTTTTTTGGTTCTTCAAGCTCATAAGCGCGACGGACGTCCGCCATAAGTCCCCTTACTGCTCGCATGGGAAACCATATTGAAAACACCAAGGAAAACCACAAAAGCACGTGGTTTGAAGTATATGTTATATGGTCAAGATACGTTTCAACTATATTAACTATATCGGGAGGTAAAATTCGACCGAGATATCTTGTTATGGAATGAACATCCAGATCAAGCAAACCGAGAAAGTTTGATATAAAAATCAGAAGTGGAAAAATTGCAAAAAGCAGATAATAAGCAAGTGCAGCCGCATTTTTCCCCACGTTATGTTCAAAATAATTTATAAATACTTGTTTTACTACTTTTTTGATTGAGGACATTTTTTTCATTTCTGAATACTCACCTCTTTTTTGACTATTATTCCAAAAAAGTGTATTTAAATGCAGGAATAAACTTTACATAGAAAATAATTTTCAAGGATTATTTGACACCCATTTGTTTTTTTATGCGCTTCAATTCTTTTTTGAATTTTGGATTTCTCAAGTCTTGATTTGCTCTCCAAGCAGGTATCATATTCCAATATGGCTCGTTTGATTTTTTCTTGATACATTCGAGCAAAATAGGAAGCATAATATCCAAATCCCATCTAATGCTCTTATGACTAAAGTCACCCAACACATCACCACTGCGCAAATCCAATTCTTTTTCACCTTTAAGAGCAACGTAGGTTTTTCCACTCTGATAACAAAGATAATTCGGTTTACGAGCATCGATGCTTTGTCCGTAATGGATTGTATAATTATCTTCTTTTTCGGAAATAGGCATATTTCCTATTATCTCACATTCGCCATAAAAGAATATATTATCCATAATCATTTGGGATGGCAACATCTTAAGACGGGCAAGATATTCAATATTCACGCCTGCATCTTCAGTAACAATATGATAAGCTGCCACACAAAGAGGCTTCCCAAAAAACACATCCCAAAAAGGAATCCCCTCTTTTCTCATTTTGGCATAATCAACAAGAATCCGTCCATATCCATATAGATTCCGTGTTATTCTGTATCGGAAGAAATCACCTTCTTGAAACATTTGATGAACTCTTGTTCGTTTTGAAAATTCATTGATCTCCGCAAGTTCTTTTTCACTCGTATTAAAACACCAATCATCAACCCATTTTGAGAAATCATAAAGATTCTTAATACTCAAAAAATTATACGAAGAACGATAATAGCATTGTTGCGTCGTTAAATTTACTACGATAACACGTTCACGTCCATATGAAAGTGACATACCAACAGGAGTCTTTTTCACAAGATTGGGAGCTGTAAAATTCTGTGGCTTTCCTTTGTCTGTTTTAGGTAATATTTTCGTCCCATCATCAGAAAGCATTTGATCAACACCATATTCCTGATACATTTCGTGCTCGGGAGTTTCGGAAACTTGAATAACTTTGACTATTCTCCGCCCGTCAACAAATGCATAAGTAACATATTTATCATATGGTCCTGCTTTTACTTCTATCCGTTGCCACGTATCAAGGATGGGAGGCAAAGCAAAACACTTTCTTTGTTCATTTGTAAGTTCAAACATATCGTCGTCCCCCCTTCGAATTTCCAGTTGCTTGCATTATTCCACGCGTTTGTAAGTTCTTTAACAGCTTCGATAAACAAATCAATTTGCAAAATGTTCGTCAACGAGTATTTTCAAGCATATTCATCCATTTTAAACTACTTTTTCCGAGTAAAACTCAATAAAAATTCCGTCAAACCTTATTCCCATTTATAGCTATCAGGTCAAATCTGACACCTTTAAGCGTAGAAACTTCTTTAAGTGACAATTCATTAAACACTTTGGCATTTTCTGCTTCTTCCCAAGTAGAATAATTCGTATCTGCATCAAAATCGAACCAATATTCATATCCCGTATTATCTTCATTATACCATTTTGAAATAATAAACCGACGGAAATACATAGAACATGAGTATGACATTTCAATCTCAAGGGAACAATCAAGCGAAAGCTCCGCTTCAAGCATACATTTGATTTTCTCATAAGTAACCGCTTCGGGCAATTCAAACCCATGCATCATGCAAAAGCGACTTGCGGCAGCTTTCATAGGCTGTTCAATCTCCAATTCCCAATAATCATTTTCGTGCGTAAATACAAGAAGATGTTCCATAATCTCGTCAAAGACGTATATATCTTCGGGAAGAACTGTATTTGTCAGATACATATCCAAAGAGGAAAGTCGCCATCCTTCGTTCCATTCAAACTCTATTAGCTCTGCAAGCTCCTTTGCGTTCATTTTCGCAACGCCACCTTTATGCTCGACTCCTTCTACTTGAATACCTGAACAATCAGGTTTTTCCTCATTTTCCGACATAAAATAAACGTCACCCGAAAGCGTTCTCAAAAATTCAAGTGATTTAGCGAAAGATATTGCACGGTAGTCCATAAGCTCCCATAAATATCTTTCCTCATATATAACAGAGTAGTTTTTCGCTTCAACAGATTCTATCCATCCTCTGCACTTTTTCCTGAATTCATCTTCTGTCATTGTGAATTTATCTATAAATGCTTGCCGTATCTCTTTTGAATTTTTTAATATCGATATTTTCATTTTATTACACTCACATTTTATCAGATTTTATTTATGTAAAATCCTTAATGTTAATAAAAAGCAAAAATCCCGTTTTTTAAGGGGGTGAACGTAGCAATTTGGATTTCACCAATCGTAATGTCCGATTTAGATGCACACCGATTTTGCAGAGGGTACACTAACCCCTTGGCGATGATGGTGTTAAAAGTATCCGCGGTCTACCGGACTTTTAACGCCATGCTTGTAACGAAGCCTATGTAATTCATTCTGGTAGCTGTTCTATGTAAACGATAATATTACCGTATGTTTCATTCAAGTAAACATAGCCGATTTTTAAGTGTTGACCATTTTCTTTTATTACACCGCCATGTGATTTAGTGTTATTATATCCGGGGTGAATGTTGTAGTCAGAGTAAGAGAATTTGACGCCGTTAATTTCAAAAGTTTCATCTGCGTGTCCCTCATAAGGCATTGGGTCGAAATTTTCAACGTAACCTTCGACTATTTGGTATTCGCCGCGACTATATGCACCAACAATTTTATTATACATGTTCAATTGGGCAATTAAAACGACCGTAGACAAAAGGGCTACAAATAAAATACCGGCAAGGCAAAAGAGTTTGACAAATTTGATATTCAATTTTACGTCTTTACCTTCATAAGATTTTTTTATAATCAACGGAAAGATCAACATAAAAATTATCATAATTGCCGGTATAGCAAGGATTGAAAAATCAAATTTTGAAGTTGCCTCATATAAAATGTTGTTCATAGATACCTTCCTTTGAAAGTGTTTTTTATTGCACCTTCATTATACCACAAATTTGTAAATTTTTCAAGCATTTCTCAAGTCCGAATCTGTCTACAGACCCGAAATGTCCGAAATGCATCTACAAAATTTGAAAAACTTCAGAGTCGAAAAAAGCGGAGAAATCTCTCGAAATCTCCGCATATCGTTTTTTCGTGCCTGCATCTAAATCAGACACTCATGATGTGATGTTTGTCCGATTTAGTTGCAAAGCCGTGTGTGGCCAATTTAGATGTACACAGTTTGTGCAGAGGGTAGACTGCCCCCTTGCGATGATGGGAGTTAAAAGGTTCCGCGGTCTACCGGACTTTTAACGCCATGCTTGTAACGAAGCCTATGTATTATAAAGAGCGATTAACCAACTCCAAATCCTCTGCCAAAGGATAAAATTCCTTGAATCTTTCAGGTAAAGTAAAATCTTTTGTTAAGATCAAGGTATATGATGAATCGAATGCAACGATTTCTATTTTGGCTAAAGGGTGTTGTATTGTGAGTGGGTTTTTCCAAAATCCAGGGTACATATCGTTTTCGGGAAGCTTGTATTCTAATATATCTTTGTCAGATGTTGATGGATCAAATGCCGAAAAAGTTCCCCATATCCATTGAAAATCTTCTTTGTTGATCAAATCGGTCAACTCTTTTCCTGTCAATATACAATATTCTTGTTCTAATGTTTTTTGAATATCCTTATCAAATGGGTAACACTCCGGATGAGAAATTAGCCATTTGT
>SVRW01000038.1 GCA_015064625.1 Oscillospiraceae bacterium | reverse complement strand
CCTCTACATCCAGCTTCTTTCAGATTCTATCTCGCGATAGACACCCTTGCCTTCGGCTAACAGTTCCTACTGCCAAGTCTGTAGTGGACTTTCACCACCAAGTAATAACGCATGCCGAGCACACACAGAAAAGCACAGTTTTGAGTTGTTCAATCTCAAGACTGCGCTTTTTTAAAAATTTCGAGTGTCTTATTCAGGATTTTTTAATCAAATTATTCCGAATTACGCATTCCGAATTCCTAATTGCTTAAAATTCCGAATTGATTAAAATCTCTTTATCTGCTTCACAGCAAATCCCGCTTCGTATTCTTTCACTTCGCCCAGTGCTAAGAAGCCTTCTTTTCCGTATATTCTGAAAACGTCACCAAGCTTTGCTTTTTTTGCAGGATGTTCCATAGGAAGCTTTGACAAGTATATCTCGCACCCGCTAAAAAAAAGTCTTTCATAGAAATCGGGAAAGGTTATTTTCTCGTACTTTGGGAAAACGTCTTCAACACGAGTCACAGCACGTTCTGGAATTTCACCTTTTTTCAAATCATCAAAGGAAACCGCATTTTCATCAGAAAACATAGGAACAAATTCTTTCTTACATGAATCAACCAATTCAACGTTTCCAACAGCTTTCCTGCACAAAGCCGACATTGTTGCTCCACACCCAAGAGCGTTCCCTATATCCTCTATAAGAGTTCTGATATAAGTGCCTCTTGAACACAAAACGTAAAGTATTATTTCAGATTCCGCATCACTTTTTTCAGGAGTAATGGAATAAACGGTAATTTTTCTTCCTTTTCTTTCAACCTCTATTCCTTGTCTTGCCAGGTCATAAAGCTTCTTGCCGTCCATCTTCAAGGCAGAATACATGGGAGGAATTTGAATTATCTCCCCTTTGAACCGAGGAATTATCTCCACTATATCTGAAAATGTGGGCAGCTTGCCTTCAAACGTTTTAAGAACGTTGCCCGTTATATCTCCCGTATCCGTCACAACGCCAAGCTTCATTTTTGCAAGATATAGCTTATCGTGGTCGGTAAGATATTCGGAAGCTTTTACAGCTCGTTCAACCATAACTGGAAGCACGCCCGTCGCAAGAGGGTCAAGAGTTCCGCAATGTCCTGCAGTTTTTACATTCAAAGCACGTTTTACCGCAGTTACAACCCCTTGAGATGTTATCCCTTCAGGCTTAAATACGTTGATTATGCAGTTTTGTAAATTTGTGTTGTTCATATTTTTCATGGGGGACTTTTTAAAAAAAGTCCCCCATACCCCCAAAAACTTTCATTACATTATTACTTTTTGAGCAAAGCGAAAAAAGTTTCCTTTATTCCGCATTCCGAATTACGAATTGATTTTATTCTTCGTTTTCCCAGTTATGCCATACGTTCTGAACGTCGTCGTTGTCGTCCAATGCATCAAGAAGTCTGTTCATTTTGATAGTTTGTTCATCGTCAAGAGTCGTATACGTAGAAGGAATTTTTTCAACCTCTGCAGAAACAACTTTATATCCTGCGGCTTCGAGTCCTTCTTTAACTGCGTAAACATCCGAAGGAGCGGTATAAACTTCAAAAATCTCGCCTTCGTTGCTGAGGTCATCAGCACCTGTTTCAATAGCAGCTTCCATAAGCTTATCTTCGTCAACGCCTGCGGCATCAACAACGATTACGCCCTTATCGGTAAACAAATAGGAAACACATCCCGTCTGACCCATATTTCCACCGAATTTATCAAAATAATGACGAACTTCTGCGGCTGTTCTGTTTCTGTTATCCGTCATGGTTTCAACGATAACAGCAACTCCGCCAATACCGTATCCTTCGTAAACTATAGTTTCGTAATCAACTGCATCTGCGCCCGACGCTTTCTTAATAATACGGTCAATATTATCATTGGGAACGTTATTGCTTTTTGCTTTTGCAATAAGGTCACGAAGCTTTGCGTTAACAGCAGGATCAGGTCCGCCTTCTTTAACAGCAACAGCCATTTCCTTACCGATTTTTGTGAAGATTTTCGCTCTCTGAGCGTCTGTCTTCTCTTTTTTATGCATTATATTTTTCCACTTGGAATGTCCTGACATATATTTTATCCTCCATGTATACATAAATACTTTGGTAAAACAAATGTTTTATCGAAATATTATGTTTTGATATTAAATTTCCTCTGTTCTTCTCATACCCAAAAGATCGAGACACTTTCCGAGAACGTTTACCGCACCTTTAGCTATGCAAGCTCTGAATGCGGCTATGTTTTCGTCAACGCCTACGATCCTGCAATTATGATAGAAGCTATTGAACAAAGCACAGAATTCAAGAGCGTATCTTGAAATAACAGAAGGCTCGTACTCATTCAAAGCCATAATTACTTTTTCAGGGAATTGGAGAAGCTTTTTGATAACTTCAATTTCTTCTGCACAAGGCTCGTAATCGCCAAAGTCTGCGCCAACGTCTCCAGCTTTTCTGAGAACGGAAGATGCTCTCGCATAGGTATACTGAACGTATGGACCTGCGTTACCTTCGAAGCTCAAAGCAGATTCCCAAGAGAAGTTCGTATCTTTTATACGGCTTCCTGAAAGAGTCCAGAAAACAATAGCTCCAACGCCAACAGCCTCTGCAACCTTTCTTTTATCAGCAAGAGCTGCATTTTTCTCCTCAATGATTTTTTCCGCCTTTTCAATAGCATCATCGAACAAATCGTCAAGAAGAACTATATTTCCTGTACGGGAAGCAAGTTTCTCACCGCCCATGCTCATCGTTCCGTAAGGAATATGAACAAGGTCCTTTGCCCATTCTTTGCCCATCAGTTCAAGAACCTTGAAATACTGAGCAAAATGCAAGCTCTGACCTGCAGAGGTAACGTACAGACATTTATGGAAATCATATTCGTTTTTACGCCAGATTGCCGCTGTTATGTCTCTTGTTGCGTAAAGAGTCGCTCCGTCGCGCTTCAAAATCAAAGCGGGAGGCATATTATATTTATCAAGACGGACAATAGAAGCGCCTTCGTCAACAGTAAGAAGTCCACTGCTTTCAAGTTCCTTGACAACAGCTTCCATTTTATCATTAAAGAAGCTCTCTCCGTTCCATGATTCAAATTCAACGCCCAAAAGGTCGTACGTTTTCTGATATTCTCTGAGACTTATTTCCTTGAAATACTGCCATATTTCAAGATATTCTTCAAATCCCGTTTCAAGCTTTGCAAAAGCCTTTCTTGCTTCTTCATCAAGAGCAGGGTCATTTTCTGCTTCTGCGCAGAATTTAACGTACAGATCCGCAAGCTCGGAAACGCCGCGTTCTTCTATTTTCTCCCTGCTTCCCCACTTTTCAAAAGCAACTATGAGCTTCCCGAACTGTGTTCCCCAATCGCCTAAATGGTTGATACCAATAACGTTATATCCGCAGAATTGATGGATACGTTTAAGGGAGTTTCCAATAACCGTAGTTCCAAGGTGTCCTACGTGGAAACGCTTTGCAATATTTGGAGAAGAAAAGTCAATACAAACGGTTTTCCCTTCGCCAACATTGCTTTTTCCAAACTCGGAATTCGCAAGGATAAGGCAAAGAGAATCCTTATAATAATTTTTATCTATGAAAAAGTTAAGATATCCTTTAACTGCATCTGCCTTGGCAATGGTTCCGTCAGCGACAAAAAGAGCGGAAAGCTCCTCGGCTATAACGACGGGAGATTTTTTCAGTGCTCCAGCAAACTTAAAGCATGGGAGAGCTATATCGCCCATTGAGCTATCGGCAGGCTTTGAAAAAAGAGACGAAACGTCAACGCCCTCAACGCCTTTTGATGCAAGGTACTCAGATATTTTTTCACTTATGAAATTCTTTATTTTTTGCATTTTTAACCCCTGAATAATAAAAAATCAAAGGCTGTTACATAAGGGTCTGTTTTTGCGACAGTCCTTTATGCAACAGCCCCATTTGTTACGCCACAGCGAAAACCGAGCAGATATATTCGGTTAACGTTTGCTGAACTGGGAAGCTTTACGAGCTTTCTTCAAGCCGTATTTCTTTCTTTCCTTCATACGAGGGTCACGAGTGAGAAGACCTGCTTTTTTGAGAGCGGGCTTCAAATCAGCGTTGAACTGAAGCAATGCTCTTGCAACGCCATGTCTTACTGCGCCTGCCTGACCAGAAACGCCACCGCCTACAACGGATACTTCAACGTCGAATTTGCCTTCTGTTGCTGTTGTAGCAAAGGGCTGACGAACGATGAGCTTCAATGTTTCGAGGCCGAAATAATCATCGATATCTCTCTTGTTAACGGTTACAACGCCTGTACCGGGGTAAAGGCGAACTCTTGCAACAGACTTCTTTCTTCTGCCTGTGCCATAGAAATAAGGTTTCTTAGGTGTATACATTTTGTTTCTCCTCCTTATTTAACTTCGATAGCTTCGGGCTTCTGAGCCTGCTGCTTATGTTCAGCGTTCTTATAAACGTGGAGTCTTGTAAGACTTGCGGAACCGATCTTGTTCTTGGGAAGCATTCCCTTAACTGCGAGCATAACTGCCATTTCAGGCTTTGTGCTCATAAGTGTACGGTATTTAACGGATTTGAGTCCGCCAACGTAACCGGAATGACGGTAATACATTTTTTGGTCAAGTTTTTTACCTGTAAGAACAACCTGACTTGCGTTGATAATAACTACACAGTCACCGCAATCTACGTGAGGTGTGTATTCGGGACGGTGTTTGCCGTTGAGCAAAGTAGCAGCAAGAGCGGCAACCTTACCAAGTGTTTTTCCGCTTGCATCGATGAGATACCACTTGCGCTCTACGTCTTCTTTTCTGAGCATGAATGTGGACATGATAATATCCCCTTCCGTATTTTTGATTTATTTATTTTTTAAACACAACTTAAAACGCCCTTTTTCAGAGCGCTCCCCTATTATACTACTTTTTTTTCATTTGTCAAGTACTTTTTTCAACTTTTTTTAAAATCGTGGTTTTTTCTTCGATTTTCTCGCTTTTTGAGGGGTTTTGAAAGTTAGGGATTGATTTTTTGGGTTCAGTATGTTAAAATCTTGGAAAGCAAAGAACTAATGATGAATTATGAATTCGCAATTCGGAATATATTAGTGCTGAATTCGTTTTTTCCCCTCAAAGAATTACGAATTCCGCATTCCGAATTAAAAAGGAACTTTTTATGAAACATTTTAAATCCATTCAGCCCTTATTGAGTTACACACGAAGGGCTGTTGACACTTACAACATGATAGAACAAGGTGAGAAAATTGCTGTCGGTGTTTCAGGCGGAAAAGACAGTATGGCGCTCCTCTGCGCTATGAAAGCCTTATCCGTTTTTCATCCTTCTAATTTTTCCGTGGTCGCAATAACTCTCGATATGGGGTTCCCAAACGCAGACCTTTCCCCTATAAAAAAACTTTGCGAAGAATTGGAAGTAGAGCTTCATGTTATAAAAACAGATATATTTGAAATAGTATTTAATATAAGGAAGGAAAAATGTCCTTGCTCCCTCTGCGCAAAGCTACGAAGAGGTGCATTACATGAAGCGGCGTTAAGCATAGGTTGCAAAAAAGTAGCATTAGGTCATCATTTCGATGATGCCGTGGAAACATTTATGATGAACCTATTCAACGAGGGAAGAATCGGCTGTTTCTCTCCTGTCACCTATCTTGACAGAAAGGATATAACCCTTATACGTCCTTTTATTTATCTGCCCGAAAAAATGGTAACCGGATTTATAAACCGTGAAAATATCGAAATAACAAAAAAAGTCTGTCCGGAAGACGGGAATACGGACAGAGAGAAAATAAAACAATTACTATACTCCCTTGAAAAAGAAGACAAAGGTTTAAAACAACGAATTTTCGGAGCTATGGAACGTGGCGAAATAGACGGCTTCAAGGTTTCCGATTATTCAAGAAACAAGAAAAAGGACTGATTATATAAATGCTGTGCGGTTGCTTAATTTACAAACCGCACAGCATCTGTTTTATTTATAATATTTAGTCTTATTCAACTTCAGGAAGTACTTTTTCGATAGCCTTGATTCGTTTTGAAAGTTTATTGCTAAGAGATAAAATGCATTCATCAAGCTCATTGTGTTTGTCAACCCTTTCATTTGTCGAAAGCACATCAAAGCATATAGAATAGAGTACATCTACCACTTTTTGAGTGTCCGACTTGAACTCAGACATGTTTGAATGATTTTTGCAATAATCAAGCATTTCTTTATAACTGGAATACGAGCTTCTTACATATTTGCTATATTCATTAAATTGAAACCTGGCGTAAGACATCAAATACCTCTCAAGATGAAATATAGAGGTGGAAAGATTGTCTAAACCTTCGTTGAACATATTCACAACCTGTTCAAGCTCATTCAAATATTCAATATCAACTCCCTTGCAGGTGGAACATACCCCATGAACATACTTATGTCCCGTTGTTTCAATAGGCTTATAAGTGCTGTATGAACATTTCTTGCAGGTAACGTAATCCTCGCATCCAGACTCAGTACAAGTCGCAGGTTTTCCCAAATGGTCTACCAAATAATGGCCAGTTGCCGCAATCGTTTCCTGCTCTTTAATAACGGTTTTGCAAACAGAACAACGTTCTCCATCCGTCGCCCCTTCGGTTTCGCAAGCAGGAGCTGTTCCTTCAACCTTCTCAGCCGTATGGCCTTTAGCCTTTTCGCCTTTTTCACCGCAAACAGAACAAACACTGTCTTCGGTACAGGTAGCTTCCGTCCATTTATGTCCAAGGGCTTCCCCTTCCGTTTTTTCGCATTTTTCGCAAGTCTTTGCCGTTTCGCAAGAGGCATCCCTCCAGACGTGTGAAAGCACCGCGCCCTCTTCAGCCCCACATTCGATGCAGGTTTTAGGAGTATAGCAAGTCGCTTCTTTCCACTCATGCTTACATTCGCAGGAAGTCAATCCAGCAACAATAGAAACAATTATAAAGATAGTTATACTTTTTCTAAGAACTTTTTTCATACCAAGCCTCTTTTTTATAATCGATAATGAATATTCGTGTGTCAAATTGTGTTTTATGTTTTTATACTTTATCATATTTCAAAAGAAAAGTCAACAATGCGTCGTATTAAGTTGAAAAATCCCAGAATCAAAATCGATTCTGGGATTTTTCTGGAGCTGATGACGAGATTCGAACTCGTGACCTCATCCTTACCAAGGATGTGCGCTACCACCTGTGCCACATCAGCATTTTTTCAATTGAAGGTTGAAAGTGTTCGCATTTCTTTGTACGTTTATGTTTTTTAAAACATAAAGCGGACTATTATGTCCGCTTTACGTTTAATTCTGGAGCGGATTACGGGGCTCGAACCCGCCACCTCGACCTTGGCAAGGTCGCGCTCTACCAAATGAGCTAAATCCGCAGGTGGTGCCTCCGGTCGG
>SVRW01000018.1 GCA_015064625.1 Oscillospiraceae bacterium | reverse complement strand
ATATCCAAGGTGGTGTTCTCGCATATCCATTATAACACATAGTTTAA
Organism: Oscillospiraceae bacterium; assembly: GCA_015064625.1. Lineage (GTDB taxonomy): Bacteria > Bacillota > Clostridia > Oscillospirales > CAG-382 > SIG653. The sequence continues at coordinate 54,091 of SVRW01000018.1, read as the reverse complement.
ATTCTGACGAGTACTTTTTCTGTTTTCCTGACATAAAAATATGCACCTCCAAAAGTGTCTAACTTTTGGGGTGCATATCAGGCTTGATGCCGCGGGAGTTTTTTGTATTGAAATTTTTATGTAACATTTTGTTTTTAAATACTTTTTATTAAAAATCACCGCTTTTTAGTTGGAATATTTTGAAAAAATATTCAATTTTTATTATGGAGAAGAACGTGGTATTTATTCGGATTTTGCTGGAAATAAAAGTATAATTTTTTGACAAAAATTCATAAATTCGAAAAAACTATTGACATGCTGTCAAAAGTGTGATAGAATATATCTGTCGAACTCGATAGACGAAATTGACAAAAGTGGACTTAAAATGAAAATAAATGATTCGTTAAAGGGCAGTTTTCTTTTTCGGAACAAGTCTGCAACTATAAATTGATTGTTTTAATATGTATGAAGCAAAATAAGCTTTAATATATGAAAGTATTTTTCAAAACAACGTTAACGCTGTTAAAACAGCAGAAAGGAATATTATGAAAAAGACGAATAAAGTTTTATCCTTTGTTTTATCCCTTGTTATTCTTTTGTCAACTTTTTCCGTGGCGGTCAGTGCAGAAACAAAAGCATCTGGGACTTGCGGAGATAATCTTACTTGGACTCTTGATTCCGAGGGTACTATTACTGTATCAGGAACAGGAGAAATGTATGATTATGAGGATGGGTCACCCGAAGTGGAAAGCCCATTTTGCTTGCGAGATACACAAATTAAGTCTGTCGTTATTGAAAATGGTGTTACGTCTATAGGTAACTACGCGTTTTATTGGTGCTCGAAGATAGAAAGTGTAATCATACCTGATTCCGTAACAACAATAGGCGATCATGCGTTTTATCGTTTGGAACACCTTGCAAGCATTACAATTCCTGATTCCGTAGAGAGCATAGGTGACTTTGCGTTTGCGGGTTGTTATGCGCTTACGAGAATTACAATTCCAGATTCTGTAACAAATTTAGGCTCGAGAGTCTTTAGTAATTGTAATAATCTTTCAAATATATCTCTTCCCGATTCTATAACAACAATGGGAATGAATCCTTTTGAATGGACTAAATATTATGGCGACTCGACTAATTGGGAAAATGAAGTTTTATACGTTGGTAAATATTTAGTTGAGTCGAATCATTATATAGAAGAGTGCTTTATCAAAGAAGGTACAAGGCTTATAGCTGAAATGGCGTTTGACGGCTGTTGGTGCCTCGAAAATATAACAATACCTGATTCTGTAATAACCATTGGTTCAATGGCGTTTAATAACTGTGAAACGCTTGACAACGTAATCATTCCCGATTCTGTAACGAAAATAGGAAAAAAAGCGTTTTATGGTTGCAAAGCTCTTAAAAATATACAACTCTCTGATTCTTTGACAATTATCGAAGAAAATACGTTTTATAATTGCAAATCCCTTAAAAGTATATCCATACCTGATTCTGTGACAAAATTGGACAATTTCTCATTTTCTGGTTGCGAATCTCTTGAAAATATATCCATTCCAAATTCTGTAACGAGCATAGGGAAATGGGTATTTCATAATTGCAAAAAACTTAAGAGCGTCTATATTCCTAATTCTGTAACACATATTGGAGAATATGCGTTTAGCGAATGCCGGGCTCTTGAAAGCATAATAATCCCTGATTCTATAACAAGCATAGGTGAAGCGGTTTTTTCAGATTGCCGTGGCCTTAAGAGCGTAACCATTCCTGACTCTGTAGAAAGCATAGGTTATGGTGCTTTTTCCGCTTGTATATCTCTCGAAAGTATAACCCTTCCCGATTCGTTGAAAAATATAGAAGACAGTTCGTTCAATAGCTGCACCTCCCTCACCGATGTAATACTTGGTGATTCTGTAACGAGAATAGGAGACGGAGCATTCAGAAATTGTAGTTCGCTTATAAGTGTAACTATGCCAGATTCTTTGAAGGAGATAGGAACTGATGCGTTTCGTTTCTGCGAATCTCTTGAAAACATAAGCATTCCGGATTCTGTAATCAGTATAGGAAAACAAGCATTTTATAATACAGCATATTATAACAACGCGGGAAATTGGGAAAATGGAGCTTTATATGTAGAAAAATGTTTGGTAGAGGTTCAAGATTTAAACCAAAGTTATCAAATCAAAGAAGGGACAAGACTCATTTGTGCCAATGCGTTTTCGGATTCCGAATTACTCGAAAGTGTGATTATTCCCGATTCTGTGGAGATTGTAGGTGATTGGGCATTTGGCTGGTGTCAAGCATTAACAAACGTATCTATGGGAAATTCCGTGGTGAGTATAGGAGATAGTGCGTTCGCACGATGTATACTTCTTGAAAGTATAGAGATTCCCGACTCCGTATTAAGCATAGGGTACGGTGCGTTCCGTGAATGTGAACTTCTTTCAAATGTATCTTTGGGAAACGCTTTGACAAATATAGGCCATTACGCATTTGATTCTTGTACATCTTTAAAGGGCATAATTATCCCTGATTCTGTAACAAACATCGGAGAGCGTGCGTTTTATAATTGCACGTCTCTCTCGGATATAATTCTCCCCGATTCTGTGCTCACTATAGGAGAATATGCATTTAACTGCACTGCTTTCAGTCAGGATTTGTCTAATTGGGAAAATAATGTTCTGTATCTTAATAATTATTTATTGAATGCGGATTGGGTCGAAAATATTGAAATAAAAGATGGCACTACAATGATTGTTGCAAGTGCATTCCGTGATCATAGCAATCTTATTACCGTAAAAATCCCGAATTCCGTAAAAACTATAGGTGATTGGGCTTTTGGCTTCTGTGAATCATTGAAAAGTGTAATCATACCCAATTCCGTAATAAACATAGGTGAATATGCATTTGGCGGATGTGCAAGTGATTTTGCAATTCATGGTTTTGTAGGCTCTGTGGCAGAAGTTTATGCTAACGAAAATGGCTTTGAGTTCGTTGAAATTGTAACACTTCCCGATGAGGACAGCAACGAATATATGGATATAGAAAACAAAACAATGCCGAACGTTGTGGCAAAAACGACTGTATCTGGCATGATAACGAATCTTGAGGCTTATGGAATAACGGTTACAATTACCGACAAAGACGGAAATGCTTTGGCGGATAATGCAAAAATTGGTACAGGTTTTAAGGTGACGGATTCTGAAAACAACGTTTACACTGTTGTCGTTAAAGGAGACGTTGACGGAACAGGCGAGATAACAGCAACAGATTATTTGCAGATTAAGAAAGTGTTCCTTGGAACAATAAATATCGAAGGAGAATATTTCGCTTCTGCTGATACCGACGGTGACGGCAAGATAACCTCAACAGACTATTTGCAAATAAAAAAATATTTCCTTGGTCAACTTGATTTATACGCATAGTATCAATATTTAAGGCTGTTTCAAGCATTTTTGCTTGAAACAGCCTTTTTGGTGTTTCAACATATCACACTTTCCCATGCATACGGTAACAAGTTTTTTGATATACTAATAGTATTTTTTGTATAATTCTATTTTATATAGACAGTTGGTTTCCATATTTGCAAGGAATGACAAAATATCAATATCGTCTATGTGAACCGTTTCTTGTGCATCGTTGGTTTCATCATACCAATTCTTACTTATTAAAACATATTTTATTCCACGAACGTTTTTAAAGTTAAGAAGAAGCTCTTCAAGTGATTTCAACTGCTTTTTGTTTGTATCCTTCTGGCCTATATCGGTATTACAATCGCAATAATTAAAGGTTATTCTGTAATCCATACCGCATTTTTCAACGCAAGCATTTACGTCCTTTATATTACCGCAATTGAAATGAAATTCATTGTCTTTCGATGCTGTTTTATAATCTTCGTCGTTAATTCCCGAGTTAATAGCTCCATAAAGAAAATAACACATATAATAGCCCCTTTATTTTTAGTGTTCAGAATTCTATTAAATGATAATTTTCAGCAAATTACACTTTCCCATGCATACGGTAACAAGTCCTTTGCTTTAACTTTGAAAAGTCCTTCTTTTTCGTCGTTAATAATAACTTTTATATCGGGGCAATATTGGTATAGCATTTGCCTGCAATTACCGCAAGGGGAAATAACGTAGTTTTTTTGCTTATCGTGTACGGCGACTATAGTTTCAAACTCTCTTTCACCTGTAGAAATTGCCATTCCTATAGTTATATATTCAGCACACGAGCCGTGTATTCCGTCACAATTCACCCCAGAATATATCTTGCCGCTTTTACACAAAACCGCACAGCCTACTGTGTGGTTGTATATTCCATCGTCAAAATTCTTTTTTAACGCTTCAAGGGCGGTTTTTATCAATAACTCGTCCTTTTGAGTTAATTTGTATTTTTTCATGGTTTTATTTCCTTTTGTGTTTAAGGATAAATATTGAAAGAAAAATCAATAAGCGGAATTCTTTTTATACTTGCGTTTCTGAACGTAGTGCAAAACAATATAATATAAACCTACAACCATACAAATATACATGAAAATTCCTAAAAACAGAAATGCCGTATTTTCTGTACGTAATTTTTTCATTGTATCGTTGAATTCCAAAATACTAATGGATTTGGTTGAAAATTCAACAATTGTATTGCTGTTTGGATGAATAAGCAGCGTTATTGGTTGCTTTTCAGATAGTTGAGATAACATCTGACTAACCTCTGCGTTGATGCTTACACCATCTATAAAATATCTTTCCCCGTTTGTGCAGTCAACAGCAAATTGTTTAATTCTGTTGAATCTTCTTTGCTGCTTAATTTCTTTATAAGAAAGAAAATGCGTTTTAACTTCAATACATTCCTCTCTTGTTACGTTGGAATTCCAATATCCCATTCCGAATATAAATACAGTTCCGAGTATCATACCAACTGTAAATAGAAAAATTGCGATTTTAAGTGAAACTTTAGATTTTTTCATTTTGCGGTTCCTTTTTGAGCGGGGCGTAGAGTAATACAAGACTGAATCTTGATGCCATACAGCCCGCAAAGCGAGCTGATTTCATACACGCTTTCCGCGTGATTCCATACAAATCCTTCGGATTTGATAAAAATAGCACTTGCTTTCGCAAGTGCTATTTTGGTGCGGCCGATGGGACTTGAACCCATACGGTTGCCCACACGCCCCTCAAACGTGCGCGTCTGCCAGTTCCGCCACGGCCGCATCTATTAAATTAAGGGTTGCTCTCACCTGAGAGCTTATTCATTATACCACAAAATTTCTATTTGTCAATACCTTTTCTGAAATTTTTTTGATTTTCCCGAATGTTTTTTTGAAAAGACGAAATCCGCATTGAGGTTATGAGTTCCATGTGTTGTAATGAGTTTGCCAAAACGGTGAAACGAGGTGTTCTCACGGAATTGAACTATTTACAGAACTAACATGAACATTTGGCAAAAGAGAATATTTATATTGAAACAGCAAGACCACAAAGTAGTTTTGCTGTTTCTGTTTTTTTATCTTAAAATAGGTGTAATTACTCCGCAGGCAATTTTTTCGCCTGAATCGCCCGAAGGCTGCGTTTTAAAATCGTCGGGCTGTGAATGAATAATGATGGTTTTTCCAATTACCTCATTTGCGGTAAAACGAGAAGTTACAAAGGAGAGAAAAGCGTATCCGTCTGCGCCAAATAACGGCGGCATATCACCTGCATGGTATGGATGAGGGCAATTATTGGGGTTGTAGTGCGTTCCCGATTGAGGGAAGGGGGCGGAGTTTAATTCGGAATTCGGAATTCGGAATTCGGAATTGGGTGCGGTTGAGGGTGGAGTTGGTGGATTAGGATTAGGACGAGTTGGTGCAGGTGGGTTGGGTGTTGGACGAGGCGGAGTTGGTGGATTAGGACGAGGCGGTGCAGGAGGATTAGGATTAGGACGAGGTGGTGCAGGTGGGTTGGGTGTTGGGCGAGGTAGAATTGGCGGATTGGGATTTGGTCTTGGAGCATCACAAGAATTTCCGTCATGGATATGGAACGCGAAAACAGGGCTTCCACAAGGAGCGTTACCTTCAGGCAAGCCGTTTATTTCCGCAATAACCAGAACGTTTTTCAGCATCTGATAAAACCTTACAGTCCCTCTGACGCTTGGATATTTCTCGCTTCCTTGAATAAATGCCCAAGCTGTAGGCGGTCTTTTCATAAAAGACGAAAGAAATTGACTTGGATTTTGGTATAAATAATATGAGTTCACTTTTGTCTCCTTCGAGTTTTTAGAATGATTATGGGAGTTTTTAGAATGATTATGGCAACAAAATAAAGCTTTTTTCCGAATCAAAGCTTTGCGTTGAAACGGTGTCACTTTCTATTATATTTCGAAGAAGGCAAAGAGGTTAATAAAATTGACAATGGAAAATGGAAAATTGAAAATTAAGGAAATTTTTCTCCCAAAGGTCGAAAAACATCTTATTGCATTATATAAATAGTAAAAGATAAAGCACGGTCTTGAGAGCAAAACCGTGCTTTTAATTTATTCCGAATTCCGAATTCCGAATTGGAAGGTATAGCGAATTCCGTTTTTTCCGTTACTTGCCTATTTTACAACCCAAAAGTAAACAAGCACTGCTATGGCGAGTACAATTCTGTACCAACCGAAGAATTTGAAATCGTGTTTTTTAACGTATGCCATAAGACCTCTTATGGCGGCAACGGAAACCACGTAAGCTACAACAAAACCAACGAGCATTATCATCCATTCGTTTGACGTCATAGAATTGCCGTCAAGGACGAATTTTGCGATTTTGAGAAGGCTTGCACCGAACATGACGGGGATTCCCAAGAAGAAGGTGAATTCTGCGGCGGCAGTTCTTGAAATGCCGATAAGTAAAGCACCTATAATTGTTGCTCCCGAACGGGAAGTACCTGGGAAAATAGCGGCAAGAAGCTGGAATGCGCCAATTATTACAGCCGCTTTGTATGTAATGTTATAAGGTGAGAGGGTGGTGGGCGATTTGTTCTTGTTTATCGATTCAACCACAAGGAAAACAACACCAAAAACTGCAAGACTTATGGCAACCGTTAAAGGATTATAGAAAACCGCTTCCAGCTTATCGTCAAAGAGCAGACCTACAACAGCGGCAGGAATGCAAGCAACGACAATTTTAAACCAAAGGGAAAAAATTTCGGGCTTTATGAGACTTTTTCTTTCCTTTGAAAAATCAAAAGGAAAAATTTTGTTCCAATATATAGTAACAACGGCAAGAATTGCTCCTAATTGCACAACAACACGGAACATATCGAGAAAATCATCTGAAACCGCACGGAATGGGAGAATATTCTCAAAAATTATGAGGTGTCCTGTACTGCTTACGGGAAGCCATTCTGTTATTCCCTCAATGATACCATAAAGTAAAGCGATCAAAAAATCCATAAATAACTCTCTTTCTTCTAAAAAGCGTATAAAAAGCTTTCGGGATGCAAACGCCATCCATTATCGGAAAGCTTTAACAATATAAAATTGCTGTCAATTGAGCCTTCGTAAACTGAGCCTTTAATATAAAGCTTTACAGAAACCTTTGCAACTTCCTCAATTTTGTCAAGAGGGAGCTTGTAGGAAACGGAATAATCGTCGATAAATGCTCCAAGCGAATCCTTTGACGCTTCCTCAACGGAGTTGAAGGAAAGCTTTACTTTCACGTCATCGCCGTAATTAACCGACAATCCTTCCTTGTTCTGAAAGAAAAAGCTCGTCATCAGATCATCGAAGCTTTCAGCATCAAAATATTGAGCTCCAAGTGTATCAACAACCTTTTTTACGTTTTCAATATAATCAGGCTCAAACGTGCTTAAATAAAGCTCCTCATCGTTTTTTACAAGACCCGTTACCATATTGTATATGACTTTTATTTTCTCTTCATGCTCTTTATCTACGCTGTAGCTGACGGGGTTTGAACATGAAGAAAGAATAAGCGCGAAAACCAGAATAAAAACGGGAATAAAAAATCTGAAAGTTTTGTTTTTCATATTATTCGCTTTCTTCGTTATCTTTTTTGGAAATAGCTCCGTTCATTTTCAGCTCTGCCAATTCCTGCGGGGAGATAATAATCTTTCTGAGTTTATTTACAGGGTCGGGAGCGGAAACAAATCCATGCTGTTGAAGCATATCAACAACTCTTGCCGCCTTGGCATAACCGAAGGAAAGCCTTCTCTGAATGTAGGAAGTGGAAACTGTTCCTTGCTCGAAACCAACCTCTAAAGCGGCAATCATAAGCTCTAAATCCTTTGTATCTGCCGTACTGCCACCATCCTCGTCGGATTTTCCTTTCTTGGATTTCCCGTAGTTTTCCGTAGCTGTATTTATATTCTTTACAACGTCGGGATCGTACTGAGGCTTGGAGTTGCTTCTTACAAATTCACAAACGGAGTTAAGCTCCTTCGTGCTGATAAACGCACCCTGAACACGAAGTGCCTTTCTTGCACCTGCGGGGGCGTAAAGTATATCACCCTTATCAAGAAGGTTTTCCGCACCTGCTGAGTCAAGAATAGTTCTTGAGTCCACCTGAGAGGAAACGGCAAGGGAAATTCTTGAAGGAATATTGGCTTTGATAAGACCGGTGATAACGTCAACGGAAGGTCTTTGCGTACCTAAAATAAGATACATACCAGCCGCACGGGCTTTCTGTGCAAGGCGGCATATTGAGGTTTCAACCTCTGCCTTTGCCTGCATCATCAAATCCGCCAGCTCGTCGATAACAATAACGATGGAAGCGAGTCTTTCCGCTTCGGGATCGTCTGCAGTTTGGGCTTGATATTCTTCAAGGTTTCTAAGGCTGTGAGCTTCAAAGATATCGTATCTTCGCTCCATTTCCGCAACAGCCCAATTTAAAGTACCTGCGCACTTGTTTATGTTGGTAACAACGGGAGCGAGAAGGTGTGGAATATCTGCGTAATGGCTGAATTCAACCTTTTTAGGGTCTATAAGTATAAGTCTGACTTCCTCTGGGGTTGCTCTGTAAAGCAATGAAACGATAAGACAGTTAAGACATACGGATTTACCCATACCTGTTGCACCTGCAATCAATAAGTGGGGCATTTTGGGAATATCCAGATATACAGCGTTACCTGCAACGTCAACGCCAAGACAACAGAAAAGCTTGCTCTTATGTTCCTTGAATATGGGTGAATCAAGAATATCACGAAGCTTTACTGTAAGTCGGTCATTATTGGAAACCTCAATACCAACGGCACATTTTCCAGGGATAGGAGCTTCAATTCGAAGGGACTTTGCCGCAAGTCTGAGAGCTAAATCCTTACCAAGCTTTTCAATGGATTTAACGCTGACACCAATTTCGGGCTCGATTTCGTAACGAGTTATAGTAGGTCCACAGCTTATGTTCACCACGTCTGCTTTGACTCGGAACGCTTCAAGGGTTTCAAGAAGTATACGTTTTTTCTGTTCCACCTCGGCAGAGTTGAAGGACGTTTCTTCATCTCCGGCTTTGAGTAAATCCATAGGGGGAGTGATATATACGGGCGTTTCTATGCTATCTGTGGGAACGATTTCTGTCTGTTCACCTGTTATAGCTATTGGTTCTTCTTCGATTTTGCTGTCAGGCTCAAATGATACGTCATCAGTGGGAACCTCTGCAGTTCCGTCATCTCTTGCTTCTCTGCCCATTTTGAAACCGAATTTGTTTTTGACTTTTTCACCGATTTCTGACGATTCTTCTTCGGTTTTTTCCTTTGAAGTCTCTTTACGTATAGGAGCATCGTAAATACTGCCTGTAACGTAATTTTCCGTTCTTTCTTTTGGATAAGTGGAAACGTTCGTAGGTTCTTCTGTTTTTTCCTCTTTTAAGAAAGGCTTTTGCTCCTCTTTGGCAGAATATGAAATCTTTTTCTGATCTTCAGCAGGTTTTGTAGATGTATGCTGAACATGCTTGGATTTTTCTTCCGCCTTTTCTTCAGCACGTTTTGCGAAGGATTGTTTCGTTTTTGACACTATGTATCTGAAAAAGCAATTTATTCTTTTTCCGAAGGATTTAAGGACGTCCAGCGGTGAGCCGCCACAGAAGAAAATAAGACAAACGAAATAAACTAAAAGTCCAAAAATAAGACCAATGGATTTATGTAACAGCTTGCTTAAAAACCAACCCAGATAACCACCGATAAGTCCGCATCCTTGCCAGTGTATGCCACTTGCCCAGAGGTCTTTGGGATTTACGGGAACATCTACCCAGAGGGTGTTTATAAGGTGAAGTGTTCCAAGGAGAAACACTAAATTTAGAATTAGCAAAACGCCTTTTGCGTTTTTCGTAGGCAAATCGTTTCTGTATTTAAAGCAGAAATACGCGTATGCAAGGGAATATGCACCAATTGCGGGGGTACATATGCCGAACAGACCCATGATGGGTTCTGTGATGTAGCCAAGTAATGCGGTTTCACCGTTGAAATGTGAAACTATATTAACTATCATGGAGAGAAAAATCAAAAGACCTATTGCCGCAAAAACCAGCACCCACACTATATAGCTGATGGGAGGTGTAGCGGTCTGTTCTTCATTTTCCGCTGATTTCTTTGACGTTTTAGCAGAAGTATCCGCTTTTTTCGTTTTTGCGTCTACTTTTGGCTTCGTTGTTTTTTTAACTATTTTTTTCTGTGCCAATTTAAATCATCCTTTCCGTATCGGACTTTTTTATCCCTTGGGATAAACTACTGTATCAAAATCTATTTCGCCATTCTTCGAAACGTTGTATATGGTAACGGGAAGCTTACCTTGACCTTCTTCTACGCCAAGGAGAACTTCTATTGCTCCGCCAATGTTGACACCGAAGGCGGAAGTATCTGTTTGGGGAACACCGCCCTTTGGACAATAACAAGCAAGCAGACAGTCAGCTTCCGTGAATAAGGCTGTATCATAAGGTATTCTACAGCTTATTACAGCAAGGCTTTTATTATTCGTCTTTGCTTTTTCGTAAACCTTGAGGGGAGCTTCTATTTCCCATGATGACGACGTGTCTGTGAGAAGCACCACTCCGTCGAACTCATCAAGAATATTAGCTTCGCTTTCCTCGTAGCTTTTTATCTTGTAGCTTATATTTATTTTGTTTTCGCTTATGAGGCGGTTGAGCATAAACTCAACGTTTTTTCCAACATCTTCAGAGGGGACGGCAAAAAGAAGGGATTTACCATTTGTCATATCGGCAAAAAGAGTTCCACTCTTGTTTTCGAGAACGGTTACGGCTTTTGAAGCTAATTCACGTTCAATGGCTTTATGCTCTGCGTTACCAACAGCTTGGCTTGCGTTAGCGATTTTTTCGTCAAGGGAGAGGCGTTTCTGTTCCCAAAGCCCTCTTTCCTTTTTTGCTGTGATAATACGGGTTACTGCATCATTTATTCTCGACATTGGGATTTTTCCCGATGCTACAGCTTGAACAATACTGCTTATGAAATTTTCAAGCTCTCTTGCGTGTCCGTCATGGTGAAGCAAGACGGGCATAAGCAGAATATCGACGCCTGCGTTTATTGCAATAATGGAAGCTTCTGCCATGGAAAAATGGGAAGCGATCGCATCCATATGCATAGAGTCTGTAATAACTACACCGTTAAAGCCCATATCTTCTTTCAGAATATCTGTAAGAATTTTCTTTGACAGCGTTGCGGGCAATATGAGTCCGTTTTTTTCCTCGGATTCAACCTGCGGAAATTGGATATGAGCTGTCATGATCATATCAATTCCACCGTCAATAGCAGCTTGGAACGGAACAAGCTCCATTTTTTTAATTTCATCGTAGGATTTATCAATGGAAGGCAGACCGTAATGGGAATCCGTTTCCGTGTCCCCGTGACCTGGGAAATGCTTTGCACAAGCGGAAACGCTTTTATCCTGCATCCCCTTTATCATAGAAACACCTAAACGGGCTACAAGGTCTGGGTCTTCTGAAAATGAACGAATATTTATAACGGGATTTGCAGGGTTATTGTTAACGTCAAGAGTTGGTGCTAAATCAAGATTTAGTCCTAAAGCGGAAAGCTGTTCTCCCGTTATTTTTCCCACTATATACGAATCCTCGTCAGAGCCTATAGCACCAAGAGCCATATTACCCACAAGGGAACATCCGTAGTTCAGTCTGACAACGTTTCCCCCCTCCTGATCTGCACCTATAAACATTGGGATGTCAATGCTCAATGCTTCGTTCAGAGAATGTGTCAGCCTCACCGTATCTTCAACCGTCCCGAAATTTTCCGCAAAGAGAATAATATTACCAACGTGATATTTGTTGATAACCTTTTTCAGATCTTCGGGAATTGTACTTGTTACGGGTTCTCCGTTCCACGTACGAATCGAGGGCATAATCATCTGACCGATTTTCTGCCACAGCGTCATATTTGCTACAATGTCGCTTACGGAAGAATCGATTAAATCATTTAAAGGACTTTCCGAGGATTCATCCTCTGACGATTCTTCGGTTGAAGCTTTTGAAGAATCAATGGAAGAAGGCTCATTCGCTGAAGCTTCTTTTTCATTCCCACAGCTTCCCAAAAAGGTGAGGGATAAAACGAGAATGAGTAATAACGAGATGATTCTTTTTGTCATAACTTGCTTCCTTTACTGTTTGTCTGTTCCAAAATCAACCGTTATGGATTTTGAGAGATGGAAGGAATAAAGAATGCATTCTTTTATTTCCTTGCCTGTCATATCGGAGACCGCTTTAGCGTAATAGGCTATCTGGGATTTATATCTGTTGCATAAAATTTGTTCTTCTCCATGCTTTATGCGGTCTGTTTTGTAATCGACCACAGTATATGTTCCGTCTTCGTTTTCGAAGAAAAGGTCAATTACACCTTGTATAAGCACAGTTTCATTTCCGTTTCCAAAAAGTTCTTTGGAATTATCGGAAATGGTGAAACGTTTTTCACGGTATACTTTATTGGATTTTGAAATCCGTTCAAAAAGAGGACTCGTAAAAAACGCCTTGAGATTTTTAAAATTGAGCATACCGTATTGCTCGGAGGTTATCATATCCGTGAGAAGAAGGCGTTCGCCCTCATATTCTACACCGAACTTTATACAGTTTTCAAAGGACGCAAACTGCATAAACGTATGGTTTGCCGTTCCTATTTCTGCGCCTGAAATCTGTTTTGACTGGGTAATAAATGGGGGGACGGTAAGAAAATCGCTCTTTTTTACCGTTTGCACGTATTCGCCCATGGATTTTTCTTTCAGTTCGGAGACGGAAAGCTTTCTTGGAAGCTTTGATGGAAAATAACGTGCTGTTTCTTCCTCCTCGAAGCTTTCTTCCGCTTCTTCTACGGAGAGTATTTCCTCATACTCTGTATCAAGCTGGGATTCATCGGGAATTTCATCTAAATATTCAGCATCGGGGTTTACTGTAAGAATCCAGCTCAGATAGCTTGAAGCATCGTCCGGAGAGGAATTTCTCAGTTGATAATTATCGACTGCAGAGCCTACTATATAAAGCTTTTCTCTTGCACGTGTAAGGGCTACGTAAAGCTTTCTCTTGTTTTCTGCCAGCTCCGCAGGCTTTTCAAGAATTTCCAATGATTTGTAGAATATGGGTTCGTAGGTATTCACGTCGTTTTCCTTCAGGGGAGTGAATATACCTGTATTCATATCTACCATTGGCATTTTTGCTCCCGTATGAGATTCGGACAGACTTTTTCCTGCGTTTGCAAGGAAACAAACGGGAAATTCCAATCCCTTTGACCCGTGAATAGTCATTATGGAAACGGCAGAGCTTGATTCGGGGGAATAAGTCTGAATGTCAAGCTTCTCCGTATGCTTCAAGAAAGCGGAAAGAGTTTTGAATTCACGTTTTCCAAAAGCAATGGCGTCGCTGTAAAGTAAAAGCAGATTTCCCTTTTTGATTTCTCCTTCAGGAAGGTTTTCCACGTAGGAAAGTATACCCTCGTTTTCATAAAGCTCCCATATGAGTTGTTTACATTCTAAAGACCTTCCTTTGTATCTTAACTGTTCCATTCGTGATACGAAGGATTTGCATTTGTTTCTCAACGAAAGGTCTGTGCTTTTAGGAAAATGAAGCTTTATGGAAGGAGCTTTTTTGACCTTTTTCTTTGAAACGAGCTTGAGATGCATAAAGGATGATTTTTTTCCACAGCACCTTACAACTCCGCCCCAAAGGGATGAATCCTTGTAGCTTCTGATTCTCGCCAGCTCGTCTGTTGAAAAGCCAAAGAAAAAGCTGTTCATTGCAGAAGCAAGTGGGACGTCTTCCTCGGGATTATTTATTGCTTTGAGAATAGAAATCATCAGCTTGATTTCAGGGGCTTCCGTAAGAAATCCTTTCTTTTTTGAGGTTGATGGGATGCCCATTTTTCTCAATTCTTCCGAAAAAATATCGCCAATAGTCTTTGTTACGGGAAGCATTATTGCAATATCGGAATATTCAAGAGGCTTTCCGTTGTTTTTCACGAAGGAATTCATCAGCTTTTTGATTTCTTCACCGATATACCTTGCTTCTATAACGGATGAGTGTTTGTTTTTAAGATTTGTGAAAAAGGTTTTTACCGTTACCTCACGCTTTGGGGCTTCTTCATCCTTTTGGAAAATCAAACATTCGTCGGTGTATTCTTTTCCCCAAAGATAGTTGAAAATATCGTTTGTGAAATCTATAATCTCTTTTGAGCAACGGAAATTTTCTCTGAGAAAAATACAGGAAGCTTTTTCCGTGCGGAATGATTTTTTGTAGCTGTTGAATATGTCGGGATAAGCGTTTCTGAATCTGTAAATGCTTTGCTTATCATCTCCAACCATAAATCTGTTGTCTTTGGAAGCTATAGCTCCAAAAATGGAATCCTGCAAGGGATTGGTGTCTTGGTATTCGTCAACGAGAACCTCTGAAGTGGAAGCGGATATTTCCTTGCATAAAGCCGTTGGTGTACCGTCTTCGTTTATGAGAAGTCTATGTGCAAGCTGTTCCGCATCCTTAAAGTCTATAACTCCTTTTTCACGTTTCAGGTTGCTGTAGATAACGTCCAGATCGCAAACAAGGCTTGTCAACGCTTTTCCTGCTTCAGCGCAAAGCTTTAGTTGGGAAACGGAATCATTTTCCAAAGAACAGAAAAACTCGGATGCTTTTTTTGCTTTCGCTCGGAGAGAGCCTCTTAATTGGTCGAAAATTTGTCTTTCATCAGGTTCAAGAAGCTTAAGGGGCTTGCCTCTCCAGCCTAAAGAGTAAAAACTGTCTGCGTTGCTGAAGGCTTCAGCACTTTCAAGAAACTTTTTATTCTTTGCGTTATCTATTCCGCTTTTTAAAAAGTTTATGTATTTATCCGTTTGCTCTTTAAGAACGTCTCCTATCGAGTCAGTAAGCTGAGCCAAGGCGGAAATTTCGTATTGGAAATCATTGCATATACATTCTGAGGCGTCGGTGATTAGCTTTCCTGCATTTGTATTCCATAAATCATCTGTAGTATTGCAATTTTCCGCATCCTTTGAAAATCTCTCGGACAACGCTTTTGCTTTTTCAATATATCTGGGATGCGCTCTTAATTTATCGTATATTTCCGTAAGATATTGGGAAAGTAAAAAATCGCTTCCTCTGCAAGCAGTTTTTTCAAGAACCGTATAAAAATCCTCGTCCTTTTTTGAAAACTTATCATCAAGAAGCAAATCCAACGCTTCCTCGAAAAGCTCCTTTTCTTCTCCTGAATCTGCTATTCTTACAGATGAGGGGAGGGAGAGGGCAGAGAAATTCTGCTTTACAAGCTTAAGACAAAATGCACTTATTGTGCTTATCTGTGCAAAGGGAAGCTTTGCTATCTGATTTGACAGATGCTTGTTCTCAGGCTCGGATGCCAATGCTTTCGAAAGCTTGCGTCTCAATTTTTCCTTCATATCCTGTGCGGATTCAACAGTAAAGGTTGTCACAAGAAAATCCGTTACGTCCGCACCTGCAAGTATTTTCTTAAGAATGCGTTCGGTAAGAACAGAAGTTTTTCCGCTTCCTGCTCCCGCGGCAACGAGAAGCTGTTTTCCGCTTTCTTTAATTGCATTTTCCTGTGAAGGCGTCCAGCTTACAGGCTTTTTATTGTCGCTCATCAGTCCGCCTCCTTCTCAAGCTTTTTTCTGCAATAAAGTCTTGCATCACAATATTTACAAGGGCTTTTCTTTGTATTGGGAGAGATGCTCATTTTTCCGTCTATTATGTCTTTACCAACCTTGCGTATGTTTTCTTCAACGTCTGTTTTCATCTGCTGGAAAACTTCCTCGGGATAAAAGCTTCTGCTTGAAAAATGATTGTTATCCGTAAGGAATTTTATACCGTCTTTGACGTTTTCATCCTTCATCATTATACCTTTTCTCTGAAAAGGTAAATTCTTTCCCGAAGGCATTCCGCAGAGAAAATACATAACGCCTCCAGGACGCTCGTCTTCTTTTAAGTGGGAGAAAAGATACAAAGGCATCTGCATTTTGAAGCCTTCCTTCACGTCATCAGGCGTTATTGAAGGTTTACCCGTTTTATAGTCAACTATACGGATATATTTTAAACCGTCCTTTTCCAAAAGGTCAATACGGTCAGCATATCCCGAAATTTTTACCTGCGTTTCATCAGTTACGGGATAAAGGTTTGTTATCTTTTGCTCAAAGGCAACGGGCATAAATCCACCCGAAGCAAACTCATCGTTTACATTCTGAAGCAATGGAATAATCAAAGCTTCATGCTTTTCAAATGAATATTTTTCTCTTTCGCTTATTTTTCCATGAAAAACTTCATTTGAATAAATTTCCTTTGTGGAGTTGAAAAATTCCTTTATTTCGTCTTCGCTTTTTTCTTTGAATTCTCCTGTTTCAAAAAGGGATTTTGCGAAAAGCTCAACAATTTTATGAATATACGTTCCTGCATCAAGAGGAGATAGTGTAGCTCTGTCGTATTTTTCCAAGGAAAGTATATATTTGCAATAATATGAAAATGGGCATTTCAGATATGCTTCAATTTTTGAAGCGGATAGGTATAAAAGCTCAGGAGACGAGGGCGTAAGTGAAACCTCGCTTGAAAAAGTATCGAAAGTGCAAAGTGAAAAAACGTTTTTTGAAGGTTTCGTTTTTTTGACTTTGTATTTTTTCTCAATATCTTCTTCAAAAAGCTTCAAAGCTGCATCTATGAACATGGAAGGACGCTCTACGCTGCCCGAAAGACTTGATTCGGAATAAGAAAGATAAAGCTTATCCGTAGGAGCTGCGCAAAGGTTATAGAAAAGCAGAAATTCGTTTTTCAGAAATTCATCAGGCAAAACCTCGGAGTTTATACCAACGGATTTCAAAAATTCCTTTTCTCTGTCGGAGAAAAGCCCCGACGCTTCGGGGGATGCGGGAAAAACACCGTCGTTCATTCCCAAAACGAACATAACCTTACAGCTTGAAGGACGTATTATTGAAGCGTTTCCTATCTCAACGCTATCGGAATATGAAGGGATGGAGCCGACTTTGTATTCATCCATCATAAGACGGATAAGGTCAAGAAGTCGTCTGGCAGTTATTTTTCTTTCTCCGGCGGTTTCGTAAAGCGTATTAAGTACGGACATAACACTGTCCCAAAGAGCAGATATTTTTGCTTTTTCATCAGCCAATCCTTCTTCCAACAAAGAAATTGCCCTTTTTTCCAAGGCTTTGTCTGCCTCTATATGTATAAGATGGTTATAAATGGCACGAACGCCCTTTTCAACGGTAAGATCACGGCTTTTAAGCTCCGTAACCTGCGCTTCCAAAGCAAAAAGAAGCTTTTCTCTTGCCGTGTTTACCGTGGCAAGCATATCCATTTCCCTTTTTGAAAGACTTGTTTTGTAGCCCGACGGGTTCATAAGCCATTCTTCACCGTCATACCACCGTCTTCCTCTTATTCTCCAGGCTTCTGCGTAAATTGAAAGCAGGTCTGCTTCTTTATCGGAAAGGGGAGAGAACGTAGAATTTATATATTTGAGAACGGATGGTAATGACCAATCCGTATAAGCTATTTCCAATAGTGAAAGAATCAGCGTTGGAAGCTCTTTGGAAGAAAGCTCTTCCTTGGATGCGGAATAAAAAGGAATTTGCATTCGACAAAGGGCAGTGTCCAATATTCCGTCAAAGCGGCTTTCATCTCTGACGGCTATGAAAATATCCTTGTAGCTGTATCCTTTATTTATAAGCTTTATTATTTCTCTTGATACGAATTCACTTTCTTCAAAGGTGTTTTTGCATGAGAAAACGGAAACGTTTTCACACTTTTTTGTAAACGTTTCTGTTTTGTCCGAAAAAAGATTTTTTTCAAGGAAAGAAAGCTCGTCTGTTCTTTTTCTGGCGGACGTTGGGTAGATATCCGTTACGCCCCTTCCCATTCTTTCCGTTAAAGCGAGAGTTTCACCGTTTACGTCGAAAATACCGCTTTTGTCATTTTCGTCGTACAAAATGGTTATATAAACGTCATCTGCACCTTTGAATATTGTTTCAACTATAGGAAGCTCCGCAGGGGTGAAGTTATAATATCCGTCAATAAAAACGGTTTTACCTTCAAAGAAGTTTTTCTCCAAAAGCTTTTCGTGAAGCTTTTTCTGAACGCCTGCGCTGTCTGCGTAGCCTTTTTTCAAAAGCTCGGTATATTCAAAATATATTTCGCCCATATCGTAAAGCTTTTCACGAAAAACGTTGTTTTCGGACTCTATCAACGATGCGGCGTTTACAAGCTGGGAAGGAGAAACGCCAACGCTTTCCATTCTGTTTATGGAAGAAGATACTTTCCTTGAAAAATCCTTGTCAAGAGCAGAGCTTTCGTAAACAGAAAGCTTCTCTTTGGCGTTTTCGCATGCAAGGGCGGTGAAAAGAGATAAGGTTTTACTGTCAGCACGGGAGAGGGTAACTCCTCCGCTTTCTCTGAAAACTCTGTCGGGAAGACGTTCAAAATTAAGAATTTCTGTAGTAAGGTTGTACCCGCTTCCCAAAAGGGCAGAAATGGCACTTTCTGTATCAATGCTCTGCTGTTCGGGGGTGAGAATAATTGATTCCTTGCCCGCTTCGTGAGCTTTTTTGACAGCTTCAAGTAAATATGAGGTTTTTCCGCTCCCGCTTCGTCCGATGATTCTGTAAATCATTTTAAAAATCCGCCCTGACAGTAAATATTTATAAAAGCCATTACGAAATAAAAGTATAGGCTTTTCTGAGAAAATTAAACCTTTTAAAATAATGAATTATAGATAAAACGTTCTGAAATGTAATATAGCCACGTTTGAAATTATCCGAAAATCCATTCCAAAAGCTTGAATTTAAATTTGTATTTAACGGTGGTTTCCGTGAATGTTTTGAAGGAATCCCCCTCTATGCCCACGTCTTCAAAAGACTCTTTCGCTTTTGATGCACCAAGGCATAAGGGCGGAAAGAGAACACACCACCAATTTTCACCTTCCCCTTCTCCAAGAAGGATTCTGAGGGAATAGTATTCTCCCGCAGGAAGTGAAATTCCATCGTATTCCCTTTCGGGATAGGTTTCCCTTCCCCAAACGGCTTTTGCTCTGTAGCTTTTTCCGTTTTCTTTAAGAACACGGTTTGCAACGCTTTCAATTTTTTCTCCCGTCTTTTCCATATTCGCTTTAGCTTGGGCTGAATCTTCGTAAACGGAAAAAATGCTTTCGCTTTCTTTAAGTATCTCATCTCTGACAACGTATTTTAAGGCTATATCTTCGTCTGAGTCTGAATTTGCAAGAATATGAAGCCTTATAAGCTCTGTGTAAACCTTTCTTTCTTTAAAAGGAAAAAGGTCCAATGCTAAAAAAAGCGTTGCTGCGAATAATGCACAAAAGGCTATCTTTTTTGAACTGAAAAAACGTTTTAGTTTGTAAGTCACTGTCAAATACTCCTTTTTTGAATTTGTACTTTGAGTATTGACAACCAAATTTACGTTTATTCTTTTTATTGCAGTTCAAAATAAAAAATTGGAATTATTCTGTTTATTGAAGCCTGATTTGGAGATTTATTCGTTATTGCTTGAAACTACTGTGGCAAAAATTCCTTCGTTTTCAATAGCATTTTTGGAGGCGTATGCTTTTTCTGCGTCTTCGAATATTCCGAAAACAGATGGGCCGGAACCGCTCATCATTGAGAAAGCTGCACCGTTTTCCATCATTATGCTTTTAATTTTTTTGATTTCAGGTCTTTGTTCTTCCGCTATTTCTTCAAAGCAGTTGAACATTGAGGAAAAAATCTCCTCTTTTTCCCCTTTTTCCAAAGCAATTCTCAAATTTTCGCTTTTCTGCGTAAAAAGATTTTTCGGTTCGTCACAAAGGGGAGGGTTATATCTTTCGTCGTATTCTTTATACATTGCAGGTGTTGATATTCCTTCGCTTCCGCAAGCTATAACGTATATAAATTTCGGAGGCGCGGAAACGGGGAAAAAATCGTGACCGATGCCTGTAACTCCGAAAGTTCCGCATCTTATGCAAAAAGGAACGTCCGCACCGAGAGAGCCTCCAAGCTCTTCAAGCTCTCTGTTTTCAAGAGGGAAGCCGTAAAGTCTGTTAAGTCCTCGCAAGGTTGCGGCACAGTCTGCACTTCCCCCAGCCATTCCTGCTGCCATAGGGATTCTTTTCTCAATATGGATAGAAGCACCATCCTTTATTTTTGTCTTTTCAAAAAACTTCACCGCTGCCTTGTAAGCTAAATTTGAGCTGTCTGCAGGAACGGCAGGGTTGGAGCAGGTGATGCTTATTTCCTTGCTTTTTGTTATAGTTACCGTGTCAAACAGAGGAATTGTATGCATAACGCTTTCCAGATTATGATATCCGTTAGCACGTCTGCTGACTATATCGAGGCAAAGGTTTATTTTTGCAAAGGCTTTTTCCGTAACGGTCATTTTTTTATCTCCATATTTTTTGAAGCTTCATGGAAGGAATTGATCAATGCGCCTGCAATTATCATTACTGCAGAAACAACGAAGAATATAAACGTTTCTGTTTTGAAGCCCTTTATTACCGTATCAACGGCAGCAGAAAATATAATTGAGAGAGGGGATTTTGCCAAAACAACCTTGTCTCCCAAGTTATACCCGTCAAAAAGAGCTGCGGGTATGAACAAAAACGCAGAAGGAATGAACAACGCGCTTCCCGCTCTGTAGAAAAGGTTTCCTTTGTTTTTGAAATTAAGAATTATTACTACTACAAAAAGTAAAAGTGCTAAAACAAGTGTAAACTGAAGAATAAAAAGGATGTTTTTTGCAAAAACTACGTATTTTACGATACCATTGGTTTTTTGCAATATATTTGTGGGAAGAAACTCCAAAGAACCGTTTATCTGGGTTTCAACGTAGTCGTATATTATATTGAATTCATCTTCTGAAAATGATTCGTTACTCGTTTCGTAAAAGCTTTCAACAAGTTCTTTTAACGATTGACGCATATATTCTATTCTGTAAGGCTTAACGCTTGATTCGGAAAAGGTTTCTCCGTTCATAATTGACGTAATATAAGTCTTAGCATATTCGGTAGAATAATCAACAACGCTTTTTTTATCAACAAGGTTGTATATATCGTCCGTAGAGATGGTTATAACGTCACCCATATCTTCTATACTGTCGTAAAGCTTCGAGAGAACTGCTTTTTCGTATTCTTCTTCGTCGATTCTTTCCATGTATTTATCGGGGTTCAATACTGTAAAGCAGCAAAACAAGGATATAATTCCAACTGTAAAGGAAATAAAGAAGAAAAAACTGCATAAATAGGTAAATGCTGTTTTTGTACCCGATCTTTTTTTCATATAGCTTCTCCTTCCCTTATTCTACTTCAATCCATTCAGGACCCGATATTTTTTTGCACAAAACACCAAAACGTTCCGTTCTGTATGCTGAGCCTCTTGGATGACAGGTATAAAGAGTTAATTTTTCACCTTCGTCGTAATTCATAACGTAATGATAATCATCAATGGAGAAAATAACTGTTTCGTAAACCTCGTAAACGTATACACCGTATTCGGTTTCTAAAATAACTCTATCTCCAACTACCATTTCCTGCAGGTCGTAGAATTCACGTGTAACGTGTGCACCTAAAACGATATTTCCGCCTTGACCCGGGAATCTTGTTCCAAAACGCTTACCGATACCTTTTTTGTAAATGGCATTTGATTCGCCAACGTAAACCTTTTTGTTTTCAAGTCCTATTGAGGGAATTGAAAGCTTTGCCCAAAGTTCTCCCCATTTGTAGCCCGGAAAATCCTTTTTGTTGTAATATATCTGGTTTTCATCTACACCTGAGTTATCTTCCGAATTGTCGGGCTTTGAAACTGCTTCAAAAGAAAGGTCTTCCATTGAACCGCCAATATATTCTCCGGAAATATCATCGTCTCCTTCGGGGGTTGCAACAGCGTTTGTGTTTACAATGAAACGCCAAAGATTTGTTTTTTCAACGTATTCCTTGAAAAGAAAAACGGATATAAGTGCAATTCCAAGACAAAACAGAATAAAAGGAGCTATTGAAAGACCAAAAGAGCCAGCTTTACTCAATTTGCTTTTCTCTGTGGTGCTATCTGCCTGATTTACCGCAACGTTTTCAGAGGCGGTGTCAGAAAAAGCTTTTTCAAGGTTTTCGCCCCCTTGATTTTCTTTGCTTTCGAAGTTTTTTTCTGAGTTTTTGTTTTCGTTTTCGTACATATGCTTTCCTCTTGTATTTTCGCTATTATCAATAATGCGTTCCTCACGGATAAACCACAAGGAACGCACCACTCGTCTTATCAAATTATTTTAATTTTTGAATCGTTATTATTTGTTCAGACGTTTTGCCTGCGTTTAATTCAAGCTTTTTAAAAAAGGTGTTTTTTATCTTATGCCTGTTCTTTTTTCTTGAATTTAACAGCAGCTACAGCAACTCCTGCGAGAACGATGAGAGAGATGCCGCCTACCAAATAAGGAACAGCAGAGCCTTCTTTGTCGATTTCACCGAGCTTCTTAATAACGTCACCATCGTACATAAATGCGATTTTGCCTTCGGTGTCATAGATAACGAGAACAACGTCGCCGCTATGCTTGGGGTTTTCGGAGTTGATGAATTCGTAAGTAAATCCTACTGTGTCACAGCCTTCTGCGATGATACCCATCAATGTATCGAGCTGTTCTTCTGTGTAAGGATATTTTTCTGTTCCGAAGTAATCTTCGTCAGCATTATCGGGAGCTGCATAACCGGGACCTTTGTCTTCGGGGAAGGCTTCCTGAGCATTTTTAACGAGTTCAAGAAGAACGTCTAACTGTTCTTCTGTAGCGTCATAATTAGCTGCAAGGTTTTCAGCCTCTGTCCAAACGTATCTGCTAATTGAAAGTTTTTTGAATTCTGCCAGAACTTCCTCTTCTGTTGCTGCGGATGCAGGAATAACCATTGCAGACAGGATAACTACTGCAAGTAAAAGGGTAATAAGCTTTTTCATGTTGTAAACTCCTTTTTTATTCTCTGAATTATTATTATTCAAAAACAAAGACATGCACCGACGATATATCGGTGCATATAGTATAATTCTTTTTTTTTCATTTGTCAATAGAAAAACATAAAAAAGTTTTAAAAAAAGGAAAAAATATTTTAAAAAGAGCTTAAAACATAAATGTGAAGGGCTTTAAGTGGTAAAAAATGTCAGAGTTATGCGTTTATTTCTGCCAAAGAGTAGATATATCTTTTTCCGCTGAAGCGATAAGTTCTTCTGCTGTTTCCTCAGATAAGGCGGAAACGAATATTTTGAAAGCCTTTTCGTATTGAGGAACAAATGAAACTGTCCCATTTTCTGTTTCGTACCGTATGTGGAAACGATTTTTTTCTCCGTGATGTTTTTTATAAAGTATTTCTGCAGCCTCGCCTTTATTCCCTGCGAAATCGATAGTCTTTTGTGAGAATGCGAAGTTGGGAATTGATGAATTGAGGTCAGAAAGAGAACAGTGTGTTTTTGCAGAAGCGTGGAGTGCTGAAATTGCTATGGATATTCCGTCTGAATAGGAATATATCTCAAGGTCTGATATTCTTCCAGGAAGCGTATCACCGTAAAGTGAAAATCCACCGTCTGACTGGGAAATAAGCTCTTTTATTTTATCGGGAAGAAAATCGGGAATCGGGATATTCTTTGGCGGTTGGTTTTTTACAATTACAGAAAAAAGCCTTGCTTTGTCAAGCTTTTTTCCTTCTTTTGTAATACAGTAAACGTCATATCCCTCGTCGTTTATGAAAAAATGATAATCCGCGTTTTCTTCACAAAGCTTTCCGCCTTTTTTTGTGAGAATATATTCGAAGATGCTTTTTATTTTTTCATCGGCAGATATTGAAGCGGTTATTCCCGATAAATCGTTGATTTTTAAAAGCTTTTCTTCTACGTATTCTTCCAACGGGTCGAAATCGGCTACATCTTTTTTTGAAATCTTTTCTTCGGATTTTATGCTTGTATATTTTTCGATTTTGATTTGGTCTTCCCTTGAAAGCGGAAGCCCGTAGCTGTCAAAAACGGAAATCAGCAAAAAGTCCTTTTCTTTTTTTGAAAAAACGGAAAATGCGGATTTTCTTGCCGCGTGGAAGGATGCGACGGGCAAAACAGACGAATAAATTCTTGAAACTCCCGCCCCCTTTTTCTTTGCACCTTTTCTCACTATCTCAAGAGGTGAAGGATCTCCGTCACAGAAAAACAGAATGTCCCTCCCTTCTGATATATGAGCCAATCCTTCTCCGAATAAGGAAAGCTCGTTTTCGGAGATGGGAAGCTTTATTTTTCCGCTATCTGAAAATAAAACTCTGTTTTTCCATGTTTTTTTTACAGTTTTGCCTTTTCCAACTATTGTTTCGGCGTTTAAAATGCAACCTTTTTCTAAAGTTACTTCGTCGCAAATCAGTGAATCAGCACCTATTGTTGCATTTTCAATAAGGCAGTTTCTCCCTACGGAAACCCCTTCCGCTATAACTGAATTTCTGATAACCGTTCCGCTTCCCACCTTGACCCCGTTCATTATGACGGATTTATCAATAGATGTATTTCGATGTATGGAAACGTAGTCTCCAATAACGTTTTTTTCTTCTGAAAAATGCATATTGCAATAAAGATAGCTGTCAAGCGTTCCCATATCGCACCAGAAGCCTTTAGCATGATAGGCTGCAATTTTCTCTCCGCGCTCAAGCACTTCAGGAAAAAAATCTGATGAAAAATCTTTAATCCGTCCGTGCTCTTCGGTGATTTTTTTAAAAACCTTTCTATTTATAATATATATACCTGCGTTTATACCTGTTGTAACGACCTGCTTCCAGGACGGCTTTTCCAAAAATGCAACTACGTATCCATTTTCAGATAGGAGTGTTCCGTATTGGGTAGGGTCGGACGAGCTGACTGTAGCTATAGTCACGGCGGCATTTTTCTCTTTATGAAATTTCATCATTTCGGAAAGAGAAAAATCAAAAACACAATCCCCTGATAAAACGAAAAAGTCCTCGGATAAAAGATGGATAAAGGGTATAATTGCACCTGCCGTACCCAAGGGCTGTTCTTCTCTGTAATAGGTTACGTTTATATGGGGAAACCGAAAATTTTCCATTTCTTCGCATAGATATCCTGTTGTTACGGCAACGTCCTTTATTTCTGCTTCCGAAAATGATTTTATGCATCTTTCAAAGGGCGTTTTTCCTCCAACCGTCAGCAAGGGCTTTGGATGCTTTGCTGTAAGGGGCATAAGCCTTTGTCCTCTTCCACCTGCAAGAATAACGCCTTCATGAAGCACGTTCAAAAAATCAGCTCCTTTTTTGCGAATTTATTCTATGTATATTATGGATAGGGCGGAAAATATTATTCGGGATGCAGAACGTAAAATATTTTTTTAAATTCAACAATACTCTTGACAAAGGAAAAAATAACGTATATACTTAACTTGTCGTATGGGCGCACGTATTTTTTTAAAACGTTTATTCGGAGAAAACATGAGAATAATTGAAGACAAAGATTTGCCCATGCAAGGCAAAAGCGTTATAATAATCGGTAATTTTGACGGCATGCATAAAGGACACAGAAGCCTTATGCAAGAAGCGAAGCACGTAGGAAACGAATACGGAATCCCCGTTGTTGTCTGGACCTTCAGAAAGCATCCTGCGGATTTTTTAGGAGAGCATAAATATATATCATCTCTTGAAGAAAAACTTTCTTTTCTTGAAAAAGAAGGCGTAAACGGAGTATATTTTGCCGATTTTGAAAAATATCGAAATTTTGACGGAGATGAGTTTGTGAAAAATGTTCTCACGTCAAGATTCAATGCAAAATGCGTTGTGTGCGGGTTTAATTTCACTTACGGAAAAAACAAAAGCGGAAACGCTGAGACCTTGCGAGAAAGCCTTGCTGAAAATGGCGTTGAATGTGTTATTCTTTCCCCCGTGTACGTTGATGGGGAAGTGGTAAGCTCGTCATCTGTGAAAAAATATATAACAGAAGGTAATGTGGAAAAAGCGGAAAAGCTTTTGGGCAGACGGTATTCATTTTCGGGCGTGGTGATAAGAGGAAAAGCGAACGGCAGAAAAATAGGATTCCCCACGGCAAA
Organism: Oscillospiraceae bacterium; assembly: GCA_015064625.1. Taxonomy (GTDB): domain Bacteria; phylum Bacillota; class Clostridia; order Oscillospirales; family CAG-382; genus SIG653. The sequence continues at coordinate 27,597 of SVRW01000018.1, read as the reverse complement.
TATAGAAATGCCTCTATGGCAGGTGACACCAAAGCTTGGCGTTTACGTTTCCTTATGCAACGTGGACGGAAAAGAATACAAAGGGGTTTCAAATATTGGCTTTCGTCCAACGGTTGAGGAAGAAAAAAAGGTTTTGCTTTGTGAAACTTATCTTCTGAATCAGAATATGGATTTATACGGCAAGGAAATAACGGTTTCTCTTTTGTCTATGATAAGAGAGGAACGAAAATTTCAAGACTTTGATGAATTGGCTTCTCAACTGAAAAAGGATGAAAATTCAGCAGAACGTTTTTTTGACGGTTGGCATATATAAAAAGGAGAAAAAGGAAATGAAAAAAGTGATTGCGCTTATTGCGCTTTTTATAACGTTGACAACGTCTTTTCCTATGGCTTCAAGGGCGAAGCCGGTGGAAAGACCTGAAATAACATCTGAAAACAATATATGCGTATTGAACATAGAAACGGGCGAATGTCCAATGAAATACGATGCTGACGTCAAGGTTTCCGTTGCGGCAACTGCAAAAATGATGACGGCTATAGTTGCTTATGAAAGCCTTGGGGATTTGTCTGCGTTGCTTTCTGTGCCCGAACAGGCGGCAGATAGTACGTATATAGGTCCTGCGGGACTTATTTCCGCTCCAAGACTTGGTCTTACAGTTGGAAAGGAGTATACGGTAAAGGACCTTCTTTGCGCACTTCTCGTTTCCTCTGCCAACGATGCGGGCATAACTCTTGCTTATCATGCAGGTGGCGGTGACATCGGTGCGTTCGTTGGAAAAATGAACGAAAAAGCTGCTTCCTTCGGAGCGTCAAACACAAATTATTTAAGTCCTGTCGGTTTGGACGACGGCTCTTACACTACAGCATATGATAGTGCGCTCATAGCATATGAATTTTCCAAAATAAGCACCCTTGTTGATATTTCTTCCGCAGGAAGATCCGTAACTCTCGCTATGGGAACGCTACATAATAAAAACTATCTTACCTCGGATTTTCTTATAAGGGATTATAAGCTCAATTCCGTAAAAGGGATTTGTGCGGGTCAGGCTAACGAAGAAGGCGGATATTGCCTTATTGCTTATTACGCCTCCAATGAGCTTTCCTATATAATATGTATTATGGATTCATCCTCGGAAAAACGTGATACTCAGGCTGGAACCCGTTGGTTTGACGAAGGTAACGCATATTCTGACGTACATAAAATTGTTCCCTGGCTCAAAGAAAGCTTCGAGATAAGAACAATTATTTCTCCCGAATCCTCTGAATTCAGCTTTTCTATTCCAGTTAAGCTTTCCGCTAAAAAGGATTCCGTTATGACAATGCCGACGGAAACTGTAAGCGCACTTACGGATATTACAGCTGAAAAAATAAATTACGTTCCTGAGCCTACCTTCTATCAGACCTCTCTTGAAGCTCCCGTTAAGGAAGGAACGGTGGTTGGCGAGGTGAACCTGTATAAAAACGGTGTTCTGATTGCAACAGTGCCTCTCGTAACTAAAGAAGGCGCGGAACGAAGCGAAATGCTTGCAACGATGAAAAAAGTTACGGATTTTATGGAGAGCGACACCCTTCTTCTCGTTATCAAGGCTATAATAATTCTTGCTGTGATTTTTGTCGTTTGGTCCTTTGGAAGCTTTGTTGTAAGAATAATAAAAAAATACAAAAACGGAATGAGTAAGGATTATTATCCACCTGCTGATTAAGTTGTATAAGTTTTGAATATGTAAACAAAACGTAAACAAAAAACAAATTTTGTTTTTTGCTATTGAAAGTGAATAATAAATGTGGTATATTTGATTCGTTAACGGCTTGGAAATTGTTTCCGAATCTGTAAAGGCTTAATATGGCTTGCATTTAGCGGAAAACGGACGTTAAAATCAAAAAAATAATAACTAAATTAAATTGTATAGGTTTTAAAGACCGGAAAAGGGGTTATATTATGAAAGAATTGGGTACAGTAGAGATAATATTGGGAATCGCTCTTCTCCTTATGGCTGTTTTTCTTATAATTGCAGTTCTTATGCAGAGCGGAAGCAGCAAGAGACTTTCAGGAAGCATTGCAAGCGGTGCTGAAACTTTCTTCGGAAAGAATAAAGGCAAAACTCTTGACAAAATATTCTCAAAGCTCACAAACGTTGTTTCCATCATTTTCGTTATTGTTGTTCTCGCAACGTATTATTATTCTGCTCCTGCAAAGAAAGATACGTCTTCATCTTCCTCATCTGCTTCTTCTGTAAGCTCACAGGAAGCTTCCGACGCATCTGTTGCGGCATCTGCTGACGCTTCTTCCAAAACATCTGCTGATGCATCCACTGACGCTTCCGTAGAAGCATCTACCGAAGCATCCGAAACTCCCACAGCATCTGCTGAAGCATCTGAAGCTCCTGCATCCGCAGACGCAGAATAAGAGCAAACGACAAGCTTTTGAAAATATGTCCGCCGACTTCCCTTGGGGAAGTGTAAGGACGCATTATTCTACATTTGAACAGTAAAGCTTCCTTACAGGCAAACGATAAATGCTTAACGTAGGGAAGCTTTTTGCTTTTTTGCCCTTTCCATCATTGACGGAGTGATCCGTTTTAATTTTGAGGTGCGTTATGATAATGAATCAAAGCTCTGAGTTTTTGATGAAGATTAGAAATATTGTTTCAGGTTCGGGCGTTTCTCTTTCCTTTTCTGAGGAAGCTATAAAAGAAACTGCTCAGGTTGAATCCCGCTCAAAATGGCCTTTTATTGGCAGAAGGCTTGATTTGAGAGGCAAGACTACTTTCACGCTTGGAAGCATGGAGGTTGCGTTTTCTGTTGAAAAGGACGGTGAGGATTATATTCTTGGCGTCCATTCCGCAGACGTTGCCGAGCTTATACCCGTTGGCTCTGCTTTGGATAAGGTTGCCTTTTCAAAGGGAAGGTCTGCGTTTTTCCCTGAAAAGACTTATCATATGATTCCAGAACCTATCTCCGACGGGCTTTGTGCTCTCAGAGAGGGTGAGGAAAGCTTTACCGTAAGCGTTTTTATTCGTATAAACGGTGTGGGTAAGGTTAAATCCGTGAAGTTCGCTGAATCTGTAATAAAGGTTACGGCAAATTGCGAATCCAAAGAGGTTGAATCCCTTTTCTTCGCCATCGACGTGTCAAGCGTTGGATTTTTGAGATATAAATATTATTCCGTGCTTCAACAGCTTGAAAATATGTTCGTTGCAGGTGCAATTTTGAAAATGGCAAGGGAAAACAGAGGAGCGGCTGATATTGATACCGCTATAAGAACCTTTTCCCGAAAAGGAATAAGAGGAAATATAACAAGCGTTGGATTTGAAAAGCTTTCCGACCCTGACAGACTTGTTCGTGAGATAATCTCTGCCGCAGGTGTTGAGATTGCAAAATTCTTCGATAAACACTCTATTCCTTGTCCTTACAGACGCAGAGCACCTATGTTAAAGGAGGATTGTAAGCTTCTCAGAGCGTTCCTTGTTTCAGTATGTATCGATGCTTCAAAGGTCTCTGATAAAACTCTCGTTTCCTTTGCAATAAACGTTGCCCACGGAAACAGAAACGAGGAGCTTATTCTGGCAAAGGTTAAGGAGCTTCTTCCTTCAGCAGCTTGCTCTCTTGAAGCGGGTTTTCACGGTGGATTGGGAACAAAGCATTACGTCAGGTTTGCATACCCTGTAAGCAGATACGGTGACCTTGCGGTTCAGAGACTTATAAAAGCTATTGTGAACTGTGGTGAGGATTATTCCAAGCTGGATACTAAATATATGGAGAAATGCGCGCTTCTGGCGGTTATGTCCGTTAACGAAAACGAACCAAAGGTTAAAGCGGTTGAAAAACGTATTTCCAACCTTTACACCATAGAGCATTTGAAAAACAATTCTTCAAAGACCTATATTGGAACGGTTTGGAACGTATCAGAAGACGGTATAGAGGTTTGTCTTGACAATAGCTGTAAGGGCTTTTTGAAAAAAGGCGGAGACTTCGTTCAGGGGCAAAGAGTTATTCTTAAGGTTGCAGAAGCCGACTTGAATAAGGAAACTGTTCTTTTTGACGTGGTAAGCATGTCGGAAGATTTTTGAGGATTTGATTTCTTTGATAAATGCATGAAAAATTATAGAAAAAGTATATTATTGATTATCCTTGTTTTCTCCCTTTTTATAAGCTCCTGCGGATTTGAAAATGAGTATTCTGAGGACGAAACCGTTTCCCGACCGCCATTAAATAACGTGGACAACGAAAGCAGAGTTGACTTTTCGGAGGATGAACCGCTTCTTGATATAAAAGGGAAGGATTACGGTGGGAAAAAATTCGTTATAGTTACTACTGACGGAGAATTCTGGGAAGCAACGAAAGCGGAAACGCTTATCGGAAAAGCCGTTCGTGAAAGAAATTCTTTGGTTGAGAAAAAATTCAATATTGAAATAGAAGTAAAGGTTGAAACGGCAGAGGAGATATATTCAGGAGCAACGTCTGCCAAATCAAAGGGGACACATTATGCAGATCTGATAATAGCCCCTGCTAACGTTCAGGCTCGACTTATGGAGGCAGGCTGTCTTCTCAATATCAATGCTCTTCCGTACGTTGACCATGAGGCGTCCTATTTCGACAAAAGCTTTGCTGATGCAGCACAGATAAATGGGAAGCTTTATCTTCTTTTTGGCGAGCTTACTCAAACGGAATACTCCGCTTTTTGCGTTTTCTATAACGAAGATATTGCGAAAAAGACGGGAATAGACCCGAATGCTCTTTATAAAAACGGTGAATGGACTTGGGAAGCGTTCCTTGAATATTCAGAAAAGGCTTCCGAATATGCGGAAAACGGATTTGTTACAACTTCATCCAAGGACGATTTTCTGAACGTTCTCTGGGCAACGTCGGGCAACAGATTTTTTGGAGATTGTGCAGACGCTCCCCTTAAAATTCCCTCAAATGAAAAGGGAAAAGAAATACTTTCGAATATAAGAAAAATTGTAAAAAGCAAACGTTTTGGAAAAGCTCACGGTAACGATGCCGTCACATCCTTTACGGAAGGCAAAAGCGGAATGCTTCTCTGCAGAAGAAATGCGTTTTACAGCATATGCCAAAGCAATGTGGATTGGAACGCTGTTCCAATGCCTAAAATGACCGCAGAAAGTGAACATTATTCCTTTGTTGACGGTGAATCCCTTGCGGCATCCGTTCCCAATAATATTGAGGACAGTGATTTCGTTGGAATGGTTTTTAACGCTCTTCTTGCTTCCACGAGCAGAGTTGTAACTCAAAGCGTTGAAAACAATGAGCTTTATTACTATTGGGTTGATAATGATATGGCTTCTGCCATGGCTGAAACGAAAAAATACACTTATATTGATATTGCAATAATTTATGCATACGCTGTAAAGGATATTGCGACGGTAACAACGGAAAATATAAAAACAGCTTATGATGCGGGAATTGCTCCCTTTCAATTTTATCATAGCACGAAACGTCAGTTTGAGCTGTATGCGGCAGAGCATTTCTGATAAACGTTATTTTCGCTGAAAGGCGCAGATATATAATTAAACTGAAATTTTTTTAGGAGGTTTAAACCCATGAACATGAACAAAAAAAGCATTGAGGATATCAATGTATCAGGCAAAAAGGTGCTTGTAAGATGTGACTTCAACGTTCCTCTTAAGGATGGAGTTATCACAGACGAAAACCGTATAGTTGCCGCTCTTCCCACTATCAAGTATCTTCTTGACAACAACGCAAAGGTTATCCTTTGCTCTCATTTAGGCAAGCCCAAGGGCGTTGCTGACCCTAAGTACTCTCTTGCTCCCGTAGCAGTAAGACTTAGTGAAAAGTTTGGTAAGGAAGTTGTTTTCGCAGCTGACGACGAGGTTGTTGGCGAAAACGCAAAGAAGGCTGTTGCTGAAATGAAAGATGGCGACATAGTTCTTCTTCAGAATACCCGTTACCGCGCAGAAGAAACCAAGAATGGCGAAGCTTTCTCCAAAGAATTAGCTTCTCTTGCAGATATCTTTGTAAATGATGCATTCGGTGCCGCACACAGAGCACACTGCTCAACAGTAGGTGTTGCTTCTTTTGTTGAAGAATCCGCTAACGGATACCTTATGGCTAAGGAAATCAAGTTCCTTGGCGATGCTGTAAATAACCCTGTAAGACCTTTCGTTACTATTCTTGGCGGTGCAAAGGTTGCAGACAAGCTCGCAGTTATCGAAAACCTTCTCAACAAAGCTGATACCCTTATTATCGGTGGCGGTATGGCATATACCTTCCTTAAGGCTAAGGGCTACGAAATCGGTACTTCCCTCGTTGATGACGAAAAAATCGACTATTGCGCACAGATGCTTAAGAAAGCTGAAGAAAAAGGCGTTAAGATTCTTCTTCCCGTTGACTGCACAATTACCAAAGATTTCCCCAACCCCATTGATGCAGAAATCGAAACAAAAATAGTTCCTGCTGACGCTATCCCTGCTGATATGATGAGCCTTGATATCGGTGAAAAGACTCGTGAACTCTTTGCAGCAGAGGTTAAGAACGCTAAAACTGTTGTTTGGAACGGTCCTATGGGCGTATTTGAAAACCCAATTCTCGCTAAAGGTACAATAGCAGTTGCTAAAGCGCTTGCAGAAACCGACGCAACAACCATTATTGGCGGTGGCGACAGTGCAGCAGCAGTTAACACACTTGGCTTTGGCGATAAGATGAGCCACATCTCCACAGGTGGCGGTGCATCTCTTGAATTCCTTGAAGGAAAAGCTCTTCCCGGAATTGAAGCAATGACTGACAAATAATAAAAGGCGTGCCTTTTAGAATCCACATAAACTATATCAAATTTTAAGAAAGGTTGAGCGATTTATTCGCAAAATCGCTCAAATTAACTATTATGGATAAAGCAAAACGCAGAGCAGTTATCGCCGGTAACTGGAAAATGAACAACACAGCCGCTGATGCAACGGCACTTATCAACGCTATCAAAGCAGAGCTTGCAGGAAAAGATACATCCTACTGTGAAATTATCGCAGGTGTTCCCTTCACATCCATCGCTGCCGCTAAAGCAGCTGCTGAAGGAAGCAACATCAAAATTTCCGCTCAGAATATCCACTGGGCAGAAAAAGGAGCATTCACAGGCGAAATCTCTGGCGCAATGCTCAAAGAAGCAGGCGTTGAATACGTTATAATCGGTCACAGCGAAAGAAGACAGTATTTCGGCGAAACTGACAACACAGTAAACGCAAGAGTTAAAGCTGCTCTCGCAAACGGACTCAAGGTTATTCTTTGCGTTGGCGAAGTTCTTGAACAGAGAGAACAGGGAATCACAGAAGAAATCGTTTCCATGCAGACAAAGGTTGACCTTCTTGGCATCCCTGCAGAAGAAATGAAGAATATCATCATTGCTTACGAACCCGTTTGGGCTATCGGTACAGGTAAAACTGCAACTGCTGATCAGGCAGAAGAAGTTTGCGCTATCATCAGAGGCGTTCTCGCAAAGCTTTACGGTGCAGACGTTGCAGAAGCAACGACTATCCAGTACGGCGGTTCTATGAACGCAGGCAACGCTGCAGAGCTTCTTTCCAAGAAAAACGTTGACGGCGGTCTTATCGGCGGTGCATCTCTTAAAGCTCCTGACTTCGTTAAGATTATCGACGCAGCAGCTCAGTAAGTCCCGTCGGACGGCTAATGCGCTACCCGACTTTTGGATTTGCCTTTAAACAAAAGAGAAAGCATATATTTGGGGACTTTTTGAAAAAAGTCCCCCACACCCCTAAAAACTTTAATTGTTCTCGCGCTAAAGGGCGAAGACGGCAAACAAGGATGTTTATATTCAAGACGAAAAACAGCTATGGTTCATACTCAACCATAACTGTTTTTTACGTGTATAAGTATTTTGTATGATATCACTGCTTAAGGGTTTGATACCATGTATAATTTTTTCATAGACCACAAATAAGACCTATTGAGAATTTAGTGTTGATTTTCGCGTGAATTCGTGATATTATAAATAATGTGGTGATGTATAGCAAAGGAGATTATAACCAATAATGTTGTTTTGAATTGCGAAATTTGAGATATTGTTGAAATTGTTTCGACGAGATCGCATAGATGGAGGTCTTAACAATGATTGATTTTACAAACATAGAGAAGTATAAAGAAAATAACCGAATTGAAGCAAAAAAGGCAATCGGAGGTCTGCCACACAGCATTTGGGAAACCTATTCTGCCTTTGCTAACACTCTTGGCGGTATTATTCTGCTTGGTGTCGAGGAAAATGCGAACAAATTCTTGCATCCTGTTGATTTGCCTTCGCCTGAAAAGTTGGTAAAAGACTTTTGGAATATAGTTAATAACTCGAATAAAGTAAGTGCTAATATTCTGTCAGATAAAGATGTGACCATTGAGAACGTTGATGGAAAACGCATTGTAGCTATTCGTGTACATCGTGCGCAACGTAGCGACAAGCCTGTGTATATCGATGGTAATCCTCTTTCAGGAAGCTATCGCCGAAACGGTGAGGGCGACTATAAGTGTACAAAAGAAGAAGTTCAAGCGATGATGCGCGATGCGGCAATTAAAACTCAGGATATGCTCGTGCTTGAAAACATGGGGCTTGATGTATTTGATTACGATAGCGTGAAGCGATATCGTATCCGTATGAAAACCTATCGCCCTGGACACGTATGGGAGGAGCTTGAAGACGTTGAGTTCCTTTATAAGCTCGGAGCGGTCGGAAGGTCGAGTGACGGAAAAATGCACCCCACCGCAGCAGGACTTTTGATGTTCGGCTACGAATACGAGATTATGAAAGAATTTCCTGCATACTTCCTTGATTATCAAGAGCAGTTTGATCCTAACACTCGGTGGACAGACCGCATTGTGTCCTCGTCGGGCGATTGGAGCGGAAATGTTTACGATTTCTATTTTCGCGTTTATAATAAAATTACTCAAGATATTAAAGTTCCGTTTAAGCTTACGGGCGGAGATCGCATTGATGATACACCTGTGCATAAGGCACTGCGCGAAGCCCTTGCCAACTGCTTGATAAATGCTGATTATTATGGCAGGCAAGGTATTGTTATCATCAAGAAGAAGGATGTTATCACCCTTTCCAATCCAGGTGGGTTTCGTATCGATGTGGAGGCGGCGAAAAGTGGCGGCGTTTCCGACCCCCGTAACAGTACGCTTATAAAAATGTTTAACCTCATTGATGTGGGCGAGAGTGCGGGAAGCGGTATCCCAAACATTTTTAACGTTTGGGAAAAGCAAGGCTGGTCTGCACCTATTATTTACGAGAGTTTCGAACCTGACAGAATTACTTTATCGCTATTTATTGGTGAAAGTAGCAATAAAAAAATAGCGATAAAAAGTGGCGATAAAGCATCAAAATCAAAATCTCATATTCAAAAGTATACTATTGTTATCTATTTAACCGAGAAGATTTCTGCTAAAACCACAGAAGTTGCTGCTCTGCTTGGTGTTAAGGATGTGAGAGCACGCCGATTGCTTGCTGAAATGGTTGCCGAAGGTACACTTGTGACCGAGGGTGAGAACAAGAACAGGATTTACAAATTGAAAGCGTGAACAGTATTTAGCAAATTCATGTTCGCATTCAAGTCTGAAATCAACTTAAAAAAAGGAAAAGATATACTATTGTATCAGATTTTAAATCAAGGAAAAGAGGTGTTACAATGCCTATTGAAGCAAGCTCGGTTTACACAAAAGAAAGGATTCTCGGGTTGAGCAACCATGTAGCGAAGAACGGAAACGGCTGGATAGTGCTTTTAGTATGCAATATAGTTGTAATTGTGTGCAGTTTAGGGATTCTTTTTACTGACTCTTTTGCTGGGGAAGATATATTTGGAATTGTTGTAATCGCTGTTGTGGACTTTCTTTGGCTTTTTATAGAAATAATACTTCCTCGCGTTTCCTTGAAGAAATCCCCTGTATTGAATGCTTCTGTGAATTTTACATTCAATGAAGAGGACTATTGTGTGGAATCGCAAATCAAAGACGGAACAACTTCTACGAAATGCAACTATTCCACAATAAAAAAGGTTGAAAACCGAAAAACTGACGTTTATCTTTTTGTAAACAGACGGCAAGCATACGTTGTTGACGTATCATCTTTTTCTAACGAAAAACTCTGGATTTTCAAGGATTTATTATACAGAAAAATCCCTGCTCAAAAAATCAAGTGGAAAGATTGACGGATGTGTGGAACGTCTATAGAAACATATAAATAAATCTAATTCATGTATAAAACATCACCCCGAAGGGCATTTACCTTTCGGGGTGATGTTTTGGACAAAAATGTTTATCAAAAATTAAGAAGCTGTCAAAATATGTGACCCTTGCGGTATATATTAACCGTTTAGGGCGATAGCAATTAAAGTTTTTGCTCCTGCGGAGGGCTAATTTCGTATTTACCTTATCATGAGATGAATACGTACCTCGATGATTTACGGTATGTGTTAACCGTTTAGGGCAATAGCAATTAAAGTTTTTGCTCCTGCGGAGGGCTAATTTCGTATTTACCTTATCATGAGATGAATACGTACCTCGATGATTTACGGTGTGTGTTACCCGTTTAGAGCGATAGCAATTAAAGATTTTGCTCCTGCGGAGGGCTAATTTCGTATTTACCTTATCATGAAATAAATACGTGCCTCGATGATTTGCGGTATATATTAACCGTTTAGGGCAATAGCAATTGAAGTTTTTGCTCCTGCGGAGGGCTAATTTCGTATTTACCTTATCATGAGATGAATACGTGCCTCGATGATTTACGGTATATATTAACCGTTTAGGGCGATAGCAATTGAAGTTTTTGGGTCCAGGGGCTTTTTTCAAAAAGCCCTTGGTTTTCAAAAAGCCCTTGGTTTGGGGGATTTTGAAAAATCCCCCAAGATTATTTATTATTCTTTGCTGTCTTCTTCGTCTTCTTCGTAATAGGTTACAGCCGCGCTTCCTTCTTCGGGAGCGGTTTCGTCGATGCTTCTTAAAGCCCAACGCTTGAGAACAAGACCGTTAGTAAGATGAATTTCATCGTCTGTAACAGTTTCAACTGTTCCTACGATTCCGCCTATAGTTGTAATTCTGTTGCCTGGTCTGAGATTGTCTCTGAGTGCTTCTGCTTCCTTTTTGCGTTTCTTTTCTGGACGAATAATGAGAAAGTATCCTATCAAAAGGAAAGGGACAATCATTATAATGAGAGACATTATATTAGAGCCTGCGGGCGTCTGAGTGCCACCTGTTGTGTTAGTTCCACCTGCGGCATCTTCAGCAAACGCTGTAAGCGAGCAAGCACAAAATGCAAAAACTGAGCCAAGTGCAGTTATAACTCTTTTAAAAGTTTTGTTCATGTATAAAACCTCATTTAATTATTTATCTTGAAGTAAACCTTCAATTATTTTCCATATATTGAATTCGTTTTATATCTGTAACGTATCCCGTGTCCAGATTTATTGTTACACAAGCTCCGCAGATTTTTATATCTCCGTCGGCTTTTGTGAAAGGTGACATATCCCTTTTCACCATTCGGTTTATTATAACGTCGGGGTCGGTTCCCAAAATAGAATTGACGGGACCGCACATCCCAAGGTCGGTTATGAATCCGCTGCCTTTTGGAAGATAAGTTTCGTCAGCTGTCTGAACGTGAGTGTGAGTTCCGAAGGTGAAATTTATACGTCCGTCAAAATATCTGGCAAAAGCCGCTTTCTCGCTTGTGGCTTCACCGTGAAAATCAGCAACACAAACATCGTATTTCTCGCTGTTTAACACTTTATTTACACAGTTGAAAGGAGAATCTGCAGGCTCCATATAAACCTGCCCTGCCACGTTCACCACCATAAGCTTTATACCGTTTCTTACGGGAATAACAACGTATCCTTTCCCAGCGCAAGCTTCGGGATAATTCATAGGACGTATTATTTCGGGGTTGTCCTCCATAGCGTCACCGATTCTTCTTCCACGCAACGTATGGTTTCCACCTGTTATAACGTCAGCTCCTGCGCTGAGAAGCTTTTTCGCATCCTCACCGTCAAGCCCGCCGCTTTTGGAAGCGTTTTCACCGTTTACAATAACAACGTCCGCTCCGTATAAAAGCTTCAGCTTTCTGAGCTTGGAGCAAACGTAATCCAGAGCACGCTGACCAGTTACGTCGCCTAAAGTCAGTATAACCAAGGAATTACTTGGCATAGTCAAATACTCTCGTCTCTCTGATCATATTGATCTTAACCTGACCAGGATATTCAAGCTCTTCTTCAATCTTTGTTGCAATATCTCTTGCTTTGAGAATCATATCTGCATCGCTTATCATTTCGGGGTTGACGAGAACACGGATTTCTCTACCTGCCTGAATTGCAAAAGCTTTTTCGATTCCTTCAAAGCCTGTAGCAATTTCTTCAAGTCTCTGCAATCTGCGGATGTAGTTTTCAAGGTTATCACGACGAGCACCTGGACGGGCTGCGGAAATAGCGTCTGCAACCTGAACTATAACGGCATAAACGCTCTTTGCTTCCACGTCACCGTGATGCGCTTCAATAGCGTGAACAACTTCTTTGCTTTCTTTGTATTTCTTTGCAAGCTCAACACCGATCTGAACGTGTGAACCGCCTGCTTCCTGACTTGTTGCCTTACCGATATCGTGAAGAAGACCTGCACGTTTTGCTATGTAAGCGTCAACGCCCAACTCTTTTGCAATCATACCCGAAAGGTGAGCAACCTCAATGGAATGTCTGAGAACGTTCTGACCGTAGCTTGTACGGTATTTAAGTTTACCAAGAGTTCTGATAAGCTCTGCGTTAACACCGTGAACGCCCGTTTCGTAAGTAGCTTGTTCGCCCTCTTTCTTGATAGTCGCTTCAACTTCCTTACGGCTCTTTTCAAGCATTTCTTCAATACGGGAAGGATGAATTCTTCCGTCTGCAACGAGAGCTTCAAGGGTAAGTCTTGCTATCTCACGTCTTGTTGGGTCGAAAGTTGAAATGGTAATGGCATCGGATGTGTCGTCAATAATAAGGTCAACACCTGCCAAGGTTTCAATAGTTCTGATGTTTCTTCCTTCTCTGCCTATGATTCTGCCCTTCATTTCATCGTTGGGAAGGTCAACGACAGAAACGGTTTTTTCAGCAACGCTGTCAGAAGCGATTCTCTGCATTGCCGTTACGATAATTTCCTGTGCCTTTTCTTCGGCGGTTTCTTTAAGGTCTGCTTCTATAGCTACCAAACGTTTTGCTGCTATAATTTTTGCCTCTTCTTCAACCTTGGAAACGATAAGCTCTTTTGCTTCCTCGGTTGTCATGCCCGATATTCTCTGAAGCTCCTCAAGCTCTTGTGCTTTGAGCTTTTCGATCTTTTCGATCTCTGCCTCGTTGGCTTTTAATTTTTCAGCAAGAATTTCTTCTTTTTTTGCGACTGCATCAAGCTTTTTGTCAAGGGATTCTTCTTTCTGAATCGCTCTTTTTTCCATTCTTGCGATTTCAGATCTTGCTTCCCTGTTTTCACGCTCATGCTCGTTTTTAATTTTTAAGGTTTCCTCTTTTGCTTCAAGCAAAAGCTCCTTCTTTTTGGATTCTCCGTCCTTTTTGGCTTGTTCGACTATTCTTTCGGCTTCTTTTTCAGCAGAACCGATAGCTTTTTCCGCAATGGATTTACGGTATACCAATCCAGCAAAAAAGCCAAGACCCAAGCCAACAACTGCGCAAATGGCGCCAATTGCAAATTCCATTTGTACCTCCTGATATATGTAATTGTCTGAACCATAAAGCCGTCAGAACAGAATAAAACGACCTTACACCCCAAACTAATCTTATTATACACTAAAATCCAAAAAAAGTAAATACCATATGGCAAAAATGTTGTAACAATTTTATATAAATTTCTACTCTTAAAATTGACTTTTATTAAAATTTGTAGTATAATTAGATATACATGATTAAAAGTCCTCAGACAAGGGGTAAAGTATGATCTATCTTGATAATTCCTCAACTACAAAGCCTGATAAAAAAGCCGTTGATGCGGTGATTTTCGCAATGGATTGCTTTGGGAATCCTTCCTCGCCTCATGGTATGGGAACAAAAGCCCAGCTTATGCTTTCAAACGCGAGAAAAAATATATCCTCTGCGCTTAAATGCAACGAGTCAGAAATATTTTTCACTTCCGGTGGGAGCGAGAGTAATAATACCCTTATTCTCGGTCTTGCACGTAAAAATTCCAAAAGAGCAAAGCGTATAATAACAACGGATTCCGAACATCCTTCGGTGGAAGAGCCTGTAGCTCTCCTTGAAAAAGAGGGATTTGAGGTAATAAGGCTTTCTACCAAGGGGGGAGCTATAGAACTTGACGAATTGCGTGAAGCTCTGTCAAAGAAAACATCTCTTGTGACTATTATGCATGCAAACAACGAAACGGGTGCCCTTTATGATATAGCAAAAATAAGGGAAGCTATTGACGAAAGCGAGAGCGGGGCATATTTTCATTCGGATTGCGTGCAGAGCTTTATGAAAACAAACGTGAATTTCACTAAATATTGCGACTGCGCATCGTTTTCCGCTCATAAAATTGGCGGAATAAAGGGATGCGGAGGGCTTTTCCTCAGAAAAGATATAAAGCTCGAACCGCTCATCAGAGGCGGCGGTCAGGAAAAAGGATTCCGTTCGGGAACGGAAAATATGCCTGGAATAATGGCATTCTCTGCCGCTGTTTCCGTGTGGCACGAATCAAAAAAAGAGAGAAACGCTCATATCTCCACGCTGAAAAAACTATTGATTGAAACCCTTAAGGAAAAAATGGGAGACGGTGTCGTTATAAACACTCCTTTTGATTCTGTTTGCACTGTTCTGAACTTTTCTGTACCCGGAATCAAAAGCGAAACTATTATAAACGCCTTGTCAGCAGAAGAAATCTACGTTTCTGCATCATCTGCTTGCTCTGCAAGAGCGAAGGAAAACAGAGTCCTTTCCGCCTTCGGACTTCCAAAGGAATTGTCAGAATCAGCATTAAGAGTCGGCATATCCTATTCGAATACGGAAGAAGAAATTCTTGTTTTTTGTCAAAAACTTGAAGAAATAACGAAAAAACTGTTGAAAACTAACAATTGATGTGATATACTGTAGCAAAAGAGGGTGACGCACAACGTTTTTGAATTCGTTGTGTTCCCTTGAAAAACTATAAAGCATGAATTGAATTTATGAATCTATGGAGGAAAAAATAATGGATAAATATCCAGAAAACAATTTGAATGAACAACCTAAAAATGCTGAAGCTGTTGAAGGCGGAAACGCTCCCGAAACTGTTGAAAACGAGAAAGTAAACGTTGAATCTCAAGCAGAAGCTCCAAATACAGCTAATACGCAAATTCCCAATACTTATGCCCAGAATCCTAATATGGCTTGGCAGAACAGAAACCCTAACGAAAACCCCAATATGGCTTGGCAAAATCAGAATCCCAATCCTAATATGGCTTGGCAGAATCAAAATCCTAATCCCAATATGAACTGGCAGAACCAGAACCCCAACGTGAATTGGCAAAATCCCAATTTCAACGGTCAGTATGTTCAAACTCCCGTGGAAGCTCCCGGAAAGGGGCTTGGTATTGCAGGCTTTGTTTTCAGCCTTTGTTCCTTTGTTGGATGCTGTATTCATCCTATTATCATGTTCGCTTGTATCATTGCGGGTATGGTGCTTTCTATAGTAGGACGTGTTCAGTCCAAAAAGGCAGGAGCTAAAAACGGTCTTGCAACGGCAGGAATGGTAATCTCTATCGTTCACCTCGTTCTTTGGGTTTTACTTATTGCTTTTGTCGTAATCATGATGCTCGTATTCGGACCTGAATTCTTTGAAGAATATGCAACCTTTTACAACGAGTTTTCAGTAAGTATGTAATTTAGATATGCTGTCCTCAAAGCAAAAGAAAATCCTTGTTCTGCTTTTGGATTTCGTTTTTCTTGCCTTGTGTTTTTCAGCACGATGGCTGTCACAGCTTATGATAGATGAGCTAAACGGATGCAAGCTTTATGAAATTTTCGGCATAAAATGCCTCACTTGCGGAGGTACAAGGTGTGTTAATGCTATGTTTAGCGGAAATTTAAAAGACGCATTTTCGTATAACGCTTTTGTTCCTATAGCGTTTGTTTTGGCGATTTTTGCATTGTTCCTTTGTAATGCGGCTTGGGTTTTCCAAAAAGAAAAGGCGAAAGAAATTATTTTTCGTCTTTGTAATCTTAAGCTTTTGACTGTAATCGTTATAATAACGGCAGGATATATGTTCGGAAGAAACGTGTTGGAAATTGCTTTCTGATTCGTGATTTTAAAAAATAAGAAACCGATCAGGGGATGTAAAAAAATTACATCCCCTGATTTATGTGCCGATGAAAATACGTGATAAAAAGGCGGCGTCCGAAGCTTTATATGCGATAGATGAAATGGTTTACATTTCCTTGTTGCTTTTTTGTACAAAAAAGGGTGTTGACACAAGTGCAATTTTGTGATATAATTCTACAAGGAAAAAGGCGTAATGCCGTTTTTAACTAAATTTATGTATGTTTCGGGGAATAATATGACTTTTGAAGCAGTTTCAAAATTGAATAAAAAGCTTCCCTTGAAAAGGATATGTTCTTCTTTCCTTGTAGCTTCATCTCTTTTCCTTGTATCCTGTCAGGCAGGGTCATCCGTCGTTGATGATGATAGAGAGGCAAAGCCTGCGGTAAAACCGCAGGGTGCTATTTCGCAAGGAAATTGGGATACGGAAGCGGTTATTGTAATTCCTGAATCGGGCGCAGGGGATATATTCTTCTACGTTCCTTCTGATGAAACCGCATCAAGTGACAAGGTTTCCACAATAAAGCTTATGGGAACGAGTGCTAACTCCTCTGGAGCGCAAGCATCTTATGCAACGTTGCTTGCTTTGAAAAATCAGAACACGGGCGGAGCGACCAATACAAAGCCAACTCAAAAGCCAAGCGGAAGTACGTCGAATAAAAATGAAAACGTATCTCTTATAGCTCCCAACGGTGCGCTCAGTGCACTTATTCAGAATAATAAATATTCTGCTGATACGGTAACGGTTATTCAGGGGACAAACTCTGCAAAGAAGCCTCTTTCGGAAGACGTTACGAAGCTTATGAAGGCGATAAACTCCAATTCACGTTGTGATTGCAGTTTTCTTGCAATAAGAATAAGCGACGGTGCCAGCATCGGTTATAACGTTGACGAACAATGGAGATGTATGTCAACCTTCAAAGCTCCAACGGCTCTTTATGCGTACAAGCTTGCATCTGAAGGAAAGCTGAATCTTTCCAATAAAATGACATATACTTCTTCAAAATATTACTATCCAGGAAGCGGTGTTATCAGAAAAGCTGCCTCGGGTACGAAATATACGCTTAAAACCTTGATTTCCTATTCCATATTGCATAGTGATAACGTTGCTTACATAATGCTGAGAGATTATCTCAGCGATGAGGGAATCTCACAAATGTGCAAGGATATGGGATGCACGAACTGGGAACAGACTAAAGAAAACTGGCCAAAGGTTTCCGCAAGGGATGCGGCTTTATGGTGGAATGAAATATATAATTTCTGCCGTGAGGATTCTTTGGGAAGCGGTCTGTATACAACTTTTGTAAACGCTACGGGCAATATGATAGATAAAGCTCTCGGATATGAATACGAGGTTGCCCATAAGAGCGGTTCTGGCAGCGGATACCATCATGATTGTGCTATAGTTATGGCAGATGAACCGTATATTTTAGTACTTTATACTCATAATAGTGCAGGCGGTTCAAGCAACTATACGTATATGTCAAAGGTTATCAAAGAGATAAATGAAATAATGGTGGGATAATATGTCCTTTTTAGATAAGCTGGGCTTCCGTAAGGATAAGCCCCCAAAAGACCCCAACAGCCCTAAATTTAAACGATTCATGGCGGAAAGACTTCACGAAAAGCACGTCAGATACGTTCTTGAACGTGATGAAAAGGGTGAGGATCGAATTATTGCCCGTGAAGGCTTTATACACGTTTCCAACGACGAGCTTGCGATTATATGCGGTGGCGTTGTGGTTTTCCGAACCGTTGTTTTGAATATGGAGGCGTGGGAGTTTATGAGCCTTGAGGGCGCAACGATTTCGGGCTTTGACCTGGATAAAGGCAAAATACGTACGGTTATGGCATATTATAAGTATTATAGGAAATAGGCAAACGCGGAGCGTTTTGAATTCGGAATAAAGGTAGCTTTTTTCCTGCGGTCAAAAAGCAATTTTAATAATAAAAAGCTCAATCCGAGTTTTTATCCTCGAACCGAGCTTTCCAATCATTACGAATTACGAATTACGCATTCCGAATTCCGAATTATTCATTATTGTGCCTGAAACTTGGTTTTCGTTTTATTTATCTGTTGCTGTTCTGCATTTTCCTTTGGATACCAGCCGTTGGCTTCCATCTTTGCATAAATGTCTTTCTGCATTTTCAATGATTTGTCAAGGGCGGTGTTGAAGGTTTGCTTTACTGATTCGTTTGATGCTTCAATACAGCCGTGAAGATATAAATCGCAAACGCCTTTTGTGGTAAGAAGCAAGTTTTCCATTAAGGTTTTGTCGTCCATAATATTTCACCTTTCTTTCAGATCAAAGAGTTGAAAAGAGCTTTCCGAAAAGCTCCTGATGTTCGTTTGCAAGTTGATTTACGAAGTTTTTAAGGTCTGCGTTTGAAAGTCTTTGAGCAGTGTTTTCGCATTGCGTTTTCAAGAACTTTTCGTGGCTGAGAGCGTCGTCAACGTATTGTAATTCTTTGGGACTCATTTTTATTACCTCTCTTTCTGATTTGATTATATTTTGTACAGAAAAATGGGAAAATATACAGAAAAATTTATTCAATTCGGAATGCGGAACACGAAATGCGGAATAAAGGTAGCTTTTCTCTCTGCGTTCGAAAAGCAATTATATAAAATATTTTTCGACGGGCGGGAGAAAAATTTCCTCAATTCCGAATTCCGAATTCCGAATTAAATGAACCGTCACCTGTGCCGTGATAGGCAATAGGAAAGAAAATTTTTACTCTTGCCTTGGCGCCAGCCTGATTACTAATGCTTAATCCCTATTCCCTTGGAGTGTTATTGTGTTTTTAGAAGGATATATATTTAAAAAACTTGTAGTTGGATATGAAACTAATTGTTACGTTTTCAGAAAAGAGGGAAACGAGCGAGGTCCTGCCGTCGTTATTGACCCGGGGGATGATCTGAACGTTATAAAAAGTGCTCTCTTTGAGATGAATGCGTATCCGTCTCTCGTGCTTCTTACTCACGGTCATTTTGACCATATTCTTGCTGTTGGTGATTTGCGTACGGTGAGAACAACTGTGGCGATTCACAAAGCGGATGCCCATTCGTTGACGGAACAGGACACGTTTACGTCTATTTTACCCTATGACCCCCGACCTTTTGCCCCTGCGGATTTTCTCTTTGAGAAAGAGGGCAGATACGAAATAAACGGATTTGAGTTTACTCTTTTGCATACTCCAGGGCATACAGACGGTTCTGTTTGCTATATTTTTGGAGATTATATGTTTACGGGTGATACTCTTTTTAAGGGAACTATAGGAAGAACGGACCTTTTTGGCGGTAACATATCGAAGATGATGACTTCGCTTAAAAAATTGAAAAGATATCCTGGAGAATATAAGGTTTATCCTGGACATGGAGGCTCTACACAGCTTTCTTATGAACGACAGCTTAATCCATATATGTTAAAGCTTTGATTTCTTCACGGTTTGACGTGAGAATATATTAAAATTTCTGGAGGCTAATTATGAAAAAACTTTCCGCGATTTTAATGGTATTGTTGGTTATTGCATCAATTGTTACGGTTAATGTTTCTGCAGAAGGAGATGCTATCAACTATGCCAGCATAGGCACTTATTCTACATCCCCAGGTCATGAAATAGGTTATTTGTCCAGCTCGGATTCCACGAAGTATTATGGCGATGACGATTGTACACTTCTTACAGACGGTGTAAGCCCTTATTACACCACAACAACTAAAGATGGCAAAATTATTGCAGGTGCAGAAAATCCTGGTGAAAGCGCAATTCTTGTCGGAACAAGTGCTGTTCACGTTTTTACATTTGCCCTTGATAGAACTTATGACGATATCTATGAAATCACCCTCGGAAACGTATGGAATTCTTACGATTTTGGTTGGGAAAACGGTGAGAACGGAAAAGGTAACAGAGGTATCGCATACAAAAAAGTAATAATTACTCTTTCAACCGATGGTGAAACTTTCAAAAAGACCAAGGATTACGACATTGTTGCTGATAACCATACGGAAGATGGTTCTGAAAACGGTTATTATGATTACAGATACCAGTTCAAAGAACCCGTTACTGCAAAATATATTCAGATTGCAGTTTATAGTCCTTCCTACTGTTTCTCACTTAGCGAAATAGAGATTTGGGGTCGTGGTAACGCTATTCCTGATATTGTAACTCCTGAAGAATCATCTGAAGAAATTCCCGACGAAACTTCTGAAGATGAAACAGAAGAATCCGTTGAAGAAAGCAAGGAAGAATCCAAGACTGAAGAATCTAAAGTGGAGGAGTCCAAGGCTGAAGAATCTGAAGCCGAACAGTCCAAGGCTGAACAGTCCAAGGCTGAAGAATCCAAATCTGACGATAATGATGGCGGAAACACTGGGCTGATTATTGTTATTGCTGTAGTTGCCGTTATTGCAATAGCTGTTGTGGTTGTTGTAGTTCTTAAAAAGAAAAAATAATAATAAATTCGTAATTCGGAATAATTAAAAAGCACGATTTTGAGGTTTGATTCTCAAGATCGTGCTTTATCTATTCTCAATTTGGATAATATAATAAAATCTTTTTTCCTTAACTTTTTGCGAAGCAAAATACATCACTCGACGAAGTCGCACATCGCTTGTGGGAGACATAAAACACACGGAAACTATGTTTTCGTACATCACTGAAAAACGACGTTTTGCTTGCTTCTTGTCTTATCGTCAGTCTTTTTCACTGCGAAAGCTATGCTTTCGCCTTCTTCCACATCAAAACTCCTACAACTATACCTCCTGAAACGAATGCACCAAGAATACAAAGAAGAATTTTTTCAAGCAAGCTTGAGTGGGGCTTGGGCGGTATAACTTCGTCTATATACATTACCGTCGATTTGGTTACCACGTTGTAATTTTCATTTTCGTCGTAGGTTGTAATGACTACAAGGTATTTTCCTGCGCGTGTTGGTGCAGAGCCAAGGGGAACGTTACTTTCTCTGTCCTCCCATTCGAAATAGTCTACAGAGTATTTGACCTCTGCGGGAGTTACTTCTACGCCTATATGCTTTTCCGCTCCATCACAGATAAATTCCGTTTCCGTAACGTTGATTTCAGGTGTGGAAGGCAAGATTTCTATGAATCCGTAGGCATAGGTTCGTTTGTAATGCAACGTGTCCTTTGGATATGCTATAATGGAGTATTTACCGCATTTTTTTATAGGCACGGATGCTTCTTCCATGGTTACGTTCCCGTTTTCGTCAACCACGAAGGCGGTGAATGCAATTTCGATATCCTCGTTTTCGCATTTTCCAGAAGGGATTATTCCGCCTTGGGTGTATTCTACAGTTTCGTTTTCAATGGTTATTATCGCTTCCCGCTTGTCTATAAATATATTTCCCTCACCAATGCAAACGCTTCCCAAAAAGTAACCGCAGGAATATTCGCCCGGTTCTATAGGCGTTTCCTCGAAATACTCTGAAAAAGTTCCGTTTGAATAGACCTTACGGTAAAGTATTTTTCCCGATATGGCGGCAGGGTAAAGACTATAGCTTACCGATATGGGCTTGTCTTTCTCATATACCG
This sequence comes from Oscillospiraceae bacterium, assembly GCA_015064625.1. GTDB lineage: Bacteria > Bacillota > Clostridia > Oscillospirales > CAG-382 > SIG653. The sequence goes on along the minus strand of SVRW01000018.1, from coordinate 5,758 downwards.
TATTAAGCCTGTGAAAGTTACATACAAAGCTTTTGGGAACGGATGCTCTGCTTTCCTCGCTTGATAGCTTTTTCCCACGGTACGGAGCAATTTTATATATCATATATTTGTTTTCGCAAATAACGCCTTCCGTTTCAGAAGTGACGTTGAAAACAGTATAATACGTTCCTAAATCCACAGGCGCGTGTATCTTTTTATCAGGTAATGATGATTCTGTTTCTATTGGGTAATATTCCGTTTTTATATTAAGAAAGTCCTCTGCCCATTGGGGTTCAACTGTGTACTCCACAGGGTTTTCAAGCTTTGAATAAGCCACTGTGTCATATAGTACTACAATTTTAGCTTCAATGGGAATAATTGTAACGGTACATGATGCTTCGAACTTGTCGTATTTACCGTTTCCGTCAAAGGACGCAAAAATCTGATACGTTCCAGGAGCTTTTAAAGGGAGCGACACGGGAGCGGACGTTTTCGTATCAACCGCAAAGTATGATATAAGGGGAAGTATTTCTTTATATTCACTTTCTGCCGCAGGCATATACCCGTGGGGAGAAAATTCCACGGTTTCGTCCTTCAATTGGAAAAGAGGAACGCTCTCCGCTTTTGCAGATATTGGAAATATAACTATTAAAATCAAAATAAGGAATAGAATTTTTTTCATATCTCAAATAAAACACAAAGTAAATTTAAAGCTTTTTTTAATTGTATCATATAAAAACATATTTTTCAATGGTTTTTGAAAAACGATGTGAAAATCGTATTTCTTTTTTTGACAGAGTTCGATTTTTCTGTCTATTTATCGTAAATTCGCTGTGGTAAAATAAAAACTGTTAAGAGTAAAAGCCCCTCGACGAATCGAGAGGCTTTTTGCTTTGGCTTATTTATTAACCTATGTTTACGTTGTCAAACAATATATTTGAATCAACGTGAATATTTGCTGTACCGTTAAGATGGAATAAAGGTAATGTCAAGCCGTTATTTTCATCACCATTCTCAGGATAGCCTGTTTCTGAATTATATTTCCTGTCTGAAGGCGAATAGAATTTCAGAATGTTGCGATACCCTGGGAGCAAGGTCGCTTCAGTGAGCTTATTGTTAATAAACGGTCTGTCTGTACTATCTACAAAGTCAAATGAACCTGTTTCGGGGGATACGTAAATTCCTTCCATGTGACTGTGAAGATTTCTGTCAAACGTGCCTCTGAAAAGTTTAACACCTTTTGTTTCAGAGGTGTAAATATTAACTGTTACACCGCTTGGAACCGTTATAGTGGAGAATGCAAGGGAATCTTTCAAAATCTCCACGTCAACAGAGCCGCTTGCTATATTTTCAATATAGTATTTAACTTCGCTCCATGTGAAATATTCATCTCCGTCGGAGTTAGAAAGAAGATTTCCTTTTGCGTCTTTTATACCATCTTTCAATTCATTACCTTCGCTATCGTATATTTTGAACGCTTCCAAGGAATATGGAATGAGGGGGTAAACAGTTATATTTTTTGAAATAACGTTAGGAGAAGAAACAAGTTCAGCACTATACTTTGTATATTCCTCCATGGGAACTTTTGCGTTGAACATTACTTCGCCTTCATCGTCGATCTTGTTATATCCTGCAATACCATAATCAACAATAAAATTCATATTTGTCTTATTGGTATCGGTTATATCATAGGATCTAACGTAGTTCAAATAACTTCCAGCAGGTAAGTAAATGTAAAGATTGTGGTCGTTGTGACCTAAACCAACGTAAGACTTGTTGAAAATTTCGTAATGATTTTCCCACGTACTATATCCCTCTTCGCCGAAATAAATTTGAGAGGTAAAGTACTCGTTTTTGTAGTCTCTTGTACTAACGTCAATGCCTCCGTTTTCATCTTTTTTGTAGTTATCAACTGTTGCGTAGAGGAAATTAACTTCATATGCTGTCGCATTGTTGATTGTGGAAACAGGGGCTGGATTAACTGATCCGTTGTTTTCTACGGTTTTTCCCAACGTTTTTAGAGAAGCATACGGAGAAATTTTAACAGAACTGTTGGAATTTACACTGTATCCAGTTTTGGCGGTAGAAGTAGCGTCAATAGTGGAGAGGTCTCCGATCGTAAGAACGCCGACAGAGTTTATACCGTGTTTAGTACCGCTTGCATTAAGCGTACATGAAGATGAACTGAAGGTCGTTCCTGCATAGATACCTATTCCGTTTGTACCGTTACCTGAAGCAATAACGTTAGAAAATTCGTTTACATTTTCTGTTCCAGGTCCTGAAATTACGGTAGCGGCTACGCTTCTTATTCCGTATTCATTACCGCTTGAATTAACGTAACTATCTTTTCCTGTCACGCTTATGTTGATGTTGCCTCCTGAATGAATACCTGCTGTCTTACCTTTCGTAACAACGTTTCCGCTACCCGAAATTGAAACGTTCCCTGCGGAAGTTCCTATTCCGTACGCACCGCTTGGGTTGGATGCGTTAACGTTGCCCGCTTGTGAAAGGTTGATATTTATCGCGTTTGTCCCTGCGGCTGCGTTTGACCAGATGCATGCGCTTGTAGTACTGCTTGCGGTGGAATTTACCGTGACCTTCGGTATTCCTGAAATATTTACGCTATTCCCGCCAACAATTCCGTTTTGCTCTGCGGTTATAGTAACTGTCGCACTCGATCCGGATGCGTCGGTTATTTCAACGCAATCTCTGCCGTTCATCCCTGTTTTAACGTTTGAAATGTTAACCGTCGCGTCGCCAGATACTTTAACCTGGTTCGCATCTATTCCTTTTTCTGTGTTGTAACATTTAACAATACCAGTTCCTGAAACTTCGACATTGCCGCCTGCGGCAATGGCTGCGTCTTTTTTTGCTGTTCCGCTAACGAAAGAACAATCTACTGTTCCGCCTGAAATATATGCGCTGTACCCGTAGAATATAACAGAGCTCACAGAAAGAGGAGCATTATAATCCTGACCCCATCCCAGACGTGTATAGTCAAGCTGACCGCCTCTTGATTTGAAAGTGCATTTAGTATTGCTTCCCGAAATATACAGATGGCCAAGATCCTGTCTGAGAGCAAAAGCTCCTGCGGTTGATTCAACAACTGCTCCTGAAGATATAGTAGTACCTGACCAGCAGTGAATACCTATGGAATAATTATGTTGGGTTGAACTTCCCGTTCCATTGCTGTCTACATTGGCTTTGAGAGTTCCTCCGATAACTTTCAGGGTTCCGCCTGTATCCACGCCGATAGAAAAACCTGAACTGCCGCCTGTAGCATTACATTCCATAACACCGCTGTTTTCAACGAGCAATGAACCGCCTAGTCCCGATGCAATATCTGTGGTACTTATTCCCTTGTAGCAATAAGTTCCCCAAGTAACGCTACCCATTTGAAACTGGCCGTTTGGAGTCGTGGTTACCTGCGCGCGTTCTGGACCATAATCCGTAGAGGCGCATACATAAGCTGAAGAGCCTACCCTCATGGAAGCATGGTCTGTCAGAATGGCGATTTCGTTGGAACGAAAATATGCTTTCGTACCCGCTCCTTCAATGTTGATTGCGTAATCGTTTCCTGATCTTCCTTTTAGGCCTGCACAGAAAAGAGCCGCGGAGTTAAATTCTTTTGACTTTGTATCAGGATGTTCAAGGAAAGAACGCGCCATTACAAACGCTCCTCCGCTCTGGGTGTACGTACCCGAATGGGTAATCTGAAAGCTCATATCAAAGAAATTTGTTAGATTCTTTTGAGCAGGGCTTCTGGCTTGTATTCTGTTGAATTGAGCGCTTGAAATCCAAATGTCATTTGGGATCTCATCCACACCGCCAACGTGTGCATAGACATTACCTGTATTGAAATCAGGCCAGGTGTTATATCCCGTCCATGAATATGGGTTCGGGTCACCAGCTCCGATTTTGCCGTCCGCATTGAATCCCCATTCGCCTTTTTTATCCTGTCCTACGGAAATTGTTCGGTCGTGTCCGATCAGATACGCTTTTGCTCTGGAGCCTTGGAAAACAACGTCCCCGCTTCCTATGGTTATGGCAGATTTTTGAACGGGCGATGCAAACAAACCGACATGAGGATAATTGTGAGGCTGACCTGAAAAGGAGTTCTCCAGATTCATTACAGTGTCGCCCGTGTTGCTTAAATATCCTGAACGGCAACCGCTGTAAAGAGTTCCTTCACATACAAATTCTTTGCAACAATATGAGAAGATAGCGGGAGCACTTGCAGGAACAGAAGCAAAAACAGTTGCGTTTGGTCTTATATAAAGAGCACCGTCAAAGCCGTTAGGGTCTGAAAAAACAATGGCTTCCATGGGTGGGATTGTACCACTTGAGTAGGCTATGTGGTTACCGGCTGAATCATGATAGTGCCCGTTCCCGCAGGAACCAAAAATCTCGCTGACTCCGCCGTTGAAATATATTGTGTTGGAATAAGCACCTATGGGACCCGTGGCAACAAAATAACCGCCATCAACGTTTAACACACCGCCATCTACAGCCCAATCGTTTGCGCCGACACGAATTCCGCAAGGCATTTTCTGTTTGTGAAATTGTAAGTATGCATAATCCCCTGCCCACTGGTAATGAAATCTGACGTTACCGTTGATAGTCGCTGTTTTGTATACACGGACGGCATCGACAATCCACGTTCCGTCAAGAAGCCATCCGTCACCGAAATATGCGTTATCACCGCTCCAGTTAGCGCCCAATACGTCTTCATCGACGTTTTCTGAATCAACGATACCGCTGTTGTTTTCAGAATTAACAGCAGACATATCAACTCCGCCTGCGTTTACTGTAATGTTTCCGCCATCGATAACGAGGTTTTTACACAAGATGCCGCCGCCTTGGGAATCCACGTCGATATGACCGCCGCCTACGGTGTCAACGGCATAAAATGTACTTTTATCCATTATGATACCGCCTGAGGTATCAGTTTTGATATCAAGATTATGACCGTTTATATCGATATAAAACGTGCTTGATCCAACAGTCGAAACTTGGCTTGCCTGCAAACACTTACCTTCGTAGGTTATATCGTTAGCCAAGGTTAAGTCAAGAATATTGACAGAGCCTACAGATTCAAAGGCGTCTTGTAAAGACAAAGCGTTGTATGCATAAACCTTTTGAACCACGAGTTCTTCAACAGTCTCGTCTTCACCAAAGAAGTCGCTTAACGAATTGTACAAATCAGCGTACAATCCACTCATTCCCAAAGTGATAACCGTAACGAATATCAAAAAGGGAATAAGAAATTTTAATTTTTGCTTCATGCGGGATACCTCCGTTTTACCATGCTCGGGCAAAATACCGAAAAACTCGTCTCATACCCAAACTGTATAACATTTTTTAAATACTAAACAATTACAGATGTTACAATAATACACCTTGATAACATTATATAATATTTGTTGGGAAAAATCAATAGGTTTTGTGGAAAATTATATATAAACTTATTTTGAAGAAATATCCAAAGAAGTACATTTGGCTTTAATTTTTAAAAAAACGTTTTAGAAAAGGTATTGAATTTCCGTATATGGTATGTTATACTGTCAAAAAAATGAGGTTTTGTAAAGTTAAAATGAAAAAGTAGAGAGAAAGAAAAGATTTTACCCGATAAAATGATAAATGATCAATTGTCATTTGTCAAGGGTAAAATGAACGTTCAACACGCCCATTGACAAATGACAATATGCTCATTTTAAAAAGAGAATAAGGGAAAATCAGGAAGAAATAAACAACGAGTTTCGTTGTTTCACCGATGAAG
>SVRW01000037.1 GCA_015064625.1 Oscillospiraceae bacterium | reverse complement strand
ATTTCGATATATCCAAAGCATACAAGTCTTTGCGCTTAATATGATTGAACCGCCGTGTACGGAACCGTACGCACGGTGGTGTGAGAGGTCGGCTAATCAACTAATGGTTAGCCTCCTACTCGATTTATAAAAATTTCACGGGGTCTTTGACTGTTTTTTTATATCCGCGAAATGTTGAAATAAGCGGATAGGGGACGGGGCTAAAGACCTGCTTCTCTGTCCTGCACTGCAGGAGTAAAAACCGTCTCCCCGTCTAACGGGTATGTCCACTATGTTGCTTGAATTTTCACAGAAAACAAAAAACTTTCTTTTTTTAGAAAACCTATTGACAAAATCTGACTAACGTGTTAGAATAAGACGAAAAAGACTTTTGCAAAATGTTTTAAAAAATATTTAGGAGTAACACATGGAAAGAACGCCGAAAGTATTTGAAAGCGAATACAGATTTTGCCTTATTTTATGGGAAAATGAGCCTTTGAAGGCAGCTGAACTTGCTAAAATCTGCAAGGAAAAACTCGAATGGTCAAGGACTACAACTTATACTGTTATTAAACGTCTTGGCGAAAGAGGTATTCTTGAAACCAAGGATTCTGTAGTTCGTTCTCTCGTGTCAAAAGAGGAGGTTCAACTCTCTGATTTTGATGAGCTTATGGAAAAACGTTTTGAAGGATCTCTGCCTGCATTTATTGCTGCTTTTGCAAAGCATCAGAAGCTTTCCAAAAATGACATTGAGGAAATACAAAAGATAATTGATAAAGCAGGAGAATAAATACCTATGAGAGAAATTTTTGCGTTAGTACTTGAAAACAGTTTACTCGCTTGTTTTCTCATTTTTGCGGTATTGATTGTCCGTTTCGCTTTTACGAAGAAAATTCCAAAGTGGATAATTTGTATTCTTTGGGTTTTGGTCGGAATCAGACTTCTTATGCCCTTTACTGTGGAAAGTCCTTTTGCTCTTGTGCCAAGTATTGACGTCAACTTTGCAGAAGAAATGGAGTCCAAAGAGAGCATAGAAACGTCTGAAAGCGTGGAAACGTCTGAAAGCGTGGAAACGTCTGAAAGCGTGGAAACGTCTGAAAGCGTGGAAACGTCTGAAAGCGTGGAAACGTCCGAAAGCGTGGAAACGTCCGAAAGCGTGGAAACGTCCGAAAGCGTGGAAACGTCCGAAAGCGTGGAAACGTCCGAAAGCGTAGAAACGTCCGAAAGCGTAGAAACGTCTGAAAGCGTAGAAACGTCTGAAAAAAACGAATCCTCAAAAGATACAAATATTATATTGAAACCCGACATATCGGGAGGTGATATTCAGAGCGGAAACGGTGGCGGAAACAGCATCGTTTCATTTGAAGACAAAAATCTTTTATTCTCAGAAAATATTTTTAACGTTCTCTGCATTGTATGGCTTGTAGGAATGATTATTTTATTCCTATATGGTGCGTTTAAATATATCCTCTTGAAAAAAGCGACGTCTTTGTTCGTAGTAGACGGAGAGGGGATAAGAAGGTGCGATGCAATAGAATCTCCATTCGTCCTTGGGATTATCAAACCGAAAATTTATCTGCCAAAGGGTCTGTCTGCTGAAACGGAAAGAAATATTATTATTCATGAAAAAGCCCATATCCATCGTCTTGACCATTTAACTAAAATTTTATCATTCGTCATCCTTTCTGTCCATTGGTTTAATCCGCTTGTGTGGATATCGTTTATTTTATTATGCAGGGATATAGAATACGCTTGTGACGAAAAGGTAGTGGAAGGTATGACCACGACCGAAAGAAAATCCTACGCTTCCGCTTTGCTTGAATGTAGCGTAAGACGTTCCGTCATTTCTGCGTGTCCTGTAGCCTTTGGCGAGATAGGAGTGAAAAACAGAGTGAAAAATTTATTATCTTATAAAAAACCTTTAATCTGGATTATAATCTTTTCAGTAATTATTTGTGCGCTTTTTGTTGTATTTTTCTTGACTTCTTCAAACGATGATGAAGAATCTTCGGGCGAAATATCTGAAATTCAGTCTGAGGCTTCTGAAAACGAAAACTCTGAAATTTTGGAATCCTCCGAAATTGAAGAAAGTAAAGATACAAATGGAAGTAGTGAAGACGTTGATTTTTCCAAAGACCCTTCCAATACGGATAAAGGATTTATAGATACAAATCCTTCTTTGCCCAATTGGAATACTCCAAACGGAGATATAAGATACAAAGACCTTGCTAAAAAAGACCTTGAAGGCAGAGAAATCTATATTATTGAACGTTGGTTTGGTTACGGTAAAAATAGTATTGATTTTACAGGCGAAGTTCTTTATATGGAAGATTATGATGGTACGCTTTCATTGGAAAATGCTGCCAAGAAAGCAATCATCGAACAGATAGAGAAGGACTTTAACTGTAAAATAAGAGGGGAAATATACGGAGAGGGAAGCACTGATATCGTTGGAGAAATAAAAGAAGCCATTTCTACTGATATTATGTCAGGAACTGAAAAGTACGATTTCTTCTTTGAATCCTGTTTGTATTATACTGATTTTATTGAAGAAAAAAATCTTGTAAACATTAAAAACATCCCGACTATCAATCTCAACAGCTCTTGCTGGGATCAGAACGCAGTTGCTGAGCTTAGCATACTGAATGGCTTGTATTTTATTAACGGCGATATCAATACATACGATGATAAAGGAACCGTTGCCATGCTTTTCAACAAGGATTTGTACAGAGAGCTTGGCTACAAGGAAGACCTTTATAAATTAGTCAAAAAAGGTGAATGGACGTTTGACAAACTTGTTGAGCTTTCGTCGTCTTTTGATGCTATCGATTATAATGATGACGGAGAAAGAAACGAATGGGATAATTGGTTTATGGGAAGCGAAACTTCAAACCTTTACGTCCACGTTGTAGCCGCGGGGGAAAAGATTTGTACAAAAAATCAAAGAGACGTTCCTGAACTTACTATGACAACGAAACGAACCTACGATTCGTTGAAGGATGCTGTTAATTTCTATCTTGGCGGTCAAGTTCTCGTAGCTGACCTTTCCGAATACTATGAAAAGTATCCTCTTGGTAATCAACATTATGAAATGACCATTGAAAATGCTTTTCTTGATGGCAGAGAGATTTTCTTTATGACAACTCTGAACAAAATTCCGTACTATCGAACAATGGAAGACGCTTTCGGAATTCTTCCCGTTCCTATGTATTCAAAATCGCAAGGTGGATATTCCTCTACCGTGTCTGTATATAATTCGTCTTTTCTTATGATTCCAAACAATGATAATGCAGACGAAGATTTGGGACGAGTTATTCAGGCGTTGGCAGAGCTTTCAGAAGAAGTTCTTACACCCATTCAGTATGGTAATCTGTTACGTTATCGAATTTTTACAGATGTGGAATCTGCGGAAATGCTTGATATTATTTTCGATAACCGTCATTATGATTTAGGTGCTGTGTTTGGCATGGAATTGGAATATCCAAGCGAACTCTATCGATATCTTGACACAAATGTAGAAAACAGATTCAAGGAAAAAGAGCACATGATAGAAAGCCTTATTGAATCAACGGTGAATGACTTGGAAGATGTTATATCTCCAAACACTTGATAAAATCATTCTGAAATAATAACACGGAAGGGAAATTCGATTTAGTGTTTCCCCTCCTTAAAATAAAAATGGAACAGGAGACCCCTTGTGAAAAATAAAAAACTCATTATTGCAATGCTTATGGCTTTCGGATTGACGCTTGTATGCTTGTTTTTTGTCTTAATTTTTATTGACGCGTCTGGCATAAAGATTATTGGCGGAGCGGGATTGCCAACCTTTATGATTTTTTTCAGAAAATACTTATTCATTCTGATTCTTGGATTGATATCCCTTGTTTCTGCGCTTGTCGTGAAAATAGTAAGTAATTTGAAAAAGTAATGAAAAATTATGCACCACGAAAGAACATTTCCTCGTGGTGCATAATTGTTTATAAAAATTTCACGGACACTTTCTCTTGTAGTCATTGACATAAAATTTTCGGTGATGTATAATATCGAAAGTTTGAAAAAGAGTTTTAAAAAAGGTGTATAATGTTTAATTTACTTCTCGCTTTGATCTACGTATGCTTTATAAGCCTAGGGTTGCCCGATTCCTTGCTTGGTTCTGCATGGCCAGTGTTATGTAAAGATATCTCCGTTCCTGTTTCATACGCAGGGATAATTTCCGCAATTATGTTTATCGGAACAATAATATCAAGCTTTTTCAGCGGAAGCATTTCAAGAAAAATAGGTTCGGGAATGCTTACGTCGGTGAGTGTTGCAATGACCGCAGTTGCCCTTTTCGGTTTTTCCATAAGCGATAATTTTTGGTCTTTACTGTTTTGGGCTGTTCCGTACGGACTTGGGGCGGGCGGTGTTGATGCGGTGCTGAATAATTACGTAGCCCTCCATTATAAAGCACAGCATATGAGCTGGCTTCATTGCTTTTGGGGACTTGGAGCTTCTATAAGCCCATATATTATGAGCTTTGCTCTTTTAAAGCTTAATAGCTGGAGCAGGGGATATCTTATCGTAGCGATTATTCAGATAGTGCTTTCGGTTATTATTTTTTTCAGCCTTCCTCTTTGGAAAAAAACGGAAAGTGAAAAAGAAAAAAACGAAAAAAGCTTGACTTTAAAAGAGATTTTTTCTATAAAAGGTGCTATAGCTTGTTTTCTGACCTTTTTTGCTTACTGTGCGTTAGAGGTTTCTTCATCCCTTTGGGTTAGTACGTATCTTGTTGGGAAATGGGAAATGTCTGCTGAAACAGCATCAGGATATGCAAGCCTGTTTTATATCGGTATAACTTCGGGCAGAGCGATAAACGGATTTTTAGCTATGAAGCTTTCAGATCGCTTTTTGATTCGTCTTGGAACATCTGTAGTTCTTTTTGGTGTGGGACTTCTTTTCTTTGCAGGAAACGCAACGCTTGCTCTTTGCGGATTTGCGTTGATAGGGTTGGGATGCGCTCCTATTTATCCTTGCATTATTCATATGACCCCCGATGTTTTCGGGCGTGAAAATTCAGGCTCTATGATTGGTATACAAATGGCTTTCGCTTATACGGGCTTTTTAACCATGCCTCCGCTTTTCGGGTTTCTTGCTGAAGCTACCGATGTGAGTCTGCTTCCTCTTTATCTGCTGTTGCTTGCGGGATTCATGCTTTTCATGCATGAAACTCTCGTTCTTAAAACGAAAAAAGGAAAAAAGACGTGAAAGAAATCAAAATAGAAATCCTTGAAAATAGTGATGAAATAAAAAAAGAGTTTTCCGAAAGATTCCTTCTTACGTGGAAAGAATTTAAATCGGAAAACAACGAGCTTGTAAAGCTTATGACAGGGAAGAACTATACTCTTTCTTCTGAATTGATTCACTTTTATGAAAGAATGGCAATTTCAAAGGAATGTACCTTTGAATCTGCCTTGAAAAGATTGAAAAACAAAGAGGGATACGTTCTGTTTATTTCAGAAGATGAAAAATTCCCGGAATGTGAAGGTATTTTCATTGACGGGGTCATACATAAAGGAAAGGTTTTTGAAGCAAAAGCTTCTAGCCTTGCTGATTTGATAGAATACGAATGGAATGAATTTATGAAGAATGAAGATTTTATTCGTAGTCTTCCTTTGGATTTGTACGTTTTCGATGAAGCTATGAAAAAAGTTATAGTTTTTACAGGGGACACAGCTTTTTACGACGAAGAAACGGATGAAGGTGAGATTGAAGTTGAAACCCGCCTTTGCCTTAGCTGCAAATCAAGAATGAGTAAAAAACACTAAATTGAAAATATAGGCTGATAATTAGCAGTTATCGGTCTTTTTTCTTTTTTTTACCTTGAATTCCGTCGCTTCAAAGCTTTTTTGAAGAAGAAAAGCTATATTTTCCGCATCAACGCTTCCGTCGAGAGGGACGCTTATCCAGTGGCTTTTGTTCATATGGTAAGCAGGATATATATCAGGGATCAACCATACTGTTTCAAAAACTTCTGTGGGGCATTTCAGATTCACAACGTCGATTATCTCGTCGTTTTGAATTTGCTTTTTTCTGCCCTTTATTTGATTTTCGAAAATGCTTTTTTCTTCAAGGGCATCTGTAGAAATTTCTTCGGATGGCTTTAATTTTGATTTTTTAACGCTTAAGACAACTGCAAACCATTTTCTGTTCGCTTTGTGTCTATATACAGGCACGTTTGATTCTTCGAAAGGATAGTCCGCATAGATTCCGTATGTATCAAAAACAAATCTGTCAAATTCTTCTCTGTTCATAGCTTTACCTTCCTTGTTTTTATAACTCTATTATACAGATAAATTTAAAATTTACAATATATAAATCAAACGAACAGAGAAAATTTGCGTTCTCTGTTCGTTATGATAGTTTAAAGAAATTCACGTATATCTATAGCCAATTTTTCTTCCAGATTAATAAGCTTTTTCGTAATATCCTTCGAAACCTCGTCTGCAGCTTTGTATTGGTTCAGATAGCGATTAAGGGATTTAACTCCCATGTTACAACCGTCTGTCATAAGGTTTGCAACTGTGCTGTCGGATCTATCCATTGTAAGCATGGTATTCGTCTTTATCCAGGACATTCCTTTGGCGACAGGGTTTGGGTCTTTGCCTTCATCATGGTATTTGTCCAGTAGCTTTTGAATTGATGAATTGAGCCGTTCATGTTCATCCTTGCAATTTATAAGTCGATCCCTGAGCTTGTCGCTTTCAACGCATCCTAAAACGTCTTCAATTGAGTCAATTCCCATTTTAACCCCAGCATCGCATTCACGAAGTAATTTAACCGTATCCTTTTCTATCATGTGTTTCCCTCACTTGTATTTTTGGAGTTTAATTTCATGAATATTATGAGCTGAGTTGCAGAAATTATTCTTTTTTGAATTAAATATTGTACTATGTAAAAAATCCCTTTGAAATCAAAGGTCGGTTTCTTTTGGAATATATGATAACACTAAAGCTGTTTCCTCCTCGGTCATTTTAGAGGTTGTCAATCCGTAACCAAAGCTGTATCCAGTAAGCTTAAGAATAATTTTGCTAAGCAGGGGTGCTGATATTTGCGATGTTTTCACTTTGATGAAAAGAGATTCGTTTCCTCTATTTAGCAAGCTTGTTGAGGACCATGGTATGAACTTTACGTTTAAAACTATATAAAATGCAAGAAAATTTATAAGTATCATGGCATTGTGAATCCCAGCTTCATCCACTTGAAATGCAACCCGCTTATACACTGCAATACGCCTTATGAGTGAAATTACTGTAATTACATACGTACTTGAAATTGCGGTTATCAAAAAGATCAGAAGAACTCTTATAGCTATTGGAATTGGTGCATCGTCTTCAAAAGTAACTTGATTTGTGGCTAACAGATATGTTACGTAGAAAGCAAGCGAAACGGTTGAACCAAACAGAATCAATAAAAAATATATTTTCCAATTAACCTTTTTATTAAACATTATTTTTCCTTTCTCTATCAATATGTGTAAATTAAAAACATCGATCCAAAAAGTTCTGTCTATTCAATTTTGCATTATATAGAATCATTACGATTCCGCGCTTTACTGATAATCCCTACTCAAACAAACAACTGTCTCGTCTGTAATGCCTTTAGGTGGGATATCCACCGCAGAAATTTGATAGCGTTTCATTGATTATAATCCTAAAATATAAAAGCCGGTATATGCTTCTGCTTTATTTAGCCATTCAACCAATATTTTATAATCCTTGGGTTTCACTTTGATGAGTTTCTCAATAATGGGTTTTATCAATTCTGCACCGTAATAATTCATACCAAATATATCCATGGTATCAAAAATGCAGCGGTATTCGTTGTAAAATAAATC
>SVRW01000017.1 GCA_015064625.1 Oscillospiraceae bacterium | reverse complement strand
GTTCGCCGTGCAACGATGAATAAGATCGGCAGATTTTCAAAGCAAGATATCCGAGAGCTTTGTCCTTCACTAAGCATAAGCTCTATCGAAGGTGCGCTTCGCAAGTTGGTTGCTGAAGGGGAAATCCAGCGTGAGGGTAACGGAAAGAATATTAAGTATTTCAGACTCAAATAAAAATTCAGTCCGGATGCAATAAAACTGTTTGAGGAAGAATAAAGTACTCAACGATTGCCCCTCAGTAAACAAAGAAAGGCAAAACAAAAAGAGGGCGCCGATTAAGGCGCCCTCAATGGTTGGTATGCAGTAAACAAAGAGAAGCGATTATGGCTTCATCACCTTGATAAAACGGAACATTTCATCAGGGCCTTCGTCGGGATCGTGCTTTTCATCCTCGAACATTTCGTGTTCGGGTTGAAAATACTCGCACCAAAATTGGTCGATTTGAAAGCCGCACTTGTTAACGTAGAAATGAATATTGCGCTTTTCGAAATATGGAGTGCAGGTCTCCCAAACCTTGGTCTCGGGATGCAGAGCCTCTACCGCAAGCCACGCACCATATCCGATGCCCTTGGTGTGCTCCTCGGGAGAAACGAATAAGATCTCCAGCTCGTTGTGATTCGTTTCTTTGTTGATTTTCAGAATAAGACCTCCAACTCGTCTACCGTCAACAACGATTCGGTAGGTCTCGCTATCGGGCGAGTCGATACAACGCTCGATGGTTTTGCGAGAGATGATCTCGCCGTCAAAATCCATGTGGTCGTCACGCTTGCCGAATTCCTCGATCGCGCCGTACTTGAATGCCCACTGATTGTCAAGAATGAATTGCTCGCGGTCGTCTGCCGTAAGCGGAACAAGAGTAACCTTTGTGTTTTTCATAAAATACCTCCAAAATAAAAATAGAGCCTCGGCTATTGCTAAACAATAACCCAAGCTCACTTGGACACCTAATCCGGCATTACGGTACTACGGTACACAGCCTCCGGTGACATATTAATTTTGAGCCGATTTGACTGTAAAACAGCAGTCAAATCGGCATTTTTGGTCGGAGTGACAGGACTTGAACCTGCGGCCTGATGGTCCCAAACCACCCGCTCTACCAGCTGAGCCACACCCCGATTTTGTATTGAATTTTTATGTTTTTGCGTAGAAGTGGGACAAACTGTGGTCAAACCCGATTTTTACGCTTTTTTGAGATTTTGTAAAGTGCCGAAAATGCCCGTATTACAAGGCTTTTTCGCACTTTTGATTTTTCGATGCTGAGAAGTTTGTTCACGCTCCCAAACCAAGCGCTCTACCATCTGAGCCACACCCCGAAAGGCAATATTTAGTTATAAAAATGAGTTTTCACAGAACTGGTCAAAATTGTGGTCAAACCCAAATTAAGCAAAAATTTGTTGTTATTATATAAGGGGATATGATAGGTTTTTATAGGTTTAAAGCCTATAATCAACAGTGAGGTAGTGCAATGGGTACAAGTTCCCAAACCAAGAGCTCTTCCTGTTGCGGTACCCGAAATTTTTTGTTTGCTTTCGCTTCATAAATTTTCGACCGCGGCCACACCTTTTTCCTCGTTCAATCTGCCACTGGCAACGCTCGGAAACGGTTCCATCTGAGCCACGCCCCGAAGTGTGCAAAATATTGAAATTTAAATGTGGCTTGTAAGTGGTCAAACAATGAAATCGCGGTGGTTTTAAAAAAGACCCAACTGGGTCTTAACACGATTTGAATTCTGGGGTGGATGACCGGATTTGAACCGGCGACCCTCAGGGCCACAACCTGATACTCTAACCAACTGAGCTACATCCACCACAAGAAAAAATCATATCGGGCGATATTATCTATCGCCCAATATGCTGGCGTGCCTTGAGGGACTCGAACCCCCGACCTACTGCTTAGAAGGCAGTTGCTCTATCCAGCTGAGCTAAAGGCACAAACAAACGGGCTCTTGAGAGCTTACATATAATACCACAAAGAACCCTTATTGTCAATAGCTTTTTGAAAAAAATAATGAAAAAAACAAATTATTTTTTATTTTTCAGTATTTTTATATTTTAATAATGAGCTGACTTTTAAAATGAATATTGAGTGTTGTCAGCAGTGGTATGCCTCGAGAAAAAGATTGTTGTTGGTGTCAGCGCACAAGTTACCGTTGAATTTGAAGTTGAGAATGTTGGTGATGAATTTTATATTACCGTTTAGTTTCAGAAGAAAGAATATAAGCAGAAAAATAGTCAAATGTGGTGTCATTTAAAATAAGTTCTACATTATGCTTATTCTGAACTGCAGTATACTTAATTATGGTTTTCTTAGGAATAGATTTATAGAAGCGGATTTAGGATTTATAGAAGCGTGGTGGAAATTTCTTTTTTATTTTTTATCAAACAACGCCCTGCGTTCCGTGGAGTAGCGCATCATTTTTCGCATTCCTTCGATGTCTTCGTTTTCAAGCATTGTTTTTAACTCGTTGAATTTGTTTATAAACAAATTCATTTGTCCGAGAAGAACATCTTTGTTTGATACAAAAAGCTCGCTCCACATCAGATCGTTGATTCGTGCTATTCTTGTGAGGTCACGGAAAGAGTCACCTGTGAATTTTTCCATGTTTTCCTTGTCGTTGCAGGTCATAAGTGTTATGGCGATGCAATGGGTTAATTGAGAAAGAAATCCTATCATCTCATCGTGTTCTTCCGGAGAGAGTGCTGTTACGTTTGAGAAACCAAGAAGTCTTCCAAGCTCAATGCATGTCTGAATTGCTTCAGGGGTGTTTTTTGAAGTGGGTGTTACGATGTAGTTCGCACCGACAAACATTTTATCAGAGCTGTTTTCAACGCCAGAAACCTCACGTCCTGCCATGGGATGAGCTGCAATAAATTCCACATCGGGACGAAGTATATCTTGTATCTGATATACAATGCTTCTTTTAACGCCTGTTACGTCTGTAATCAAAGCTCCGCTTTTGAGGAGCTTTTGGTTTTTTTCAATCCATTCAACGAAAACGTGAGGGTAGAGAGCGAAAATAACAAGATCTGCTTCTCCTATTATTTTTTCATCTAATTCTGTTGAACCTTCGTCAATAATTTTTTCTTTTAATGCATAATCTATGGAGCTTTGCTTTCTTGTGATCGCGCTGATATGAAAGCCGAAGCGTTTCAAAACCTTTGCATAGCTTCCGCCAAGAAGACCAAGTCCTACAATCAATATTTTTTTACTTACATCAACTATCATTTTATATAAACCTCTGCTTTAAGCTTCTTTATATCCTTGAAAAAATCGGGATAACTTTTTCTGACCGCTTCTATTCCTTCGATAGAACCGCCAATGGTTGAAAGAATTACTGATAAAGCCATTACTATTCTGTGGTCATTATGGCTTGATAGTATTTCCCCTTTGTATTCAAGGTTCTGATTCGGTACGGTGATGCAATTTTCCCCGAATATAAGTCCGCCACCTAATTTTTTTAGTTCCTCATGCATTGCCATTCCGCGATCGCTCTCTTTGGCTTTTAAACGATCTGTACCTGTGAAATTCGCTCCATTTTTCAAAGATGCCAATGCGAAAAGCACAGGACCGAGATCGGGGCAATCGGAAATATCGAGGGTAGGGGTTCCGTCTGAAATGAGAGCGAAATAATCCGAATAAACCTTGTCACCCTGAAGACTTTTTTGGTTAAGATTTTCAATCTTTATCTTAGAACCGATATAATTAAATGCATCGAGAAAAGCGGCGTTTGAATAATCCCCTTCGATTTTACCAGAATATGAATGGAGATTTGATTTTCTGACCTCAACTTTGTATTCCTCCGTAAAGCTTACGTTAGCACCGAAGGCTTCCAACGCAGAAATTGTCAAATTAACGTATGACTTGCTTTCAAAAGGCGGAATTATTTCAATTGATGAATCTCCGCCAAGAAATAAGAGGGCAAAAATAAGCCCAGTTATAAATTGACTGCTTATATCGCCTCTGACCTTGTAAATACCTTTTTTGAGCTTACCGCAAACGGTGACGGAATTTTTGCTTTTCTTAAACTCGAAACCGTTATTTTTGCATAAATCCTCGTAAACATCAAGAGGACGTTCGAAAAGTCTTTCACTTCCTTTGAGCGTGACCGATTTTCCCATACATAAAGCAAGAGGAATAAAGAATCTGAGCGTGCTTCCGCTCTCTCTGCACTCCAAAACGGGATTATCAGCCGTCATAAATGAGGACGAATCTATTATAACTTTGTCTCCGTCAATAATTATATCTGCCCCCAAGGCTTTCAGACAGTCTATGCTGGCGAGAATATCCTCGCTGTAATCGACTCCGTAAATAACGCATTTTTGCCCAGATAAAGCCGAGCCTATCAAATATCTGTGCGCCATGCTTTTGGAAGGCGGGGATTCTATTGTACCTTCCAGCAAAGAAGGCTTAAAGGTTGCTGTCATATCATTTGTTCTCCGTTAAAAAATCTATTGCTTCCAGATAACCGTCTGTTCCGTGACCTGTTATAGTTTTTACACAAGCGAGCCTAATATAGCTTATCTGTCTGAACTCCTCGCGCTCTTCTACCTTTGAAATATGAACCTCAACTGTGGGAATATTTACAGACTTTACAGCATCAAGAATTGCAATACTCGTATGGGTGTACGCACCAGGATTGATAACTATACCATCAAAAACACCGTAAGCTTTTTGAATTGCATCAACAAGGTCACCTTCGTGGTTCGATTGATACAATTCGACGGAAACAGATTTGTGTTCGCAGTAGCTTTTTATCTTTGACACAAGATCCGCATACGTTTCTTTGCCGTAATGATCAGGCTCTCTTATGCCTAACATATTAAGATTAGGGCCGTTTATTACTAATAGTTTCATTTTATCAGCTCCATTCTCTTTGACTTAATATATTCTGCTTCTTCTTGGACAGAGTCCATGTCAGGAATAATTACGTCAGCGACTCTTCTGTAAATTTCAATTCTTTCATCGTAAAGCTTTTTAAGCTTTTCTTCTGTGTTTGAAAGAGGTCTGTCTTCCGTTGCACAAAGTCTGGATAGCTTTGCATCAATGAAAAAAAGCTTTCCGTTCTGCTTGAGGCGTTTTACGTTTTCTTCTCTTAAAATTGCGCCTCCGCCTGTTGATATTATGAAACCGCTTTTTGACGCTGCTTCTCGTATTACCTCGGATTCCAAATCACGAAAATATTTTTCTCCGTTGTTTTCAATTATCTCTTTTATTGGGCATCCGCAACGGTTTTCGATTTCATTGTCCGTATCAATAAATTCAAAGCCTTTAAGGCTTAAAGTTTTTCCTATTGTGCTTTTTCCGCTTCCAGGCATTCCGATAAGTACGATATTTTCTTTTGATGATAATACGGATGTAAAAACTTCTCTTGCCGTTTCTTTTGAAATTTCAGTATCGAGAAATTTTTCCACAGCAACGACTGCTTGCATTACAAGCATGAAGAGACCGCCTTCGGCTTTGAGTTTTCTTTCTTTGGCATCTGAAACAAGGTTTGTTTTGAGCGGATTATATACCACGTCAACAACTCCTTCCAGATTCTCAAAAACAGAAATATCAATAGGCTTTGAATCAACGTCGGGGAACATTCCCGAAGGGGTTGTATTTATAATTACGTGGGCGTCTGAATGTATACTTTTCGCTTCTTCGTACGTAATGCTTTCATCATTATTTCTTCTGCTTACCGTGAGAATTTCAGATGCACCCATATCAGTTGCAACAACTCGGGCGGTTTTGCTTGTTCCGCCTGTGCCGAGAATCAAAACTTTTTTTCCTTGCAATGAAATTCCTATTTTCTCAATCAAGGCTTTCATTCCGTGGTAATCCGTGTTGTACCCGTAAAGCTTTCCGCCTTTGTTGACAACGGTGTTCACAGCTCCGATTCTCCTCGCAATATCGCTCATGAAATCCAGATAGGGGATGACCGTTTGCTTGTAAGGAATAGTTACGTTTACCGCACAAAAATCCTTTTTTTCAAAGAAGGTCTTTACCTCGTCTTCGGTTAATTCTATTAACTCATATTCATAATCGGCAAGCTTTGCGTGAATTTCTTTTGAAAAGCTGTGAGTAAGCTTTTTGCCGATGCATCCATATTTTTTCATATACAACCTTCCTTAAATTGTGGGTGTCAACCAATCTGTTCCAAATCTTAATGCGAGTGAATCACATAAAACGATAGCAGTAGCCGCATCCTGAACGACTCTTGCCCTGTGAACTATAGCAGGGTCATGTCTTCCCTTTGGCTCTGACACTACTTCTGTCATGGTTTGAAAGTTCACCGTGTTCTGCGGTTTAAAAATTGTAGGCGTTGGCTTGATGGCTGTTCTGAAAATAATGGGCATACCGTTTGTGATTCCGCCATTGATACCACCGGTATTGTTCGTTTCTGTTATAACCTTTCCGTTTTCCATTCTGAAAGGATCGTTTGCCTTGCTTCCTCTCATGTCTGAAATGGCAAAGCCTGCACCAAATTCTATTCCTTTAACAGCGGGAATTGAAAACATCATATGGGAAAGCATACCTTCCATTGTGTCAAACCAAGGCTCTCCAACGCCCAAAGGCATTCCAAGGATTGCGGTTTCAAGAACCCCGCCGACGCTGTCACCATCTGCGGAAGCGGCAAGAATTGCTTCTTTCATTTTTTCGCCTGCGGATTCCTCAAAAACTGCAAATGACTTTTGATTTATGCTTTTTATATCAGCAAAAATATCTTCAAAATTTCTATCTTGAACAGTTGCACATCTTTTTACGTGTGTCCCTATATATATACCTTTTTCCTCCAGTGCAAATTTGCAGATAGCTCCTGCGGCAACAAGAGCAGCCGTAATACGTCCGCTGAAATGACCGCCGCCACGGTAATCCTGAAATCCGTGATATTTACATTCTGCAGTATAATCAGCATGAGAGGGACGGGCAATTGTTTTTATTTGGGAATAATCCCCGCTTTTAACGTTCTCGTTGGGAATGAGTATTGTAATAGGTGTCCCTGTGGATTTATCGTTTAAAACTCCGCTTACAATTTTGAACTCGTCTTTTTCAGCTCTTGGCGTTGATATTTTTCCGCTTGGACGGCGAAGGGTGAGCTGGTGCGAAATATATTCTCTGTCTATCGTTATTCCTGAGGCAAGTCCGTCAATTACCGCACCGATATATTCACCGTGACTTTCTCCGAATAACGTTACAGCTACACTGTTACCAAAGGTGTTTTTCATATGCTTTCATCCTCCAGACAACGCTTTGCTTCTTCTATTACCTGAGTACATTTCATAACCTTAAGCTCAAAGCTTCCAATTTCTTTTACGGTCGTTACGGTTACTGTGTCACCGTCAGCTTTTTTATCGTGAAATGCGGCTTCACGAATTTTGTCCCAATCGTATTCAATGGAACGGAACAAATTGCATTTTCTCAAAACTTCTATTACTCTCGGTCTGATTTTTTCGCTGCACATAGGGAGCATACCAAGTGCAACACATTCTCCGTGATATAATTCCGTAAGGTTTTCGCTGCTTTCAATTCCATGTCCTACGGTATGTCCGAAATTGAGAATTTTACGAAGCCCTTGCTCTTTTTCATCTTGCTCAACAACGCTTTTTTTAATGTTCAAAGAGCTTATTATTATTTTTTCAAGATTGCTTTCGATATCTTCTTTTTCGAACAATTCAAACAGCTTTTTATCAGAGGTAAGGGACATTTTAACAGCTTCTGCAAGACCGTTAGAGATCTGACGCGCAGGAAGAGTTTTCAACAATTCGGGATCGATAAGCACCTTTTTAGGCTGATAGAAAGCTCCGACTATGTTTTTCATCCCACCAAAATTTATTGCAGTTTTTCCGCCAATGGAAGAATCAATTTGGGAAAGAAGAGTAGTAGGTATATTATAAAAATCAATTCCTCTCATGTAAGCGGATGCGGCAAATCCTGCGAGGTCGCCAACAACTCCGCCGCCAACTGCCACAACACAATCTTTTCTTGAAAAATTATGTTCAAGCATTACCTCCAGAAGCTTTCCGAAGTATTCAAGGCTTTTTGACGCTTCTCCTTCGGGAACTGTGTAAATTGTTCCGCTTTTGCATTGTTCTGATAGCTTCTTGCTGTATTCAGAAGGTACTCCCGAATCAGTTACTATCAAAACACGTCTGTTTAAATTCAGAAGCTCTCTGGCTTTTGAAAGTATTCCTTTTTCTACAACGATATCGTAGCTATCATTGCCTAAATTCATATGAATTGTCATACTTTATACCTCTATATTTCCGTATGTGGTGCGAATGTGCCAGCTATTTTCAGCTTGTCGCAAACCTGTTTCAATTCTTCTATCATGTTTTTTCCGTTTTCAGTGTCAGTTGTACCGTCAATTTCAACGTAAAAATAATACTGCCAGGAATGTTTTCTCATTGGTCTACTGCGAAGTGCTGTCATATTGAAGCCGTATTTTCCTATGATACTTATAGCGTTTGCCAAAGAACCTGCTTCGTTTTTAACGCTGAACATCAGAACTGAATTAGAAAGGGAAGGGGTTTTCGCTCTTACCTTTGAAAGAACGGCAAATCGGGTTGTATTTTCTCCGCTTTTGTTGATGTTTTTATCCAATACTTTCAGGCCGTAAATTTCAGCAGTTTCAACACTTGCTATTGCACCAATTGATTTATCCTTTGAATCCGCAACTGCTTTGGCGGCTATTGCCGTGTTGTTTGAATCCTCCGTATCAAATCCGTGAGATTTAATATATTCGTGACATTGCGCGAGGGCTTGTGGGTGGCTTGTTACCTTTTTAATGCTTTCTACAGTTGAACCTTCAACGCCAAGCAGATTTTGATGAATTTCAAGCTCGTAAATACCGTTGATGAAAAGCCCGCCCGAAAATATAAGGTCAATAGTCTGTCCAACTTCTCCTGCATAGCTGTTTTCTATGGGAAGTACCGCTACGTCACATTCTCCCTTTGCAACGGCTTCGTATGCTGATTTGAAATCTCTATGAGGGATTCTGTTCCCTTTAGGAAATATTCTTCCTGAAGCAATATGTGCGAAAGCACCTTCAACTCCGCTGTAAGCAATCTTCAGACCGTTTTGCATACGGTATTGAAAAGAACGGGAAATAGACATAAGATTTTTGAGATAGTCAATATAATATTCTTTCATCAGCTCATCTTCAATGGATGCACTGTTTCTTTCAATTACCTCATTTTCTCTGTTCTGGTCAAGAATAGGCAAGCCGTGTTCTCTTTTATGCTCGTATACGATTTCTACAGCTTTCATTCGTTCGATGAACAAATCTGCCATTTGCTTGTCAACTGAATTTATAATCGCTCTTGCTTCATCTAATCTGTTTTTCATTGTTAATTTATCCTTCAATTAAAGTTTGTCTGCAATGTCAAGAATCAGTTGCTCTGTCTTTTCCCAACCGAGACAAGGGTCAGTAATGGATTTACCGAATACGTGTTCTCCGATGCCTTGTGCACCGTCTTCGAGGTAACTTTCTATCATAAGTCCTTTCACAAGACGTTTTATTGTGGGATTCTGATTTCTGCTGTAAACAATATCCTTTGCAATGCGAATCTGCTCAAGGTATTTTTTGCCTGAATTATTGTGGTTTGTATCAACGATGACGGAAGGGTTCGAAAGATTTGACTTTTCGTAAAGCTCCTCAACCTTCAGGAGGTCCTCGTAATGATAGTTGGATGCACTTTTTCCCGCATAATCAACGAATCCGCGTAGGATAGCGTGAGCATATGGGTTTCCGTCACTGGTTACCTCCCAGCCACGATAGAGGAACGTGTGGCTTGATTGTGCCGCAACTATAGAATTCATCATAACGCTAAGGTCACCGCCGGTGGGGTTTTTCATACCTACTGGTACTTCGATTCCGCTTGCGGTAAGCCTGTGTTGCTGATTTTCAACGGAGCGGGCTCCAACGGCAACGTATGAAAGCAAATCCGAAAGGTAACGGTGGTTTTCAGGGTAGAGCATTTCGTCCGCACATGAAAAACCAAAATCACGGAGAGCCGCAAGATGAAGCTCACGAATTGCAACTATACCTTTGTACATATCGGGTTTTGCATCGGGGTCAGGCTGATGAAGCATTCCTTTGTAGCCCTGACCTGTTGTTCTTGGCTTATTCGTATATATTCTTGGAATTATTATTATTTTGTCAGATACCTGTTCTGAAAGCTTTTTGAGCCTTGAAAGATATTCAATAACAGGGTCAACATGATCTGCGGAGCAAGGACCTATGATAAGAATAAACTTATCGGAGCTACCGTCAAATACGGCACGGATGCTTTCATCACGGGCGATTTTTATCTTCTCCATGCTTTTAGTTACTGGGAATTCTTTTTTTACCTCCATTGGAATAGGAAGCTTTCTGTGGAAATTCATTGACATTTTTAAAACCTCACTTTGTAGGGATTCAATTATAAAATAAAAAGTCCGCACTTCATATATGCCTGAAAGCATAGCGAATGCGGACTGACCATATTTTGTTACCGAATGATTTGTTCAAACTTCGGATTTCACAAAAGACGGGCAGCCCTTGGCAAAGTAATAAAAGTAATAAAAAAACTTACTTGTAAACATGGCTTTTCCTCCTTTTGTGTTGCTTACGTCGTCGACAACGTTTCATCGTTTGGAATTATACACCCAAAATTTGCTCTTGTCAATAGTTTTTCTGAAAAAATAGTTGAATTTTTTGCATAAATATGCTACAATGCAAACAGATTCAGTATTATTATTGGAGTTAGTTATGATACATATAGTTTTATACGAACCTGAAATACCGCAGAACACGGGGAATATTTCAAGAACCTGTGCAGTTACGGGATGCCATCTGCATTTAATTGAACCATTGGGATTTGAATTGAGTGAGCGTTCAATTCGCAGAGCTGGGCTTGATTATTGGCAGTATCTCACAGTTAATACGTATAAAAATTGGGATGAGTTCAAATCCCGAAACGAAGGGGAATTCTATTTTTGTTCAACTAAGGGTAGGAAATGTCATTCCGAGGTTGAATATACAAATGATAAAGACCTTTATTTCGTGTTTGGAAAAGAAAGCTACGGACTTCCTGAACCGTTACTTAAAGATAATTACGAAAAATGTATAAGAATTCCGATGAAAGGCTTTGTGCGTTCTCTCAACCTTTCAAACGCTGTAGCTGTTGTAGTATATGAAGCGTTGAGACAGCTTGATTATCCCGACCTTTCAGCCGAAGGAAACCTTACGGGAAGACCCGATTGATAAAGACGTATTTCATCAATTACCTTTATCTTATAGGCTTTCTTGGGCGTTAAAATAGGGGATGGAGCATTAACCTTGTTAGTGCTTCATCCCCTTTAGCATAATTCTTATACCATGTCAATATTGAAAACGTTCATTTAGCACAAGGAGCAAGAGAACTGTATACCTTTATTATAAGTTCAACTTTTTCAAAAAAAATAAAAAAAGGGGGTTGACAAACAAGGTCTTTTGTGGTATACTCCTTTTTGCACGGCGGAATAGCTCAGTTGGCTAGAGCATCCGGTTCATACCCGGCAGGTCGTTGGTTCAAGTCCGACTTCCGCTACCATTAAAAGGTTATTTTAGCGTTATGCTGAAATAACTTTTTTTACTATATGGAGATAATGCAAACTATGAAAAAGGAACAGAATCTGAATTTTGATCTTCTTGATAAAAATGATGTGAAAATCTATAAAAATTATCTCCGTGAAAGAGTTATGTCAAGTCCTTCTTCTCTTACCGATTCAGAACTTGTGGAACTGATTTTTATGCATATTTTGTCCGACGAGGAATTTTTGCATAATTCGGAGCGTATAAGGGAGTTCGGTGAACATAATCAGAATAATTTCAGCGCACGTAACCTTTCTTTTTTATTGGAAATGATTTGTTCAAGCTTTGCGAATGAAAAAGAGGGTGCAAGGTTGAAAAAATCTGATATAAAAAATAAAGTTGCGTTTTTGAAAGTGACAGACGAGCTTTTTAAGCTTATAGATTCGGAAAAGCTTGTGGGTAAGGGCTTGGGAACGCTTTCTGATTACAATGAAGCAGGAGAGTTTTTTATAAAATATATAGGCGGTGACAAGACGGAAAACTTTTGCATCGCCTTTTTAAATGAGCATAATGTTGTTCTTGATATAAAGAAAACATCTGTGAATGATTCCACTGCTGTTCATATCAGCGCAGAGGAAATTGCAGAACAAGCTTTCAATCTTGGTGCTGAAAAAATAATCATAGCTCATAATCATACGAGTGATTCGTTAATGTATTCAAAAAGAGATTGGGAAACCACGTTTATGCTCTCCTTTGATCTTGAAGGCTTTAAGATAAAACTGCTTGAACATTTTATCGTAACTTCTGATGGATATAAAGGAATTCTGAAAGGCGGAATAGGGGAATCCGTGAACGATTTTCTTCAGTAAAAGGTTTGAAATAAATTCAAGGTGGACGGTATGTTGAAACCTAAAGCTTCAAAAAGAAAAACCGTTTTACATAGCGGTCATAGAAGTCGCTTGAAAAGCAAATTGCTCAAGAGCGGAGACTGCTGTCTTGAACCTCACGAGCTTTTGGAAATATTGCTTTTTTACAGCATCCCAAGAATAAATACAAACGAAACAGCTCATAAGCTTCTGGAAAAATTCGATACTATGACCGAAGTGTTTGATTCATCTCAAAAAGATTTGACAGACGTGGAAGGAATAGGAAAAAGCAGTGCAGCTCTCATAATGGCATTAGGTGAAGCAAGACGAAGACTGAAAAAGCTGGATAGTGATGTTTTTAATGAAATATACGAAATGGGAACAGCTTTTAAAGGCGATCCGAAGATTAAATCCAAATACAGAAAATGCGTTGAAAACGTAAAGAATCTCGCTAAACGTGTCAAAAAAGAAGGTTATTACGCTGTGGTGATAACAGATGAAAACGGGATTCTTTCTTCTTTAGGCAAATGTGATGATAAAGAGCTATCCTGCTTTTCCGAATCGCTCAGACATAATGTGTTCGGTGCTTTTGCAAAGGGAGTTATCCTTTTTCGCTACACAAAGGAAACGAATATTATTCCAAGTAATATTGAGCTTGAAAGGGTAAGTATGATTCGTTCAGTTTTGAGCCGATGCTCTGTTCCTTTATGGGAGTATTTCGTTGTAAGCGGTGATTGCAAAGGTCAGGTAAAAGACATCGCAGGAGCTAAAGGGTGGGAATAATCCGTCGGTGAAGAGAAAAGCCTATGAATATAATTAAAAGTAAAAAATTCAGAGCTGTTAAAGTTGTTTCTTCTTTTCTGATATATTGTCTTCTGATTTGCGGTTGTGGTTCATCTGATGATAAGAATAAAAGCTTTTCAAAGACTTATCTTTCAGAGCTTTGCCAGATTATAGAAGAAAAAGGCGTTGAAATCATGAAAGATGGCAATACGGTTTCTATGGGTGGTAAAGAATATTGCGGTGGAATTCTTCTCGGAACGCTTTATGGTGATAACGAAAACTGCTTTTTGAAATTTGATTTATCGGGGAAGGAGATTCAAAATATAAGCTTTTACCTCGGTTCAGTTCATTCTGAAAATGTGTATTTTAAAAATAGCGAACAAGTTTCCGTTTTTGTTGGTGAAGATTTAGTAGTACAAAAAACAATATATAATCATGACCTACCAACTTTTTATACTCTGAACGTGGAAAACGCGGACACTATAAGCTTTGCAACGGAAAGCGAAAGTGTTATTGTCGCATTGGGAGAGCTTATCGCATGGAAAGGCGATGTTTCTATTCCAAATGAAACATCTTTTGAAGAACTGACTACGGCAAAGCTTATGCAGGATATCCGTCCTTACTATAAATCGGGAGAAGCTTCCTTGTTTTGTGCGTATTCTGAAAACGGAGATACTGTTGAGTTGGACGGAAATGAATATACCGATGCTTTGCGTGTGTTTTTCCCGAAAATTGAAAAATGGTCTAACGACGTTTTTGCCTGCTTTAATCTGTCAGGAGAGTATGAAACTTTCTCATTTAAAACGGGAATATATATGGAAGATGTGGAAACGGAAATCTCTGCTTTTGCAACCATATGTATCTATGCTGACGGTGAATTGATATTTGAAGAAAATATAACTTCGAAGGATGTAAAAGGCTACCGTGTACCCATAAATAAATGTGAAAAATTAACCTTAGTATGCAAAAGTATCCCAGACGTACCCGACTTAAAACTCACTTTTGTAAGTATGTTTGTGGAGAAATAGGCAAATGAAATAATGTGTTAAAGAGAGGGGAGACCCTCTCTTTTTGCGAGGGCGGAACAGTTAAAAAAATGAAAGCAGTTTTCATTTTAATAGTGAGTGGATTATGTTTCTGCAGAAAATAAAAAGTGCGGCTACCGAAGCAACCGCACAAAAAACGCAAACTCCGATAGTCGCCAAACTAACTTTATGTGAAATGGGTGTAACCATAATTACATAAATGGAATTTGCATTTTTATCAAATTCAATAATGTAATTATGTACAAAAAAGAGTATAATTATCCCTTGAAAAAGAAAAACACCCTTTTCCACATATATTAAGTTAGCTTGGCGTGAGTATTATATCACATTTTTTTATGGATGTAAATAGGTTTTTTAGAAAAAAGTTGAGAAAATAAAAAAATATGCGAGGCGAGAAGGAGGGATTTGCTCTCGTGTCGGGTTTCCCCGAAAAATCGCAGATTTTTTGTGGGTTCGCGTATAGGTCAGGGTGCGGGAAAAGTGTCCAGCGGACACTTTTCTAACACGCACCCATTCAAATTCTTTCTTCTTTCGAATGCGAAAAAAACTAACGGCACCTATTAGGTATCCGTTAGTTTTTGGCTAAAGACTATAATTTTGATACAAAAACTTTATGAGAAAATTTATTTTTGAGAAAGAGACGCTTCGATTTTGTTATAAAGAGTTTCTGACATACATACCATGGATTCTATATGTACTTTGCCGTTTGTTAAAATTAAAGTCAATGAATCTTTATTTGCACGCAAATCTCTTATATCGGAAAAGCGATATAAGGTGGTTTTTCCTAAAAACGTGGTGTATTCAAATTGATCTTCATCTATAATCTTAATCGTTTGATTTTTCCAGCACAACCATGCTGTAATACCGAGCATTCCACAAATAAGAACACCGATAATCAACCCCCAAATTTGTGTGATGAAGGTAGCAACTAAAAAGATTACTGCTAAAAAAACGAGAAAGAAACCGAAATGTTTCAAAAAATCAGGCAAAAACATATCAGCGCGAGGTGGCGTATTGCATTCATTGGATTTAAAAATTACCATAATATTACCTCCATTTTGATTGATGTTTTTATTATATCATAGAGATATAATAAAAACAAGCACTTTTGTTTAAGACTTTATTTTTTATTCGTTAAGCTTTCCCAAGATGAAAATATTTTTTCTTTTTCTTTTGGCGTGCTTATAGGTTTTATATGCTCCTCCTGTGCTATGGTCTATGTAGGCATACCTTCTTATAATTTTATATCTTTCTTGATAAAATAATAAAAGAAAGCAAACGTAAAGGGGAATCCAAATATGACGGTTAATGATGCTGTTGCAAAGCGAATTTCCAAACTTTTGTGCGAGAAAGGTATTACTCAATATCAACTTGAACAGAATTCAGGTGTACAACACGGAAGCTTGCTATTCTTTGTTTTTCCACCCATTTTTACTTTTGAATTCCGAAACTTCGCTCGCATCATATATAAATGATTTATCAGGGTCATTGGGTTTAGAATACATAATCATAACTCCATTTTCTTTGTCATAGTTACCTTCTTTATCTGTAATAACCCATACAATTATGCTATAATATGTAAATTCATCGTATCTGTTCCAATCTGGATTATCAAAGTGTCGATGTACACCGTAAATTTCATGCAAGATTTTGCCTTCATCATCAACTTGCAGAATATTGTTGTATCTGTGTGGCCCTTTTTCAGGATTTTTTAAATTCAAAGTTTTAGTATAATTATCCAATATTTCGTTGCATTGAGCATTATTCAGGGAATATATATTTTCCCCTAAAATCTTGTGATCTGTAATTGAATAAGAAACGCATTTGGTTTTATCCAATGGTTTATTCCAATCGTTTTCTTGTTTCAATTTTTCTTTGTTTTCCAAGTAAAAACTCTCTGTTCTGTTTTTCAGATGATCTTTTTCAATCCCTTCATAAAGGAATTCGGAATCAATAAGAGTTAATACATAGTTGACGTCGGGATAAAAATACACGTTCGTTTCATCAAAAGATTGGCAAATAACCAATCCAAAAATCTGATTGTTATAATCCTCGCAATAAGAAAATAACGTTCTTCCATAGTCATCTTGTTCCCAAATATAAATATCTGAATTGTACGCTCCTTCTCCATGATGCATATATCCTTCAGCGTCTGGAATACTGTATATTGCAGTTGTGTATAATTCTTTATATTTACCTCGATAAGGAAAAGGATTTTCCTTGTTAAAAAAGAAATCTGCTCCAAACAATGGAATACAACCAGATAAAACAAACATCGAGACTATAAGAAATAAAATAGATATTATTTTTTTCATTTGAATAATCTCCTGTAATGTTTTATATATAAATTATACCAAAAGTCCATAATTTTGTCAACATTTTCATAAAATTTTCAAAAATCATATCTTTTCATATAGCAAGTTCCGTCAATGTCTTTTTCGAGCTTGACCAAAAAATCAAATTTGTCAACTTCGACGCACATATGAAAATCCGATTCGGGAAAAACGTCCTTTTGGGTTTTGTCAAAAAATTTAGCACCGCTTGTAATTTTTAGTTTTTCAATTTCAGAACGAATATCAATTTCTTCATCGCAAAGTAAACTTTTTATGTAATTGGCGCATAGATTGTCTTCCTCTGTTTCGGAAAGTGCATCAAGGCCCATACATACTAATGATACTTCTTTTTTATTCGTTTTTTTAATGTATCTTGCGATTGCCTTTGCGCACAATAAACTGCCGCCAATGATTTCATCAGCACCCACAGCATTGACTATTCCTTGCGTTCCTGCACTCGTTGTGTGGATTACGGTTTTCCCTTTTAAATCAAGTTTTACTATATCCGTCGGTGAATTACCAACGTCGAAATCAGGCAAAATCTTGCCGTGTCTCTCGCCTGATAAGATATATTCGGGATTTTTTTCTTTAAGTCTATATGCAAGTTTTGCATCGCCAACGGGAATTATTTTTTCAGCACCCATATAAAAGCAATATGCCTCTACGGAAAAGGCTCTGAATACGTCTATTATTACCGTTGTTCCTTTTGCCTTTTTCGCACCATCTATCATATGTAGAATGTTAATTTTCATCTTCTCACCAATTTGTTTGAATTTTCATCTGATTCATATAAAGAATTTTATCATAAATACACGTATTTTTCAATAGAAAATTTATTTACGTCAAAGCGGGGTATATATCGACATTTCAAATCCCTTCGAAGAAGTCGGGATTTGCTCTCGCCTGCGGTGCGTAGGGGTTCCCCGAAAAATCGCAGATTTTTTGGGGGTTCGCGTATAGGTCAGGGTCGGCTCGGAATCACCCCACAAAACTCTGTTTTGCGGGGACCCCGATATCGTCCACCGGACTGTCATTCACTACCGACACTTCAAATCCCTTCAAAGAAGTCGGGATTTGCTCTCGGGGCTCGACGCCCCTCGGTCAGGGTGCGGGAAAAGTGTCCACTGGACACTTTTCTAACACGCACCCGTTCAAATCCCTTCGAAGCAAAAAATGAAAGGTAGGAATTCATCCTACCTTTCATTTTTTGGCGGAGAAGGAGGGATTTGAACCCTCGCGCCGCGTGAACGACCTACACCCTTAGCAGGGGCGCCTCTTCACCACTTGAGTACTTCTCCAACTGTGAAAATAACACTTTATTTTGTTTTAAAAAAATCAAAAAAAGCTTGGCGGAGAGAGTGGGATTCGAACCCACGGCCCGTTGCCGGGTCACTGGTTTTCAAGACCAGCTCCTTAAACCGCTCGGACATCTCTCCTTGACAGCTTCACTATTATAATATAAAAATATTTGTTTGTCAACCCTTTTTGCGAAAATAATTTCAAAAATGAAAAACACGTTGTACATTTTGTCATTATAGCAAAAGGCGAAGCATAATGCCCCGCCTTGTAAAAAACGTTTTTGTGATTTGAAATTACTTCTTCATGCATTTCACGAGAACAGCTTTCTGAACGTGAAGTCTGTTTTCAGCCTCATTGAATATGCTGTCTGCGTATTTTTCCATAACCTCGTCGGTTATTTCCTCGCCTCTGTGAGCAGGGAGACAGTGAAGCACTATAGCATCCTTTTTGGCAACAGCCATAACGTCGGAATTTATCTGATATCCTGCAAAAATTTTCTTGCGTTCTTCTGCTTCGCCTTCCTGACCCATAGATGCCCAAACGTCTGTATAGAGAGCATCAGCATCCTTTGCGGCTTCAAGTACGTTGTCTGTGCATTCGTATCTGCCTGTGGACTTCGCCCATTCCATAATATCCTTATCGGGTCTGTATCCTTCGGGGCAAGCTGTAACAACAGTCATTCCGCATTTGATACCGCCAACAATAAGGGAGTTTGCCATATTGTTTCCGTCACCGATATATACAAGCTTGCATCCTTCAAGAGAGCCTTTGTATTCACGGATTGTCATAAGGTCTGCAAGAACCTGACAAGGATGGCAATAGTCTGTAAGTCCGTTGATAACGGGAATACCACCGAATTTTGCAAGATCTTCAACCTCTTTTTGCTCAAAGGTACGAATCATTATACCGTTTAAATATCTTCCTAATACCCTTGCTGTGTCCTGAACAGGTTCGCCTCTGCCAATCTGAAGGTCACGGGAGCTTAAAAACAAAGCGTTTCCGCCCAGCTCGTACATACCAACCTCAAAGCTTACTCTTGTACGTGTGGAAGATTTCTGGAATATCATTCCAAGTGTTTTTCCTTCGAGATGTTTGTGAGGGATGTTGTTCTGACGCTCGTATTTGAGCTGGTCAGCTAAATTCAATATATCATGTATTTCCTCTGTGGAAAGATCTGAAAGCTTAAGTAAATGATTCATTTTGAAATTACCTCTTTTAAAATTTTAATTGCTTTTTCAAGCTGTTCATCCGTAATGGAAAGGGGAGGGAGAAGTCTTACCTTCGTTTTTGCGCTTATTACAAGTACTCCCTTTTCTATGCATTCGTTTATAACTGTTTTTGCATCCTTTTCCGTTTCAAGACCGAGCATCAAGCCCATACCCGTTATGGATTTAACAAATGGAGACAGCTCCTTTATTATATATTCGCTTTTTCTTCTGACCTCTGCTAAAAGATTTTCGTCTATTCTTGATAAAACGCTTAAAGCACCTGCGGCACAAACTGGGTTTCCGCCAAAGG
The DNA here is from genome assembly GCA_015064625.1 of Oscillospiraceae bacterium. Lineage (GTDB taxonomy): Bacteria > Bacillota > Clostridia > Oscillospirales > CAG-382 > SIG653. The sequence continues at coordinate 35,553 of SVRW01000017.1, read as the reverse complement.
TTGAACCGTGAGAACCTGGAGTGTATGTCTTTTCAACCTTTTCGCCAAGCATTGTGGCACCAATGGGAAGTCCACCGCCAAGCCCTTTTGCAGTTGTTACGATATCGGGAGTAATGCCGTAGTTCATATATCCGTAAAGCATACCTGTTCTGCCGTTACCAGTCTGAACTTCGTCTGCAACAAGAAGAATATCCTTTTCCTTTGCATACTCTGCAAGAGATGAAACAAAACTTTTATCTAAGGGAAGGACACCGCCTTCACCTTGAACAACTTCAAACATAACTGCACAAACGGGATATTTTTCAGCCAGTTCTTTAACGGATTCAAAATTCGGTTCTGCATATAAAAATCCTTCTGTGAAAGGATTGAATATTGTGTGGAATGAGTCCTGACCCGTTGCAGAAAGGGTTGTTATGGTTCTTCCGTGAAAGCTGTTTTTAAGAGTTATAATGTAATATCTGCCCTCACCGTATTTATCAAAAGAATATTTTCTTGCGGCTTTAATAGCACATTCGTTCGCTTCTGCTCCAGAGTTTGAGAAGAAAACTTTTTTCATTCCCGTTTTTGTGCAAAGAAGCTCAGCTAAATCTGCGCAAGGCTTTGTGTAATATAAATTTGACGTATGCTGTAACGTACCCAGCTGTGCCGTTACAGCGTTAACCCATTCTGTATCTGCGATACCGAAGGTGTTGACAGCAATACCTGATGAAAGATCGATGTATTCCTTGCCGTCTGAATCCTTTATCAATGCACCTTTGCCCTCAACAAGCTCAACGGGAAAGCGTCCGTAGGTCGATGCTACAAATGTATTGTCTTTTTCTCTGATTGTCATAAATTATGCCTCCCAATCAAACGAACATTGTTCCAAGACCTTCGTCTGTGAGTATTTCAATAATGAGAGAATGTGGAACACGTCCGTCAATGATGAATACCTTTGAAACGCCTCTTCTTATAGCTTCTGTACAACAATCTATCTTAGGAAGCATTCCACCAGAAATAATACCTTTTTTGATGAGTGCGGGAGCATCGCTGACGTTTATTTTCGAAATAAGAGTTGAAGGGTCGTTCACGTCTTCCAAAATACCGTGAGTATCCGTCATGGAGAAAAAGCTTTCTGCCTTTAACGCACCTGCAATTTTAGCGGCTGCAGTATCAGCGTTTATGTTGTAAACGTTTCCTTCACTGTCAGAACCAACAGTGGAAATAACAGGAATATATCCTGCGTCGAGAGCGGCATCGATAACGGAAGTGTCAACGTCGGTTATTTTTCCTACAAAGCCAAGTCTTTCGTCGAGAGGTTCAACTTCAAACATTTTGCCGTCAATTCCACAAAGACCAATTGCTTTTCCACCTGCATTCTGAAGAAGTCCTACGAGATTTTTATTGACTTTACCTGCAAGAACCATCTGAACTGTTTCTGCAGTTTCCTTGTCTGTAACTCTGAGTCCGTCAACGAATACGCTTTGCTTTCCTATTTTTTTAAGCATATCGTTTATTTCAGGACCGCCACCGTGAACAAGAACGATTTTTATTCCGATAAGTGATAAAAGGACGAGATCCTTCATAACGGAGAGCTTCAGCTCCTCGTTTATCATAGCGTTTCCGCCATATTTAACAACTATTGTTTTGTTTCTGTATTTTTGTATGTGGGGGAGAGCCTCAACCAATATTTCAGCTCTTTGTCCGTTTGTAAATTCCATTTTTTCTGTACTTCCTTTTTAGGTTCTGTAATCACCGTTTATTTTAACGTAATCATAAGTAAGGTCACAACCCCATGCAGTAGCAAAGCCTTCGCCTTCGCCAAGGGAGATGTTTATTTTTATCTCATCCTCTGTGAGAACTTTTTTAGCAATTTCTTCGGAAAAGTCAATTCCAGCACCGTTTTTGCAAACGTCAACAGAGCCTGACTTCGATTCAAAAGAAACGTCAACCTTCATAACGTCAACGTCTGCTCCGCTGTAACCGATAGCACAAAGCACACGTCCCCAGTTTGCATCAGCACCGAACATGGCGGCTTTGAACAATGAAGAACAAATAACGGATTTTGCAACCGTTTTGGCAGTATGGATATCCTTTGCTCCTTTGACGTTGCATTCAAGAAGCTTCGTTGCTCCTTCACCGTCCTTTGCTATCATTCGGCAAAGCTTGCAGGTGATTTCAGAAAGAGCGTTTTTGAAAATTTCAAAATCTTCGTTTTCTTTCGTAATTTCCTTGTTACCTGCCATTCCGTTTGCAATTACGGAAACCATATCATTTGTTGAGGTGTCTCCGTCAACGCTGATCATGTTGAATGAATCCTTAACGTCGTCAGACAATGCTTTTTTAAGAAGCTCTGCGGAAATGGAAACGTCAGTAGTAACAAAAACGAGCATTGTAGCCATATTGGGATGAATCATTCCCGAACCCTTGGCAATACCGCCCATACGGCATTCTTTTCCGTCGATGGTGAAAGAAACGGCACATTCTTTCATAACCGTATCCGTTGTCATAATAGCTGTTGCCGCATCTACACTTCCATCTTCCTTAAGATTTGAAACAAGTTCATTCATTCCGTTTGCAATAGGGGAGAGATCCAGCGGCTGACCGATAACACCTGTGGAAGCAACTATAACGTCTTTGGCAGAGATTTTCGTATGTTTTTCAACCAAAGCACACATTCCCTCTGCAATTTCGATTCCGTTTGCGTTGCAGGTATTGGCGTTTCCGCTGTTGCAAATAACAGCCTGAGCGAATCCGTCTTCTATATTATTTTTAGTAACTGTCAAAGGTGCGCCTTTAACCAAATTCTGCGTATAAACTGCCGCTGCAGTTCCTTTTACTTCACTGACTATAAGGGCTAAATCCTTCTTCGTTTTATTTTTGCGGATTCCGCAATGAACTCCGCTTGCTTTAAACCCTTTTGGTGCGGTAACACCGCCTTGTATGTAATTCATTATTATTTCTCCTGTTTTATATTTGGTTAAAGAAAAGACCTTTGTATTCGTCTGCACCTGTCATTATGTTCATGCATTGAACAGCGGCACCTGATGCGCCTTTTCCTAAGTTATCATAAACGGAAGTAAGAAGTATTCTCTCCTCATTTCCAAAAACTGAAACAATCATATTATCCATTCCAGATAATTCACCTGCCGCAAGCATAGCTTTTCCATCGAAGTCCACGTATCTGACCGCAGGGGAAGTGTAAAGCTCTTTATAAACCTTCTTTACATCTTCTATTCCGAAGCCCTTGTTAAGCTGGGACGCAAAAAGCTGAACCGTCATTTCCATACCACTGTAAAAGTCGTCAACTATGGGTGAAAACATGGGAGCGGTGTCAAGCATTGAGATATGCTTCATTTCCTTCAGATGCTTATGCGTTTGGGAAAGTCCGTATTGACGGGGAGTTGAAAGCAAAACGTTTCTGTCTTCGCTCTCGTATTCCGCAATCATCTTTTTTCCACCACCGCTATAACCTGTAAGGGAATGACAGCAAAGCAAAGCATCTTTGGGAAGAATTCCATTTTTAACAAGGGGATAAACCAATGCGATAAATCCGCTTGCGTGACATCCTGGGTTTGCGATTCTTTTTCCGTTTCTGATTGATTCCTTATGCTCTGCGGATAATTCGGGAAGTCCGTATGCCCAGCCTTCTGATGTTCTGTGAGCTGTGGATGCATCTATAATTCTGACGTTTTCATTTTCAACGAGGCTCACCGCTTCGACTGCGGCAGCATCGGGAAGGCAAAGAAAAACTATATCGGAAGAATTTATTGCTTCTTTGCGTGCATTTATATCTTTTCTTAAATCATCGGGGAGGGTTATGAGTGACACATCATCTCTTGAAGAGAGTCTGTCGAATATTCTCAACCCTGTCGTTCCTTCTTTACCGTCAATGAATACTTTTGTCATTTTAATCTCCGTCTATGTTTAATACTTTCGAATTACTGAATAATTATACAACTTATTATGCATAAAGTCAATATGCATTTTTGCACAAAACCACTATATCTTTTTGGTGCAAATATAATATATTGCTAAAAAGAAGTCTTTGAAGCGAGATGGAATTTCTCTCAGCTTCCATAATCTATGTTTCTTTTTTGAATATTTATGAAAATCACATACAAGTCCAAAAGCTTCCATCTTCATCTTTCTTGCTGTATATATAAGTCTTGGCAAATGAAAGCCTTGAGAAAGAAAATAAGCACTTCTGACACCATGGTATTTTATGATGTTTAAAACCGTTTCAAAAGTGGAAAATCCTTCGTTATCCCTCAAAATTTTATCTTCGGGAACGTTCTTTGAAACAAGATATTGAAGCATAGCTTCCGTTTCGCTGTATGATTCTCCACGATGGTCACCACTCACTAAAATTTTATCAACCAATCCTTTTTCAAAAAGTATAATTGCTCCGTCAAGTCTGTCTGATAAAACGCAGGAGGGTTTACCTTCTTTTGTGAGTCCTGCTCCCGGAACTATGGCATAATCTTTTTTTACCTCTGGAATGGAATCTTTTTCGTAAATATATTTTTTTGTATTCAAAATTACATAAATATTCAGAATTATCACATTTTTATCCGTTTCGCTCTTTTTTAAAACATAAAATAATTTTCAAAACCAATGCGAAAAATATTATTCCCGAAATACTTCCCAGAGAATCAATAAATATATCTGAAATCTGAAAAGCTCTCCCTTCGAAAAACGTCTGTATAGTTTCATCGCAAAAAGCAGTTATTACGCCAAAGGGAAATGATATTATAAAATTCGCTTTATTATTTTCTGCTATGCTTTCTATTGATGCGGAAACGCAGAAAGTAAGAGCGGTAAATTCTGCAAAATGGGCAAAGGTTCGAACCCACCATACTGTATCATCTGATGTGAGCGATGAGTTAAAAAGCTTATTTATCAACTCAGCTACCATATGGCTTAAACCTTCACTGTCTGCGGAGGACTCGGCTGCAGGTTTTGCTGAATGTGAAAAAATAAACCACAGAATGAACAGAGTCAGAAGGGAAAAAACAATAAAGGAAATTTTCCTCGAAGTTGATAAGGATTTGAATTTTTTCATCATACAAGCCTTGCTTTTTCAAGCATTTCCTTTGCGGCAGAATATACGCTTTCCGTTATCTGTATACCGCCCATTATTCTTGAAATTTCATCAACTCTGCCATCGTTTGTGAGAGGGCATGCGTTGGAGGTTGTCCTTCCTTCTTTTTCTTCTTTACTTATGAGAAAATGCTTATCTGCCAAAGCAGCTACCTGCGCTGAATGAGTAACGCATATAACCTGCTTGTGATTCTTTGAAAGGTGTTTCAGCTTAATTCCCAGCTTCTCGCTTGTCTGACCCGAAATTCCCGTATCAATTTCGTCAAACACCATGGATGAAACACCATCCGTTTCAGAAAATGCGCTTTTTAAAGCAAGCATAAATCTTGATAATTCTCCACCAGAAGCTGTTTTTTCAAGGGATTTGAATTCTTCTCCTGCATTGGCAGATACTAAAAAATCTATTTTATCGCTTCCGTCTGCAGAAAGCTCTTTTTTTGTAATGTCAATTTTGAATCGGAAAGCAGGCATTCCCAAGCCTTCAAGATGCTTTTTGATGGATTCTTCCAAAGCGGCAGAAGTGCTTCTTCTCAATTCGGTAAGCTTTTCTGCTTCCATCTGAGCAAGCTTTTGATATCCTCTGCAATTTGCTTTTAGTCTGCTTATATGATTTTCCGAATCCTTTAATACTTCTTGTTCTTCCTTCAATTCTTCTATAAGCTCTAAAAGTCCGTCGAAGTCTCTGCCGTATTTACGTTTTAATGAGGAAATAGCATGAAGCTTGCTTTCTATTCTGTCAAGCTCATATTCGCTCGCTTCCGCATTCTCTCCGTATGCTTCCACGGATTCGGCAATATCATCTATTTCACATTTAACGCTTTCAAGCCTTTCTATAAGCTCGTCTGCTTCTTCAATTATTCCGCTGACGCTTCTCAAAGCCGATAATGCATCGTAAACCAAATCCGAAGCGTTTTTGTTTCCTTCGCTCAACGTTTCACGGACTTCGCAAACAGCGTGATTTATCTTTTCTGAATTTTTGAGAATCTTTCCTCTTTCTGTAAGCTTTTCTTCATCTCCGGGCTTGAATGAATGTTTCGTAAGATCGGAAAGCTGATATTTTATCATATCAAGACGAAGGTCTTTGTTTTCCTCGTTTTTCAGAGCTTCTTCAAGCTTCTTTTTTGATTCTGAAAAGTTTTTATAATGCTCAAGATATTTATCCTTCTCGGTTTTTCCGAATCCGTCCAATATTTCAAGCTGTGTGCTTTCATCAATGATTCTTGTGTCGTTTTGACCGTGAATGTCCATGAGCAAAGCTGAAACGTTTTTCAGCTTCAGAAGCGGGACGGGGCGTTCGTTTATTTTGCAAGTGCTTTTTCCGTCTGAAGTGATTTTTCTTGAAAGGAAAACGTTACCTTCTTCATCAGGAGATACGTCAAGCTGGGAAAGCTTTTCTGACGTATACGAATCAGTAACGGAAAAACACCCTTCGGACAATGCAAATTCTTCTCCAAAGCGTATATCATCCTTTGATGCCTTTGAACCGATAAGAAGCTTGAGAGCCTTCATAATAAGGCTTTTACCTGCTCCCGTTTCTCCCGTAAGTACGTTGAACCCTTCGTTAAACTCAAGGGTAGTATTCTTTATAAGGGCAAGATTTTCAATATGAAGTGAAAAAAGCACGGCAATACCCCCTCGAAAATTTTAATGCTACTGTTCTATAATGCTTTGTAATTCTTCTGCAAATATTTTAGCTTCTTCTTTCGTTTTAACAACGATAAACACTGTGTCATCACCTGCAAGAGAACCAACGATCTGTTCATCGTGAAGCATATCTATAGAAGCACCGACTGCGCTTCCCATACCAGGATAGCTTTTTATAACGACTATGTTTTCAGCAGGCGTAATAGAACGAACCGCTTCCATAAGAACGTTTTTGAATCTGTACGATGAAGCATCGCCCTCAAGATTTGTTGAACAGGCGTATTTCGTTCCGCCTTGCTGGTCGGAAATTTTAACTATCTGAAGCTCCTTTATGTCTCTTGAAAGGGTTGCTTGTGTTGCATTGATTCCCGCTTTGCAAAGAAGCTCAAGAAGCATATCCTGAGTTTTTACAGAGTTTTTCTTTATTATATCTTTTATAAGCTTTTGTCTTGTGGCTTTATTTCTTTTCAACATTAGATATACTCCCTTTTTTATCCGTTAAGCTTTGTAACGAGTATGTCGCAGAAGCTCTTTGTGTTAAGCTTTATAAGACTTACTTCCTTTTGTGACCGTTTCAGAATAATATCGTCGCCGCTTTCAAGCTGGTAGGAATATCTCCCATCTTCTGTAAGCCATGCTTCGCTGTTATTTGTCTCTGTAACGTTTATTCTTATCTGCGAGTTTGGCGAGAAAATCATATGTCTTGCCCCTGAAAGCGTATATGGACAGATAGGCGTTACCTGAATACAATCAAGGGAAGGGTCGATTACCGCACCGCCTGCGGACATTGAATAGGCTGTAGACCCTGTAGGAGTGGAAACTATTATGGCGTCCGCTCTGTATTCCATATAATCCTTCGTTCCGCAATATAATCTGAAATACATCATTCTGGAAAGACTTCCTTTGGAAACCACAACTTCATTGAGAGCCGTACCACCAAAAACAGAAATACCATTTCTTATTATTTCGCAATCAATCATCATTCTGCGTTCAATATCAAAATTTCCAGCTAAAAAACTGTCGATATCGAAAAATTCGTTTTCTTCCAGTGCGGTCAGATATCCTATTTTTCCTGTGTTAATGCTAAGTATGGGAACGTTGAAACAGGCAGCAGGAAGTGCTGTGTTTAGCACAGTTCCATCTCCACCGAAAACTATAATAGCATCTGTTTCCTTGTAAACATTACCCGATTGTTTTTTGCAGCTTAGCCATTCAGGAGCTTTGACAGTTACGCCCTTTTGATTTAATATATCTGCAATTTCCAATGCCTTTTTTATAGAAGCCTCTTTGCTTCTGTTAGGTAATAAAGATACGGTTTTAATTGGAGTGCTCAAAACGTGCTCCTCCTTCATTTATAAAGTAAGCTAAAAATTCTTTGTTACCGTCTCCGCCTTCAATAGGAGAATTTGTATATCCCGAAAGGACGAGACCGAATTTTTTCGATTCCTTTTCTATTTTATCCTTTACTTTTTCGTAAAGCTTTTCGTTTTTGACTATTCCGCCTTTTCCAATATTTTCTCTGCCAACCTCAAATTGAGGTTTTACCAGAGAAACGAATATACCGCCCTTTTTCAAAAATTCTGAAACGGCAGGATATATAAGGGTCTGCGAAATAAATGATACGTCCATAACCACAATATCGATTATCTGTGGAAATGAGTCCTTTGTAAGCTCCCTTGCATTTGTTTTTTCCATTGAAACAACTTTTTCGTTGGATTTTACGCTTGGATGAAGCTGATTTGTTCCAACGTCAACGGCAAAAACCTTTTTTGCTCCTCGACTTATCAATACCTGCGTAAAACCGCCTGTGGAAGCCCCGATATCTGCGGCAACCATCCCGCATACGTCTATGTTGAAGTTATCCAACGCTCCTATAAGCTTCAAAGCTCCTCTGGAAACATATTCAAATTCGGATTTATCAAGTGAAATTTCTGCATTTTCATCTACAAGCTCAGAAGGTTTTTTTACTGTCTTTCCGTTAACGGAAACCTTGCCCTCCAAGATAAGATTTTTGCTTTTTGTTCTGCTTTCGGCAAAGCCAAGGGATACGCATAATAAATCAAGTCTTGTCATAATAAAGCTTATAATCCCGAAATAATATCTTCTGCCATGGAATCTTTATCCAAACGGCAAAGCTTGTAAAGTATATCCGCAGATCCGTGGGGAACGAATCTGTCATCTATAGCGTTTATTTTTACTGTAGAGCCTTCAAAAAGTCCGTTTTCTTTTATCAGACTTGTAAGCTGCATAGCGAATCCACCCGATTTGATTCCTTCTTCGGGGAGATAAATGAGTTTCGTGCCTTCTACCAGATGCTTTATTTTATCAATGGAAAAAGGCTTTATTTTAGTTACACAAATAACACGTATGAATTTTCCTTCAAGCTTTTTTGCAGCTTCAGATGCAAAAAAAGCGCATCTTCCGTATGTAATGACAACGCAGTCAGGAGCTTTTGTACCTGCTTTGCCAAAATCCTTGTATTTGAATCCATCACATTGAACCGCATCCTTGGGGAATCCGCATTCTCCGCCTTTGGGATATCTTATGGCACAAACGTTTTCGCCTTTTTCACATTCAAGGAGAGCGTTTTTTAAATCCTCAAAGGATTCGGGTGCGTATAACGTAAGCTTGGGTACGTTAGATAGGTAGCTGACGTCAAAAAGTCCGTGATGGGTTGCTCCGTCAGTTGCGGAGAATCCTGCTCTGTCAAGACATATAACCGTATGAAGATTCTGAAGGGATGCATCGTGAATTATTTGATCGTAGCATCTTTGAGAGAATGTTGAATACACGGCAAAATAGGGAATGAAGCCTTCAGTTGCAAGAGCGGCAGAATATGTCATAGCATGTTCCTCCGCAATTCCAACGTCGAAAAATCTGCGAGGGAATTTTTCTGCAAAGGAATCAAGCCCTGTACCGGAACTCATAGCGGCAGTAATGGCACAGACGTTTGGATTCTTTTCTGCTATTTCGCAAAGATATTTACCGAATTCTGATGAAAAAGATTTGCTTCCTGATGCAACTCCCGTTTCAAGCTCAAAGGAGCTTACACCGTGATAAGATCCTGGATCTTCCTCTGCAAAGGCGTATCCTTTTCCCTTTGTGGTATGTATATGTACGATACATGGACGTTTACTCAGCTTTGCTTCATTGAGAACGTCTTCTAAAAAATCTATTCTGTTTCCGTCTGCAACACCTATGTAATTCCAACCTAAATCCTCAAAAAGTGTTTGCATTTTCAAAGCACGCTTTGCCATATTTTTGCATCTTCTGAAAAACGTTGCAATATAACGTCCTATTAACGGAATTTTGTTAGTTCCACGCTCAACGGCTCTTTTGAATCTGAAATATTTTTTACTGGTCAGAAACCTTGACATATAGTTGCTCATTCCGCCAACGTTTTTTGAGATGCTCATCTCGTTATCGTTGAGAACGGCAATAATATTAAGGTCCTTATCGGCGCAATCGTTCATCGCTTCGTAAATCATACCGCCTGTGAACGCTCCGTCACCAACAACTGCAACGACGTAAGCGTCAGAGCCTTTCAGCTTGTTTGCCTGTGCAATACCTGCGGCGGCGGAAAGGGAAGTACTGCTATGTCCCGCTCCAAAGGGATCATGAATACTTTCTTCTCTTTTGGTGAATCCTGAAAGTCCTTCATACTGACGTAACGTGGAAAACTTTTCAAAGCGTCCTGTGAGAAGCTTGTGAACGTAGCTCTGGTGTCCAACGTCCCATATAATCTTATCTGTAGGCGAATCAAAAACTCTGTGTAATGCTATGGAAAGCTCTACTACTCCCAAGTTGGAGGCAAGATGACCTCCGTTTTTTGAAACGGTATCAAGTAGCTGTTCTCTTATTTCGCCTGCTAATATTTCAGCTTCTTTTTTATTTAATTTTTTTACGTCTGCAGGAGATTTTATATTTTGCAAAAAAGTCAAAACAAAACCCTCGTCTTTACACAAATTAAATACAAGCTATCAGTTATTTCTGAAAAGTAAAAAGTCGCAAAGCTCTTCAAGCTCTTTTGAAGCGTTTCCGTCGGGAAATGCAAGGAGACTGTTTTTAGCTTTTTCAGATAATGCTTTTGCATCTTCCTTTGAGCGTTCCAGACCACACACAGAAACGTACGTTGACTTCTTGTATTTGGCGTCCTTACCCAAGGTTTTACCCGCTTTGTAGCTAACGCCTTCAACGTCTATAATATCGTCAACAATCTGGAAAGCAAGTCCTAATGACATACCGTATTCTCTTGCGGCTTCTATCTGTTCTTCGCTTGCATTGGCGGCAATACAACCCAAAACACAGGAGGTGGCTATAAGCTCACCTGTTTTGAGACGGTGCATTTTCTTTATGGTATCAAGATCAAGGTCGGCAGCTTCACCCAAAAGGTCTATCTGCTGACCGCCAATCATTCCATGAATACCTGCATGCTTCATAAGCTCAATTACACCCTTGGCGTTTTGCTCGTATGAACAATGAGGGTTAGATGCTATTGTTTCAGCCGAAAGGAGCATAAGGGCATCACCTGCAAGAATAGCAGTTGCCTCACCGAAAACCTTGTGATTGGAAGGCTTTCCGCGTCTCATATCATCGTTGTCCATAGCAGGAAGGTCGTCGTGAATAAGGGAAGAAGTATGCATGAACTCCATAGCCGCCGCGTATGGCAATGCGGCAGTTATATCGCTTTTTCCCGATACCGCTTTGTAAAACTCAAGAACTAAAAATGGTCTTATTCTTTTTCCGCCTGCGGAAACAGAGTAATCAACTGAATCGCAGACTTTTTCATATCCGAATCTTGAAACGTCTGATTTATCCAATATGTTTTTCATTTCTCTGGTGAGCAGTACAGCGTATTCACCAATCAACGTGCTTAAATCTTTCATAATTTGCTCCTTCCTTTCTGATGGCTTATTCGTTAGGTTCTAAAAAAGTAACTTTTTGTTCCGCTTCGTCCAAAAGTGAGGAACAATATTTTACCAGCTTGTTGCTTTCCTCGTAGAGAGAAAGCGTTTCTTCCAGCTTTGCGTTTCCGCTGTCAAGCTTTCTTACTATCTGTTCAAGCTTTTCGAGAGCTTCTTCAAAGGAAATGTTTTTTTCTTCCATAGTTCTACTCACCTTTCTTTATACCATCAACGGTGGTTTGCACCGTACCGTCGGAAAATTGTAAATTAACGCGGTCGCCCTTTTCAAGACTATCGCTTGACGTTATAACCTTGCCGCCTTCTGAAAATACAGCCGCATATCCACGCTTAAGAACGCCTAAAGGATTCAAAGCCTTCGCGTTGGCGGAAAGAGTGTTGAGAGAAGACCGCTTTTTTTCAATAATTCGCTTGCATGATGTGTCAATCTTTTCTTCAAGACTTATGAGATACTGCCTTCTCTGATCAAAATAATTTTTAGGGTTTTTTAGCTGTGAAGAGCCTGCCAGAGAATTTAGTATTCTTCTGTATGAATCCGTTTTCGACTTTAAAACTGAACGTGTTCGTTTCTGAACGTTTGAAAGCATTCTCAAAATGTCACTTCTGTCGGGAACTGCAATTTCTGCCGCAGCGGAAGGTGTTGGAGCTCGGAGATCTGCTACAAAATCCGCAATTGTAAAATCAGTTTCGTGACCAACTGCGCTGATTATGGGAATTCTGCAATTATAAATAGCCCTTGCCAGTTTTTCATCATTGAAAGCCCATAATTCTTCAAGAGAACCACCGCCTCTGCCGATTATAAGCACGTCGGTGGGAAATTCATTACAAAAATAATCAATAGCCTTTATCATAGAAGGTGCTGCTGTGGGACCTTGAACCGTGGAAGGATAAACGTATACCTTCGCCAAGGGAAATCTTCTTCCTGAAACGTTTATAATATCCCTTACAGCCGCTCCTGTCGCAGAGGTTATAACTCCAACCTTAAGAGGAATTTTAGGAAGCTTCTTCTTATGGGCAGGGTCAAACAGACCTTCTGCTTCCAGCTTCTTTTTGAGCTTTTCAAACGCTTCGTAAAGAGAACCTACTCCGTCAGCCTTGACACTGTCAACGTATAAAGAATACTGTCCGTCCCTTACGAAAACGTTGATTTTCCCGTGACAAACGACCTTCATTCCGTTTTCCAATTTAAAATCAAGCCTGCTTGCGTATCCTTTGAACATAACTGCCTTTATTATCGAGCCTTCGTCCTTAAGTGAAAAATATATATGTCCGCTTGCTCTGTGAATAGTGCAGTTGGATATTTCACCTTTGACGGAAACTCTCTCAAGGGCGGGAATTTGCTCAACTACGTTCTTTATGAAATTGTTCAACTGAGTTACGCTTATAGTCCGTTCTCTTTCTGAAACGACTGAAAAGCCTTCTTCATAATTACTGTCAAACATATAATTCACCGTAAAATCATTCTTCAGAGCTGTTCTTTTCTGTATTCTCCGCAATTTTGCCAAGAAGACCGTTCACAAAGGAAACGGATTCAAAGTCCCCGAAATGCTTAAGTATTTCCAAAGCTTCGTTGATGGAAACAGAGGAAGGGATGCTTTCTTCAAACATTATTTCGTATGTGGCGATTCTTGAGACGGCAAGAGCAGTTTTTGAAATTCTGTCAATATCCCATTTTTCAGAAGCCTTGCTTATCATTTCGTCTATCTCACCGCGTTTTTCCCATGCGTTGCAAAAAAGCTTTTTTGCAAAACCGCTATATTTCTTTTCGCGAACCTCGGCAGCGTTTTCTATTGTTTCTTCAGTGTTCTGGTCTTTTTTGAAATCTTGCTCAAAAATAAGTTCAACTGCTGATTCTCTCGCTTCACGTCTTGTCATAAAATCAAACTCCATTCCAAGATAAATAATTTCATACATAATGCATAATACCACAAACGGAGACGGATTTCAATACGAAAAATAAAAAAATATATAAAAATACAGTAAAATGTATAAATGTTTGGAAATTAAGTTTTTTCTGATTGACAATTATTCGAGTTTGTGGTAAAATTCAAATAAAGTAAAATATGAGGGTGGATGATTTGAAAATAATAATTTGCCTTGATGAACAAAACGGATATATGTTCAACCATCGCCGTCAGAGTATGGACAGGCTTCTCCGACAAAGACTATTGTCTCTTTTGGACGGAAAACGTCTTTGGATGAGTGAGTATACGAAAAGACAGTTTTCGGAAGAAGGAAACTTTTCGGTTGACGACGAATATGAAAAAAAAGCGGCTCCAGATGATTTTTGCTTCATAGAGGATAAGGGATATGATATATCCAGATGCGACGAAATATGGATATTCCGTTGGAATCGAAAATATCCGTATGACAAAATGTTTGATGAAGATCTTGAGAAAGAGGGATTCCGTCTCGATGAAACCCAGACATTCGTCGGTTCTTCCCATGAAGAAATAGGACTTGAAATTTATAAAAAATAAAATCCCTTACAGAAAGGAAAAAACATGAAAAACTTTTTCGAAAAAATGAGTTTTGCCAAAGTGGCAGTTTTTCTTGTCATTTTGACAGCTATCGTTCTCGGTGCATGCATCGCTGAATCGAATTCTTCTGACGATGTAGCTTCATCTCTTGAAAGTGCTGTGAATTCCGTGGCACAGAGCATTGATTCAGCTTCATCTGAAGCGATTTCCGATGATTTGCCGCAATCTTCCGTAGAATCATCCGAAATTCCTTCGGAACAGCCTTCCACGGATGCTTCCGAACAACCTTCTGAAGATTCATCCGAAGAAAGCTCAAAAGATGCCACATCAGGCGTTGGCGATGAAAATGCGGTAGCAAAGCTCGAAAACATTCCTGAGTATTCGGGAAAAGATTACATTGAGATAAACGGCAACGTTCCTCATTTTACAGCTTCTCAGCTTACCACTGTTGGATATGAATCCTACGGTGATCTTGACTCCCTTGGCAGATGCACTTTTGCTGTTGCTTCTGTTGGTAAGGATACGTTCCCAACAGGTGACAGAGGAAGCATAAGCGGAATAAAGCCTACGGGCTGGATTCAGGCGAAATACGATTTCATTAAGACAAAGGATCTTTACAACAGAAGCCATCTTATCGCATGGGCTCTTGCGGGAGAGGATGCAAATAAACAGAATCTTGTAACAGGAACAGCTCATCTTAATCAGGACGTTATGACTAAGTTTGAGGATATGATTCTTGACTATATAAGAGAAACCGGTAACCACGTTGCATACCGTGTAACTCCTCTTTTCAAAGGTAACGAGCTTGTTTGCCGTGGAATTCAGATGGAAGCGTATTCCGTTGATGACAACGGTGAAGGCATTTGCTTCAACGTATATTGTTATAACGTTCAAGAAGGCGTTATTATAGATTACGCCACAGGCGAAAGCAAAGCTGAAAACGCAGGAGATACCAGCGAGGACACAAGCAAGGAAGAAAGCTCTGTGGGCGGTGGAGATGCTGATTACATTCTTAACACCAGCTCCAAAAAGATACATTTGCCCGATTGCGGCTCTGTTTCTACCATGTCCGATAAGAATAAAGCAGAGTATCATGGCTCTATCGAAGATCTTTTGAATCAGGGATATAAACCCTGCGGTACGTGCAAACCTCAATAATGAATATTTTCTTCGGGGACGTTAAAAAAGCGTCCCCGAATTTTTTATTTGCGCGGAATTGAAAATGCGGAAAAAAGCTGAAAAAGCTTGTAAAAATACTTAAAAAATATTGACAAACCCGCTTCTTTTGTGGTATAATCTATGATAACTATAAAAATGGCGTTATTTTGCATAAAAAGCTTTTTTTACAAAACAAAAAGTACAAAAATAACACAGAAAATAAATAAAAAAACAAAAAATAAAAAGGATAAGCGACGGTTATATCGACGCAGAGTGACTTCTATGTTGAAAAGCATGACAGGGTTCGCAAGACAAAAGGCTACTGTTGGTGAAAAGATATATACTTTTGAAATAAAATCGGTAAACAGCAAGGCTCTTGATCTTACTGTTAAATGTAACAGAACGTTGATGCCCCTTGAAGAAAAGGTAAGACAAATCGTTTCATCTTTCATATCCAGAGGAAAAGTTGACGTTTATTTTTCCGTTGAAAACCTGAGCAGTGACGGAATGGCTCTTTCTCTCAATAAGGAGTTCGTTTCGGGATATATGGCAGTGCTCAACGAAATCAAGGAGACGTACGGACTAAAAGGGGAAATAACCCTTGATACTATTGCAAGAAAAAGCGAAATTCTTCTTGTCCGTTCTGCCGACGTTGATGAAAACGAAGAAATGGCAAAAACTTGGGTTGAGCTTGAAAAGGTAGTAACCGAAGGAATGAAGCAGTTTGTTGCTATGAGAGCCGTTGAAGGCGAAAATCTTAAAAAAGACCTTATTTCGAGACTTGATACTATAAGTGGAATAAGAGATAAAATCGAGGAATTTGCTCCAAAGGCGTTGCAAGCAGCAAAGGAAAGAGTAAGAGAACGTATAAACAAGCTTCTTGAAGGAGTTACGGTTGATGAAACCCGTCTCCTTACAGAATGTGCAATTCTTGCGGATAAAACGGATATTTCCGAGGAATTTGTAAGACTTTCAAGCCATATACAGCAGGTTCGTGACCTTCTTGAAGCTGATAAGCCTATCGGAAGAACAATAGACCACGTTATTCAGGAAATGAACAGAGAGGTCAACACAATAGGCTCAAAAGCAAATTGTCTTGATATACTTAATCTCGTTGTTGAAGCAAAGGGCGAGATAGAAAAAATAAGGGAGCAGATACAGAATATAGAATGAGTGAGAATATCAGATTTGTAGACGTTGGAAACGGAAATTTCGTTTCATCCGCCAGAGTTGTTTCAATAGTTACTCCTGATTCTCTTCCTGTGAGAAGACTTATGCAGGATGCAAAAAATGCAGGCAGAGCGATAGATATCACCTGCGGTAAAAAAACAAAATCGGTTATTATAACCGACAGCGATCATTATATCTTCTCGGCAGAGGATTCTGAAGTTATAGCAGAAAGGATGATTGGAAAATGAGCCAAGGAATGATTCTCGTTATATCAGGCCCTTCAGGTGTAGGAAAAACGGAAGCGGCGTTGGCGTTGCTCAAGAAAAGCGAGCAGTACGTAAAAGCAGTTACTGCAACCACACGTCAGAAGAGAGAAACAGAAGTACATGGCGTTGATTATTATTTCTTCACAAAGGAAGAATTCAAAGAGCTGCAGGAAACGGGTGGTCTTCTTGAGTACACCTGCTATAACGGAAACTTTTACGGAACACCTAAATTTTCGGTTGAAAAAAGCTATTCCGAGGGAAAAGTCGTTATTCTTGTAATTGAAATTGAAGGTGCTCTCAACATAAAGAAAATGTATCCACAGGCAACGATGTGTTTTCTTAATGCAGAAAGTATTGAAGTTATAGAAAACAGATTGAGAAACAGAAAATCAGATAGCGAGGAAGCCATAAAAGGAAGGCTTGAAGTAGCTAAAAAAGAGCTTGAAGCTATTTGCCATTTCGACTTTACCGTTATTAACCGTGAAGGAAAGCTTGCTGATGCGGTAGATGAAATCAACGGCATTGTTCAGAAAAGACTTGGAAAATAATTTGGAATAAACCGCATATCAAATTGAAATAATTAAATCAGATACATAAATAAGTAAGGAGAAGAAGCCGCAGCGTAGACTACGGTTTTGTGTGAACATTATGATGCTTTATCCAACGATTCAAGAGCTTACAGAAGGCAAAATCAATCGTTATGAATTGGTTATTGCTGCTGCAAAGGGGGCTCGTAAGGTTATCGAAAAGGATATTGAGATTCGTGAAGCCGAACAGAAGAAAAAAGAATTGGAACGTGCAGGCTCTAAGGAAAAGAAGCCTGTTGTTGTGGGAGAAAACCTTCCCGAAAAAGCGGTTACTATTGCAATAAAGAAGATTTATGCAAAAAAATTCACCGTTTCTCTTGAAAACGAAGGAGAGGCAGATGCCGACTGAGAATACCTGTCTTTATGCAGGTGTGCATCTTCTTGATACCGTATGGAATCTTGATTCGGAATATACCTATAAGATTCCCGAAAGGCTTTTGGGAAAGATAAGAAGCGGGTCTCTTGTTGTAATTCCTTTTGGAAACGCAAACGTTAAAAAAACAGGATTTGTCGTTTCGATGTATAATGAATCTTCCCTTGAATCCCCAAAGGAGATAATTTCTTTGCTCGATTACGGAAGATATCTGCCAAAGGAATCCGTTGGGCTTTCAAGATTCATAAAGCAACGTTGTTTTTGTACTGTGGGTGCGGCTGTTCGCGTTATGTTGCCCCCTGGGGTAAATACGAAAAGAAGCGTTTCTTACAAGGTAGGAGAAGAAATTGATTCGTTTGTAAACGAAGAATGTGAAGAAATATACAGATACGTTTCTGCCGCAGAAACTGTTTCGCATTTCGATATAGTAAAGCTTTTTTCGGAAGAAAACGTGAAAAAGCTTTTGAAAGTCGGGGCATTGGTGAAATGTGAAACGATTCCCGAAAAAGAAAATTCAAAGACGGAAACCTTTTATTCTCTTTCCAGACTTCCTGAAAAGGGGGAAAGAATGTCTGATGGAAGAAAAAAAGTTGTTTCCATTCTTGAAGGCTTGGGAGCGGGGAAAAGCATTTCCAAAGCGGAGCTATGCGAGATGGCGGACGTAACGCCTGCCGTGTTGAAAGGACTTTTGAGCAGTGGAATAATTTCCGCCGAACAGAAACCTTTGTTCCGCGGTGTGCCAATAGAGGCGGAAGAAAAAAGCTTTTCACCACAGATGCTCAATGAAGAACAAAGAAAAGCTTACGATACCTTGTGCGAGCTTTCCGATTCGGGTGAGGCGAAGGCTTCCTTGCTTTTCGGAGTTACGGGAAGCGGAAAAACCTCTGTTATCGTTGGTGCGGTTGATTATACCTTGAAAAAAGGCAAGACGGCTATTGTTATGCTTCCCGAAATCGGACTGACGGCTCAGGCTATGGGTATATTCGTTTCATATTTCGGAGATAAATGTGTTCTTTTACATTCTATGCTTTCCGAAGGAGAGCGTATAGATGCGTATAGAAAAATAATAAACGGAGAAGCAAAAGTAGTTGTAGGAACTCGTTCTGCTGTTTTTGCTCCCGTGTCAGATTTGGGTCTTATAGTTCTTGACGAAGAACAGGAATCTTCTTACAAGTCCGAAAAGACTCCAAAATATCATGCAAGGGATATTGCAAGATACCGTTGCGGTGTGAATAAGGCTTTGATGCTTCTTGCTTCGGCAACGCCTTCCGTTGAAAGCTTTTACAAGGGAAAAAAAGGGATTTATACCCTTCTGACCTTGAAAAACAGATACGGAGATATGCCTTTGCCAAAGGTAACCGTTCTTGATTTAAGAACGGAACGTGAAGAAGCGGAGAGGGGAATGTTAAGCGAGGAGCTTGTTTCCAGAATCAAAGAAACAACAGAAAAGGATGAGCAATCCATATTGTTCGTTAACAGAAGGGGGCATAGCTCCCACGTTGGATGTCATGCTTGCGGATACGTGTACACATGTCCTAACTGTTCCGTTTCGTTGACGTATCATGCGTATACGAATTCGGGGAGAGGGAAGCTTGCCTGCCATTATTGCGGATATTCCGTAACGAAGCCTTCGAAATGTCCGTCTTGCGAAAGTATACATCTGAATTATTCGGGATATGGTACGCAGCTTTTGCAGGAAGAGCTTGAAGACCGGCTTAAGGGCGTACGCGCTTTGCGAATGGACGCAGATACGACGGCGAGAAAAAGCTCTCATGAAAAGCTTTTGAAAAGCTTCAGAAACAAGGAAGCGGATATATTGTATGGAACTCAGATGATTGCAAAAGGTCTTGATTTCCCACACGTTACGCTTGTAGGTGTTGTTCTTGCGGATACGGTTTTATATATGAACGATTTTCGTGCAGGTGAGAGAACGTTTTCTCTTATAACCCAGCTTATAGGCAGAGCTGGACGAGGAAAAAAGCCCGGTGAAGCCATCGTACAGACGTATAATCCCGACCATCAGGTACTGCGACTTGCTTTGACTCAGGACTTTGAAAAATTTTTCGAAAGCGAAATAGCCCTCAGAAAGGCTGTTGTTTTCCCGCCTTTTTGTGATATTGCCGTTTTCAGTGTTTCTTCAAAGGATGAAACGATGCTGAACGCCGCGGCTGTTAAGCTTGATTCTATATATAATGAAATAAAAGAAAAAATATATAAGGACGTTTCTGCTTTGAAATTCGGACCTTTCCGAGAGGGAATATATAAAATAAACGGAATGTTCAGGCAGAAGCTTGTTATAAAATACCGTGACTGCGCGGAAAGCAGAGAGATGTTTTCTTTGCTTATGACTCGTTTTTTAGAGCTTGGGCTTGAAAGCGTAAGGCTTGATACCGATATAAACCCCCTTACGGTATAAATTCAGCTTTTTGCTATTTTGTTGAAAAGAGGTTAAACAATGGCTATATTGAATATACTTAAAACAAAAGATGATTCTGAAACCCTCAGAAAAAAATCAAGACCCGTTGATATAATAAATGAAAGAATTTTGACTCTCCTTGACGATATGAAGGAAACGTTGAAGCAAACGGGAGGCGTTGGACTTGCCGCTCCTCAGGTTGGCGTTCTGCGTAGGGTTGTTGTTATTGACGACGGTGAAAATCTTGTGGAAATGATAAACCCCGTTATTGTGGAACAATGCGGAGAGCAGGAGGATGTGGAAGGATGCCTTTCCATCCCAGGTCAGTGGGGATATACAAAACGTCCTGCAAAGGTAGTTTGCGAGGCTTTGGACAGAAACGGAAACAAATTCAGAATCGAAGGCACTGAGCTTCTTGCAAGATGTCTCTGCCACGAAACTGACCACCTTGACGGTATTTTATACACAGACAAAGTAACGAGAATGTTGAGTGAGGAAGAAGTTGAACAGCTTGGCTAAGAAAATCGAAAATTACGGAAAATGCGAAAAAATAGTATATATGGGAACTCCCGATTTTGCGGCAGTTGTTCTTGAGCGGCTTTTTAAGGGTGGGTATAATATTCCCCTCGTTGTGTCGCAGATGGATAAGCCAAGAGGGCGGGGAAACCTTATGTCGCCTTCTCCCGTTAAAGCTGTAGCGGAAAGTCTTGGAATTCCCGTTATAACCCCCGCTTCCGTAAAGGGCGAAGAAGCTCTTGAAGCATTAAAGGAAATAAATCCCGATCTTATTGTTGTTGCGGCATACGGTCAGATATTACCTGAAAGCATTTTGAAGCTTCCCAAGTACGGCTGCATCAACGTTCATGCTTCACTTTTACCCAAATACAGAGGAGCGGCTCCCATAAACCGTGCAATTATGGACGGTGAAAAAGAGGGTGGCGTTACCATTATGTATATGGAAAAAGGGCTTGATACAGGTGATATGCTTCACGTTGAGAGGATGGAAATTCCAGACGATATGGATGCGGGAGAATATCATGATGCGTTGGCTGAATTGGGAAGTAAAGCTCTTCTTGCTTTCCTTGATGATTTTGAAAACGGAAATGCATACAGCAAAAAGCAAAATGATGAAGAAGCAACTTATGCATCCAAAATTCTGAAAGACGAACTTCTTATAGATTTTTCTCTCCCTGCTTTAAAAGTCAGAAACTTTATAAGAGGTACGGCTCCTTTCCCCGGAAGCTATTTTATGCTCGATGGCAAAAGAATCAAAGCTATGAAGGCAGAAATCGGAAACGCTTCTGGCGAAGTAGGTAAAGTGTTGAAAAACGAAAAAGGAATTGAAATAATATGTGGCGGGGGGAGCGTTATTATAACTTCTCTCAAGCCCGAGGGAAAAAGGGTCATGACGGGTGCTGAATACCTTGTCGGACATAAAATATAATTATGGCGAAAATAACTTTTGAATTCAACGTTCCTTGCGGACATTCCTATAGCGTTAAAGTAGGAGAGCAGGAAAAAATTGTTGAAGATTCCCGCCCAAACGTTTCTTTTGACGTGGAAAACGGGGAACATCATGTTTATATTGAGCAGTTTCTTGAACCTGAACCATCGGGATTGATTTATAGAATTTTTGAAGTGGTAACCTTGCCTTTATCGGGTGTTTTGAATATTATTTTCTCAAATAACGATACAGATTGGGAAAAGGATATATGCCCTTATGGGTTGAAATCACTTGTGAAGCTTAACGTGTCGGGAGATGAAACCTTTCACATCACTTTGAATAATTCAAAATTTTCGGAAGAAACGAACAGCTTTATTTTGCCTTCAGTTGAAACAGACCCTGTCCTTCTCGCAAAAACGGAGGCTTTGGACAATGAGGGAGATATAGACAGATGCTACAAAAGCTTTATCCGAAGGATATATTCTATTCTATCTGTCATTCTTATCCTTTTTGGTTTTTTTCTTTACATTAGCGTGAAGCAAAATTTAAGTACGTTTTTACTTATCTTTCTTGGAACGGTTATGTTGTTTGTGTCCGCAGGAATAATATGGACAAATATATATCATAACAGAAAAAGAAATGTGTTACACGGGATTTTTAATTCCCAAAAATAAATTTAAGGAAAAAGCAGATGAGCGCAAGAAAATGTGCCTTTGAGGCAATATGCCGTGTTATTGACGGCGGTGCTTACAATAACATAGCCCTGTCAGGACTTTATGACAAATATTCCCTTTCTAATGATGATAAAAGCTTGTGTGGAAACATAGTAAAGGGTGTGCTTGAACGTAAAATAACTCTTGATTGGCTTATAGATGAGCTTTCTGCTTTCCCTGCTGAAGAATTGGATAAACGTGTTTTAAACCTTCTCAGAATGGGTCTTTATCAAATGCTTTTCCTTGACAGAATCCCCGATTTTGCAATATGTAATGAATCTGCAATTATTGCCGACAGCTTTGGAAAAAAGAAAAAAGGCTTTGTAAACGGAGTTTTGCGCTCCGCTTGCAGAAGGAAAAAGGAGCTTGAAAAGAAAATAACGGAAGCTCCCGAATATATAAAATATTCATTGACAGAGGAGCTTTATTCTTTGCTTTGCTTGCAATACGGCAATGATGCAATGAAAATAGCAGAAGGATATTTTGAAAAAGGCGGAAATGCTTTAAGGGTGAATCCTTTAAAGACAAATGCAAAGAATCTTCTTTCAAAGCTTGAAGAAATGGGAGCTGTTGCAGAAATAATCAGCGACAGAACGATTATAGTTAAAGAAAATTTCGGGAAAGTTCTTCATCTTGTTGAAGAAGGCGAATTTTACGTTCAGGGAATTTCTTCACAGCGGGCGGTTGAATTACTTGGCGCAAAAAGCGGAGACTACGTAATTGATGTTTGTGCTTGTCCAGGTGGAAAAACTCTTGGAGCCGCTATGGATATGGATAATAAAGGTGAGATAGTAGCCTTTGATATCCATGAAAACAAGCTTCCTTTGATTGAAAAAAATGCAAATGCTTTAGGAATTGATATTGTAAAAACAAAAAAGCATAACAGCAAAAAAGTAAATGAAAAATATATAAACAAAGCAGATAAGGTCATATGTGACGTCCCTTGCTCAGGGATCGGAAGTATAGGAAAAAGACCTGAAATAAGATATAAAAGTCTCAAAGATATAAACGGACTTATTGAAACGCAAAAAGAAATCCTTTCATCATCTGTTCAGTATCTTAAAGATGGTGGAAGGCTTGTGTATTCTGTCTGCTCCATAAATAAAAATGAGGGTTGCCTTTTGGTGAAGGATTTTCTTGATAAAAACGAAGATTTTGTTCTTTTGAGAGAGGAAACTGTTTTACCCAAGAGCGGATGTGACGGCTTTTATATAGCTGAAATCGTTAGAAAACAAAAGTGTTGAGAGAAAAATATGACAGATCTTAAATCAATGCTCCCCGAAGAATTATGTGAATATATGGTGTCCAAGGGATATCCTTCTTTTCGCGGAAAACAGGTTTACGAATGGATAACAAAAGGTGTAACGGATTTTTCAGAGATGGTTAATCTTCCGAAAAGCATGAGGGAAGATCTCGCTTTGGAATGTACGTTGAGCTGTGCCAAAATAGTTCGTAAGCTGGTTTCTAAGATCGACGGCACAATTAAATACCTTCTTGAATTTGAGGACGGTGAACGGGTGGAAACGGTTTTTATGCGTTATAAGCATGGAAACTCCGTTTGTGTTTCAACTCAGGTGGGATGCAGAATGGGATGCCGCTTCTGTGCTTCTACTATAGGCGGCCTTGTCCGCGGACTTAAAGCTTCAGAGATATTGGAGCAAATATTGGTATGCAGGCGTGATACGGGTGAGGATGTTTCCAATATAGTTCTTATGGGTATTGGAGAACCTCTTGATAATTACGAAAACGTTTTGAAGTTTCTGCGACTGGTTAATGATGAACGGGGCGTTGGAATCGGTATGCGCCATATATCTTTGTCAACATGCGGACTGGTTGATAAGATAGATAAGCTGAAGGAAGAAAAATTGGGAATTACTCTTTCTGTTTCTCTTCACGCTCCTTCTGACGAAATAAGAAAACAGATAATGCCCATTGCGAATAAATGGGGAATAGACGAGCTTCTTGAAAGCTGTAAAAGGTACAGCAACGCGACGTCAAGACGTATATCCTATGAATACGCTATGATAAGCGGAGTGAATGACAGTAAGGAATGTGCAGAGCTTTTAGCAAAACGGCTTAAAGGAACTCTTGCTCATGTTAATCTGATACCTGTAAATAGTGTAACGGAAACTGGATATAAGAAAAGTGATGCGAATACTGTGAAAAATTTTTGCGATATTCTTGAAAAAAACGGTATTGCCGCAACAGTTCGCAGAAAGCTTGGCAGTGATATAAACGCCTCCTGCGGTCAATTAAGAAGAGGCGAGCAAAAAGCTTGATTTATATTCTTTGATTTAAAGATACAAAATCCATTTGTAAGGGGTTGTAAATTATGAAATATTTTGGAAATACTCATATAGGTAACGTAAGAGACGAAAATCAGGATATTTTCGGTATACTCCGTATTGGTGACGGCGTATGTCTTACAGTTTGCGATGGTATGGGCGGCGAGAATGGCGGAAGTATAGCAAGCTCCGTTGCTCTTGAGAATTACCATGAGTTCGTAATGCAATCCGTAGGTAATGAAAACGTCCTTGAAATGGATTCGGAAAAGTTAACCGATATACTTTCAAACGGTGTAAAATGTGCTCATGAAAAGGTTATGGAAAAAGCCCGCGAGAATGAGGATTTAGAAGGTATGGGAACGACTATAGTGTCCGCTTTCGTAAGAGACGGTCATGCTTTCGTCGTTAACGTTGGTGATAGCAGATGCTACGTTCTTAAAGACAAAAAGCTTTCAAAGGTGACGAAAGATCATTCTCTTGTCCAAGGACTTGTGGATTCGGGTTTGATAACTGAGGAGGAAGCTGAAAAGCATCCTGATAAAAACTGTATAACAAAGGCTGTGGGTATTGATATTGATACGGGAGCTGACGCATTTTACGTTCCGTCCTTTGAATATATACTGCTTTGCAGCGATGGACTTACAAATATGGTTAGTGTTGAAGAAATAAAAAATATTATTCTGGATAAAATAGACCCAGAAAGTGCCGTTTGTGCCCTTATAGATAAGGCGAGAGAAAATGGCGGATACGATAATATAACAGTTGCTTTGATCAAGGAGGAATACTGATGCTTGATAAAGACGGTTTTGTAAACAACGAAAACGAATCTGTAAGAAATGTAGATGAAGATTCTGTAAATGTAATTGAGAAATTGAAGGAAGAATACGTTGGAAAGATTATTGACGGACGTTATGAGGTTCTTGACGTTGTAGGAAAGGGCGGAATGGCTTGCGTTCTTAAAGCTCATGACTGCACAATGAACCGTGTGGTTGCTATTAAAATTCTTGATTCCGAGTTGAACGGCAATGAGGATGCGGTGAAACGTTTTAAAAACGAATCCCAAGCAATAGCAATGATGTCAAATAAAAACATCGTAACCGTTTATGACGTTGTTTTTCATGATGATATGAAATATATCATAATGGAATTTTTAAGCGGCATAACTTTAGATGAGTATTTAAAAAGAAAAGGAAGACTCCAATGGAAAGAGGCTTGTTACTTTATGTACAAGATTCTCGGTGCATTGGAGCATTCACATAGTAAAGGAATCATACACAGTGACGTAAAGCCACAGAATATGATTTTAGGTAAGGACGGAGAAATAATTCTTACGGACTTCGGTATAGCATCCATTCCTTCTGATATAACTGGAAGTGATGAGCTTTTGAGGGAAGCTATGGGAACAGCCTCCTACATGAGTCCTGAACAAGCGGCGGGTAAAGCGGTATGCGAACAGTCTGACGTTTATTCTGTTGGCGTAATTCTATATGAAGCCGTATCGGGAAGACTTCCTTTTGAGGACGAAGACCCTTACGTTGTGATGGAGAAGCATATTTCTGCTTCGGCAGTTTCTCCTGCTTCATACGTTGATGATATCCCTGACGGGCTTATCCAGATAATAACTAAGTCAATGCGTAAGAAGGCTGATGAAAGATATCTTTCAGCCAGAGAAATGGCAGATGCTATTGAAGAAATTTCCAAAAATCCAACGAAAACCTTTGATGGAATAGAAATTCCCGAAATAGTTATCGTTGATGATACGAGAGCAAAAGAACAGAAAAAAAAGAAAAAATTTGAAAACAGAAAAAGAAGAAAAGAAGCAAGAAAGGATGCAAAGCTTTCTTCTCCTGTAAGCCGTTCCTTCTTCCCGATTATAACGGGTGTAGCCCTTGCGTTTATAATAGTTTGCGAAGCGGCTATAGGGTATTCTCTTTGGGAAGTGGTAAAGCATATAAATATAGCGTCTACACTTGAAGCTATATTCTATTCCGATTCTGATGTGCAGATAACAATGCCAAACCTTGTGGGAAGGGATTGGAAGGACATTCGAGATCAGCTTGATAGTGGAACTCTCACTGATAATAAGGGAAATAAGGTTGTGGTAGACCCTGCGGGAATCACAGCAGAATTCAATGCTGATTACGGATACGGTGTAGTTATTTCTCAGGAGCCTCCTGCAAATATGCAGGTTAAGGATAATAAAATAACCTCTCTTGTTATTTCACTTGGGAGTGAAAGAATATTCATGCCTGACGTTGTGTATATGTCAAAGAGAGAGGCAGAAACTGCCATAAGAAGTGCTGTCGGTGATGAATACACCATAGGCTTTATCGAAATGAGTCATGAATATGCACATTTTGAACAGGTTATCAAAACAGAACCTGAAGCAGGACAGTTAGTAACTGATCTTGAAGGCGGTTATGATATAAAAGTGTATTATTGCGAATCTGAAAATCCTTCCGAGATAAGAATGCCCGACCTTGTTGGAATGAGCTTTGAAGAAGCAAGACGTCTTATTGAGGATTATCACCTTATTTTAGGCAAGGTAGAGCAAAAAGAAAGCCTTACGCAAGGTTCTACAGTAATTACTCAAAGCGTTGCTCCATACGCTTCCGTAATGCCTTATGCTACCATAATTGACCTTGAAGTAAGTAAGCACGTTGACGTTGCTCCAATGATAAACGTTGTGGGACAAAAAGCAGATGAAGCTAAAAAGCTTCTGAAAAATTACGGTCTTACAAACGTGAAGGTTGAGTATGTTTATACTTCTGCAGAAGATGGAATTGTCGTTAAGCAGAGTGTTTCGGGAGGCGTAAACGTAAGTGCCAATACGGCAATAACTATCTATGTAAACGTTCACGCTGAAACACATAAAGTTCCAAATCTTATAGGAATGACCGTTATTCAGGCTGACTCTGCATTAAGAGCTGAAAAGATAACGGATATCGTTATTACAGATGAAAAATCCTTCTATCCTATGGGTATTGTAATCTACCAAAGCATAAATGCAGGTGAAGAGGTATTGAAGGGACAGAAGATAGAGGTTGTAATAAGTCAGGAAGTAGATAGCCTTATAATGAGAAATCTTGAAGGCAAAACACCTGAAGAAGCAATCGAGTGGTTTGAACGTCTTGGAATAAAATATAAAATAGGCGATCAGGTTGATTCTAATAAGAAACCAGGTGTAATTATTGCCCAGAGTATCCCTTCTGGCAGTACGGTTTACAAAGAAAGCGTTGTTACTGTTTACGTAAACAAATACGTTCCTTCCGTTGATGAAAGCTCGGGAGACGGTGCACAATGAAGGGCAGGATACTGAAAGGACTTAAAGGTCTTTATACCGTTGAAGCTGAAAACGGCGCTCTTTATGAGTGCCGTACAGCTACGAAAATAAGAAAATCGGGAATAATGCCTTTGGCGGGTGACGAGGCTGAATTCGAGCCAAATGATGATAATACAGGGTTTATTGTCAGCATCGGAGAACGTAAGAATTCTTTCGTCAGACCATTGGCAGCAAACGTTGACGTTCTTGCAATAGTAGTTGCCGTGTGTGAACCCGACCCGTTTTTGTATAACATTGATAAGCTTACTGTTGCCGCAGTAGCAGGTGACGTTGAGATATGGATAATAATAAATAAAACCGATATAGGTTCTCCCGATGAGCTGGAGCAAATATATACAAAAGCTGGCATGAAATGCATAAGAGTTTGCGCCGCAGACGGCAGGATAAATGAGCTGAGAGATGCGGTTGAAGGTAAAACCGTTATTTTCACTGGTGCGTCAGGTGTCGGTAAATCAAGCCTGCTTAACGCAATGTATCCTTCACTTAACGTTGAAACGGGTGAACTTTCCGTAAAGCTTATGAGAGGGAAAAACACCACAAGACATACGGAGCTTCATAAAGTGGGAGAACGTACGTACATAGGTGATTCCCCTGGATTTACAAGACTTGAAGTTGATAAAAAACTTCATTATGAGGAGAAGGATAGCGATTTCAGAACCCTTCTTTCCATTGATAAAAAAGAATTGAAGCTCTTGTTTCCCGAAATGAGAGACTTAGACGGTGAATGCCGTTGGAGAGATTGCTCACATACGAAAGAGGACGGCTGTGCCGTAAGGGAAAAAGTCGAATCAGGCGATATTCCAGCTTCAAGATACGAAAGCTATCTGAAAATGTTTGAAAGCTTGTCCTGATACGCAGTAATTGTAATAAATACTCTTTAATTGGAGGAATATATTTTGTTTATAGGATATTATAATCTTGCGAATACAGTAACTCTTGCAGGCTTGATTTCTTCTTTGCTTGCCTGCTTTGTTGCCATAGATGCCAAAACATCAGGTGGTGCTAATGAACATCAGATAATAATTGCCGTGGCATTGTTCCTGTTTTCAGGTCTTTGCGATATGTTCGACGGAAGAATTGCCCGTGGATGCGGTAGCAGAACACGCAAGGAAAAGCTTTTTGGAATACAGATAGATTCTCTTTGCGATATGGTCAGCTTTGGAATCGCTCCTGTTATAGTTGCGTATTGTGCAGGCTTTGACAAAATATATCATCTGTTGGCGTTCTGTGTATACGCCGCAGGCGGTGCTATTCGTCTTGCATATTTCAATACTCAGGCAGTTGAAGAAACGGAAGACTTGAACATGAAATGTTTTACCGGTGTTCCTATCCCCGTATGCTGTCTGACTGTTCCGCCTTTAATGCTTTTGTATAAATTTTTCGGAAGCTCCAATATTTGGGTATCGATAATTTTTGCTGTAATGTACTTAATTACTGGTATTGCTTTTATAATAAACGTTAAGATTAAAAAGCTTACTATACGCCAAAGCATAATTATTATTGCGGCTGTACTTATTTGTCTTGTACTTTTGTTTATGATATGGTAGGGGGACCAACATGAGAAGTGATGTGAAAATAAAACGAATTGGCGTTTTGACTTCGGGTGGAGATGCTCCTGGTATGAATGCCGCTTTGAGAGCTGTTATCAGAACAGCGCATAGAAAGAAAATAGAAGTAGTCGGTATTCTTAACGGATATTCAGGACTTCTGGAAGGAAATACGAAAGTCCTTTCAAAACGCGACGGCTCTTATATAATAAACCGTGGCGGAACTATACTTTATACCGCAAGAAGCGAGGTTTTTAAAACTCCCGAAGGTGTAAAGCAAGGGGCGGAAATGTGTCGTAAGCTGGAGCTGGACGGACTTATCGTTTTAGGCGGTGACGGTACGTTCAGAGGTGCTTATGATTTGGCAAATGAAGGTATTCCCTGCGTTGGAATCCCTTGTACAATAGATAACGACGTATGCTGTACAGATAAAACTATTGGCTTTGACACGGCGATGAATACGGTTGTTGAGCTTGCCGACAAAATACGT
The DNA here is from genome assembly GCA_015064625.1 of Oscillospiraceae bacterium. Classification (GTDB taxonomy): domain Bacteria; phylum Bacillota; class Clostridia; order Oscillospirales; family CAG-382; genus SIG653. The sequence continues at coordinate 5,633 of SVRW01000017.1, read as the reverse complement.
GATACAGGCGAGAGCCATTCAAGATGTATTATAATAGAGGTTATGGGAAGAAAAGCGGGTGATATCGCTCTCCATACAGCAGTAGCTATCGGAGCGACCTGCGCAGTTGTTCCAGAATATCCGTTTGACCGTGATGAGCTTGTCAACAAAATAATCAATTCAAGAGCGGGCGGAAAGAAAAACTTCCTTATCGTCGTCGCCGAAGGGCTTGGCAAGGATTACGGAATTGAGCTTGCAAAATATATAGAAGAAAAAACAAATATAGAATCCCGTTTTTCATGCTTCGGATATACACAGCGTGGTGGTTCACCATCCTTGAGCGACAGAGTTCTTGCATCAACTATGGGCTGTGCGGCTGTCTATGCTTTGCTTGACGGTTGCGTTGGAGACGTTGTGGTGTCCAAAGGAAGCTCCATTGAAACGGTTGAAATGAAATATGCGATTCAGCTTGAACGACTGGCAAAAGGAAAAATGACGGAAGCTGAAAAATCCGAGCTTTCCCCTGGAACGTTTTATGAAATGAGCAAGACTCTTGCAGATAGAATGGCATATAAATCGTATCTTAAGGGCGTTATTGAAAAGCTTTCCCTTTAATTGTTCTATATTTTAAACATGCTTTTGCGGATGAGTGAGCAAGAGCACATAGGAGGATATCAGTTTTGATTTGTAATAATATTTTAGAGGCAATAGGCCATACACCAATGGTGAGGTTGAACAGAATTTGTGAAAAGGGGGCTGCAGAAATTCTCGTTAAATACGAGGGCGTTAACGTTGGCGGTTCTGTAAAAACCCGTACCGCTTATAATATGATCGTTGAAGCGGAAAAGGCAGGACTTATCAATAAGGATACGGTTATTGTTGAGCCTACAAGCGGAAATCAGGGAATCGGGCTTGCATTGGTAGGAGCAGTCAGAGGATATAAGGTAGTTATAATTATGCCTGACTCCGTAAGTGAGGAACGCAGAAAGCTTGTAAAGAATTACGGTGCTGACGTTATTCTTGTTCACGATGCAGGAAATATCGGAAAATGTATTGCGGAATGTGTTGAAACGGCAAACAGATTAGCGGCTGCCGATCCTAAAGTTTTTATTCCCGAACAGTTTTCAAATCCCAATAATCCTTTGGTACATAGATATCATACAGCTCTTGAAATTCTTGAGCAGGTAGGAGGACCAATACATGGTTTTTGCTCGGGAATAGGTACGGGCGGAACTCTTTCTGGAATAGGAAGAACTTTGAAAAATCAGTATCCGGATATTAAAATATGGGCAGTAGAGCCTGAAAATGCTGCAATACTCAGTGGCGGAAGTGTTGGAACACATTTGCAGATGGGTATAGGAGACGGTATAATACCAAAGAATCTTGACTTGGAAATCTATGAAAAGATTTGTGTTATAACTGACGCAGAGGCTATAGAAACTTCAAAACGTTTGGCACGTGATGAAGGCTTGATGTGCGGAATTTCCAGCGGAACAAACGTTGCTGCCGCAGTTAAGCTTGCAAGAGAGCTTGGAGAGGGAAAAAGAGTTGTAACAATTCTTCCGGATACGGGCGAGAGATATTTCAGCACCGAGCTTTTTGATAAATAAATTAGTTTGATTTTAACTGATTTTTGTTTATGATTTTTGCTTTAAATGATGTAAAATAGCGTTTGAAATTAAAAATCTAACAAAAAATGAAGTTTTTTGCAAAAAACCTATTGCAATTTGTAAAATTGTGTGTTATATTGAGGTAGACACCTAAATAATAAAAAATAAACGGAGGTATTTTATCATGACAAAGGCAAATATCGTTGATTACGTATCAAAGAACGCATCTCTCACAAAGAAGGATGCAGATGCAGCTGTTAACGCTGTTTTCGCAGCTATTACAACAGCTCTCGCAGAAGGTGACAAGGTTCAGATTGCTTCCTTCGGTACTTTCAAAGTAAACGAAAGAGCTGAAAGAACAGGTTGCAACCCTCAGACAAAAGAAAAAATCGTTATCCCTGCTTGCAAAGCTCCCGCTTTCTCTGCAGGTAAAACTCTTAAGGAAGCTGTAAACAAATAAGTCTTTATGAGGCTTGATAAGTTTTTAAAGCTTTCCAGAATTATAAAACGGCGTACCGTTGCCAACGAAGCTTGCGATTCTTCGTACGTTCTCGTAAATGGAAAAGTGGCAAAAGCATCTTATGATGTTAAAGTAGGCGACGTAATCGAAATACAGTATGGAAATAAAACGACTAAGTTTGAAGTCAACGCTGTAAAAGAACACGTTACTAAGGAAGAAGCCGCTGATTTGTATACCGTTTTAAAATGAGTTCTAAAATATGTTTTTTCGTCATATATTCATCTTGGAGGGTGAGTATATGACGGAAAACTTATTCAGACAACTAATAACTTTAAAAGACAGAAATTATTTGGAAGCAGACAAGGTGGATGAAGTGCTGGTTTTTGATGATTCCAGCGTTGTTTTATCTGTAGGATCTTCGGAGCTTATTATTGGCGGCTCTGATCTTACTATTGTTTCCCTTGATTCCGAAAAAAAGACCATAGCCGTAAAGGGCTGTATCGATGCGGTCGTATACGGTGAAAAAACTGTGAAGAAAGGTATTCTTTCAAGGTTTTTCGGCTAAGTAATGGTTGAAACGGATTTTCTGAGGCTGTATCTGTACGCCTTCGTGTTTGGTGTAGTTGCAGGTGTGGCTTATGATATCTTATGGGTAATAAGAGTTTCGTTTTTCGGAAAAAGACTTGTCTGGCTAACAGATCTCCTTGCTACAAGTTCAGCAGGGATTTTTATTTCTGTGCTTCAATATAATTTTTCGTCAGGAAAATTTCGGCTTTTACCGTTTCTGATTTTTCCTGCAGGTGTCTTGTTTGTAAGATTAACTTTCTCAAGGCTGTTGCGGCTTGTTATGAATAGGATTATAAAAGCTTTCGAAGATTTATTGTTCGGAATAAAGCTTCGAATAGGCTCAAAAGTCAGATATTCATACGTTTTGAATTCAGCGGGCAACGGTTTTGGGTTGTTGAAAATAAAAATGCGTAAATTAAGGAACTATGAAAAAGAATTTTAATGTTATAATAAGAGCTGTTTTTACTGTTGCAATTATATATTTTATTTTTAACGTGGTACGTGTTATCTATGATGTAAATCAAGTGGAAAAAGAAGCTGAAGAAATATCAAAGGAGCTTGAAACCGTTGAAGAACGTGTATCGAAGCTTAAATATAGATACGAATTACCTGTTGATGAGAGTTATCTTGAAAAAATAGCAAGGGAAAATGGGTATTATTTCCCAGATGAGACTATTTTCTATAACAACTTTGCTAAATAGCGTAGATTTTTTTGCGGGTAAAATGGTCGAGGCGGTTTCTGTGAAATAAAGGCATATGAAACTTTAAGCTGATGAAAGGTGAAATGTTTTTAGTCTTTGTATATTTGAAATAACAAAAGGTATATAAAAACATTTTCAAAAATATTGAATTAAAAATCGATAAAAAGCATTTACATCTTTCGGAATAATAAATGATTGTTTTCGTTGAAATAGGAAAAGTATTCTATAGTGAATATAAAAACTGCGTACTTTTGATTTGTACGCAGTTTAATTTTTGAAATCAAAATTTGAACAAAAAAAATATGTTGTTTTAACTGTTTGAAAACGCAGAAAACACCCCAATAGCCCTTTGAAAAGTGACAAAAAATGACACTTTGAAATTATTTTGTACTTTTTTACTAAAAACTATTGACAAATATGAAAGAATATAGTATAATCATTACAGAAAGAAACAAGGAGGTTACAAAAATGAAACCGATTATTATTTCTAAGAAATTTGAACTCACTGAGGATATCAAAGAAAGAATTTACAAAAAGCTTAACAAACTTAATAAATTCTTTGAACCTGAAACAGAAGCAACCGTTCGACTCAAAGAAGAACGTGGCAGAGTTATTGTTGAGATTACTATCTATAAAGGAAGCTCAATTTTTAGAGCTGAAGAAACGGATAAAGATGCAATCTTTGCAATCGACCATGCGGTAGATGTTCTTGAACGTCAGATTCGCAAAAACCGTACAAGACTTTATAAGAGACTTTACAGTGGCGGTGTTCCGGATGTTGCTGAAATGGACGCTCAGGATTCTGAAATCGAAGAGGAAATCAGAATATCCAAGGTTAAGAAGTTTGAGTTTGCTCCAATGACCGTTGAAGAAGCTATTATGCAGATGAACCTCTTGTCTCATGAGTTTTTCATGTTCCGCAATGCGGATACAGGACTTTTTAATCTTGTATATAAGCGTAAAGAAAATGATTACGGTCTTATCGAGCCGAAAGAATAAAATAATCCGTTGTTGATTATATCGTTTCCTTATCCATTCCAATCAGAGAAAACTACGACGTTTGTCGAATGAAAAAAATTGCTCATTAGCAGGAAAGGATATGCGAAAACGTATCGGTTTTCAGATAAATAAGCGAGATTTTAAACTCTGATTCTACGAATAATCAGTATTCTCGGTCCTTGAACCAAGGTATGAAAATACGTTCTTCATATTGCAAGCTAATCTGTGGTTTTCAGTTTTGTTTGAATATGAGTAAAGTGCTTTGAATCATCAGCAAAGTGCAAAATCGGAAAAGAACATAAATTTAAACCTTAGTATCCGAATCATGAGCGGGCGGCAAGTTGTATGAACGCGAAGGCTGAAAGGTATGCGTTGAATCATCAGCAACGTGAAAAGACGCTGAAGCAAGGAACGTATTTTAGTATGTGCTGTAAAGAATCTAAGCTTTACAACGCTGAATGAAATCTGATTATCGTCAGAAAAACTAAGCTCCCCGAAAGAACGGCGAGACTATGCTTTAAGAAAATCAATGCGCATTTAACCCGTATTCCCGCAAGAACGGCAAAAGGGGAGTGTTGAGTAGGATTAAAGTGTTGCGAAAGCAACGAAGAAAACGGAGGATTGATATTATAGAAATCAATTTTTCAACTGAAAGCGAAGAATAAAGCCTGTATTCTTTAGATGAGGTTAAAATGGAATTTCAGAACTGAAAATTCTGTTATAACTTAAAGAATGCAGGCATTCGCTTTTTTGATATATAAAAATCTCGTAATGTATAAAATGTTGAAGAGTGAACAATGTAAATATATAAAAAGTTAACTTCAGGAAAATGTCGAAAAATAAAATATTGTCCTAAAAAATTATCCCAAAAGTATTGACAAAAGGATTTCTTTATGGTAATATGTTTGAGCTGTGTAGGGATATAGCCAAGTCGGTAAGGCACAGGACTTTGACTCCTGCATTTCGCTGGTTCGAGTCCAGCTATCCCTGCCAAAAATCTCCTCGGACGAAGTACGGGGAGATTTTTACTTTTTCAATTTTCACTCTTCACTTTTCACTAAATCCGTCCGAGGAGATTTTTGGAAAAGTTATAAGTAATAGTGAATAGTGAAAAAGTGTGGTTGATTTTGCTGCGCAAAATCTTCATTTTAAGTTGAAAAGTAATAGGTTTTACGGTATAATGATATCAGAAGGGCGGTGACGCTATGATTTACGGAACAATCATACAAAAAGGAGAAAAATATTACACCTTTCTCAAAAAGCTTTTTGAGTCAATCGATAATATTCAGTTGAATTACAAATGGCTAATTTCTCATC
>SVRW01000036.1 GCA_015064625.1 Oscillospiraceae bacterium | reverse complement strand
AAAAGTTTGCAGTTTCCTGCTTTGCTCTCTTACTTGCTTTTTTACTTTCGTAAAGTTTTTCTCTTAAGGAATTGTACGAGTTCCTTTGGTTTCGTGTAGTCTTTTCGCTTTCGCTTCTCTACACTCCGCCTCCGTCTCTTCGTTGTTCAATTTTCAAGGTTCTTGCTCCCCTCGCGGACAGCTTCGCTATTCTACCACATCTTTTCCTTTTTGTCAATACCTTTTTTCAAAAAATTTCAGTTTTTTTTGAATTTTTTTCTTCATCCTTCTTTTTTCGCCTTTTATCTATCGTTTTAATCGGATTAAGCCTTGTTTTTGGACACAGAAAATTCTTTATTATATCAAAAAGGTACTATTTTTATAAAAAAAGGTATTAAAAATTGTTTTTCTTCAGTTTTTTCTGAAAATTTTACTTACCTGAGGATACATATATAAAGAACCCAAGGCGAAGATTTTTCTGCCATTTGCTTTATAGACCGCAAGTCTCATTCCGCTTTCCGCATCTCCACCGTCTGTCGCACGAACCCCATGTTTCTCAAAAAGTTCCACAAGCTCTCCGCTTTTTGCCGCTCTCGGATTATCAGGGGTTACAGTTATCGCTTCGTCTGCGATTTCACATATCATCGATACAACCGATTCCACATCTTTATCTGCCATAACACCGAAAACGATCAACGCTTTTTCATCGCCAAAATGGAGTTTAAAGCTTTCCACCGCTGCACGAATTCCTTGCGGATTATGTCCTCCGTCAGTTATAACAAACGGGGAATCACTTAACTTTTCAAATCGTCCATGCCAAACCGTGTTTTTCAAACCATCATAAAGAGCCTTGTCCGAAATTTCATACTTGTCTCTCAAAAGTTCTACCGCCTTTACCACTGCAACAACATTTCTCAACTGATACTTACCTGTAAGAGCAACAAAAAGATTTTCATATTTTCCAACGTTTAAGGATAATCCATCCACAGATGCGTCCTTCATTTCAACGCTTTCAAAATCGGGATTATATAAAGGAACGTTTTTTTCATGACAAACCTTTGCAATAACGTTTTCAGATTCCGCGCAAGTCGCAAAAGACAGAACTTTTGTTCCTTCTTTTATTACGCCCGCCTTTGTCTCTGCAATTTTTTCAATCGTATCTCCAAGGACACCTGTGTGATCAAGACCTATTTCCGTTATTATAACAAGTTCTGGGGCAGGGATAACGTTTGTCGAATCAAGTTCCCCGCCCATTCCAGCCTCAAGGAATACTATATCCGCTCCCACGCGGGAAAAATATTCAAAGCCTATAGCAGTGACGATTTCAAATTCCGTGGGATGATCTTCCATGGAATCCGCATATTCTTTTACAAATTCGGTTATCTCCACAAGGTCAGAATCGGGAATCATTTCCCCAGACAGTTGTATTCTCTCGTTGAATTTCAAAACATAGGGCGAAACATAAAGTCCCGTTTTATACCCTGCTTCTGAAAAAATAGTAGAAAGCATTTTCGCCGTCGAGCCTTTTCCGTTAGTTCCAACAATATGAACGAATTTCAGTTTTTTTTCAGGATTTCCCATAAGCCGAAGAAGTTCTTTTGTTCGTTCGAGTCCTGGTCTGCTTTTGTTCCATTTTATTGAATGAATATATTCTATAGCTTCATTATAATTCATAGTTCGAAAAACCTTTTATAAATTTATTCTTAAGAAGTCGCAGAATGATAAACGTCTCCGCTACACAAATAAAAGCATACACACCCGCTCTGATAGCAAAAAGATACCAGAAGGAAGTCGTTGGAAAATAATAAACTTGAAGCCCGAAGGTTTTAATGATCAGGCATCCAACAAAATGTGCGGAAACGACAGCGATGATTTTTTTCAAGGTTTTATTCGCTCTCAACATATTTCCCATTTCCGACACAAGCCCCGACACAAGCCCCACAGAGAGCGCTCCCACCGTAATAATAGGATTTATGTCTTGCGAGGAAATAACAGAACTTATCAGATCCGTCGAAGCACCAACGACAAGACCGTAAACAGGTCCGAACAAAATTCCCGATAATATGATAGGAAGGTTTTCAAAAGTTATCCGTACGAACACGCTAAAAGTCAGGTATGTTCTGCAAAGCGCACCAACCACAACGCTAATGCCAATAAGCATGGCGCAAACCGAAAGCTTCAGTATTCTTTTTTTTCTTGTTTCTCTACTCATTTATATTTCTCCAAATAAAAAGCTCCCCAAATACAAGGGGAGCATAAAATTAAACAGAAATATTTACAACCCAACAGCGGGATGCAGATCCCATACCGCAAGCTTTGCTTTTCGTCCGACGAACAACTCCCCGTTTCGACGGCACTTCACGCACAGGATCCTACTCTGTCGAGAAAAAGAATACTACTTTTTTTATTATTTGTCAATCCCCTTTTTCCATTTATTTCTACAAATTTTCTCTGAATTTGCTTTTTCCTTCCTCACGATATATAATTCCGCCCTTTTCTCCGTCGAAAGAATCGGACAAAAGGCGAGCTGAAATAAGTTCCTCCGTTTCTCTTGTAAGAAGACGCTTTATTTCTCTGGCAGATCCTCCATTCTCAAAACAGGCTTCTGCGGAAGCCTTTATGAAGCTTTCGTCAAATCCAAGGTTAACTCCTCTTTCTGCAAGACGGCTTGAAAGCAAATCACTCTGAAGCCTTGCGATTTTTTCAAGAGCGAAAACAGACAGCTTTTCAAAAACGACAACCTCATCGATTCTGTCAGCAAGCTCCGCTGAAAGTGCTTTACGAGCCAAAGCTCTCCCTCTCTGATATATTTTTTCTCCGCTTTGACAGAATCCCGCATGAGACGATGAACCGTCAGAGCATCCCGTATTTGACGTAAGAATCAGAATGCAATTTCTAAAATTCACCTTTATTCCATTCGAATCCGTCAATACCCCTTCGTCAAATATTTGCAGAAGAATCGCTTTCACATCGGGATGAGCCTTTTCAATTTCATCAAAAAGCAAAACACAATACGGGTTCGTTCTGACCTTTTCGGTAAGCAAGCCTCCTTCACCGTATCCAGCATATCCAGGAGGAGCGCCTATAAGCTTTGTGGCACTTTGTTTTTCCGAATACTCAGACATATCGAATTTAACAAGAGAACGCCCATCACCGAAAAGAACCTCAGACAGAACTTTTGCGCATTCCGTTTTACCCACCCCAGGAGGACCTACAAACAGAAATGAACCAACGGGTCTGCTTTGATCCTTAATGCCTGTTTTCATTCTTCGTACCGCAGAGCATAAAACGTGAACCGCTTCGCTTTGACCAGAAAGCCGTTTATTCATTTCTTCTTCCAAAAGAATCATTTTTGCACTTTCTGTTCTATTGATAACCGTAGTAGGTATTCCGGTCATTTCTTCAAGAACGCTTTCCACGTCTGATTTCCCCACACGAGAGATTCCGCCCTCCATTTTGGCACGTGAAGCAGCTTCATCAATAAGATCTATAGCTTTATCCGGGAGAAATCTATCGGGAATATACCTTTCCGAAAGCGAAACTGCGGCAGAGATAGCTTCTTCAGAAATCAATATCCCGTGGTGAAGCTCATATCCCGCACGTATTCCTCGAAGTATTTCTTTACATTCTTCAGCCGTTGGCTCTTTTACGGTAACTTTTCTGAAACGTCTTTCGAACGCCCCGTCTTTTTCAATATATTTTTTATATTCTTTCAGAGTAGTTGCACCAATAAGACGTATTTCCCCCCTCGCCAGAGGCGGCTTCAATATATTTGAAGCATCAATAGCCCCCTCGGCTGCACCAGCCCCAACGACACAATGAATCTCATCAATAAATAAAATGACATTACCAGCTATCTTTACCTCTTCTATAACAGCTTTAAGCTTTTCTTCAAACTCACCTCTATATTTCGTACCTGCTACAACAGAAGAAATATCAAGAGAAACAAGTCGAAGATGCCTCATTTCATCAGGAACGTCACCAAGTGCTATCCTCAACGCCAACCCTTCTGCAACAGCAGTCTTTCCAACTCCCGCTTCACCTATAAGGCAGGGATTGTTTTTATTTCTTCGGAGCAATATTCTGATAAGTTTATCTTCCGTATCTCTCCTGCCTACCACGGGATCAAGCAAGCCAGCCCTTGCTTTTTCAGTCAGATCAACGGATATTTTGTCCAAAGCGGGAGTTGAAATCTGTCTATGCTTCTCTTTTTCACAGTCTCTTTCGCTTTTGCTATTGTTTTTCATGTGAGTTTCCATACATATATATAATTCAGAGGTATCCACGCCCGAAGCAGTAATCAGCTTTGAACCGACACATTCCTCTTTTAGCAAAGCCATTAGCAGATGAGCTGCAGTTATCATTACTTCACCGCTAAATGATGAAAGATTTCGTGAAATAATTTCAGCCTTCAATAATATTGCCTTACATTTAGGGGTCATCCTGCTTTCCACTTCTTCACAAATCGCCCCATCTTTAAAAATTGCATTTGCATCGAAATTTTTCTTTATAGCACGTTCATTGCAGCCTTTGCACCATTCTTTTTGCTCCCTGAAAGGGTCTCCCAGGCTTCCTGAAATGGATATTATTCTTTTTTTGATAATTTTGTAATAAACTCCCCGTTTGTTAAGTTCTTCGACAAAAAAACTCCCATCATCACTCAATATTCCCAAAAGCAAATGCTCGCTTCCAAAATACGAATGTCCAAAATCCTTGGAAACCAAAATTCCATTGAATATAGCCCTTTTGGCACTTTCAGAATACTTTTCTGCCACGTTTTCTCCTTTCAAACTCTCAAAAAACCGTATATGCGTTTTTAAAAGTCGTATAAAATAATATTTATAATATGAAAACTTTCTGTTTTTTTCAAAAAAGGTCTTCCATTTTTGTTTTTTTTATGTTATTATAGCTTTGTATCATGTGGGGAAATGCCCTAACGCGAAATTTCATCGAGGATTTGAAAAATACATAAAAAAGGAGCTAAAATGTCAGCCCGTAAAAAAAGCAAAAAAAGAAGCGCCGCTGTATATGCAGTAGTACAATTTTTCAAGCTGTTTGGCGCAACCGCTCTTATAGTTGCCGCTTTCTCGTTGATTATTGCCGCGGCACTGAGCATTCCATTCATCGACAGAGAAAAAAACGATGAATATACGGTAAAAATAAGGACAAAGGCTCTGACCAAAGCTGTTACAGTGAAAGTCGGAGACAAAGAAATCGTAAGTCAGGGGTACTTTCCTGTAAGCGCCCTTAACGGCATTATGGGTGTACGTGTGGTTGGAGACAGCAAGGGCATATCAATATCCAATCCCTCAGGTACGGAAGTTATGGAGCTGACTCCCGATTCTAACGTTATTATAGTGAACGGGACATGGAAACAGGCCGAAAACACCGTTCTTTATAAGGACGGAGAATGTTATCTCCCAATGGATCTTATTGAAAAATACACTTGCCTCTCTGTATCATATGATGAAACATCATCTCTGTATACTGTTTCGACATCGGGAGCAGAAGATATTTCATTTTTCCCCAAAAACGCCGTTTCAGACGTTCCCGAAAAAGTGTTGGCAAAGTGACAATTTATAAAAAAGCAGATTAACGGATTTTTTGCAAGGCTATACTACGAATGAAAAAATCCAGACTAAGAAAGGACAGCCACAGTATTATGCGAAAAAGCAAAACCTTACGCGCTCTTGCGATGTTCATGCTCGCTCTCGTGATATTGACGAGCATCCCATTCTCAAAAGCAAAAGCAAAAGTTCTGACAGAAGCAGACGTTATACAAATGTTCAAAGGCGACACACAGCTTGACAAAGAAAAGGTTCTCACGGTTATTTCCAGCATGGATCTTAACGCTAAACAGAGAAACTTCTTCAAGGTAATTATTCCTCTTGCTGTACAAGATATGATTGACAACGATATTTTAGCATCATTGACAATAGCACAGTCCGTTTGGGAAGGCGGTTGGGGTGTTGGAAATATTGCCATAGTTGCAAACAATATCTTCGGTATAATGGCAGCTTCAAACTGGAACGGTAAAGTATACTGTACAACGGAAAAACAAGTTTACGATTCCTATGCCGAAGCGGTAAAACATGGCGGCAAAAGATTCTTCAGAGCCTACGACAGTTGGGCAGACAGCCTTCACGACCACAGTCAGCTTTTCCTCAATTCAGACAGATATCAGGTTTTTATCGGTCTGAGAGATTACAAAGCCGCTTGTAAATACGTTTATTCAACGGGTTATGCAACGTCAAAGAATTATCCAAACGAGCTTATCGGCACTATCGAATCCCACAAGCTTACTATTTTCGACACAATAGCGAAAGAAATACTTAAAGCCCGTGAAATAGCAGCATCGATTATGCCAACGTCGGTTTCCATATCGGCATCAAAAATCACAATAGGATTAGGTTCTACTTATACGTTGAAAGCAACGGTTCAACCATCAAACGCCAACAGTAACATCACCTGGACCACCAATAAAAACGGTGTCAGCGTTTCAGAGGGCGTTATTTCAGCAGATAAGGTAGGAGTTACAAACGTTCTCGCTGAAACAGTAAACGGCATGGGCGTTGAATGTGTTGTAACAGTGCTTGAAAACTTCGATTTTGTTGTTATCGGTTCAAAATTAACACAATATACAGGAAACAGTGCAATAGCGGCTGTTCCTTCGGGTGTATCAACTCTCAGCGCAAACTCATTCAAAAACAAAAAATCGCTTACGGAAATAATCATTCCAACGGCTGTAAAATCCATTGCCACAACCGCGTTTTCAGGATGTAGCAAAGATATGACTATTTGCGGATACGTTGGATCTTACGCAGAGCAATTCGCAAAGAAAAATGGATACGGCTTCAAATCCATCTCAAATATACTGTTTAACTCCTCAAACAATTTCGCAACAAACGTTTCGTTAAAAACAACAGTTCCAGAGCTTCTTGTAAGCTTGGGCAAGGATGCGAAAATCAAGGATAAATATGATGAATCAGTAAACGTTTCTCCTTCTGATTTTGTTGGAACAGGTTGCGTTGTAACCGTTGAAAACGTAGATTATCAGATATCCGTCAAGGGAGATATAAACGGTGACGGAATTATATCCGCTTCGGATTATCAGACGCTCCTCAGATACTTTAAAAAGCTTAAAAATCTTGACGGTGTTTATTTCGACGCGGCGGACGTGGACAATGACGGAGTTGTAAATGCTGCAGACTATCTGAAAATTAAATACGCATTTCAAACAGGAACAAGAGATATTAAATAAAGCAAAGGCAGATATAAATAAAGGCAGATATGCAAATTTTTGCGTACCTGCCTTTTAGCATACTTATTGTGGAGAGACGGTTATCTGTCTCCCGTGGCTAAATGAACGTCTTCAGTATTGACAAGGTATAATAATCGTGCTAAAATGATAAAGGGTGATAAAAATACAGATAAAAGCACGAAAAAAGACTAAAAGTCAAGCATATCATGCTATGATAAGAGGAATCAAATCTTTGACGATGCGAAACAGAGCGGGAAACAGAGAACCATCCCCTGTCATTTCCCTGTTGATACAGATTCGTATTTTATGGCGGGGTAAATAGTTCTACCAGATATTATGCTGGTTCTAATATTGTATCACCATTATATTTCATTATGCCCTGATTGTTTTTTTAGGAAGGATTATGTTTATGAAAAAATTCTTATCTATAGCTCTCTTTTTATGCATTTTATTGTTTTTCACCGCTTGCGGAACAAAGCCCTACTCTTTTGAAAAATCTATTGATGAAATTCAAAGCGTAGAAATTGTTTTTGCCAAAAGCAGTCTTGACTTCACCGTTATAAAAACTCTATCAGAAACAGAAAAAAATGTTTTTTTTGAGCAATACCAAGAGATAGGTTTTCATAGATATTATATAGGGGATCCAATGTCAATCTACGGAGATGCCATAAAAATAACGTATCAGAATGGCGATTATGAAATGATTTGTCATTACTGGTCTGAATATGTTGAAGATGGCAGAATTCATTTTGGTTGGAAAAATTGCAATGAAGAAGAATTTAATAAACTTCTAAATAAATTTTTATCTGAAGACGGTCAAGGAATATCTGACAGTAACAACGAGGGTCTGACAGGCGTCTCTCGTCTGACAGGGGACGGTTCTCTGTCAGATTGAAACTCAGAAAAATAAAAAATAAGTCAAAAGCTGAAATGATTGAGGGGATGCATTGTTGTCTTTAAACGAACCTTAAACTGCAATAAAATCAAGTTTAAAAGCCATATAAAGAAACTTTAAGATGATTCGTTTTCAGACAGAGAACCGTCCCC
>SVRW01000016.1 GCA_015064625.1 Oscillospiraceae bacterium | reverse complement strand
AAATAAGTATCCGCCGCCATAACGCTATTTGTCATCGAAAAAGCAATATCATCAGTAGGTTGATACACAACGATGGTTTTTGTAGTTAGTTTGGATAATAATGCCATCAAACCATACGGACTGTTGAGTCCAAAAGGAAACGCCATTCTAAGAAAAGGAACACTCCAGAGAAATGTCATTAACCTTCTCGGAATCTTTTTAATTTGTCTGACAAGCATAATGATCACGCCGGTTATGGTAGCAGTTATGCTCATATTGAATATCCAATAAAATACTTCTTGCAACATAAGCATCACCTATTATCAATGAGTTTGCGCAACTCATTGATTTCTTCTTCAGATAACGGTTCATCTTCAAGCAGTGCCGAAAATAAAGCCTTGCGAGAGCCGCCAAACACCTTTTTCACAAGTGAAGTAACTTCCACCTTTTGCATTTCATTTTGCGACACAAGTGGAGTACAAATAAATCCGGGATCTTCACGTCGAATAAATCCTTTTGCTTCAAGCTTTTTAATTACGGTATAGGTAGTGTTTTTATTCCATCCAATTGTATCGGTGGCAATTAAACTAATGTCCTTTGCGGAAATAGGGCTTTTCTCCCATATAATTTCCATCACTTTGGCTTCACTGTCAAAAAGCTTTTCTTTCATAACGAATCCTCCATAGACTATTTCTATAGTCTATACTATCACAATAGTCTGGATTTGTCAATAGTTCCGAGATAAATAGAAAAGACGGCAGAGAGAAAAATCTCCCTGCCGCCGTTGTTTGGTTAGTTGTAATTATATCGTGATTTACGATTTCTGTGGCTCTACTATGGATAATAATTGTACACGAAATAATAATGATAATAAAAATAATAGCAGACAATGAAAACCACTGCCTGCTACTATAGATTTATTGTATTAAATTGGTATTATTCCCACTCAATAGTTCCTGTAGGCTTTGGTGTAAGGTCATAGACTACACGGTTAATGCCTTCGACTTCCGTTATGATACGTGAAGTGATTTTATAGAGTGTTTCGTATGGAATTTCTTCAATTGTGGCAGACATAGCGTCTACTGTATTCACTGCACGCATTACAGCGCACCAGCCCTCGTATCTTTTTCCGTCTCTTACACCAACACTTTTCATATCGGGAACGGAAATGAAATACTGCCACACTTTCTTTGAAAGTCCACAAAGGTCGAATTCCTCGCGAAGAATTGCATCTGCTTCACGGAGAGCATGAAGTCTGTCACGCGTTATAGCACCAAGGCAACGAACGCCAAGTCCAGGGCCTGGGAAAGGCTGTCTGTCAACCATTGAAGAAGGAAGTCCCAAAGCTCTGCCAACAACACGTACTTCATCTTTATAAAGAAGCTCAAGAGGTTCAACAAGTCCTTCAAATTCAACGTCTTCGGGAAGTCCTCCAACGTTATGGTGAGCCTTAACGCCTTTACTTTCAATAATATCGGGGTAAATTGTCCCCTGTGCAAGGAAAGAGATTCCTCTCAATTTACTTGATTCTTCCTCAAAAACACGGATGAATTCTTCACCGATAATTTTACGTTTTTGTTCAGGGTCTGCAACGTCAACAAGCTTATTCAGAAATCTGTCTGTTGCATCAACGTACACAAGGTTAGCATCAAGTTCATCACGGAAAACCTTGATAACTTCTTCACTTTCACCTTTTCTCATAAGGCCGTGATTAACGTGAACGCTTATGAGCTGTTTACCGATAGCCTTGATAAGCAAAGCGGCAACTACGGAAGAGTCTACACCGCCTGAAAGGGCAAGGAGAACTTTTTTATCCCCTACCTTGTCTCTGATTTTTTTTACCTGTTCATCAATGAAAGCTTTTGCCAGCTCCAAGGTTGTGATTCTTTCCATTGATTCGGGTCTTACAATAATATCCATAAATATCCTCCTGTTATGCTTATCCACGGAAATATTTGACTGCCGCTTCAAACATACGAATATCATAATTACCTAAAACGTTTTTGTAAAGTCCTTTGCCAACACGTTCACTATGTCCCATTTTACCGAATACTCTGCCGTCGGGAGAAGTAATACCTTCTATGGCAAATGCGGAGTTGTTGGGGTTAAACTGAACGTCCAACGTTGCATTATTATCCATATCAACATACTGTGTAGCAATCTGACCGTTTTCTGCGAGTTTTCTTATCAAGGCTTCATCAGCGAGGAATCTTCCTTCACCATGTGAAATAGGCACAGAGTAAACGTCACCAACGTTTGTTAACGAAAGCCAAGGCGATTTATTTGAAGCAATACGTGTACGAACAATCTTTGATTGATGGCGTCCTATGGTGTTAAACGTGAGTGTAGGACAATTCTCATCCGTATCGATAATCTTTCCGTAAGGAACGAGACCTAATTTAATAAGAGCCTGGAAGCCGTTACAAATACCGCAGATAAGGCCGTCACGGTTATCAAGCAAATCATGAACCCCCTCTTTAATCGCGGGATTACGGAAGAATGCAGTTATGAATTTACCGCTTCCGTCAGGTTCATCACCGCCAGAGAATCCACCTGGGATAAATATCATCTGTGAATTCTTCAAGGCTTTTTCAAAGTTTTCAACACTCTTTCTGATTCCCGAAGCGGAAAGGTTATTTATAACGAGAATTTCGGGTTCAGCCCCTGCATCTCTTACAGCCTTAGCAGAATCAAATTCGCAGTTAGTTCCCGGGAAAGCAGGAATAAGAACCTTTGGTTTTGCATTTTTAATCGTTGAAACAGCATGAACTTTTGATTCAATATTGAAGTTTTCAACCTTTGATTCGAGATGTTTGATGTTGCAACTGTAAACACTTTCAAGTTTATTTTCATATATTGATGAAAGTTTTTCGAAGGAAATTTTTTCGTCACCTGACGTGAATACCTTTTCATTTGTAACAGTACCAAGAAGTATTCCCTCTTCTACGTCTGCGTTGACTTCAACAACAAATCCGCCGTATGAATAACCAAACAAATCTTTAATCGTAAGGTCACTATTATATTCAAATCCAAATCCGTTACCAAAAGCCATTTTCATAACAGCTTCTGCAATACCGCCCATACCTGGAGTGTAGCAGGCTTCAACCTTGCCATCACGCATAAACTTATTTATGGTTTTGAATACGTCAAGAAGCGAGGATGTCACAGGAAGTCCATTTTCGTCATATTCCGGTTTAAGGAATACAACCTTATTACCTGCTTTTTTGAATTCGGGAGATATTATATTTTCAGTTTTGGAAGTAGTTACTGCAAAAGAAACAAGAGTTGGAGGAACGTCCAGATTTTCAAAAGAACCGCTCATTGAGTCCTTACCGCCGATTGAGCCAATCTGAAGCTCCATTTGCGCTTTAAAAGCACCAAGTAATGCAGAGAGCGGTTTTCCCCAACGTTTTCCATCTTTTCCAAGCTTTTCAAAATATTCCTGGAAGGTCAGATAAACGTCTTTGAACTCTGCACCAGTTGCGATAAGTTTACAAACGGATTCCACTACTGCAAGATATGCACCGTGATAAGGACTTTGTTCGGAAATAAATGGGTTATATCCGAAAGCCATAAGAGAGCAGTCATCCGTATGCTTTTTCTCGACGGAAATTTTCTGAACCATAGCTTGAATTGGCGTGATCTGATTTTTTCCACCGAATGGCATCAGAACAGTGCCTGCACCAATTGTAGAGTCGAATCTTTCGCTAAGACCACGTTTGGAACAGATATTAAGATCATCTGCCAACTTTTCATAATTTTCGGTGAATGAACCTTTTATTTCTTGTTTTTTCAATTCTGCCTTCGCAGGCGTTACGTCGATATGCTTATCAGCACCGTTGGAATTCAAAAATTCACGGCTTATATCAACGATTTTCTTACCGTTCCAATTCATCACGAGACGCGGTTCTGCTTTAACCACCGCAACAGGACAAGCCTGAAGGTTCTCCATTTCAGCGAGAGCAAGGAATTTTTCCACATTCTCCGCTTCGACAACAACAGCCATTCTTTCCTGAGATTCGCTTATAGCAAGCTCTGTTCCGTCGAGACCTTCATATTTTTTAGGAACGGCATTGAGATCAATTTCAAGTCCGTCTGCAAGCTCACCAATTGCAACGGAAACACCGCCTGCACCAAAGTCATTACATCTCTTTATAAGACAAGTTGCTTCTTTATTTCTGAAAAGACGCTGAAGCTTACGTTCCTCGGGGGCATTTCCCTTCTGAACCTCCGCTCCGCAGGTTTCAACAGAATGTGCGTTATGAGCCTTTGAAGAACCAGTTGCACCGCCAATACCGTCTCTGCCAGTGCTACCGCCAAGAAGAATAACAACGTCTCCAGGAGCGGGAACTTCACGACGAACGTTTTCTGCGGGGGCGGCTGCAATAACTGCACCGATTTCCATTCTCTTTGCAGCATATCCAGGGTGATAAATTTCATCAACAATTCCCGTTGCAAGACCAATCTGGTTACCGTATGAAGAATATCCTGCGGCGGCAGTAGTTACAATTTTTTTCTGCGGAAGCTTACCAGGTATAGTTTCGCTTATAGGCTTCAAGGGATCCGCTGCCCCTGTTACACGCATTGCACCGTAAACGTATGATCTACCTGAAAGAGGATCACGTATAGCACCGCCTATACAAGTTGCCGCACCGCCAAAGGGTTCAATTTCTGTTGGATGGTTATGAGTTTCGTTTTTAAAAAGCAAGAGCCAAGGCTCTGTTTTTCCATCAACCTCAACGTCAATTTTTACTGTACAAGCATTTATTTCTTCGCTCTCATCCAATTTTTCAAGTTTACCGTTTTTCTTAAGATAACGAACAGCAATTGTGGCTAAATCCATAAGACATATAGGTTTTGTTCTGTTCAACTCCTTGCGGACGGATATATATTCGTCATATGTCTTCTGAAGAAGCTCGTCTTCAAATTTTACGTTGTCGATAACAGTAAGGAAAGTTGTATGCCTACAATGGTCAGACCAATATGTATCAATCATTTTTATTTCCGTAATGGTAGGATCACGCTTTTCGGAAATAAAATATTTCTGACAGAATGTGATATCATCAATATCCATTGCAAGTCCAAAATCTGCAATGAATTTTTCAAGACCGTTTCTGTCAAGAGCTGTGAAGCCTTCAAGAGTTTTAACTTCCGTTGGAATTTCAAATTTAGTTGCAAGAGTTTCGGGCTTTTCCAAAACTGCTTCACGGGATTCAACGGGGTTAATAACGTACTTCTTTATGGCTGAAACTTCATCTGAAGACAAATCACCATACAAGGCATAAACCTTTGCGGTTTTAACGGTTGGTCTGTCTCCCATAGAGATTATCTGTATACATTGAGCTGCAGAATCTGCACGTTGGTCAAACTGACCAGGCAAATATTCCACTGCAAATACGTTTGATGCATCTTCAATTGAAAGCTCCGTAGTTGCTATATCAAGCTGAGGTTCGGAAAAAACAGCACCCACAGCATATTCAAACAGCTCTGCCGTTATATTTTCAGCATCGTATCTGTTGAAGATACGAACATCTTTAAGAGATTTTATACCAAGAGAAGAATTGATATCAGAAAGCATCGCTTTCGCTTCATTTGCCAATTCTTTTTTCTTTTCAACGAATATACGGTAAACCATTATTGTCCTCTCTTATTTCTTATTTGCCGCCATGGCACGTTGTCCAATATCTTTTCTGTAATATGAATTTTCAAATTTGATTTTTTCAACCTTTTTATAGGCTTTTTCTATTGCTTCTTCCAATGTGTCTTCAACAGCGGTAACGCCAAGAACTCGTCCGCCGCTTGTCACGATTTTTCCATCCTTCAAAGCTGCACCTGCAACGTATACTGAATCGGAAATATCATCGGGTACACTTATTTCAAAACCCTTTTCATAGCTTTGAGGGTATCCTTTTGATGCCATAATTACGCAACAAGCGTTTTTATCGCTGAATTTAACTTCTGTTTCAGATAGAGTTTCATTTGTTACGCTTTGCATAACCGTGAGAAGATCGGATTCAAGCAAAGGCAAAACAACCTGCGTTTCAGGATCACCGAAACGGCAGTTATATTCAATAACTTTAGGACCTTTTTCAGTTAACATAAGGCCGAAATACAGACATCCTTTAAAGGTTCTTCCCTCTTTATTCATTGCATCAACTGTGGGAAGGAAAATTTTTTTCATACACTCTTTTGCTATTGTTTCAGTATAATAAGGGTTTGGTGCAACAGTTCCCATACCGCCCGTATTAAGACCCGTATCGTTATCCCCTGCCCTTTTATGATCCATGGATGAAACCATAGGAACGAGGGTTTTACCATCAGTGAACGCAAGAACTGAAACTTCGGGACCTGTTAGAAATTCTTCTATAACAATGTTATTTCCGCTATTTCCAAATACCTTATCAAGCATCATGGAACGAACAGCTTCCTTTGCTTCTTCTCTGCTCTGTGCAATAATAACACCCTTACCCAATGCAAGACCGTCAGCTTTTATAACTGTGGGAACAGGCGCAGTTTCAAGGTATTTCAATGCATTTTCAGCATTATCAAACACTTCGTACTCTGCTGTAGGAATGCCATACTTTTTCATCAGGTTTTTAGAAAATACTTTGCTACCTTCAATTATTGCCGCATTTTTATTTGGTCCGAAGCAAGGAATTCCCTTTGCTTGAAGCGCATCAACTGCACCAAGAACAAGAGGATCATCGGGAGCGACTACGGCATAATCAATTTTATTTTCCACCGCAAAATCAACTACCAAATCTATATCCGTCGCTTTAATATTAACACATTCAGCATCAGCGGCAATTCCGCCGTTCCCAGGAAGAGCAAATATTTTTTCAACATTTTTATTTTCCTTTATCTTTTTTATAATGGCGTGTTCTCTACCGCCACCGCCTACAACAAGTATTTTCATAAATGTACGCCCTTTCGGATTTTAATGATGGAAAAGTCTCATTCCTGTAAATGCCATTGACATTCCGTATTTATCGCAACATTCAATAACAGCATCATCACGGATAGAACCGCCGGGCTGTGCTATATATTTAACACCGCTCTTTTTAGCTCTTTCAATATTGTCGCTGAATGGGAAGAAAGCGTCAGAGCCTAAAGCGACTCCATCTTTAGTTGCAAGGTATTCTTTGATTTCCTCATCTGTAAGAGGTTCGGGGCGAGATGTAAAATACTTCTGCCATACTCCCTCTGCGCAAACGTCTTCTTCGTTTTTATTGATATATCCGTCAATAACGTTATCTCTGTCAGGTCTGCCAATAGTAGGAAGGAAAGGAAGATTAAGAACCTTTTCATGCTGACGCAAGAACCATGTATCTGCTTTAGTTCCCGCAAGTCTTGTACAATGGATTCTTGATTGCTGACCTGCGCCAACACCAATAGCCTGTCCGTCCGTGGCATAGCATACAGAGTTGGATTGTGTGTATTTAAGAGTAATAAGTGCAACTATAAGGTCACGGATCGCTTCATCAGACATATCCTTATTTGCAGTTACAACGTTTGACAAAAGTTCTTTATTTATTTTAAAGTTATTTCTGCCCTGCTCAAAGGTTATACCAAAAACCTGCTTACGTTCTGTTTCCTCGGGAACAAAATCAGGGTCTATTTTAACAATATTGTATTTTCCGCCTCTTTTGGATTTCAATATCTCCAAAGCCTCAGGTTCATATCCAGGAGCAATAACACCGTCGGAAACCTCACGCTTAATCATTTTTGCCGTTGTTACGTCGCAGATATCAGAAAGAGCAACCCAATCTCCGAACGAACACATACGGTCTGTTCCTCTTGCCCTTGCATAAGCACATGCCAAAGGAGATTCGTCAAGTCCTTCAATATCATCAACGAAGCAAGCTTTTTTGAGAGTATCGGAAAGAGGAATTCCAACAGCCGCAGAAGTTGGGCTAACGTGCTTAAAAGAAGTTACGGCAGGAAGTCCTAACGCTTCTTTAAGTTCTTTTACAAGCTGCCAGGAATTAAAAGCATCAAGGAAGTTTATGTATCCAGGTCTACCGCAAAGGATTTCGATAGGAAGCTCGCTTCCGTCTGCCATAAATATTTTAGAGGGTTTCTGATTAGGGTTACATCCGTATTTAAGTTCAAATTCCTTCATTCCAGTACTCCTTAAACGTTTTTATTTATTATGATTTCAGAAGCTTCGCTTCCGTCAAGGGGGATAACACGGACAAAGAAAGATACTTTGTTATCTTCGTTAAGATTTGTCCATACAATATCTGCCAATTCTTCAGCCGTATTGGGAAGCGCTATTTCCTCGGGTTCACCGTAGAATGACGGAATTGGATTTCCATCACATTTATAAGTATGAATAAAATGTCCTATTCCACATTCACTCTCATAATTATAGAAATAGCGGTTACAAATCTCAGGTCTACCATTTGCACTCTTTAAAATAGAGAGCTTGTAACTAAAATCACCTTTTTCGTAAGTAATCATTCCTGATATTCTTGGAGTGAAATTAGGGGCATCAGGCTCAAATTCTCTCGTATACAAAGCATCCTCAAATGTCTTTCCTTCTTTGACGAAATCATATACTGTATTTGTCTGATCGCCGTTTGTAATTATATCTTTATTTTCATACGCAAGATAAGGGTTATAAATAATAAGACTTGGATCTGAAAGCTTGCTTTCGTCAAAAGCCTTTGTTCTCATACCACCGTCGAAACGCTCAAAAATACGATTACGGCTATTTACACTTCTACCCATTATAAAATATGCAATCATTGCATTTTTACCATCTGCAGATTTACCTATAATTATACCCCTGCCAGGATATGTGTTCTCTGAAAGTAATTTTTTTATATCGTATAATGCCATTTTACTCACCTTTATTCATTATTTTTGAGCATACAAGCTCTGTAGCTTTTGGGAGAATTATCCATTCAGCTTCAATCATAACTCTTTTTTGCAAAGTCTCAGGCGTATCACCTTCAAGGACGTCAACTGCCTTTTGCATTATGATTTCACCGCCGTCAGGAATTTCATTTACAAAATGAACTGTTGCTCCCGTCACTTTAACGCCTTTATTAAGAGCTGCCTCATGAACCTTCAAGCCGTAAAATCCTTTACCGCAAAAGGAAGGAATCAAAGAAGGATGTACGTTAATTATTCTGTTTTCGAACGCCTTTGTAAATTTACTGCTTAAAATTGTCATAAATCCAGCAAGAACAACAAGCTCTATTCCATTTTCGTTAAGAAGCTCTATAATATCGTCTTCAAAGGCTATTCCACGTGATTTTTTAGTAACAACAGCGGTTTTAATTCCTGCTTTTTTTGCTCTTTCAAGAGCGTATGCATTTGGGTTATCAGAAATAACTATTGAAATCTGACCGCTTTTTATAATTCCGTCGGTTTGCGCATCAATCAACGCCTGCAAATTTGTGCCTCCGCCTGATACAAGAACCGCAATATCAGCTTTTTCTGTGTTTAGCATATTTCTATTTTGTCCTCGCTTTTTACTATCTCACCGATAACGTATGCATCTTCGCCGCATTCTTTAAGAATTGCGAGAGCTTCATCAACGTCATCTTTCGCTACAACAATGCTCATACCAACGCCCATATTATACGTATTGAACATATCACGTTCGCTGATATTTCCCGTCTTTGCTATGAGATCAAAAATAGGAAGAACCTTAACAGAGGATTTATCTATTTTTGCACCAAGTCCATCAGGTATACTTCTTGGAATATTCTCATAGAATCCCCCTCCTGTTATATGAGAGATTCCCTTAACGTTTATTTTTTCAATAAGAGAAAGAACGGACTTAACGTAAATTTTCGTAGGAACTAAAAGAGTTTCCGCAATCGTTTTTCCGCCCAAAGCTTCATTTGGAACGTAAAGATCAGGATTATTGTTATCAATATCGAAAACCTTTCTGCAAAGAGAAAAACCGTTGGAATGAATACCTGTTGAAGCAAGAGCAATAACAACGTCGCCCTCGCTCATTTTCGTATTGTCAATAATTTTTTCCTTATCAACAACACCAACGGCAAAGCCAGCAAGGTCATATTCATCTACAGGCATCATACCAGGATGTTCTGCTGTTTCACCACCTATAAGAGCTGCTCCTGACTGAACGCACCCTTCTGCAACTCCTGAAACAATCTCGGCTATACGTTCCGGATAATTCTTTCCACAAGCTATATAATCAAGGAAAAACAAAGGCTTTGCACCGCAACAGATAATATCATTTACGCACATTGCAACGCAGTCAATTCCTATTGTATCGTGCTTATTAAGAAGAATTGCCATTTTAAGCTTTGTTCCGACACCGTCTGTACCTGATACAAGAACAGGATTCTTTATTCCATCAAGGTTGAGTCCGAAGCAACCGCCAAAACCGCCTACGTCGTCAAGACATCCTTCGTTTTTCGTGCGGAGAATATGTTTTTTCATCAATTCTACAGCTTTATATCCTGCTGTAATATCTACACCTGCGGCGGCGTAGCTTTCAGATCTTGAATTTATACTCATTTAATTATTCCTTTCCGTTCCAACAATACGTACACAACTCGTCAGAACTCATACCTATTGCTTCTACAATTCCTTCAAGGGTTTGATATTCAAGAGAAGAAAAATGGAATTTATCACAAATCGCTTTACGCATTTTCCTTCCGCGTTCCGTTGTTCCGTCCATATATTCTTCCAGATATTTAAGACCTTCCTCCCCCTCAAGTTCAATTATGGTACTTCTTGTTATCAAATCGTTGTCAGAAGTTGAGCGAGAAAAATTCAGATATTTGCAAGAAAACATTATGGGAGGACAAGCTGAACGCATATGTACCTCTTCAGCTCCATGCTCATAAAGAAAATCAACAGTACTTCTGAGCTGTGTTCCTCTTACGATTGAATCGTCAACGAACAAAAGCTTCTTATCTCTTATAAGATCGTGAACGGGTATCTGCTTCATTTTCGCAATCATGCTTCGCTCACTCTGTGTTGAAGGCATAAAGCTTCTTGGCCATGTTGGTGTATATTTAATAAACGGTCTGGCAAACGCAATGCCGCTTTCGTTTGAATACCCTATTGCATGAGGAGTGCCCGAGTCGGGAACACCGCAAACATAGTCAAGCTCATCAACGTTATTATTTTCCATATCAGCCCGAGCCATTATTCTTCCGTTTTTATATCTCATAACTTCAACGTTTATGCCTTCATAGCACGATGTTGAATAACCGTAATAAGACCACAAAAACGAACAAACCTTTTTCTTCTTTCTTGGAGGAGAAAGGACTTCTATTTCTCTTGGTGAAATTTCAACAATTTCCCCAGGACCAAGTTCTCTTACCGTTGTATATCCAAGCTTGTGTCCTGCGAAATCCTCGAAGGTTACACAATGACCAAGGGCATCCTTACCAATAATCAAAGGGAGTCTTCCTTCCTTGTCACGAGCGGCAATAAGGTTTCCATCCTCCTTCATAATAAGAATAGCGGCCGTTCCATCAATCGAATCGTGAACGAAACGAATTCCTTCCGCAAAGCTTTCTTTCTGATGAATAAGAGTTGCTATCAGTTCGTTAGAGTTAACACGTCCTCCTGTCATCGCTTGAAAATGGCTTCCAGTGAATCTGAGATATTTATCTATAAGCTCTTCCGAATTATTTATCCTTCCTATTGTACACATGGCGTATACACCTAATTTTGAACGGATAATAATCGGTTGAGGATCGCTGTCACTTATACATCCAATGGCAACGTTCCCATACATCTCATCAAGAACACCGTCAAACTTAGTTCTGAAAGGAGAATTTTCAATACTGTGAATTTCCCTCTGCATTCCCAACTTAACGTCGTACGCTGCCATTCCGCCACGACGTGTGCCAAGATGAGAATGATAATCTGTTCCGAAAAAAACCTCTGGAACACAGTTTTTGAGGGATGTTGCTCCAAAAAAACCGCCCATATGCAGTCCTCCGCTATGTAAGTATTATGCAAAGAAAAGCTCAGACAAAGTCATAGGGTCAATATATTTGCCGTCTTTATAAACTCTCATATTGCCAGATGCTATTTCATCGATAAGCATAACGTTTCCGTCCTTATCATACCCGAATTCAAATTTGATATCGTATAATACCAATCCTTTTTCAAGAAGGTCATCAGCTACTATTCGGGTTATCTTTTGTGTCATGGATTTAATATCATCATACTGTTTATCAGTCATAACGCCAAGAGCAACCAAAGCATCCTTAATAACAAGGGGGTCACCCTTTTCGTCATTCTTGAAGGTCATTTCAACGTATTCAGGAAGATCTGCACCTTCTTCAATATAATCTCCGTAACGACGAATAAAGCTTCCAACGGCTTTATGTCTGCAGATAACTTCAAGACCTTTGCCGAAAACCTTTGCAGGAAGTACTTCCATGGTTGTATCATTAAGGTCAGCGTTTACAAAATGGGTTTTGATTCCTGCATTATTTACTTTTTCAAAGAAATATACTGACATACGAAGGTTAACGTCACCAACGCCATCAATAGTGAGTCCTACAGAGTTTTCGCCAGGATCAAAAACACCGTCTTTTCCTGTACAATCGTCCTTGAATTTAAGAAGATAATTTCCGTTATTGAGAGCGAAAACATCCTTGGTTTTTCCTTTATATACAAGTTTCTTTTCCATTATGATTTCTCCTTTTATAATTTTGATATGATACTTTTATCTTTTTCCAAAACTGCTTCCATATCGCTTTTTCTCTTTGCGTCAAGTTTATTTGCCAATTCCTTGTCCTCAACGGCAAGAATCTGCAAAGCAAGCAAAGCAGCGTTTGCACCGCCATTTACAGCGACTGTTGCCACTGGAATACCTGTTGGCATCTGAACTGTCGAAAGCAAAGCATCCATTCCATCGAAGCAAGATGATTTACAAGGAATACCGATAACGGGCAACGTTGTATTTGCGGCAATCGCTCCTGCTAAATGAGCCGCCATACCTGCCGCGGCAATAATAACTCCAAAGCCCTTTTCTCTTGCCGCCATTGAAAATTCCTTTGCTTCCACGGGTGTTCGATGTGCAGAATAAACGTGAACCTCAAAAGGTACTTCAAAGGATTTTAAAATATCAGTAGCTTTTTGAATAATGGGAAGGTCGCTATCGCTCCCCATTATAATTCCAATTTTCTTCATTTTATTCTCCAAAACTATTTTATAGGCACGCTTTTATCTTTTTGAATGACGTCATGTGCACCGCCCTCGGTTATGCTTACAGCGGAAACAAGAGTGAGTTTTGCTTTCTGCTGCAGCTCAGATATAGATAAAGCACCACAGTTGCACATTGTGGAACGCACCTTGCTAAGAGACAAAGCAACATTGTCCTTCAAAGGTCCTGCATATGGAACGTATGAGTCAACGCCTTCTTCAAACGAAAGCTTCTTATCTCCGCCCATATCATATCTCTGCCAGTTTCTTGCACGGTTGCTTCCTTCGCCCCAATATTCTTTATAATAAGTTCCGCCAATATTAACTTTATTTGTTGGGCTTTCGTCAAATCTTGCAAAATATCTTCCAAGCATTACGAAATCTGCACCCATAGCAAGAGCCAATGTAATATGATGGTCATAAACGATACCGCCATCAGAGCAAACAGGAACGTATATACCTGTTTCCTTGAAATACTCATCTCTTGCTTTGCAAACTTCAATAAGAGCAGTTGCTTGTCCCCTGCCTATACCCTTTGTTTCACGAGTAATACAGATTGAACCACCGCCAATGCCAACCTTAATAAAGTCTGCTCCGCAATCAGCAAGGAAACGGAAGCCGTCTGCATCAACTACGTTTCCTGCACCGACCTTAACGCTGTTATCGTACTTTCCTCTTATCCATTCAAGAGTAAGCTTCTGCCATTCGGAAAATCCCTCTGAGGAATCGATACAAAGCACGTCCGCACCCGCTTCCACCAATGCAGGAACACGTTCCGCATAGTCACGTGTGTTGATACCTGCACCAACAACGTATCTTTTGTTTGAATCAAGAAGCTCATTAGGATTCTGCTTATGAGTATCATAGTCCTTACGGAAAACGAAATAGCAAAGCTTTCCTTCCTCGTCTATTATAGGAAGTGAATTGAGCTTATTATCCCAGATTATATCATTGGCTTCTTTAAGAGTTGTTCCCTCTTTTGCACAAATAAGCTTATTAAAAGGAGTCATAAATTCGGAAACCTTCGTTGTGGGGTCCATACGGCTGACTCTGTAATCTCTGCCTGTAACGATACCGAGAAGCTTTCCATTTGCCGTTCCGTCAGAGGTTACGGCAACAGTGGAATGACCTGTTTTTTCCTTGAGAGCTACAACGTCTGCCATTGTATCATCGGGTTTAACGTTTGAATCACTGTTTACAAAGCCTGCTTTATAGCTTTTTGCACGTTTTACCATAGCTGCTTCGTCCTCAATGGACTGTGAACCATAGATAAATGAAACACCGCCTTCCATAGCAAGAGCAACAGCAAGTCTGTCACCTGATACGGATTGCATTATAGCAGAAACCATAGGTATATTCATTGTAATAGCGGATTTCTCTCCCTTCTTGTAACGAACAAGAGGGGTTTTAAGGCTTACGTTGGAAGGAATACATTCCTTTGAAGAGTAGCCAGGTATAAGTAAAAATTCATTAAACGTATGTGACGTTTCATTAACAAAAATAGCCATGTGATAATTCTCCTTTTATCTGGGTTTTATAAATCTGCTTTTGTTTCGCAATAGAGACAACGGTAAACCTTTTTAGCACGATCTGTCAATTTGAAAACATGGTCAAGCTCCTGCTCAACCGAGGTTATACAACGGGGATTTTTACATTTTATAACGTTCGTAAGCATCTCAGGCATATCAATAGTACGCTTTGATATTAGCTTTCCGTCTTTTATAATATTAACGGTTGCACCTGGATCAACGTATCCGATAATGTCTATATCAGGAATAATCTCACCGTCAATTTTGATTATATCTTTTTTTCCAAGCTTTTTGCTTGAAGCATTTTTTATAATTGCTACAGAACAGTCAAAGGAATCGATTCCCAAAAGATGATAAAGACGCATTGCGTTTCCCGCTGTTATATGGTCGATAACAACGCCGTTTGTAATGGAATCAATGTTCATTTTTCTGCCTCCTCCAACAATTTAAGAATCAAAGCCATTCTCATATATTTTCCGTAAAGAACCTGCTTGAAATAGCAAGCTCTTGGATCGTTATCAACAGCAACGCTTATTTCGTTAACTCTTGGGAGAGGATGCATTACAGAAAGATTGTCTTTAGCAAGAGAAAGCTTTTTAAGATCCAATATATAGCTGTCTTTCAATCTTAAATAATCTTCCTCATTGAAGAAACGTTCTCTTTGCACTCTCGTCATATAAAGAACGTCAAGCTCGCCTATAACGTCTTCAAGGCTTGTAGTCTGTATATAAGGCAAGTTGTTCTTTTTAAGCACATCATTTTTAACGTAACTTGGAAGCTTTAATTCTTCGGGAGATATAAGAACAAACTTTATACCACTGTAACGTGATAACGCACCAATGAGAGAATGAACAGTTCTGCCAAACTTCAAATCTCCGCATAATCCGACAGTAAGATTGTCAAAACTTCCTTTTTCACGGTATATTGTAAGCAAATCAGCAAGAGTCTGCGTAGGATGGCAATGTCCTCCGTCTCCTGCATTTATAACGGGAATGGTTGCATTTTTCATAGCAACGTATGCAGAACCCTCTTTTGGATGTCTCATAGCAATAATATCCGCATAACAGCTTATAACCTTTGCCGTATCTGCAACGCTCTCACCTTTTGTTGAAGAGGATGAAGATGCCTCGGAAAATCCTATAACATTACCGCCTAATTCGTACATTGCCGCTTCAAAGCTGAGTCGTGTTCTTGTGGATGGTTCAAAAAACAACGTAGCAAGTTTTTTACCCTTGCATTTCTCACTGTATTTTTTTGGATTGTCAATGATATCGTTTGCAACATCTATAAGGGAATCAATTTCCTCTACGGAAAAATCCGTTATATCTATAAGCCCTCTCATAAAGCCGCACCGTTTACAGAAAGATATTTTTTGATTCTGTCAACGTTTTCTTCATTTCCACCTTCGGATTCAAGATATTCAATAATATCGTAAACGTCAACTACGGAATACACGGGGAAACCGAATTCTTCTTCAACTTCCTTCATAGCGGACTTTTCGCCCTTACCTTTTTCCTTACGGTCAACCATAACGAATACGGCAGAAACCTTTGTTCCTTCAAGCTTTGAAAGAATAGCCATACTTTCACGAATAGCTGTTCCTGCGGTTATAACGTCTTCAACGATAACAATTTCTTCACCAGCCTTGGGAACGTAACCTACGAAAGTTCCCCCTTCACCATGGTCTTTTTCTTCTTTTCTATTGAAGAAGAAAGGAACGTCCAAGCCATTTTTAGAAAGAGCAACTGCGCTTGATACTGCAATAGAAATTCCCTTATATGCAGGACCGTAAAGAACAGTCTTTTTATTTCCTATTTTTTCAAAATATGCTTTAGCGTAAAACTCTCCAAGCTTTGAAATCTGTTCGCCTGTTTTAATTTCACCTGCGTTTATGAAATAAGGAATTTTTCTTCCGCTTTTCGCTGTAAAATCACCAAATTTCAAAACGTTGGCACTTTTCAAAAAGTCAATAAACTCTCTTTTGTAAGCTTCCATTTTCATTTCTCCTTTTAGTCAACAAATTCCAAAACGCAACGTTCGTATGCTGAAACGGGGTCTTCAGCAGCCGTAATAGGTCTTCCGACTACAATATAATCAGAGCCGATTTTTTTCGCTTCTGCAGGAGTCATAACACGTTTCTGATCTCCAATATCACCATCCGCAAATCTTACACCTGGTGTTACAGTTATGAATTCTTTACCGCAACGGTTATGAACAGCTTCAGCTTCAAGGGGAGAGCAAACAACACCGTCAAGTCCTGCAAGCTTTGCGTTGGAAGCATAATGCATAACAACGTCTTCCATTTTTTCTTTAATAAGAAGGTCTGTTTCCATACTTTCCTGACTTGTGGAAGTAAGCTGAGTTACAGCAATAAGTATAGGTCTTGTTCCGTCTTCACGAGTCAAGCCTTCCAAAGCAGCTTTCATCATGGCAACAGTACCGCCCGCATGAAGGTTTGTCATATCAACGTCAAGTCTTGACAAAACAGCCATGGATTTTTTAACTGTGTTAGGAATATCGTGAAGCTTTAAATCAAGAAATATTTTATGTCCTCTGGCTTTTATCTCCTTAACTATGGAAGGTCCTTCAGCATAATAAAGCTCCATTCCGATTTTTACAAAAGGCTTTTTTCCTTCAAATTTATCAAGAAAACTCAAAACCTGTTCTTTACTTGAAAAATCACATGCAACAATTACATCCTTACCCATTATGTGCGCCTCCAATTACATCTTTAATATTTTTTATTCCGTACTTATCCATTGTTTTTTCTAAATCATCAATTATATTCTTGCAAGCAAGAGGGTCAATAAGGTTTGCAGTTCCTACCTGAACTGCCGTCGCACCTGCAAGCATCATTTCGATAACGTCTTCAGCATTGCTGATTCCGCCCATTCCGATTATAGGAATTTTCACTGCTTCATAAACCTGATAAACCATTCTGAGCGCTACGGGGAAAATTGCAGGGCCTGAAAAACCACCCATTTTATTAGCAATAATAGGTTTCTTCTTTCTAAGGTCGATACGCATTCCAAGCATCGTATTTATCATACTGATTCCGTCTGCACCCGCATCCTCACAAGCTTTTGCTATTGAAACGATATCAGTTACGTTTGGCGAAAGCTTTATAATAAGGGGCTTCTTCGTTGCGGCTTTGACCTTTGAAGTAACTTCCGCAGCAGCAGAAGGTGAAGTTCCGAAGCTCATTCCACCACCGTGAACGTTAGGACAACTGATATTTACCTCAAGCCAGCCAACCTGTTCACATTCATCCAGCTTTTGAGCTGTATATACATATTCATCCACGGAAAAACCGCCTATATTAGCCATTACTTTTTTATCAAAGCAAGTCTTAAGCTTTGGCAATTCTTCAGAGATAACCGCATCAACTCCAGGATTCTGCAAACCTACAGCATTTATCATACCAGAATAACATTCAGCGATTCGAGGAGTTGGGTTTCCAAATCTTGAATCCTTTGTTGTTCCCTTAAAGGAAAACGTCCCAAGAACGTTTATGTCGTAAAGTTCTGCGTATTCATAGCCATATCCAAAAGTGCCGCTGGAAGGAATGACAGGATTATCAATCTCAATTCCACATAGAGAAACGTTTAATCTTCCCACAGTATTTCCTCCTTCTTGAATACGGGTCCGTCCTTGCATACTCTTTTATATCCTTTTACGGTTTTATGAGAGCATCCCATACACGCGCCAAAGCCACAACCCATTCTTTCTTCAAAGCTGAACTGACCGTCACCCTTTGCGTTTTTATAAACTGCTTTCAACATTGGTTCAGGACCGCAGGTGAAGTAATAATAATCGTATTCAGGTAAGGCATCAGTTACAAAGCCTTTAATACCATAGCTTCCGTCTGCTGTTGTGACAGTAACGTCAACGCCCAAAGCCTTAAAATCTTCCTCACCGAAAACCTCGGCTTTTGTATTAAATCCTAAAATTGCAGAGACCTTTTTGCCTTTTTTCAAAAGCTGTTTTGCAAGGTAATAAAGCGGAGGTACTCCAACACCGCCACCGATAAGCAAAGCGTTTTCCCCTTCAAAATCAAGGGAATATCCATTGCCGAGGCAAGTAAGTATATCAAGCTCATCGCCTTTTTTCATCTCGCAAAGCTTTTCTGTTCCCTGACCTACAACCTTGTAAACTATTGTAAGACTATCCGTTGAAACGTCATAAACGGAGATAGGTCTGCGCAAAAACAATCCGTCTATTTTTATATTTACAAACTGTCCGCAGGTTATACCTTCGCTGTCACCAACTAATTCCATGCGGTAGACAGTTTCAGTAAGGGGAAGATTAGAGGCGATTTTGAAAATTACCTGTTTCATAAGGTCTCCTATATCTTTTATTATGAATCTATTGTTGAAACTTTATTTGTTATTTCTTCAAGAACGTCAAGAACAATTCTCACAGTATCAAGGGATGAGAACAAGGTTACACCGTTTTCAACTGCACAACGGCGAATTGCAACACCATCGTCATAATGAACTCCTGACATTATTGAACGTGTATTTATAACGTAGGCAACGTAGCCCGCTCTGATGGAATCAAGAATTTCTTCGCTTCCGTCGCTTATCTTTCCTCTTACTCTCGTACGGATTCCATGTTCCTTGAGGAAGGTAGCAGTACCTATAGTTGCTTCAATATTGAAGCCCATATTATAGAAACGCTTAACAAGAGGCAAAGCCTCCTCTTTATCTTCATCCGCAATGGTTACAAAAACCGTTCCGTAATTCTGAAGATTCATTCCCGATGCAATAAGACCTTTGCTCATTGCTCTGTGAAGCTTGTCATCGTAGCCAATAGCTTCACCCGTTGATTTCATTTCGGGAGAAAGGTATGCGTCAAGTCCTTTTATCTTATTGAAGGAGAAAACAGGAACTTTAACGTATGAACGTTTCTTCTCCTCTGGATAAAGCTCAAATATCCCAAGCTCTTTCAAGGATTTACCTAAAATAACTTCAGTTGCAATATCAGCAAGGCTATATCCCGTTACTTTCGAAAGGAAAGGAACAGTTCTTGAAGAACGGGGATTTACCTCGATAATATATACGTTATCTTCTTTATCTACGATAAACTGAATATTATAAAGACCAACGATACCGATTCCAATTCCTAATTTCTTTGCATACTGTAAAATTATTCCTTTTACCTTATCAGATACGGTATATGTGGGATATACGCTTATGGAGTCACCAGAGTGAACGCCTGTTCTTTCAACAAGCTCCATAATGCCAGGAACAAATACGTCTCTGCCATCGCAGATAGCATCAACCTCAACTTCTTTTCCCATAATATATTTATCAACGAGAACAGGTTTATCTTCGTCAATTTCAACGGC
Organism: Oscillospiraceae bacterium; assembly: GCA_015064625.1. GTDB lineage: Bacteria > Bacillota > Clostridia > Oscillospirales > CAG-382 > SIG653. The sequence continues at coordinate 37,313 of SVRW01000016.1, read as the reverse complement.
TGTTTTCAGATAAAGCTTCAACTGTTCGTCATTTGCAACAATCTGCATTGCTCTGCCACCAAGAACAAAGCTGGGACGAACAAGAACAGGATATCCAATTTCGTTTGCAGTTTTAATACCGTCTTCAATATTTGTAACTGCTTTTCCCTTTGGTTGAGGGATATTCAATTCGTGAAGTATTTTTTCAAAGCTGTCACGGTTTTCAGCACGTTCAATAGCAACGCAATCAGTTCCGATTATTTTAACACCGCGTTTCATAAGAGGGTCCGCAAGATTTATAGCTGTCTGACCGCCCAAGGAAGCAACAACGCCTTCGGGTTTTTCAAAATCAATAACAGCCATAACGTCCTCAGGAGTAAGAGGTTCAAAATAAAGCTTGTCCCCTGTTGTATAGTCAGTTGAAACGGTTTCAGGGTTGTTATTGATGATTATAGCTTCATAACCTGCTTTTTTGATTGTCTGAACAGCGTGAACAGTTGAATAGTCAAACTCAACACCTTGTCCGATTCTTATAGGTCCTGCACCAAGAACAACTATTTTTTTCTTATCAGTGAGGATAGAGCTGTTTTCACCTGTGTAGGAAGAATAGAGATAAGGCAGATATTTACCCGTTTTCATCGTATCAACCATACGGAAAGCAGGGGTAAGCTTCATACTCTTACGCTTTTCGTATATTTCAATTTCAGGAACGTTCCAAAGCTTTGATATATAGGCATCGGAAAAGCCCATAATCTTTGCTTCTTTAAGAATTTTTTCGTCCCCTTTGTTTTCTGACAGTACCTTTTCCATATCAACGATCTTACTGAAGGATTCAAGGAAAAGGTTAGTTATTTTTGTTTTATCGTGAAGTTCTTCAATGGAAACACCCAAGCGCAACAGACGGGTAATTGCAAAAATGTTATCATCTCTTGATTCGCTGATATAAGAGAAAAGCTCTTCCTTGCTCATTCCGTCAAACTTTGCAAGGTAAAGATGGCAAACGCCTGTTTCAAGTGAGCGAACAGATTTGAGAATACATTCTTCGAGGCTTGAACCGATTCCCATAACTTCACCCGTTGCTTTCATCTGCGTTCCCAAAACGTTGGGAGCGGATGTAAATTTATCAAAGGGGAAACGAGGGAATTTTGCAACAATATAATCAAGACAAGGTTCAATATCAGCAGTTCCGCCTGCAACTGGAATTTCATCAAGAGTCATGCCAACCGCAACTTTCGCGGTAACTCTCGCGATAGGATATCCGCTTGCTTTGGATGCCAAGGCTGAGGAACGGGAAACACGAGGGTTAACCTCTATAAGATAATATTCGCTGCTTTCAGGATTGAGAGCAAACTGAACGTTACATCCACCTTCTATCTTAAGCTCACGAATAATTTTGATAGCACTATCGTTGAGCATTTTCAAGTCGTGGTCATTAAGAGAAAGAATGGGAGCTACAACAATAGAGTCACCCGTATGAACGCCAACAGGGTCAATATTTTCCATTCCGCAAATAGTGATAGCTCTGTCTGTGGAGTCACGCATTACTTCAAATTCAATTTCTTTGTAACCCTTAACGCTCTTTTCAATCAAAACCTGATGAACAGGAGAAAGCTTGAAAGCGTTAAGTCCGATTTCTTCAAGCTCTTGTTCGTTATTAGCAAATCCTCCGCCTGTACCGCCTAAGGTAAAGGCAGGTCTGAGAACTACGGGATAACCGATACGGCTTGCCGCTTCTTTTGCTTCTTTAATGCTATAAGTAATTTCAGAGGGAATTACGGGTTCGCCTATTGACTGGCAAAGCTCCTTAAAAAGCTCTCTGTCTTCTGCACGTTCAATACTTTCACAGCTTGTACCCAAAAGTTCAACGCCGCATTCTCTGAGGACACCTTTCTTCTCAAGCTGCATAGCAATATTAAGACCCGTTTGTCCGCCTATTCCTGGAACAATAGCGTCGGGGCGTTCGTATCTGAGAATCTTTGCAACGTATTCAAGAGTCAAAGGCTCCATATAAACCTTATCCGCTATAGACGTATCTGTCATTATCGTTGCAGGGTTGGAGTTGCAGATTACAACCTCATAACCTTCCTCACGCAATGCAAGGCAAGCCTGAGTTCCAGCATAGTCGAACTCTGCCGCCTGACCGATAACTATAGGACCTGAACCAATTATAAGAACCTTTTTTATATCTTTGCGCTTTGCCATAATTGCCTCCGTTATATATACTCAATTTTAATTACAAGTTTTGATATACAACCTTGCCACCGCATACGGTAAGCAGGTTTTTACCGAAAAGCATTTCACCTTCAAAAGGAGTTGCTTTTCCCATAGATAAAAATTTGGAAGTATCTACGATTTCTTCTGCATTCAAATCCCAAAGGGAGAAATCAAGCCCCAAAGGGATTCCGAATCTCTGTCTCGGATTGAAAACCAACAAATCGATTATTTTATCAAGAGTGACTATTTCTTTTTTTACAAGATGAGTATATAAAACGGGGAATGCCGTTTCAATACCAACTATTCCAAAAGGACTTCCTTCAAGACCTCTCGATTTTTCCTCCGCAGAATGTGGAGCATGGTCCGTTGCTATCATGTCGATAGTTCCGTCTAAAATACCTTCAACTAATGCCTCTCTATCCTTTTTATCGCGGAGAGGAGGATTCATTTTGAATCTGCCTTCTTCTTTCAGACAGCTATCGTCAAGTACGAGGTAGTGAGGAGCAGTCTCACAAGTTACGTCTACACCTTTTGCTTTCGCTTTCCTTATAAGCTCAACGCTTTCTTTAGCGGAAATGTGGCAAACGTGATATCTGCAACCTGTTTTCTCTGCAAGATATAAATCACGCTCAATCTGAGCATATTCGCTCTCGGAGCATATTCCTTTATGACCATGCTTCTTTGCATATTCACCGTTATGAATATATCCGCCCTTTAAAAGCTCGTTCACTTCACAATGAGCAACGATAATTTTATCAAGTGACTTTGCTTTTTCCATGGCAGAAAGCATCATCTGTTCATTTTGAACTCCTCTTCCGTCATCGGAAAAGGCGACGACTTCGTTTTTCATTTCTTCAAAATCCGAAAGCTCTTCACCTTTCTGACCCTTGGTTATTGAACCATAAGGATAAACGTTTACAACAGCATCTTTTTTTATTGCATCAAGCTGTACCATTAAGGTTTCCAATGAATCAGGAACAGGTTTCAAGTTTGGCATTGTACAAACTGCAGTATACCCTCCCCTTGCTGAGGCAAGTGAGCCAGTTTTAATATTTTCTTTATGCAAAAAACCCGGCTCACGAAAATGCACATGCACGTCGCAAAAGCCGGGAAAAATCACGTATTTGGACAAATCAAGAGAGGAAAAAGCGGAATGAGTCGTCAAAAAGCCCGCCACATCGGAACAAAATGCGGTTTTCTGTTTATCGCCAATAATCTGCAACTTAATTTTGTTCTCCATAATGCCCCTCCGATAAATTTACTAAACGATTTTCAATAAAAAACATCTATATCTAAGCCGTTTTTAGTTCCAAAAAACCATTGTACGAATTATACCAAAAAATTTCTTACTTGTCAATCGTCAAACCGCAAAAAAACATAAAAATTTACATAATGTATTTTGGGGATTTTTATTTGATAATACGCTTATCTACACACTTTCTTTTTCAATTTTTTATTTATCGTTATTGACTAAACAGAGTTATAATGTTATAATTATTTATGGTATAAAAATTATATTTTTCTATAAAAAATTACAAAGGAGAAAACTAATGGCTCATTCATATCCAAGTTCATGGAAAAATTGCGCAACCTGTGCTTTCTGGCTGGGTGAAAGAGACACAGACCATTTTTATCAACGGGTTCTTTTAGAAAACAGCAGTGTAAAAGGTAGATGCTGTAACAAAAATGGATGGAGAAATTGCGAAAAATCTGCTTCTCAAACTTGCAACGCTTGGGAAAAATGGCCTGTTTTAAAATAGAAAGTATGTTGTATACTTATGCGAAGAAAACATTTTTTTAAAATGAGTTTTTTCCACATACTTTTATAAAAAACTACAATTTAAAAGACGCATCACGAAGGATAAATCCAACGTGAAGCGTCTTTTTGTTATTAACTCAAAAATTAAATTTCATTTCCATTCAAATCAAACAGCGGAAGGACCTGCAAATATTTTATATCTTTTCTGTCCTTGGCATCTCCCTCAGCGAGAATTGCCATTTTACCAACAATGTTTCCTCCAGCGTGAACAACAAGCTCTTCTATTGCACGCAAGGACTCCCCTGTACTTATTACGTCATCAACGATAAGAACACGTTTTCCCTTCATAAACTCCGCATCTTTACCGTCAAGATAAAGGGTTTGTTTTTTTGCTGTTGTTATAGAGGTTACTTCGGTTGAAAAAACGTCACTCATATAAAGCTTTGGCATTTTTCTAGCAAGAATATATTTATTTACGCCCATCTGACGTGCCATCTCATAAGCAAGGGGAATCCCTTTGCTTTCGGACGTAATTATAATATCATGTTCGGGAGCTATTTTTATAAGTTCTCGTGCAGAAGCAACTGTAAGTTCAACATCCCCAAAAATTACAAAAGCACCTATGTAAAGTCCGTTCCCGAGCGGACAAAGTGTCAACTCCCTTTCAAGCCCAGCTATCTCAATTTTATATGTCTTTTTCATTTATCCTCCAAAGTAATTTCACACTCATAATTTAGGAAAATAAAAAATACTCATCAGTCATATTTATCTAAATTTTTTTGAAAGATTACCAACCATTTTTCTCATTTCAAATAGTGGAGTATAGTATTTTAATTTTTTATAATAGTCCAAGAACTTTTCAGGATCATTTATATATTTTTCAAAATCTTTTTTTGCAGTTTCTTCTTTAAAAAATTTGTTTTTTTCATTGATAGAAGATACTATTTTATGCTGTTGTAAAAAAGATTGATATGCTAAATATTTAGATTCGAATGTATCATTGAATTTTGAATAATCTGAATCTAAATATGAGTCATATATTTTTTCAGCACCAAAATCATCTTTTTCAGAAACATTTATATAAGGAATGTCAAAGAATTCCGCCATTTCTCTTGTTCTTGTGTCAATAGCTAAGAGTGTAGCGGGTATTCCTGCTAACACTGCCATAATCGTTCCATGAATTCGCGATCCAAAAGCAAAATCAAAAGAGCCATTTTTCAAAAAATAAAACCAATCATTCATATCAGCTATCAACTTAATTCTTTTTTCGCTCAATAATTTAGCTGATATTTTGCCATATAGTGTATAATAATAATACATGCTGTTAATTGAATCATTATTAAAAAATGAAGGATCAAAAAGAGGTTTAAAATATTGATCTTGATCGATATGTATGCTATGCTTATAATAATCAATTGCGCGAGTATAATACTGAATTTTTCCATTAAAAACAGGGCAAAAATCACGTTCAGAAACTTTTTTAGTAGAAACTCTAAAATTTCTTCCAAACTGGTACAGAGAAGGACATCCTGTTACTTGGGCTGAAGGGAATCCTAAACGCTCAAAAAACTCTTTAGAAAAATAGCCTCTCAAAGCTATTTCTCCCCCGGTATTATATATAGCTGTTATAAATTTCTTAGCTTCTTCGCCTATCTCTTTGATAAGCCATTCTAAATGATTATAATCTTTTGCTTGAACACCACAAGCAATAATATATACTGGAATTTTAATTTTTGAAAAAGTAGAAACAATAGATTCTATATTTCTACAATATTCAACGCCAAAAAAATTCGCCATCGGATAAATAATTAAATCAAATTTATCATTTATTTCATCCAGAGACTCGTTGCTTCGAAATGTGATTTGATTTGATCCATCATCAATTTCTGATATTAAACCTTGAAACCAAAGTTTATTACCCCAGTTAGGACAATTTCCATCAAAGTGGTTCGATATATCGCTGTAAAAATTTTTATAATCTGTAGAGTCAAAAATATTCAATCCGCCATCTAGTGCCACTGAACGCCAAATCAAAATTCTATTTCCCGACGCGAATCCCTCCATTTTTACGATAAATAATCAGTTATCTAAAGTAATTATTGCATAAATCATTTCTTTTGTCAAGTTGTTTTTTCATTTTTGTATATCAATGTATTTTTAAAAATGTGATATTCATTATACGGCTTAAGCAAAAATATCTTGCATATTCATATCAAAGAATTTTGAAAATTGAACATAGCTTTGTTTATAATGGTTTATAGTTCCCTCTCTCAAATTTCTTGCTCTGCAATCATCCAAATATTTATTACACCCTTCTTCCAATGTCAAAAAATTACTCTCTACAAGTTTAAGTTTTTTCATCTTTTTCTCCTAAAAACAATTAGACACATCATAAGGGAAAAACCAAAAATGATGTGTCTAACTCTATTTTTACATAAAAGATGTTTTAAATATGATTTTTACTTGCTTTTGACTTATCAGAAGTTGATTAAAACTTGCTTCAAAGTCGCTTTAATCAAGGATAAATCAGCTTATTTGCTCATTGCTTCCTGAACAGCAACTGCACAAGCAACAGTCATACCAACCATAGGATTGTTGCCAGCGCCGATGAGTCCCATCATTTCTACGTGAGCAGGAACGGAAGAAGAACCTGCGAACTGTGCGTCGCCATGCATTCTACCCATTGTATCTGTCAAGCCGTAGGAAGCAGGTCCTGCTGCCATATTATCGGGGTGAAGTGTTCTACCTGTACCGCCGCCAGATGCAACGGAGAAGTATTTTTTGCCTGTTTCCATGCACTGTTTTTTATATGTGCCTGCAACAGGATGCTGGAATCTTGTGGGGTTGGTGGAGTTACCTGTGATGGAAACGTCAACACCTTCGTGTGTCATAATTGCAACGCCTTCAAGAACGTCGTTTGCACCGTAGCAACGAACTTTGGAACGGTCACCGTCAGAATATTTCTTTTCACGAACGATTTTGAGTTCTGTTGTATAGAAATCGTATTCGGTTTCAACGTATGTGAAGCCGTTGATACGGGAAATGATCATAGCAGCATCTTTGCCAAGACCGTTAAGGATAACCTGAAGGGGTTCTTTTCTTACTTTGTTAGCGGTTCTTGCGATACCGATAGCACCTTCAGCAGCAGCAAAGGATTCGTGACCTGCCAAGAAGCAGAAGCACTTTGTTTTTTCGTCAAGAAGCATTGCACCCAAGTTACCGTGGCCAAGACCAACTTTACGGGTTTCAGCAACAGAACCAGGGATGCAGAATGCCTGCAAACCGATACCGATAGTTTCAGCAGCTTTTGCAGCTTCTGTAACACCTGTTTTAATAGCAATAGCAACACCTAATGTGTATGCCCAAACAGCATTATCAAATGCGATAGGCTGAACGCCTTTTACAATTGCTTCGCAATCAATGCCTTTTTCATCGCAGATAGCTTTTGCTTCTTCAAGAGAGGCAATACCGTATTTTGCAAGGCATTCGTTAATTTTATCAATTCTTCTTTCGTAACCTTCAAATTTAATCATTGTATATTACCTCCTTAATTATTCTTGACGTGGGTCAATGTATTTGACCGCGTCATTATATCTGCCGTAGCTGCTGATGTTCTTTTCGTAAGCTTCTTTAGGATCGATACCTTTTTTGATCATATCCATCATTTTTCCAAGGTGAACGAATTTGTAGCCGATAACTTCGTTATCTGCATCGAGACCGAGAGAAAGGATATAACCTTCTGCCATTTCAAGATATCTTACACCCTTTGCTTTTGTAGCAAAGATTGTACCAACCTGAGAACGGAGACCTTTACCGAGGTCTTCGAGAGAAGCACCAACGGGAAGACCGCCTTCGGAGAAAGCTGTCTGAGAACGACCGTATGCAAGCTGTTTGAAGATTTCACGCATTGCAACGTTGATAGCATCACAAACAAGGTCTGTGTTAAGAGCTTCAAGCATTGTTTTGCCTTGAAGGATTTCTGCTGCCATAGCTGCAGAGTGTGTCATACCTGAACAGCCTGTTGTTTCGATAAGAGCTTCTTCGATGATACCTTCTTTAACGTTAAGGGTGAGTTTACACATACCCTGCTGAGGAGCACACCAGCCAATACCGTGGGAAAGACCGGAGATGTCTTTAATTTCATAAGCTTTTACCCATTTACCTTCTTCGGGAATGGGAGCAGGACCGTGTTTAGGACCTTTTGCAACAACGCACATGTTTTCTACTTCGTGTGAATAGAGCATTTTTAGATTCCTTTCAAGATATAATTTATTTTTTGTTATTTTATTATTTCGCAGTAAAGAGTACCGACAGCCATTGCCGCATTGGATTCATCTGTGTCGATATGTACGGCAGGAGCAAAGTTTTTGTTAACACGAACAACTGTATCGCCAAAGATAACTGATCTTTCTGTATCAAGCTTGATTGATACAATCTGCTTATCTTCTACGCCCAATGCTTCTGCAGAAGCAGGGTCAAGGTGTACGTGACGTTTTGCAGCAATAACGCCACATTCTATTTCAACTTCGCCACAAGGGCCAACGAGTTTGATACCAGGTGTACCAGCGATATCGCCTGATTCTCTGACAGGAGCAGCAACGCCCAAGGTTCTTGCATCCGTAAGAGATACTTCAACCTGAGTTGCAGGACGAACGGGACCGAGAATTCCTACGTTCTTAATTTCTTTTTTAGGTCCTACGATGTCAACTCTTTCGTTGGATGCAAACTGACCAGGCTGTGAAAGAGCTTTTTTGAAAGTAAGCTCTGCGCCTTTTCCAAAAAGAGTTTCAAGATCCGCTTGTGATAAATGCACATGTCTTGCGGAAGTTTCAACAAGGATTTTGTTTTCCATGATTTTTATTCCCCTTTACTGTATAAATTATTATTAGTCACATTAAGTCAAGCGTTACAAATATGCAACCCTTTTCGAATATGTATTATACTACATTTTTTCCCAATTGTAAACACCCTTTGAGATTTTTCTTTTGAATTTTTGCAAAAAAAGTTGTGAAATTTATTAAAACGTAAAAACTGCTTCAAGTTTTTAGCTCGAAGCAGTTTCAATTTTATGATATTTGAAAAATATTCTTTTCTTATTTTGCTCTCTTTTTTGAAGGCGAGGAAAAAAGCACAAACTTAATTATCTGTTTGCGAGGACAGTTTTCTCGTAGTCCTTAACTTCTGTGAGGTAATCAGCGTTTACGCCTTCTCTGCGGAGATATTCAGCCCAAACGTCACCGATAGGAGCGGTTTTCATTTCTTCGGAGATAACCATGATATCGGTAAAGTTGTTTTCGTTCTGAAGCTTTGCAAGCATTTCGGATGGCTGGAGCAAAGCGAAAAGCAAGGATTTTTCCACGTTACGAACACCCGTTACCCAAGCAGAGATACGGTTAATGGAAGCATCGAAATAGTCTGTTGCAATAAATACTCTGTCGAGAGCATCATTTCTAACGATTTCTTTTGCAATTTCTTTCGTTTCATCATCAAAGAGGATAACGTGGTCGGAGTCCCAACGAACAGCTCTTGTGATATGGAGCGCAATTTTCTCATTAAAGAGAAGGAGTGAAGAAATTTTATCGGAAACTACTTCAGTAGGATGATAGTGACCGTTATCCATAAGAGGAGTAATTCCCTTATAATCGGAATAAGAGAGACAGAATTCAGCAGAACCAACGGTATAGGATTCAACGCCAATACCGAAAACTTTGGATTCGAGAGTTACGTATACTTTGCTCTTATCGTAAGGTGTATCAAGGATTTCATCAAGAGATTTCTTGAATCTTGCACGAGGAGCAAGTCTGTCTGCAGGAATATCCTTATATCCATCGGGAATCCAGATATTCATAACGCAGGGCATGCCTGTTTCAGTTGCAAAGTATTCGGAAATTTTAAGACAAGCTATTGCATGCTTTACCCAATATTTACGAACTTCTTCATCAGGAGAAGAAAGTGTAAGACCGTCTTTTACCATAGGATGAGAGAAGAAAGTGGGGTTAAAGTCAAGACCGATATTTCTTGACTTTGCATATTCAACCCATTTTGCAAAATGCTTGGGTTCGATTGTGCTTCTGTCTGCATCGTCATCAATTATTGCATAGCAAGCATGAAGGCTCAATTTCTTTTTACCAGGAGTGAGAGCAAGAACCTTATCAAAGTCTGCCATCAATTCTTCGGGTGTAGTTGCTTTACCAGGATAGTTACCTGTTGTCTGGATACCGCCAGAAAGAGCTTCTTTGGAATCGAAGCCAACAACGTCGTCACCCTGCCAGCAATGGATGGAAACAACAACGTCCTTGAGAGTATCAAGTGCTTTTTCTGTGTCTACGCCATATGACGCATAAATTTTTTTAGCTTCTTCGTATCTGTTCATTATCGAAATCTCCTATTATATTGTTTTTATATTAAATGATTTTTTTACAGTTTCTCTTGCTTTTTCCAAGGTCAAATCTTTATCGAGGTACATAAACTGAGAAATAATATTTCCTGTTGCGGTTGCCTCAACAGGACCTGCAAGAACCTTTTTGCCCGTTGCTTTCTTCGTAAGTTCATTAAGGAACATTGCCTGACATCCGCCTCCAACAATGCTTATGCTATCAACCGTTTTACCTGAAATACTTTCAATCTCCTTTATAGCAACTGCATAAGAATCAGCCAAGGAAGAATAAACGGCTTTCATAACATCTGGCAACGGAAGATTTTTATCACCCAAAGCCTCTCTTACGGTTTCAAGCATATTTTCGGGAGCTGTGAATTTATCGTCGTTAGGATTGATTTTGCCTTCAAACTTACTTGTTCTTGCCATATCGATAAGCTCCTGGAAGGAATATCTCTTACCAACGTTTCTGCGGATTGACTGAGCAAGCCACATACCCATAATATTTTTGAGGAATCTGAAACGGTATTCAACGCCGCCTTCGTTTGTGAAATTAGCCTTGAAAGCTTCTTCTGATTGAACGGGAACCATATTTTCCGTTCCGATAAGACTCCACGTTCCCGACGATATGTAAACGCTGTTTTCTTCAAGAGGACAAGCGGCAACCGCAGAAGCTGTATCATGAGAAGGGCAGAACACAACGTCACAGTCGAAGCCAACCTCAGCTTTGATCTCATCAGTGAACTTGCCAATAAACGTTCCAGGCATATTCAAATCCCCGAATATGGATTTTTTTATTCCAAGACGGTCGAGAATCTCACAATCCCACGTTTTCGTTTCAGCATTCAACAAATTTGTTGTGGATGCATTCGTATATTCATTTTTCATAACGCCTGTAAGCTTATATGAAAAATATTCGGGAATCATCAAGAATCTTTCAGCTTTATCAAGCTTTCCGCTTTTTTTATCACAATAAAGCTGATAAACCGTATTGAAATTCTGTTTCTGAATACCCGTTCTTGAATAAAGCTCCTCTGAAGAAATTATTTTGCTGATTTCTTCCTGAACCTTTGCAGTTCTCGGGTCACGGTATGCTATAGCGGGAAGGATTTCTTTTCCGTCTTTATCAAGAAGAACGTAGTCAACGCCCCAAGTGTCGATAGCCATAGTTTGAGGAATTTTTCCCTTTACTGCACATTCCTTAAGACCTTTTTTTATTTCTGCAAGAAGATATTCAACGTCCCAGATAATATCGTCGCCTTTATTTACAACGTTATTTTCAAAACGGTAAATTTCTTCAAGCGTTATCTTCTCACCGTCAAACACACCTAAAATATGTCTTCCGCCAGAAGCGCCTATATCAATTGCCAATGAACAAAGCATAAAAGAATACCCCTTTACATAATTTGTTACTTTAATAATAACAAACAAAGGGGCATTTTTAAAGGTCTGTATTTGACGAAAAAAGTGTCCTTATTTGCAGTCTCGGAATTTCTTTGGTGAAAGTCCGAATCGGGCTGTAAATTTTCTGTGGAAATAGCTTATATTTTCATACCCTACGTTCAATGCTACGTCTGATACGCTCATATTTGTGTTTTTAAGCAAAAATGCACTTTGAGAAAGTCTTTTTTCTTGCACAAGCTCTGTATAACTTTTTCCTGTTTTGCGTTTTATTTCGCGAGAAAGATTATAAAGGTCATAATGAAGAATTTCTGATAACTCCGTAAGACTGCCATCTCTGTAATTTTCCTCGATATATCTGAATATTCTGAAGATTTCTCCGTTATCATCGGATGCCAATTTATCCGTATAATTCAAAAGATGAATAAACAAAAGTCCCATTGACGTCTGATTTATACGGCGTTTATTGGGCGTTTCGTTCAAAAGTGTCCAGATAAGGTTTTCAACAAGATTCTGAATAGGAAGCACATCTGCGACTTTAAAATGTAAAAAACAAGGTCCATCAGCGTTTTTTCCAAGACAATTAACAAGGAATCTGTGAAGAGGAGTTTCTTCCTCTCCTATCATTGCAAGAGAGCTATGAAAAAACTGAGGAAGGATTATAAAATTCACAGCAATATCGTCTTTTTCCGCCTTCATTATTTCCTGAGTTGCACTCTGACCTAAAAAAAGAAGTTCTCCTTCTTTGAGAACGATTTCCCTGCCGTTTATAACGTGTTTCGTTTCACCCTTGCACATATAAACGACTTCAACGTAATCATGGGTATGTTTTGGAAAGGAAACAAAACGCGTATGCGGTCTTATTGATATAAGTTTTCCCGATTCGAGAAGTTTTTTAGCGTTTACAACGCTTCCCTCCCGCATCATATATATATCACGCTCTATGGTTTTCATGCCTTCAAGGATTTTTTTCTCCTCGGGGGTTATTTCGCTTAATTTTTCGAGTAGTTCTTTATTTATCATAACATACACTCCGATTTCTGAAATTATTATACCAAACGCAAAGGAATTTGTCAATTATTTTGTCGAATTTATGTTCTAATTGTAAAAAAGCATGTTTTTATATTGATTTTTATGTTTCGTTATGTTACAATTTGCGAGATAAAAATATAGTGAATCTTGTTGGACAACTGCAAGAGGATAAAACTTTGGAGAAGCTCATTAAATTGAGTGCCGAAGGGGCAAGCGAAAGCGAAACTCTCAGGCAAAAGGACAAAGGTAACTTTATTTAAAATGTTATTTTGTTTTTTGCGGAGCGTTTAAAACGTCTCCGTTTTTTATTTTATATTTTCAGGAGGATTAAAAATGGACAAGGTTATTGAAATAAATAACGTTGTAAACAGCTTTGTATGGACAGACGTAGGTTTATACCTTCTTCTTGCCGTAGGCGTTGTCATGACTTGCGTTACAGGATTTTTTCAGGTAACTCATTTAGCCCATTGGTGGAAAACAACTATCGGTAGTGTTTTTAAGAAAGACAGCTCTTCCAATGCAAAGACTGACAAAAAATCAATTTCCCAATTTCAAGCATTATGCACTGCTCTTGCGGCAACGGTTGGAACGGGTAATATTGCAGGTGTTTCTGCGGCTATATGCATAGGCGGCCCAGGTGCTGTTCTTTGGATGTGGATTGCGGCTTTTCTCGGAATGATGACAAACTTCTCCGAAAACGTTTTAGGTATTTATTTCCGACGCAAAAACGCAGACGGCGAATGGTCGGGCGGTGCCATGTATTACCTTAAAGACGGTATGGGAAAAATTAAGGGCTTGAAGCACGTCGCTTCAGTGCTCGCTGTATTATTTGCATTTTTTGCAATTCTCGCATCTTTCGGTATCGGAAACATGGGACAGGTAAACAAAATCGTCCTAAACCTCAATTCATCCTTCTTCAGCAACGTCAAGGCTGAAATTTTTGGTTTCCCTGCCGTTAATCTTATAATCGGTATTGCTCTCGTTATCCTCGGAGGACTTATTATTCTGGGCGGGCTTCAAAGAATAGCAAGCTTTGCAGAGTTCGTTATTCCATTTATGGCTATTGCATACGTTGTATTTGGTCTTGTTATTATTGGAATAAATTACGAAAACATTATTCCTGCATTCAAATCAATTTTCAAGTTTGCATTCGGTGTTGAAGCCGTTGCCGGCGGTGCGGCTGGTATTGCTATTAAAAAAGTTATTACTCAAGGCTTTAAACGTGGCGTTTTCTCCAACGAAGCAGGTCTCGGTTCTTCCGTTATGGTTCATTCATCTTCAAACGTTAAAGAGCCTGTCAAACAAGGTATGTGGGGAATTTTCGAAGTATTCTTCGACACAATGGTTATTTGTACCATAACAGCACTTATTGCTCTTACATCAGGATTTATAAATCTTGAAACAGGACACGTTTTAGAAGGCGTTAACGATGCTACTCTTATAAACAAAGCCTTCGGAAACGTTTTTGGCGTATTCGGAGAAGGTTTCATTGCAATTGCAATGCTTTTCTTTGCATTTACAACCGTTTTGGGCTGGTCTCAATATGGAACAAAAGCCGTTGAATATTTATTTGGCGTTAAAGTTGCAAAGGTTTACAAGGTTATTTTCGTTCTGATGATCGTTTCTGGAGCATTGATGGAATCCTCCGTTGCTTGGGATATTTCCGACACTTTCAACGGTCTTATGATGATTCCTAACCTTATTGCCGTTGTTATCCTTTCACCTCTCGTTTTCAAAATCACGAAAAACTACTTATCAAGAAAGCTCAAAGGGAAAGACGTAGCTCCTATGTATTCATTTGATGAAGAAATACAGAAGCTTGCGGAGCAAAGTCCCAGTGAAGACATAATTGTTCTTGAAGAAAAATCAGATAAATAAACGTATTGACAAACCAAAGGTTTAATGTTAAAATAAGGTTATCAAAGTAGAAGGTTTTGAGCCGTCTCGAAGTTAAAAGCTTTGAGACGGCTTTGAATTACAGAAAAGGAGTTCGTATGTTTCTGACAGGTGCGGACATTATAATAAAAGTTTTGATAGAGCAAGAATGTGACGTTGTATTCGGATATCCCGGTGGACAGATAATTGACGTTTACGATTCCCTCTATAAATATCAAAACGAAATAAAACATATTCTCACTGCTCACGAACAGGGAGCGGCCCATGCTGCCGACGGCTACGCAAGAGCAACGGGAAAGGTTGGCGTTGTTATATCAACGTCAGGACCGGGAGCTACAAATCTTGTTACTGGGATTGCGACAGCTCACCTCGATTCTATTCCCATGGTTGCTATATGCGGAAACGTCCCAACGTCTCAAATTGGAACTGACAGCTTTCAGGAAATAGATATTACAGGTATCACTCTCCCCATAACGAAACACAATTATTTCGTAGGAAGCGTTGAAAGCCTTGCAGACACATTAAGAGAAGCTTTTAAGCTTGCTAAATCCGGAAGACCAGGTCCTGTTCTTGTTGACGTTCCAAAGGACGTTCAGACCGCTCTTTGTAAATATGAACCGTTACCTGCAGTCAAGCCTTTCGAAAAATTCGCGGCAAAGGATATTCGAATTGAGCAAGCATCTGATTGCATAAATAACGCAAAAAGACCTTTTATATATTTTGGGGGCGGCGTTCTTTCCTCTGATGCAAAAGAAGAAATGCTTGAACTTGCAGAAAAAATTGACGCACCCATTGGATGTTCCATGATGGGACTTTCAGTTTTGCCTACTGACCATCCGAGATTTTTAGGAATGCAGGGTATGCACGGGCATTACGCTTGCACAACTTCAATGAACGAAGCGGACTGTATCATTGCTTTAGGTGCGAGATTCAATGATAGAGTTACAGGAAACAGACATAAATTTGCTCCGAGAATTGATATTGTACATATAGATATTGACGGTTCGGAACTTTCCAAAAACGTTAATGCTGTACATGGTTTAAGAGCCGATTTAAAATTAACTCTACAAAAACTCTTACCTTTGATAAAGGAAAGCAAAAAGCCAAGATGGCAATCTCGTATTGACGATTTAAAAGCGGAAGAAGAACTTTTGCGTGATAAACGTGAAGGGCTTACACCACAAAACGCAATAAAAGTTATAAACAAGCACCTTACAGAAAACACACCCGTTGTAACCGATGTTGGTCAACATCAGGTATGGACAGCTCAAAACGTTTTTTTGAAAAAGCCAAGAACATTTATTTCAAGCGGTGGTCTTGGAACGATGGGATTCGGTTTGGGCGCGTCCATCGGGGCATATTTCGGAACAAAGGAACGCCCTGTTCTCATTACAGGAGACGGAAGCTTTGGTATGAGCCTTACTGAGCTCGCAACTGCGGTTAAGCATCAGATTCCTGTTGTTATATTTATTATGAACAACGGTGTTCTCGGGATGGTGAGACAGATGCAGACAATGTTTTTTGACAAGCATTATTCAAATACAACACTGGAACGAAAAACTGATTTTGTTGCATTAGCAAACGCATTCGGTGCAGAAGGGATTTCCGTTTCATCCTTGGATGATTTGGAAAAAGCCTTAAGTTTAGGCTTCAAAGCAAAAGGTCCTTTTATTATTGACTGTTCCATAGGAAAGGACGAGCTTGTTTTACCAACCCTCGCCCCAGGTGATTCTGTTGGCGATATTATAGTAAAGGCGGATGAATAATATGAACAGATATACAGTAGCCGTACTTGTAAACAACCAGTTTGGCGTTCTCAACAGAGTAGTAAGTATGTTCAGAAGAAGACAATTCAACATTAACGCTCTAACAGTAAGCGAAACAGAATCCAGCGATTTATCAAGAATAACCGTTGTTTTTGAAGGTGAGGAAAATATAAAACAACAGCTTATAAATCAGCTATATAAGCTTCCAGTCGTTCATTCTATAAGCGAAATGAACGGAGATAACAGCATCAACCGTGAACTTCTACTTATCAAGGTTAAAAACGAAGCAAGCACCCGTGACGAAATAAAATCAGCGGCAGAAGCATTCGGTGCATTATACGTTGACTATTGCAAGGATTCCGTTATGTTACAGCTTACGGGCGAAAGCAGACAGATAGACGATTTCATAAATCTTTGCAAGGATTACACTATTTTGGAAATATGTCGCACAGGAAGTGTCTCTCTTGAAAAAGGAAGCACAACTATCAGAAACGTTACAAACTTCTAATACTACTCATAAAAATTGGGCTATTTCAAATGCAAAAACGCATTTGAAATAGTCCCTTTATTTATTTAAATCCGTTTTTTATCCAACCTATAATTGTGAAATTATCGTCGAATTGGAAGTTAAGTATGCCAGTTATAAAGATAATAACTATAACTGCAGGAAGAACGTACGTCATATAAGGACGCATCCATCTTTTTAACTTCATGCCCTTGCCTGTATTTGCTTCTTGGAGAAAATTGTCAAATCCCCATCCTTTTTTCGTAACACAGAAAAGAACGTAGCACAAAGCTCCCACAGGCAACAAGCAGTTTGTTACCAAAAAGTCCTCAAGGTCAAGAACAGAAGAAGTAGAACCAAAAGGTTTAAATTCAGACCAAAGGTTGAAGCCCAAAGCGCAGGGAACAGAGAGAACAAGCATTGATATTCCGCAGATTATACAACCCTTTATTCTACCCCAATTTGTGATTTCACGAACACAAGCTAAAATATTCTGCATAACAGCGATAACTGTTGTCATAGCGGCAAAGAACATAAAAAGGAAGAATAAAGAGCCCCACCATCTGCCGCCTTTCATATTGTTGAAAACGCTTGCCATAGCTTCGAAAAGAAGGCTTGGTCCTGCTGCTGGTTCAACGTCAAATGTAAAGCAAGCAGGGAAAATAATAAGTCCTGCAACAATAGCAACAAACGTATCAAGAACGAGAATATTTACAGATTCACCCATAAGGGAGCGGTCCTTACCAAGATAGCTTCCGAAAATTGCCATTGAGCCAATTCCGAGACTCAAAGTAAAGAAAGCTTGGTTCATAGCGGCAACAACAACGTCAAGGGTGATTTTTGATAAATTTGGCTTGAGATAGAATGTCAATCCTTCCTGCGCGCCGTCAAGAGTAAAGCTGTTTATAGCAAGCACCACCATAAGTGCAAGAAGGATTATCATCATATATTTGGTTATACGCTCAACTCCGTTTTGCAACCCAAAAGAAAGAACAACGAAAGCAAGAATAACAACAATTGCCATAAATCCAACGGTAATACCTGAATCAGAGAGCATATTACCAAACAGATTCAATGAAACATCATGAGAAATCCCTGTCATATTTCCCATAAGGAATTGCACAAAATAATAGAGTATCCATCCAGCAACAGACGTATAAAACATCATAAGCAAGGCATTGGCAACTAAGGTTCCGTAACCGTGAATATGCCATTTCTGACCTGGTTTTTCCAGCTCCTGATATAACTTAACGGGGCTTTTTTGGCTTGCACGCCCCAATGAAAATTCCATAACCATTACAGGCAGTCCAAGAATAAGCAAAAATATCAGATAGATAAGTACAAATGCGCCTCCGCCATACTGTCCTGCCATCCACGGAAACTTCCATACGTTTCCAACACCGATGGCACAGCCTGCGCTAAGCAAAATGAAGCCAAGACGGCTTCCCAAGCGTTCTCTTTTCATAAATTGTCCTCATTCTTAAAATTTCTTTTCGTATTATAACAAAATTATACAGTTATGTCAATCTCTCTTTGAAATTTTCGGTTGACTTATTTTATATTTTGTGATATACTTCCAGAAGATTAAAGAAGGGCTGTGGATCAAATGAAAAAGAACGAAGAAAAAACAAACGTCATGCGTACTCTTGACGGTAAAAAAATAAAATATCAAAGCCACAAATACGTAGATACTGATGCAATAAGCGGTATTGACGTTGCAACAGTTTTAGGACAAGACCCAAACAGAGTTTTCAAAACTCTCGTTACGGAAAGCGGTTCAAAAAAGTATTACGTATTTCTTGTTCCTGTAAATATGGAATTAGACCTAAAAAAAGCTGCAAAAGCAGTTGGCGAAAAAAATGTATCAATGATAAAGTCAAAAGACCTTTTGCCTCTGACAGGGTATATTCACGGTGGATGCTCCCCCATCGGCATGAAAAAACAATTCACAACCGTAATACATCAAACTGCCGAAAGCTTTGAAGCTATTATTTTCAGCGCAGGAAAAATAGGATATCAAGTTGAGCTTTCAACAGATGAATTAAAAAAAGTTATTCCATTCAGTTTTGCGAATATCGTTGTAGAATAAAATATTTTTAATGAAAAAAATCAACCGCCTGGCTGACATCCATCATAAACATTATAAACAATGCCATTTTCATCGTATTCTATGTAATAATAATGCATTAAGTGATCTGGCATAATGGGACCATTATCAGTGTAAATATAATATGCAACTGTGCCTTTTTGATTGTCTGTTATTTTTCCCAAATCAAATTCTCCATACTTTTCTTTTACCGTATAAATATTACTCTGTAAAATAGACCAGTCGTTATACTTGTAATACGTAGAATGAGAAGAGGCATAAAAAATAGTAAACACAAATAAAACGGAAACGATCCCGAGCGAAACACCTAACGCTTTCCCTATGTGTTTTCTGATTTTTGGAATCATAGTAAGAATTACACCTGTAATAAATCCAATTATCAACAAGAATAGTACGCACATTATTCCAATAACAAAATACCATTGATTCATCTGTAGTTACCTCTAAAATTCAAATTGATTTTAATATAAAAAAACGTTCTCTTCAATGATTACGATATTTACTTTTTTTTAAAAAACACAAAAAAGTCACTTAGTAAAAAAAGTCACTTTTGTCTGTTGACAAAAGTGACTTTTTTGGTGGGGACTACAGGGCTCGAACCTGTGACCTCCTGCTTGTAAGGCAGATGCTCTCCCAGCTGAGCTAAACCCCCATATTTCGTTTCGCCTTAAGGCTTTGTTCCCCTCAGCGAAACGTATTATAGCATAATGATTTCCTTTTGTCAATAGTTTTTTTGAAATTATTTTTTTATTTTTTTATCTCCGAAACGCTCCACGTATCAGGTTCATTTATATTCTGACTAGGAACACCTTCATAATATTTTATAACAACCTTTTCGTCCGCCCAATTTATTATATAATTGTCATTTTTAAATGGCATTGTGTAATCGTCAAACACCAATTGCGTTTTTTTAGTTTTTTTATTATTTAAATCTTTTAAATACACCTCCGCCCCACTACCGCCCAATACGTCAAATTCTCTAATTACCAATTCAAATTTTCCATCAGGGGATAAAATAACAATGTCTGGCTCTGAATATTTTAAGTCCATATTTATTAAATAAGAAACAACTATCAGTATTACGATAAGAACGACTGCTAAAAAAATCAAAATAAACAAATTTTTTCTTTTCATAATCTTCTTACCTTTTGCAAGCATTTCTTTTTATCAACCCTATCAGAAAATATATTATTCATTCAAATCAACATCTCCATGTACTTTAAACAATTTTTTGGCTTTATATTTTGGAATATCAAAGCTAAAAATATTTTTTGATTCCGTTTGTTCTTTTATTACATCAAGGGAAGCATTTATATGCTTCAATGTGCGTTCTTCTGAGTTATTTATATCAGGGTCATTTTCAAAATGATCCTTTAATTCATAAAGTGCAGGAACAGCAGAGGTTCCATAGGTTTCTAACGTATAAACGTCTATGGAATTATGTCTTCCATCAAGATACGCATTAACATTGTAATTTGCTATAACTGCATCAACGTCGGGAATTGTCAAAAGACCAAAAAATATGACAAACGTAATCACAAGTGATGAGATTATGGGTAGTTTTGGTATAAACTGGTAAATAAGCGTAATTACAAAAAATACGCCAAGGAGAATTATCATCCATGATGAGTAGACACGAAGACGAGTCAATCCATAAGAATCTATATAAAGCAACATTTTTGAAAGAGCAGTTGCAACCAGAACGAGTGTAAAAATCGATATAAGGGATGAATATATCATTTTTACAGCATCATATTTTTTACCGTTAGTTTTAACAAGGACATGGAACATCAAAAGCACAAAAGCATTAAAAGCGCAAATGAAACAAAGCTGGAAAAAGCCCTCTCTTGCATATTCCGAATAAGAAAGGTTTTCGGGCAGAACCTTTGTGAAAGCCGAAACGTAATAATCCCATTGAGATATAAAAAATATTACGTACAGAAGTAAAATAGGAGTAACTGCGGTACAAATTATTGTTTTAGGCACAAGGTTAAAGGAGATTTTTTCTCTATCTCCAACCGTCTTGTTATTAACAGACGTTTCCTTTGAACCAAACAATGATCCGAACAGAATCATTGCAAAAAACACACCTAAAATTAAATCTCCAATAAAATATATAACGTCTTCAATATCAAATTTAATAATACTCTGTAAAATAGAAACAAAGCCTGAATCGAAGGATAAAAGCGATACAACCAATGACGTTGGAATTATGGTAATGGCAAGACCTATTAAAACGTAAAGAAAATTTTTCCTTGCCTTTTCGCTGTTCTCCCCTCCACGCTTTGCGAACATTGCAGGAAAAACGTTACCAATGTACGAAACGGGTACGTAAAAAATAGCCTTCAAGATATGGACTGCACTCATATTTCCAAGAATTTTGCTTAATCCGAAAGCAGTATACACCCAATAAAGGAAGCAACAAAGAATAAATAAAAACAGGAAGCCTTTCAAGGTTTTATTTGAAGTTGTTATAAGTCCGCTTGAAAGCACAAGGGTCAAAGCTGTAAATATCCACGATTTGATTTTGATTTGTTTATGGGACAGTTTTAGATACACAGTCCCCACTGTAAACAAAATGAAAATCATAATCAAAGTACCTAAAGGATTTTTGTCAACAGGAAGTGCTTTTGAAAAGAAAAAGCCAACAACAACAGTAAGAATTGCAAAAATGCTGTCTATACTTTCATATCTGAAAGAAACTTTTTGCTCTGCCGAGGTTTGATAATTCATATCATTTATCTCCTTTCACTGTTTCATCAGGTAAGTATTCCAATATATCCGATGGCTGACATTCAAGGGCATTACATATTGCATCTAACGTGGAAAAACGAATTGCTTTTGCTCGATTGTTTTTTAAAATAGATAAGTTTGCAAGTGTTATTCCAACCCTTTCAGAAAGCTCATTCAAGGATATTTTTCGTTTTGCCATCATAACATCCAGATTTATTATAATCATAATCTACCTGCCCTTACACTGTAAAATCGTTTTCTTCTTTGATACGTGTTGCTTCCTCTATAACGTTTTTGACTATAAGAAGACAAAAGCCAAGGAAACAAGCCGCAAGTGTAACACAGACAACGAGCTGAAAATAAAAAACCAACAAAAGCGAAAGCAATCCTTCAAAAAAGCAACAAAAAGATACGTTTGAAAGCAATTTTGTAGCCTTCTTGCTGAAAACCTCACCTTCTGATACAACCTTAAGCAGTAAAAAAAGAATTATAGTCGCTAAAACCCCAACTGCAATCATCAGATATATGTCAGAAATAATAAACACTGTACCTAACTTTGTTATTTCATTTCTGAATCCGACTCTGTCTGGAATTGCAATCATATCCATCGCAACGTTTGGTACAAAAAAGCAAACAACTATCAACGCAACTAGGAATACAACTCCAAACGCAGCGGAAATCAAAACTGAAATTTTATTTTTTGCTTTCATATCAAAAATTCCTTTCTTTGTTATCACATCCACATATTACCATACAGCAAATTGTTTGTCAATAGTTTTTTATCGATTTTCGATAAATTTTTATTGAAATGTATAAATATTCTGTATTGCAATTTAAGTTCATAAAAGAAAAATATTTTTTCTTTCAAATTTTATTATCACAAAAATGTTTTCATAAATTACTTGATTTTAGTTTTTCAAGGGTATATAATAGGAAAAAATTACAAGTGATTATAAATTGAACGGATCAAACATGAAACAAAAAAGTAAAAATTTTCTTATCAATCTGATATTTCCTGCCGTTTTTTTCGGTTCAGTAACAGGTATTTTTACTTCCCTGATTATACTTTTATACAAAGTTTGCGCAGGACATATCATTGTTTTGTCAGAACATGGATACAAATTTTTGAAAGAAAATCTGATTTATGCGCCTTTGGTTCTGATTTTATTATTAGCAGTTGCTTTTGTTTTTTCTTATATTTACAAAAAGATGCCTAACCTGAGCGGCGGTGGAATACCGACTTCCATCGGGGTTTTGAGAGGCATCGTTCCTCTTAAATGGTTAGAAGGTCTTTTTGGAGTTTTCTTTTTGTCTCTGACTTCTTTTTTGCTTGGAGTTCCTTTAGGAACGGAAGGTCCTTCAGTTCAAATGGGAACAGCTATAGGAAAAGGAAGCATAGAAACTTTTTCAAGAAAACACAAGGCTTGGGAGAGATACTCAATGACAGGCGGTGCCTGTTCAGGATTTTCAGTTGCAACAGGCTCTCCCATATCGGGAATTTTATTCTCTATAGAAGAAGCTCATCAACGAATATCCCCTATGATAATAATTGTATCTGCAACGTCAGTAATGTTTTCATTTATAACAACCGAGCTTCTTGCTCCTGTTTTAAACGTAAGCACTTCCCTTTTTCCTGAAATAAATCTTGCCATCCTTGAAGTAAAGGATATCTGGATTCCATTGACGGTTGGCATTATTATGGGTATTTTTGCTGTTGTCTTTTTGAAATACTACAAGTCAATAAACGAATTTTTTAATCGAGAAATAAAAAAGCTTCCTCACTTCGTAAAGATATTTATAATTTTCGCTCTCACCTTTGCCTTGGGAATCTTATCGTTTGATTTCATTTCAACAGGTCACGAGCTGATGCTTTCGCTTTTTGAAAAAAGAATCCCTATAGTTGTTCTATTGATGATTCTTTTTGTTCGTTCCACGTTAACCCTTGGCGCAAACACCAACAAAATAACTGGAGGGGTTTTTATTCCTATTCTTGCAATAGGCGCAGTTTTATCTTCTGTGCTTGCTCAAGGGATGGAAAAGCTTTTCGGGCTTAATGGTGATTATTACGTTACAATTCTTGTTCTTGGAATTACAGCTTGTATTTCAGGAATGATGAAAATGCCTTTGACTTCCATTGCATTTTCTGTTGAAGCTTTATCGGGACATACTAACATTCTTTACGTTATAGCTGTCTCCGTAACCGCTTTCATAATAACGGAAATATTTGATGCTAAATCTATCAATGACTCCGTTCTTGAAAATAAAATCGAAACTCAAAATGCAGGTAAAACAGTAAAAGTTATTGACACTTACGTTACAGTTCAAAGCGGTTCTTTCGCAGTTGGAAAGCAAGTACGCGACATCTTCTGGCCTGCAAACCTGTTTGTACTTTCAATAAAGCATACGGAAAAATCAAACGCTGAAATTGACGAGCATGGCGGAAAAGAACTTCGTGATAACGACATTTTGCACGTAAGGTATTCAACCTTTAACGAAACTACAACAAGAAATGAGCTTATCGCTATAGTAGGCGAACAAGAATATTCAGAAAGCGAAACGAAAAATATATAAGGTGTCGTGACATCAAAAAGAGATATTATTAGTGGCTATTGCAAATGCAAAACAATATTTTTCTGTTGTGAGAAAGATGACGTAAAAAAACAGAAGATGATTTGATTGAAACAAACTCAATTATTGAACCCATTCGAAAATATTAATAATGTAAAAACAAACAAAAAAAAAGAAAATTCATTTTTAATATTTATGATAGATTATTGACATCGTGTTTTTTTATGATATTATTCGAACAAATGAATCGATTTATTGAAAAAACAAATATGAGAGGTAAAAATTATTATGGCTTTTAAGAAGCGTTTTATTTCAGCAATAATGGCAATAGTGCTTTTATCATGTCTTAGTATTCAGATTCCTGTTTTTGCCGATAATGGTTCAGAAACAATTACTTATGGTTTTTCTGTTGATACAGAATATTATGAAAAGCCTGTTTGGTATACAACCATTATATCTAATTGTAGATCCGCAGGTGGTATTGTTGGCGTATGCACGACTAAGATAGGCGCAACTCGCTCAAAGAGCAAAACAACTGATGGCAGTTATATGGACCATTTTTTTGTAAGATGTACGATGAAAGGCCAAACTATCAATCCTAATACATCTCTTGAATTCGCAGGATATTCAGAATCTTTGATTATAGAGTCAGAGCTCCCTACGGAAACTGAACTCATGTCATATTCACCGACGCAAATAGCGAATAAGACCACCTATAGTATAGGTTTGTCGGCCGGTAGCGATAAATCTGTTGGAATATCTGCATCAGGTGAGTTCACAAAAAATGCCTTGGAGATTAACAATTTCTCTGACACAAGTAAACGTCTATTTAAGGCAGGATATGATTATCAACATTCTTTTTTGAATTGGAAATTAAATAAATATTCTTATAACGAAAGTCAACAGTATGCTCACTTTGTTGTTAAAACCAAACAATCTAATTATAAAATGAGCATTTCGTCTATCGCCAAATTTCAATTATGGGATTCAGAGCCCGCCCTTTTTGTTCCAGAATACGACCAATACACAAGTTTTAAGTATTCTATAGGATTCAAAACTCCATATTAAATAAGTAACTTTCGGAGTAACAAGCTGTGAAAAAGAAAAAAATAATTGTATGCGTTGCGATTGTGATAGTCGCTTTTTCTTTGGTGTATTCCCTTTTGGCAATTAATGGTATTGTTCCTACAATTAATCCAAGAGAATTGTTTAAAAGTGATAACAATGAATTGACGGGTGTTGAAAAAATCAAGGAAATAATAGAAACGACCCGTCCGACTGATATTGCTATTTTAGGAGATGATATATCCTTTAGCATCGAAATAGAAACTCGAAAAGTGGATAAAATTGACGAATCGACAATTCAAAGAAAAGAGGGGTTTAAATACACCGTTTTGGTTATAAATGACCTCAATAATAATGTTTCGCTTACAGAAGAAGAACAAGATCTTTTAAGAAAAAAGGTTAAAGAATATGGTTTTTCTTTGATTTATCTTGGGGAAAAATATTCAGACACTTGGAATTCGGAAGACGAAATTCCACTCGACCTTAAAGGAAATTTGTTTTACATCCATTATTCTGTTTCGGGAACACAATGCGGAGCAATTGGCGCTTGGACAACGGAAGATCAAAACTTGTTAAAAACATATCCCTATTCTTTAGGAGAAACAATTTTATATTCCATAGAATCTTTTTTGAAGGAAATAGGATAATAAATATTAAATCACAAGCCATCGGACATACCGATGGCTTGTGGTATAGGAGAAAACAATGATTCGTGCCGAGGGTGTAACAAAAAAATATGAGACAAAATCAGGAGATGTTGTTGGTGTTGACCAAATTAACATTGAAATAAAGAAAAATGGGCTTTATATGATTTTGGGGAAAAGCGGATGTGGCAAAACAACGCTTTTGAATGTATTGAGTGGCCTCGATTCTTATGACGAAGGACATATTTATGTGAATGATAAAGATATGGCCTGTTTTTCAGAAGATGAGTTGGATAGGTATCGTAACATTAATATTGGTTTTATATTTCAAGAATTCAATTTACTTCCCGAATTAACGGTCTATGATAATCTTCGTTTGGTTTTGGAAATTCAAAATTGTGAAGGCGAAAAAGAGATAAACGTTAAAACTGTAATAGAA
The DNA here is from genome assembly GCA_015064625.1 of Oscillospiraceae bacterium. Classification (GTDB taxonomy): domain Bacteria; phylum Bacillota; class Clostridia; order Oscillospirales; family CAG-382; genus SIG653. The sequence goes on along the minus strand of SVRW01000016.1, from coordinate 10,829 downwards.
GAAAACCTCAAACGTGTAGGGCTGGAAGGGTATAATCAGCGAAAGGTTTTCCAATTGAGCGGTGGGGAACGTCAAAGGGTTGCAATAGCTCGTGTTTTAATAAAAAATCCATCAATAATCTTTGCGGATGAACCTACAGGAAATTTGGACGGGCATACAAGCAAAGCAATTTTCGAGCTTTTAAAGGAAATATCTAAGGAATATATTGTCATCGTCGTAACGCATGATAAGGAGTTTGCACGCAGATACGGAGATGAAGTAATAAATGTTGAAAATGGTAAAATCATAAATAGTGAAAAGAAACAAACATTTTTGAAGTATTCTTTTACTCTTCAACGCGCTTCATCACCACAAAAAAAACGATTTGATTCTCTTGAGCATGACGAGGCTTTTGAAACATTAGGTCGAGAAATTTTTTCAGAGAATAGTCATGGCGATATTATTTTATCTGAAATTAGTTGTGTTGCAGACAGAAGGCATGATAATCCAGAGTCTGAAAAAATGGCAAAAAAAGATATCAAAAAACAAACCAAAGCCCTTTCGGATCATTATCTATTTTCGTTGGCTTTTCAATTTATGAAAACAAAGAAATTGCCCTTAGTATTGACAGTTTTTATTCTTTCTATTTCTATGGTTTTGTTGTATTCTTCAATAGTTGTAACAAATTATCAAAGGGATAAAGTAATTGCTAACTATATGGAACAATATAAGATTGAGCTTTTACCGTTATATTATGAGACATCCTATAAAGATTCTTTTTTTGAAATACATAAAACGCAATTAACAAAGGGAGAATTCTTCAATGAAATAGTTAACCGAGCTTCTGATGGCTTCACCGAAACAATAAGAGCCATATATGATAATGAAGTTCGTTCCTCAGTAAACGAAGGTGAATATACGAGTATTTCTGGAGTAACCTCATATTTTGTTTGTAAAAAATACGCGGGGGTGAAATTATTCGAAGGAAGGATGATTGAGAACTGCAACGAGGTAGTTGTTTCTGATTACGTTGCTTCTGAATTAAACTTGAAATTGGGCGACAAAATAGAGTACAATTATGGTTCTGCTCTAGAGATTGTAGGTATTGCGAAAACCAATTATATAGAATACGATTTAAGAAAAAAACTTGTTTTTGGGACGGGTGGAGAATATACCGATTACTATATGAGGTATAAATATAACGTTATATATCTTCACGATTCTTGTTTGATCGAAAATAAAAAAGAAAGTAACGAAAGATTAAATCTTCCTATGGCAGATTTCACTCTTTCTAACAGAGAATTAAGTCTTTTTAAAAGTGTTTTGTACTACGATGATGCATCAAAGGTTATTTCTGAATTCTTAATTGACGGAAGGTTACCCCAGGCTCCTAACGAAGTTGTTGTGTCGGACGGATTTGCTGAATATAGTGGTATATATGACGGAAATAGTCCTTTTGCCGAATGCGAGTATAATTTTTTTGATATTTATCAAGAAAAATTCAATCACCTAAATTCGTCATGTCTGAATTTACGACAATATTTTCCGGAAGGCGTAAAAGTTGTGGGAATTGTATCAAACTTTCAATCCAAAGAACTATGTTCAGAGGTATATGTTTTCTCGGAAACGATGGCGAAAATTAAAGAAGATTACTATGATAACTACGCGGCTGAATTACTGTTTTTTGTTAAAAACCACGAATATAAATCAATAGTGGAATCTTTATCGCAATGCAATATAAAGATAGAGGAACCTTCAATATCTCAAATATACGAGTTTGAAAATATTCTTAAAACGATTAGTCCATTTATATATTTATTGTTTGCTCTGGTGCTGATACTTAATGTTTTTGTTCTAATAAATTTTATACAAAATACTATAAGAGGAAATCGAAAGAACGTTGGAATTTTGCGCGCTCTGGGAGTTTCGATGAAAGATACAAAAAGCATTTTCAATATTGAATTTAGAATAGTATTTTTATTTTCATCTTTGATGAGCATTCCGGTTTCTTCCCTTATTATTGCTTTTGCAAATAATTTATATAAAAAAGATATATTTGAAAATCCTTATAATATAATATCGCATAATGCGATAGCTTATGTTATTGCGTTGTTATTTTGCGGTTTAATAGGAACGATAGCTTCAAGCATACCCATTCGCAAGCTAAATAAGTTCAAACCGATAGAATTAATAAGGTGACAAAACTGACGCTATTTAAAGGGAAAACGGTATGTAAAAAGGCAATTTTTTTACATACCGTTGATTTTTTATTTTGAACTCAACCAAACCAAGACAACTTCGGGTCGGTTATTTAACCTGAGGGGAAAAACGCTGTTTCCAATACCTCGGCTTACTATCATTTTTGTATCGTTTTTTTCATATAAGCCACAATCATATTCAGGGAAAAATCCCTGATTGGGAGCATATATACCACCTGCAAATGGTATCCTGAACTGACCGCCGTGGGCATGTCCCGTAAGAGCCAAATCAACTTCAGCCGACACGTAGTTTTCAAAATATTCGGGACGGTGTGAAAGCAATATTTTATAGCTATTATTCCCAGCTATGCTTTTAATATTTTCCACGCTCATATGAGAGCTTGGAGCTTCATGTTTCTTCAATGCAAAATCAGGGTCATCTATTCCTGATATAGAAATTTTTTCTCCACCTTTTTCCAATGATACTCCTTCATTTCTCAAAAGTATAACTCCAATATCAGAAATAGCTTTTTCAAATTTTGAAAGGGCTTCTTCCGTTATCCACGCTTCATGATTACCCCTGATATAATAGCAAGGAGCAATCTTCATCGCTTCTTTAAAAAAAGCGAAAGCTATTTCCGTATCAGTGCGATTACAATCAATAACGTCTCCTGTTATTGCAATTATATCTGGTTCTGACTTTTCAAGAATAGAGAGAAGTTTTTTATTATCTTTTCCCATTTCGGCATTATGCAGATCGGAAATCTGAGCAATAATAAAGCCGTCGAACTCTTTCGGGATATTTTCGCTTTCTATAACGTATTCTGTCGTTTTAAGGGCAGTGTTTCCCCATAACGTCCATATTATAAGAGTCAAAAGGAAAATACATACACCTATACGAATTATCATCTTTTTTCGATTTTTAACCATAAATAGTACGTCACCTCAAAGGCATTATATATCTTTTCATGGATTTAGTCAACTGTCTATTTTGAAAAATCGAAAAAGCACTTGCAAAAACAATAAAAAATGGTATACTATAATCGTTAATGCTTTTTAACTTTAAGGAAAAAACATGAAAAACAAAAACAGTATTATAAAAATTTCCCTCTCAGCCTTATTTCTTGCTCTTGCCTACGTTATGCCGTACATTACGGGGCAAATGCGTGAATTTGGCTCTATGCTTTGCCCTATGCATATTCCTGTTTTACTTTGCGGGTTTATATGCGGTTACAGGTGGGGACTTGCCGTGGGCTTTACTGCTCCCCTTTTCCGCTCCGCAGTTGCAGGAATGCCTTTAATGTTTCCATCGGCAATATGTATGGCATTCGAGCTCGCCACATATGGTGCATTGGCAGGTTTATTATATAAAAAATTACCTCAAAAAAAGATATACATATACGTATCTTTACTTTGCTCTATGCTTATTGGGAGAATAGTATGGGGGTTATCGATGCTCATATGTTCAGGAATAAACGGAACTGGATTCACCCTTACGTCATTTATTGCAGGAGCATTCACCAATGCATTGCCCGGAATAATTGTTCAGATAATATTAGTTCCCATAGCTGTTATGATGATACAGAAAATCAAGCCGTTAAAAGAATAAAGGAGGGCATATATGCAAGAAAATTCCCAAAAAGTTATTAGCGGATGCGGATACCTTCCGCTTTTTGAAGAATTAAACTTTTTACAGCTTACAGAAGAAAAAATAATAATAGCCATAGAAGGCGGCAGTGCAAGCGGAAAATCCACCTTGGCTGGAACGTTACAAAAGCTTTACGGATGTGCAGTTTTTCATATAGACGATTTTTTCTTGCAGCCACACCAGCGAACAAAAGAAAGGCTGGAAGAGGTTGGCGGAAACTTTGACCGCGAAAGATTTGAAAAAGAAGTTTTGATTCCTTTGAGCAAAAAGGAATCCGTATTGTACATAAAATACGATTGCAAAACGAAAGAACTTCTACCTGCGGAAGAAATTGTTCCTACAAAAATAACAGTTATTGAAGGTGCTTATTGTATGCATCCCTCTCTACGAAAATATTATACGATTTCCGTATTCCTCGATATTAGCGAAGATACTCAAAAGAAACGCATACATAAAAGGAATTCCGAGGAATTACAGAAACGCTTTTTTGAAGAATGGATTCCTATGGAAAACCGTTATTTCAAAGAATTTGACATAAAAAACAGTTGCGATATTATTGTTAAGGTTTAAAAAAATGGTGATTTGAAAGTTTTTTCTCTCAAATCACCGCTTTTTTTATTTTTCCAAAATTGAAAATATATCGGGAAAAGGTTCTAACGTTCTTTTCAGAATACCGTTCAGATATGCAATCAATATTCCGTAATTGGTAACGGGAACACCTGCGCTCTGGCATGAGCGAAGTCTGTAACGCATTTCTTTTTCCGTCAGCATACATCCTCCGCAATGAATAACTAATTTGTATTCATTAAGATTTTCAGGAAATTCTCCGCCTGACGTAAAAGAAAAATCTATTTCTTCCCCTACGTGCTTCCTTATCCAATTGGGAATTTTTACAGTGCCGATATCCTCACATTGACGGTGATGAGTACACCCTTCGGAGATAAGCACCTTATCGCCTTTTTTCAAGGTATCTACCACAGAAGCACCCTTTACAGCAAGGGGTAAATTTCCTTTATAACGAGCCATCAGAATTGAAAAAGACGTAAGCGGAATATCCGCTTCAAGCATTTTGCTGACTTTTCCGAAAACCTGACTATCAGTTATAACAAGTCTCGGTTTATCTTTCAATTTTGATATAGTTTGAAGAAGCTCCGTATCTCTGCAAACCAAAGCGGAAGCACCGCTATCCAATATATCTCGGATAGTTTGCTGTTGGGGCAAAATAAGTCTGCCCTTTGGAGCGGCTTTATCAATAGGAACGACAAGCACTACAACGTCGCACGGAGAAAGAAGGTCAGAAACTATCTTTCTGCCGTTCTCCTCGGATTTGACAGTCTTTGCACAGCGTTCCTTCAATTCTTCAATTCCTGATTTATTCAAAGAACTTGTCCAAAGCTCTGTTTCTGTGTTTTCAGGAACGTTTGTAAGCAAATCGGATTTGCTCCAAGCTATAATATAAGGAATTTCCCGCTCTTTACACGCTTCAACAAGCTCATTTTCTTCTTTTCCCAAGGGGGAACTTGCATCTGCTACTATCAAAGCAAGGTCGGCTTTATTGAGAACTTGCTTTGCTTTTTTTATACGGAGAGCACCAAGCTCCCCTTCGTCATCTATACCAGGTGTATCGATAATCATAACTGGACCAAGGGGTAAAAGCTCCATAGCTTTATAAACGGGGTCTGTTGTTGTACCTTTAACGTCGGAAACGATAGAAAGCTCCTGACCTGTAAATGCATTTACAAGGCTTGATTTCCCTGCATTTCTCTTACCGAAAAATGCTATATGCAGCCTCTCACCCTTTGGGGTTTCATTAAGTGTAGCCATAAGTCACGTCACCTCAAAAACGGAAATCACGCTCTCCCAAAGAAATTCTGAAAAGCTTATCTTCAACGATATTACGAACTTTTTCCTTCGGGATATCCTTCATTTCTTTTTCTATAAGAGCCTCGCCCACTTTTTTCGTTTCCTCTGATGCATAATCTTCAAGATATTCTTTAAGAGTCATCAAAGCATTAGGCAAACAGCAATTATGTATCTCACCCGATTTACAAAGCTGCATAAATCTGTCTCCCGTTCTTCCCTCTCTGTAGCAAGCGGTGCAGAAGGACGGAACGTGCCCCAGCTCCATAAGCCAACGAACAACCTCGTCAAGGGTTCTATGATCTGAAACGTCAAACTGAGCTGAATTTTCTTCCTCGGGTTCAGGTCGTGCATAACCGCCAACGCTTGTTCTTGAACCACCCGAAATCTGCGAAACGCCCAATTCCAAAACTCTTGCTCTTGCCTTTGGAGATTCTCTCGTGGATATAATCATTCCCGTGTAGGGCACTGCAACACGGATACAAGCGACAATTTTTGCAAAAGTATCTTCGGATATACCATTATCAAATGCACCTGGGTCAATATCGTCAGCGGGGCAAACGCGAGGAACGCTTATTGTATGAGGTCCAACTCCGAAAACGGCTTCAAGATGTTCTGCATGCATAAGAAGTCCTGCAAATTCGTATCTGTAAAGCTCCAAGCCGAAAAGAACGCCAAGCCCTACGTCATCAATACCGCCCTGCATTGCTCTGTCATGAGCTTCCGTATGGTAAGCATAATTGCTCTTTGGTCCTGTTGGATGAAGTCTTTCATAGCTTTCTTTATGATAGGTTTCCTGAAAAAGAATATACGTTCCGATTCCGGCATCCTTAAGCTTTTTGTAATTCTCTACAGTTGTTGCCGCAATATTTACGTTAACACGGCGGATTGCTCCGTTTTTATGCTTTATAGAGTAAATCGTTTCAATAGATTCAAGTATATATTCTATTGGGTTATAAATAGGATGCTCACCTGCTTCAAGAGCAAGTCTTTTATGTCCCATATCCTGAAGGGCAATTACTTCGGCTTTTATTTCTTCTTGAGTTAACTTCTTTCTTGCTATGCGCTTATTTTTAAGGTGATAAGGGCAATAAAGGCAGCCGTTCACACAATAATTTGACAGATAAAGAGGCGCAAACATAACGATTCTGTTTCCGTAAAAGTCTTGTTTTATCTGCTTTGCCAAAGCGTAAACCTCTTGGTTTTTGTCCTCAAGCTCGCAAGCAAGCAAAACGGATGCTTCTCTGTGGGAAAGCCCCTTTCTGAGCTTTGCTTTTGCGATAATTGAATCTATTAGCTCCACATCACGTTTATGAGCATCCGCATATGCTAAAGTTTCCTCAATTTCTTGATGGTCAATAAATTCTTCCGCTTTCATCGATTTAGGATTATACATATTTATTCCTTCTTTCTATGTATTTTATAAAATGTCAGGTTTAAAGTCTCCACGCGAAACGGTAACATGATATCCGATTTTCTCCATCCGTTCTTTCAAATACTGAAATTCGTCTGCTGATTCCGCTCCTGTGGATTTTTTGTTGTTATAAAGCATATATTTATGCCTTACTTCCTTTGGTGAAAGATTAGGCATACAAACGTTTGCTCCTGCTAAAATACCTTTTTCTCTTCCGTTTTCACTTATTGTGCCAAGTGCTGTTGTTGCGGGAAGCAAAACGTTCGGTAAAATCAGTCTGACTACAGACAGTAAAAACAAAGTCATTTCAAGACTCCCCCCTTTTTCTTTTGAAAAAGGTGTATCACAATGTGGAATAAAAGGGCCAATGCCTACCATTTGTGGTTTAAATTCTTCAATAAACTTAAGGTCACGCGCAAGATGAAAATTTGTTTGGAATGGAGAACCAACCATAAATCCACATCCCACCTGATAACCGATTTCTTTAAGGTCATAAAGGCACTTTTTTCGATTCTCTAACGTCAGATTCGATGGATGCAAAAGAGCATAATGTTTATCATCTGCAGTTTCATGGCGAAGCAGATATCTGTCTGCTCCTGCGTCGAACCATTTTTGATATGTTTCTTTTGGATGTTCACCAAAAGATAAAGTTACAGCACAATCAGGATAAGTATTTTTTATCTGCCTTATTATATTTTCAATACGCTCCGCCGTGAAATATACGTCTTCGCCCCCTTGAAGAACAAAGGTTCTCATTCCAATTTTATATCCGTATTCACAGCAAGAAAGTATTTCTTCTTCCGAAAGGCGATAACGTTCAGCCTTCTTATTACCCGCTCTTATTCCGCAATAATAACAATTATTTTTGCAATAATTTGTAAACTCTATAAGACCTCGGACGTATATATCTATGCCGTAATTTCTCTTACGAGCTTCTGTTGCTTTTTTGAGCAACAACTCGGAAATTTCGGGGGTTCTGTTTTCAAGAAGATAGACGTATTCGCTTTCAAGAAGGCTTCTTTCTTTTTCAAGTTTTTCTATAAGAGAAAGCATTTTTACACCTTAGAATAAAGAGCTTTGGCTGTAACGCCTTCTAACATTCCTGCTCTGCCTGTAAGTGCGCTTATTACGTCATTGGGTGCATCAATAACTATGCTTATTAAATTAACCCCACGTTCACGGTACGGAATACCCATTCTGCCAACTATGTAATCTTTATAATCGTGAAGGATTCGGTTAAGTGCTTCCGTCGATTCTGATTTGTCAACCACTATTCCTATAATTGCAATTCTGTTTTCCATATTTTCTCCTTGAATAAAAAAACGTTCCCAAAAAGGGAACGCAAAACTGACCCATTTAAAAAATGGATTATCATCTATTCTACGCACCCTTTAACGTCAGGATTTTCACCTTTCGCCTCAGCCGTGACCAATTTATATATAACACATTTTTGGAGAATTGTCAAGATAAAAACATATTTTAAACGTAAAATCAAGTGCAACAAAGCACACATTTATTTTTTCTTGAACAAATTAACTATTTTCTCAAAGAATGATTTTTTCTCTTTTTCCGAAGTTACAATCCTATCATCGTGATCAAACGGACTAAAAAGAATACCGTCATTGAGGTATGAGAAAAAATGTTCATCAAAATATTTCCCGGAACAAATTCCCTCATTAACAAATGAATGATAAAGATCAAGATAATACATATGATAATAAACGGCAGGTTGAAGGCTACAATGTAAAGGATAACGATTATGACACCGCCGATTCCCGGATAGAGTTTAAGACAACGCAAGCCCGTTACACACAGTACCGAATGGATCATCTCTTCTACGCAGGTTTCCTGCAGCATTCGCGGCATCCGTTCTCTGAAATTCCCCGAGAGGTTCTTCGGAGGCATTACTTTAGGCAAAATCTTGCTCATATCCGGTATTTTGTTTTGCCATTTGCGAACCTTTAACTTGTCATAGATCCGTCCGTCTTGTTCAAATTTATAGCTGCGGTACGGAAACAGATCCGCTCGGAACCAGTTTTTCGGAAGCAGCCTGCCAACGAAAAAGGCCACAGTACCGACTGCCAAAAGATAAATAAAGCATCTCCAGAAATACACGTTACACCCCTCATCCTCAGAATGTTATGTCTTTTGTTCTTTATTTTTAAATACGTTGAATTTTCCTTTGCCTATGATATAAACGACAGCTACAACGACCGCGCCCAGCGTTTCAAGAAGCATATCCATCATCGTGTCATTGAGTCCAATATCAATGTATCCGGCAACAGGTAATGTTTTTCCGTTCACCAGCACTTCCTCAATCTCGTCAATCGAACCGGCAATTCCCACTTCATCATCTAAAAGATAGGAGTTGATGCGGTGTATTACAACGTCATCCTGCATATCCATGCCGAAAAAGGTATCGGCTCCATATTCGCAGAACTCCCATAAAACTGATATGGCCATAGAAAAGCAAAGCGCAAAAATGGCGGTCATTACAACCTTTTTCTTGTTATTGCCAACGTATTTTTCAAACAGGAAGAGTCCGAAGAAAGCGAACATAACTCCGCCTAATATATGAAGCATTTTATCCCACCAAGGAATGGTATAATAAAAATTATGGCAATGTCCCAGCATTGGGCCTATAGCATAAAACAGACTGATGAGATAAACCGGCAATACGATCTTGCATTTGAATATCTGCTCCGCAAACTTGGGCACAAGAAGAATTAACGGTGTAGCAATGGCAAGTGGTAAACGGTCATATTGCTTGTTTGCTATCAGTGTAATGATGGTAACGACAGCAAAAATTTCAAAGGCAACAAGAGCCCCGCATCGCAGCGTTTTTTCTTTATCCATTGGATCGAATCATCTCCTGAGGTCTTAGGTGTCAAACGATTTATTTTTGATTGCCTTGATATTCTGCATAGCGTACATAATAAATGACATCAGCATAATACCGATACAAATCCCAACTAAGATAAGCGATAAGGTACGAGGAATATTAAACCAAACAACGTGGAGAGCCATCATCACATACAGGGAAACCGTTGTCAGCTTTCCGTGCCAAACGGCGCCCTTGACAGTATTCGTTTTCTTGATCGAAACAAGCGCAGTAATTCCCGTAAACACCTCTTTCACCACAAGAAGGACAAACGGAACCATCATATATTTGAAGCGGGAAACAAGGCAGAACAGCATAGCCATCTGTGTCAGCTTGTCTGCCACAGGGTCAAACGCCTTGCCGAAATTACTCACCATATTGAATTTGCGCGCAATAATACCGTCTACAATATCGGTAATGCCGGATAACGTCAGAATCAGCAGTGTCCACAAATAGTCCTGCTTTCCAACGTATAGCCATACAATCACCGGAATCAGACACAAACGAAAGAAAGAGAGGATATTCGGTATTGTCAGTATCTTGTTTTGATATTTTCCTGTGCTGTCGGCCATCATAATATGCACTCCTATTTTTTTATTTTGTAGGAACAGTATAAAAAAGAATCTGCAACTAAAGTTCAACTGAATCTCAACATTTGTTGAAAAAAGAGGTATCGGCTCGAATGAACCAATACCTCTTGTGAGTGTATCTATTTAATTTTTGTTCGGGAGCGTTACCGTGAATCGGCAACCGCCTCCTCCGATATTTTCCGCAGAAATGCTTCCGTTACATAGGGAAATGATATTTTTTACAAGTGCAAGCCCCAAGCCGTTACCTTCTTCCTTGTGA
>SVRW01000015.1 GCA_015064625.1 Oscillospiraceae bacterium | reverse complement strand
AACATGAAATAACACAGTATCACCTCCGCTTCACTTTGACTGACTTGTCCTATTCAATTCCTCAATATTCAAATCAAACTTGATTCGCTCGTGGACATCTTTCCGACTTAAAAGGATTACAGTTTCGACGTGGCTCGTTTGTGGAAATTGGTCAAAGGGATAAGCCGTATCAAGCGTATATCCGTTTTCACAAAGAAACTTTGCATCTCTTGCAAGGGTTGCAGGGTCGCATGAAACGTAAACTATACGCGAAGGAGAAAGTTCGATAAGCGTATTAAGTAAAACCGCATCACAGCCTTTTCTTGGCGGGTCGACAATAACTGCAGATGCGGTAAGTCCGTTTTTAACAAGTGCGGGACAGACTTCTTCCGCTGTTCCAACGTGAAATTCTGCATTGGATATTCCGTTCGATAATGCATTTTCACGGGCATCAAGAATTGCTTCTTCCACTACTTCAACTCCTATTACTTTTCCACAATGCTTTGCGGCACAAAGCGTTATAGTCCCGATCCCGCAGTAAAGGTCTAAAACTGTATCATCGGGGGAGGGGGCGAGAAGCTCTATAGCCTTGGTATATAAATTCTCTGTGGTCTTTTTATTTATCTGATAAAATGATTTGTAATCGATTTTGAAATCAATTCCGCAAAGAGTGTCGTGTATATAGCTTTTGCCGTATAAAATCTTGTGCGTATCACCTAAAATAACGTTGTTAGGAAGAGGATTGTAGTTATAAACAATACCTGAAAGCTTTCTTTTGAGAGGGGCTTTCAAAAGCTTTTCAACAAGCTCTTCTTTCTTTGGCAAAATTTTGCTTGCGGATACAATAACAGCTATGATTTCACCATCACCGTGACGTGTATAAACGTGCCTTACTGTGCCTTTTTTTGTTTCTTCATCGTATGCACGGATGCCGTTTTCGTTGAGAAAATCGATAACCGTGTTAAGTATGATTTTGCTGTCGCTGTCCGTGAGTGAACAATCGTCCATCTTAACAAGTCTGTGGCTTCTCGGAGCGTAAAACCCCGTTTCAGCTTTCCCGTTCACGTCGGCAACGGGATATTGCGCCTTATTTCTGTATTCATAAAAAGGGTCGCTTCCAAAACATTCGGCAACGTCGACGTCTTTAAATCCGCCAATTCGTTCCAATGCGTCCTTTACCCTTTGACGCTTTATTTCAAGCTGCGTTTTATAATCGGTTGATTGTAAAGCACATCCGCCACATTTACCAAAGGAGAAACACTTTGGACATACTCTTGAAGGAGAAGGTGTGAGTATCTTTTCAAGTCTTCCGAAAGCATAATTTTTATTAACTTTAACAATTTTAATTTCCGCTTCATCACCTGCAACTGCAAATGGCACAAAAACAGCCATGTTGTCAACACGGCAAACGCCTTCTCCGCCACTTCCTACGGATGTTATATTAACTGTAAAAATATCGTTTTTCTTCATTGGAAAAAACCTCCGTTTGAATGATTATATAATAAAGGCGGAGAAAAATCAAGAGTAAAGTATAATTCGATAACAATTTATCAATAACAAATTAATTGTAGTCATAAAATGCTAAAGAATATTGAGGCTTGTAATTTCGCAAAAAATATTGACAAATTGAATTTGGTGGTGTATAATCGTATCAAATAGCTATAGGTGAAAAGTAAAAAATAAAATAAAAAACAAAAAACAAAAAATCATGGAGGACACTCAATGAAAAAGACCCTTTTATCCTTAGCAATCGCAATTTCTGCGATCCTTTCTTTGGCGTCCTGCGGTTCTGATGATGCTTCTTCTACTTCTTCCAAAGCTGATGAATCATCCAAGCCTGCAGAATCCCAATCCACAGCAGCCTCTGAAGATTCAGAAAAATCCGAAGACGTTACAACTTCTGAAGGTTCATCGGATGAACCTGTTTCCGTTGATCCTGAGTTCAAGCTCGATATTACATGCAACGATGAGCTTGAGGATACAGAACTCATTGTAACTGTTGCAAACAACGGCGAAGATGCAGATTCTTACTGGTATTTCAAATACGCAGATTCTGCTGCAAAAATCACTGTATACGTTGATGATGAATCAGTTCTTTCAGCAGACGGTATTGAATTCTACCTTGGTGAAAAGAAAGCTTCCACTAAATTTGAAGATGGAAAATTTGTATCTGTAGTTGTAACAGCAGACGGAAAAGTTGTTGCAAAAGGTTATGAAAACGGTGGATACAACAAAGATATCACAGTTGAAGCTTCTGTTCAGGGTTGGGAATATGAAAGCTCTAAAGGCTTCGTTGTTAATGTTTCAGTTCCTTACGAACTCGTAGGAAATGATTCTGACAGCGCATACGAAAACCTCTCAATCGCTCCTGCTCTCATTAACTGCAACGGCAGCGATGCAACAAAAGGATTCTATGAAGATTGTGATGCAAATGCTGCAAACAGCTTCATCCTTGTTACAAACGATGACACATTCGAAGCTAACCCCTTCAGCGGTGTTGTTACCCTTGGTCCTGGAAGCTCTGATTGCCCTGTAGTTGGTGATTGGGACACAACAAACGACTTTGCTTCTGACGATGCAAAATATGCAGACAGAATAGTAACTCTTTCTGCTGACGGTGTTAACACAATCTACTTCTCAGGAATCTCTGGTCCTGTTGCTTATGCTGAAGCAACCTTCAAGCTCAAAGGAATCAAAAATAATGATGCATGGCCTAAATTCGGTCTTTTGTTTAACGACGGTGCAGAAAACGGATTGTTCTGCTTCATCGACTCCGCTACTGGCGACGGCGCAAAAGATCAGCTTTCTGATATCTTCAAGGATGATGCTGGTTACGTTCACGTTACTGCTGGTGAATACAAATGGGCTGACACAGAAAAAATTGACTGGCCTACAGGCTGGAAATATGATCAGGCTGTAACTCTTGCTGTTCTCAGAAACGGTGACACTGTTACATTCTACGTTAACGGCGCTCCTACATACGTTATCACAGGAGTTCCTTCTCTCACAGCTGATAGCGAATCTTTCATCGGTATCAATGCATTCAACCTTGACCTCGAGGTTACAAACTACAGATGCACTGATGATGCAAATGATGAAACTATCAAAAAACTTTTGAAAAAATAAAATATAGTATATAAATAGGGAGCCATTGAACAAGTATGGTAGGAATTGTATATTCTGCTGCACTCAGCGGTGTCGAAGGCCTTGTTGTGACTGTTGAAGCAAAAGCTTCACCGTCGCAGGAACCAAGATTAGAAATAATAGGTTTGCCTGATGCGGCTGTAAAGGAGGCGGCACAGCGTGTATATTCTGCTGCTCATAGTTCGGGTATTGCAGTGAAGCACAATTTGCTTACTGTAAATCTGGCTCCCGCTTATATTCGCAAGGAGGGGTCTGCTTACGACCTCCCCATACTCATTGCGTGTGTTTACGCATCGAAAGAAAATAAAATTGATCTTTCGGGAAAATGCTTTTTAGGTGAACTTTCTCTTACAGGTGCCTTGCGCCCTGTAAGAGGGGTTCTTTCTATGGCTATAGCTGCAAAGGAAAACGGATTCAAGGAAATATATGTTCCTGCAGAAAACGCACCTGAGGCAGCTGCCGCTGGAGATATTAAGGTTTACGCAGTCAGAAACGTTTCTGAGCTTTTCAAGCATCTTGAAGGTGAAGCTTCCCTTGAAGAATGCGTTTTTGATGAAGAAGCTTTCCGCGTTTCTTCTATGACGAGTGAGCTTGATATGGCAGACGTTAAAGGGCAGGGATTTGCCAAATATGCCTTGGAAATCGCAGCTGCAGGAAACCATAACGTACTCATGATAGGCCCTCCTGGTACGGGCAAAAGCATGCTTGCTTCCCGACTTTCAACAATATTACCCCCTCTCTCGCTTGACGAGGCGATTGAGACGACGAAGATACATTCTGTGTCGGGGCTATTAAAGCCTTCGCAGTCTCTCGTCACTGCTCGTCCTTTCAGAGCTCCACATCATTCCGTTTCTGCGGCAGGTCTTGCAGGCGGAGGAAGAGTGCCAAAACCTGGTGAAATTTCATTGGCGCATAACGGAGTTTTGTTTTTAGATGAGTTACCTGAATTTGATAAAACAGCAATGGAAATACTTCGCCAACCAATTGAGGAGAAATGTGTTTCCATAACACGTGTAAATGGAAAAACGGAATTTCCGTGTTCATTTATGCTCGTAGCCGCAATGAATCCGTGTAAATGCGGATTTTACGGTCATCCAACAAAACAATGTACTTGTTCTGCTAATTCAAGAAGACAGTACGTTTCGAGAATTTCTGGTCCGTTGCTTGACAGAATTGATATTCAGGTTGAGCTGAGACCTCTTGAATTTGAACTTCTTTCTACTCAAAAGACGGGTGAGGGAAGTGCTGAAATTTATGCAAGGGTAATGCGTGCCCGCGAATTTGCAAAAAAGCGTTTTGAAAACGTGACTGTGGGTGGTGTCCCTGTTACGTCAAACAGTATGATGAACGGTTCGCTCGTCAGAAAATATTGTGTACTTGATGAAAAAGGTACTGCCGTCCTTAAGCGCGCTTACGAATCTTTAGGATTATCAGCCCGCGGATATGACAGACTTCTCAAAATATCAAGAACTGTTGCAGATTTCGAAGAATCCGAAATTATCAGATGTACCCACGTTGCAACAGCTATACAGCTAAGAACGTTGGACAGAAACTATTGGGATTGAAAATAACAGGCGGAGAATAAAGATGGATATTGAAGGAAAACATTTCCCTGATGAAGAAGATGAACATAGCTCAAAAGCAGGAAAACGTTTGGGCAAGATTGTGTTTCGTGTTCTCGCAATATGCTCCGCTATAGCTTATATAATTTGTTTTGCACGTATTTTTTCGAGCTGTGATTCTTCCTTGCTTGAAAAAATAACTTTTTCAAAAAATGCTATTGATCTATATTATGATGCTCCAGATAAATTCGTTACCTATAAGATAAACACAAAGGATTTTATGGAGTATTACGGAACTATAACCCTTTCAAACGTTGTTTATGCTGAAACAGCTGGGGAGTTGGAAATAGGTGTTAAATACAATACAAAAATTACAGACGTCGATAAGAATAATGTGAGCGGTGAATTCGAGGAATATCCTCTTGTGTATCGCTTGTATGACCGTAATGGTAACGAATACAATGTTTGTAATAGAATAAACACAGAAAAAGGAAGATATAAATTTGAAAGAGTTTGTTTTTCGGGATTGAAAATTGATTTCTCCGAAAACGATTTGAACACAAATGAATATTATGCATCAGGTGAAGATGTGTTTTTTGATACGGAAGAAAGCGAAAGCGGTGAAAAATACACTTTGGAAATATATAATCCCGTGACGAAAGAAACAAAAAAATTTGTAATATACGATAACCATACCACATACAGACTTGTTGAGTTTAATCCGTAATTAACTAAAAATATATTTTATGAAATTATGTAATTTGGAGGGCATTTATGAAATATCCAAAAAATAAATCCATAATTGTGAAAAAGAAAATTGCAGGACGCGTTGTATCGTTATTTTTTAGCTTGCTTCTTTGTGCTGCTTTTTTATTTGTGCTTTTTATGCCCTTTCACCGCATTATATCCATTGACAGCAGATTTGACGTTCTCTGCTACGCATTTGGAGGAGTTGGAGTTGTATTTTTTCTCCTTTGGACTGCATTTTTGATTTATTATCTCATTGCTAAATCAACCGCTCTTGTTATAACAGAAGATGGAATATATGATTTTGTAACAGGCGACAAAGGAGTTGGTTTTATTGATAAGGGAAAAATTACTTCTATTCGTATTTTTGGAACGAAGCGCAAGCCAATTCTTGGTATTCAGGTTGATAATCCTAAGCACCTTATAAGAACGACAAAAAAGTGCGTTCAGGATGCTGTATTGTATAACCTTGATATGAATATGCCTGCAGTTGTAATTTATCAGAAAGATTTATCTTGCTCTGTTAAAGAAGCTGCACAACTCATATTTGAAAAACTTAATTCTTTGACACCTGCTGTAGATGAGACTGTAAAACCCGCTGGTAAACCCGTAGCGGAAACTATGTCATTCACAAATTCTTCTGATGAAGAGGCAAGACTCGCTGAAGAAGCAAGACTCGCTGAAGAGGCAAGACTCGCTGAAGAGGCAAGACTTGCTGAAGAAGCAAAACTTGCAGAAGAAGCAAGACTCGCTGAAGAAGCAAAACTTGCCGAAGAGGCAAGACTCGCTGAAGAAGCAAGACTCGCTGAAGAGGCAAGACTCGCAGAAGAAGCAAAACTTGCTGAAGAGGCAAGACTCGCTGAAGAGGCAAGACTCGCTGAAGAAGCAAGACTCGCTGAAGAAGCAAGACTCGCTGAAGAGGCAAGACTTGCTGAAGAAGCAAGACTCGCAGAAGAGGCAAGACTCGCTGAAGAGGCAAGACTCGCTGAAGAAGCAAGACTCGCTGAAGAAGCAAGACTCGCTGAAGAAGCAAGACTCGCAGAAGAAGCAAAACTTGCTGAAGAAGCAAGACTCGCAGAAGAAGCAAAACTTGCTGAAGAGGCAAGACTCGCTGAAGAAGCAAAACTTGCAGAAGAGGCAAGACTCGCTGAAGAAGCAAAACTTGCTGAAGAGGCAAGACTCGCTGAAGAGGCAAGACTCGCTGAAGAAGCAAAACTTGCTGAAGAAAACGCCAAGCTTCCTAAATATATTTTCCCAGAAGAAAAATTCATCAAGCCAGGTCCTCAAAGTGAGGAAGACGCAAGTCCGGAACCCTTCTTTGAGTTGAGAGCAAAAAAAGCATAGTCTGGGATTTAAATAAAAAATAGAGAGCTATTTGAGATAAATATTTTCAAAATATATGCTTTTTCTTCAAACTTATATGTTTACAAAGATATGAAAAAGTGATATTATATTTGTTTGGTGAGATAAAATAAGATTTCACCCGATTCTGATAAAAATAAAATGTACAAATAAATTTTCAGGAGGACAAACAAACATGGCAAGACAAAAGTTATCCATGGACGGCAATACAGCTGCTGCTCACGTGTCATACGCGTTCACAGAAGTTGCCGGAATTTACCCCATTACCCCTTCAAGCCCTATGGCAGACTATACTGATATCTGGTCTGCACAGGGAAGAAAAAACATTTTTGGAACAACGGTAAACGTTGTTGAAATGCAGTCAGAAGCAGGTGCCGCAGGTACGGTACACGGTTCATTGGCAGCAGGTGCTCTCACTACTACTTATACAGCATCTCAGGGTCTTCTTCTTATGATTCCTAATATGTATAAGATAGCTGGAGAATTGCTCCCCAGTGTATTCCACGTATCAGCACGTTGCGTTGCATCTCACGCTCTTAATATTTTCGGTGATCATTCCGACGTATATGCTTGCCGTCAGACAGGCTTTGCAATGCTTGCAAATACAAACCCTCAGGAAGTTATGGATCTTGGTGCTGTTGCTCACCTTGCAACAATCAAAGGCAGAGTTCCTTTTGTAAACTTCTTCGATGGATTCAGAACTTCTCATGAAATTCAGAAAATCGAAGTTTGGGATTATGACGATCTCAAAGAAATGGTAGATATGGATGCTGTTAAAGCATTCAGAGCAAGATCTCTTAACCCTGAACATCCCGTTCTTCGTGGTTCTGCAGAAAACGGTGATATCTTCTTCCAGCATAGAGAAGCTTGCAACAGCTACTATGATGCACTTCCTGCAATCGTTGAAGAATATATGGACAAGGTTAACGCAAAATGCGGAACTGACTATAAGCTCTTCAACTATTACGGAGCTCCTGATGCTGAAAGAGTTATCATTGCAATGGGCTCTATCTGCGACGTAGCAGAAGAAGTTATTGACTATATGAACGCTTGCGGCGAAAAAGTTGGTCTTATCAAAGTTCGTCTTTACAGACCTTTCGTTGCTTCCAAGCTTGCAGAAGCAATTCCTGCATCCTGTAAAAAGATCGCTGTTCTTGACAGAACAAAAGAACCTGGTTCTCTCGGCGAACCCCTTTATATTGACGTTATTACCGCTCTTGCACAGACAGGTGTTAAAGCAACCGTAGTTGGCGGTCGTTATGGTCTTGGTTCAAAGGATACTCCTCCTTCCAGCATTTTCGCAGTATATGAAAATCTTGCAAAGGATGAACCAAAGAACAACTTCACTATTGGTATCGTTGACGACGTTACAGGACTTTCACTTGAAGAAAAACCCGCTCCCGATACAGCAGCTCCTGGAACAATTGCTTGCAAATTCTGGGGCCTTGGCGGTGACGGAACTGTTGGTGCAAACAAGAACTCCATCAAAATCATCGGCGACAACACTGATAAATACATTCAGGCATACTTCCAGTATGACTCTAAAAAGACAGGCGGTATCACCATTTCTCACTTGCGTTTCGGTGATAAATCTATCAAATCTCCTTATTATATCAATAAGGCTGACTTCGTTGCATGTCACAACTCTGCATACTTGAAGAAGTATGATATGATTTCTGACGTTAAACCCGGTGGAACGTTCCTCCTTGACTGTGCGTGGTCCGTTGATGAGCTTGACGCACACTTGCCCGGTCAGGTTAAATCATATATTGCTAACAACAATATTAAATTTATCATTATTGATGCTACTACCATAGCTACAACGCAGATTGGTAATGCAAAGGTTAAGAACACCGTTCTTCAGTCTGCATTCTTCGCACTTGCTAATATTCTTCCTAAAGATAAAGCAATCGAATATATGAAGAAGGCTGCATATAAGTCCTACATCAAGAAGGGCGAAGCAATGGTTGAGCTTAACTACAAAGCTATCGATGCAGGCGCAGATGCTTTTGTAGAAGTTAACGTTCCTGAAGCATGGAAGAACTGCACCGCAGATGCTCCTCAATCCGCTTTCAAGAGCGACAGAGCTGATCTTGAAAAATTCGTTAACAACGTTGTTAATCCCACAAATGCAATGGCAGGTGATAAGCTTCCTGTTTCTGCATTCAAGGATTATGTTGATGGTACGTTCCCACAGGGTTCTACTATCTCTGAAAAACGTGGCGTAGCTGTTTACGTTCCTACTTGGAATCCTGAAGCATGTATTCAGTGTAACAACTGTGCATTTGTTTGTCCTCATGCTTGTATCCGTCCTTTCGCAATGACGGAAGAAGAAGCAGCAAATGCACCTGCAGCTACAAAATTTGCAGCTAAACCCGTTGTTAAGACAAACTACAAATTTACAATGGCTATTTCTCCTGCTGACTGTATGGGATGTACGCTCTGCGTTAAGGCTTGTCCTGTAAACAACAATCCTAAACTCGGTACAGCACTCGAAATGGTATTTGCTCATACTCAGTCTGAACAGCAGGCTCCTTGGGATTATGCTGTTGCTAACGTTTCTGAAAAAGCAGAATTGATTAACACAACAGTTAAGGGAAGCCAGTTCAAACAGCCTCTCCTCGAGTTCTCAGGTTCTTGCGCAGGATGTGCTGAAACTTCTTATGCAAGACTTATTACTCAGCTCTTTGGCGAAAGAATGTATATTTCCAACGCTACAGGCTGTTCATCCATCTGGGGCGGCTCCGCTCCTGCAACTCCTTACACTGTAAACAAAGAAACAGGTAAAGGACCTGCTTGGGCAAACTCTCTCTTTGAAGATAACGCAGAACATGGTCTTGGTATGGCTCTTGGTCACAAGGCTCTCAGAGAAAAACTCAAGGGCTATGTAGAACAGCTTTCAAACGGTGATGCTCCCGAAGCAATCAAGGCTGCTGCAAAAGCTTACCTTGACA
The DNA here is from genome assembly GCA_015064625.1 of Oscillospiraceae bacterium. Lineage (GTDB taxonomy): Bacteria > Bacillota > Clostridia > Oscillospirales > CAG-382 > SIG653. Next base: position 51,166 of record SVRW01000015.1, on the reverse strand, counting down.
CATATGAAGATGGCAAAACAAATGGTGCAGCAACAAAGGCTCTCGTTGAAGCTATTGAAGGTTGCGATTGCGAACTCTGCAAAGCAATTCTTGCAGAAAAAGATTACCTCTCCAAGAAATCCATCTGGATCTTCGGTGGTGACGGTTGGGCATATGATATCGGCTTCGGCGGTCTTGACCACGTTCTTGCAAGCGGTGAAAACGTAAATGTTATGGTATTTGATACTGAAGTTTACTCCAACACTGGCGGACAGGCTTCCAAGGCTTCCAACATCGGTCAGGTTGCTCAGTTTGCAGCTGCAGGTAAAGCAATTGGCAAGAAGAACCTTGCTGAAATCGCAATGTCTTACGGATACGTTTACGTTGCACAGATCGCTATGGGCGCAGATATGACTCAGACTCTTAAGGCTCTTACAGAAGCTGAAGCATATAACGGTCCTTCGCTTATCATCGGTTATGCTCCTTGTGAAATGCACGGTGTTAAGGGCGGTATGCAGAACTGCCAGCAGGAAATGAAACGTGCTGTTGAATGCGGCTACTGGAATATGTTCAGATACAATCCTGAAGCAGAACAGAAGCTCGTTATCGATTCCAAAGAACCTACGGGTGACTACAAAGAATTTATCAAGTCTGAAACACGTTACGCAAGACTTACTCAGTCCTTCCCTGAAAGAGCAGAAGTTCTCTTTAATAAGGCTGAAGAATCTGCAAAAGTAAGACGCGAAAAGCTTGTTAAAAAGGCTGAAATAAACTAATTAGCAAATAATACGGTTTGTTTAACGGAAAGCCGGAGTATATGCTCCGGCTTTCTGCCTATAGCAAAGGACAGTTGATCTAATAATGTTCTTGGATTGAATTATCCAAAAGAGTTAATTATAAAATCCTGATTCGGAGGAAGTATGGGAAGAAAAGGAGAGCACATAAGTAAAACTAAATACGGCTTGAGTGAATATCTTGCATTCTTTGTTTGCATTATAGTCAGTATAGTTATGGTTGTGATGCTTTTTAACCCGAAAGATGTTCCAAATTCGCACTCTTCTTCAGATGATGGTTATACAGTGATTGATCTCAACTCCAAGGATGAAAATGCAGGCAGTGTTGATACTTCCGTGGAAGAATCCTCTGAAGACGGTGTTGAATATATTACGATAAAGGTGGATGCTGATTCTGTATATATAGGCGATTTAATATTGGTAAATAACACCCATCTTTATGCTTTTAAAGACAAAACCGAAATAGTTGAGGTATACGAATACAAAAACAAAAAGTATAAAATTGGTTCGGGCGAAGAGTGTTTGTTTGAAAAAACAATCCTTGCTGCCAATGATTTTTTAGGTGACTTCAATGATATATCTGGACTTACAAACGTAACAATGGTAAGTGGGTATATAACTGAAGAAGCCCAAAATGCAAAATATGAAAGTTATATAAAAAGCGTAACTCCCGAAGAAGCACAGAAATGGGGAGTGAAAGCTGGTGCAAGTGATCACCATACGGGACTTTCCTTTAATCTGACATTATATCCTTCGGGTGGAAAAATAGGGGAAGGGGAGTATTCGTGGCTTACAGAGAATGCATACAGATACGGATTCATACTCAGATATCCTGAAGATAAAAGTGAAATAACATCTGTAAGGGATAACAATCATTTCAGATACGTTGGTATTCCTCACGCTGAATATATGTATGTAAATAATTTGACGTTGGAAGAATATATAGAACAGCTTGGTAAAACCACATATAAAACTCCGCTTGATATAAAGAGTGGGAATAAAGAATATGCGGTTTATTATTTCCCCGCGGATTCCTCTTCATCTGAAACTGAAATAAAAATTCCTGAGGGCTTTGAGTATTCAGTTTCAGGCAATAACATTGACGGCTTTATTGTTACCGTAAATATGACTACGAAATAATAAGAATTAACTTAGAAAATAATAATAAGCTTTCCGATTATTTGTATAAAATCGGGAAGCTTTTTTGATTAAAAATCCGGGAAAATGGAGAACATTTGTTTTGTGTATTTCAGCAGAACGTAAAAAAATAAAGCCCAAAATTGTATAATATGCACAAACATAAATGTTCTATATTGGGTAATTGGACAGTAAAATATCAGCAATAGAATAAGAAAACAAGTGCATATGTTAATTTTCCGATTAAAAAACATAATTATGAAATTTATACCTTATCAAAAATAATAATCAAAAATAGCTTTAAACTAAACAATTTGCATTTATATGGGTAGAAAAATTCTTTTTTGATTCAAATTTTGTTGTGAATTGAAATTGGAGCATAAAATTATGTTTATTAAAATTTACCATGAATTAAGCGGTCGAAAAAACGTCAGTTTTACATTTTTTTGAATTGGTTTTATCAAAACATAAAAATCTGATGTAAAAATCTTTCCTATATATATGCACTCTTGACAAAAACGAATGATTGTGTTATTATACTAACGTTATAAAGTGTGATAAAGTGTAAAAATGTATTTTTATATCTTTTTTCCATTTTGTACAGCAAAAACCCTATATCCATGCTATCAGGAGGAAAAGCGCATGACAAAAAATCGTTCATTGCCCATTCGTGTCTTTACGTTATTGATGTTGTTTGCCGTGTTAATAGCGCAACCGACCGATGCGAGCTTAACCGCTCACGCTTCTGAGGATTCTATGTACAGAACATCCTTAGAAGAAATGAAAGAGCTTCTTACGGATATCACTTACAGTGATTATCTTCAAAAGTACAACTTTATAAAAGATTCTGAAAACGATCTGACGGTGGATCTTAAGGACATCGATACAGAACAAACTGAAGGTTCATATTACGTTGAAAATTCTCTGTTCAAGGATAAAGATGGCAATCCTTTAACCGACGTTCTCGTTATTGGCGATGATTGTGATATTACTTTTAATATCGATGTTCCTGCAGATGCTTTCTATACTATTCAGATTGAATATTATACGGGTTCTGTTTTCCTTTATAAGTGTGAACAATGTGGATACTCTCTCTATTTCGACAATCAGGGATATTCCGTTTGTAAGAACTGTGATAAGTCTCACTGTCCTAAATGTGAGTCTTCCGATGGTAAATGCGGTCCTGCAGTTACTCTTGCATCAGGAACGAAAAACTCTGATATTGAAAGAGCGGTTCTTATTGACGGTTTTGTTCCCTACAAGGAAGCTCGTTCGGTAGAATTGGCAAGAAAATGGATCGATGTATATACAAATACAGATGGTAGTCAGATTCTTTCCGATTCTAAGGATTTCTATGATAAGACTGTAGGTATCAATCCTGACCGTGTTTTCCCTATGGATACATTGGGAAATGAAAAGAAACCTCAGAAGCTTCTCATAGGCGATTGGGTGTACGATTACTTATACGATTCTACAGGTTATAGCTCTGATCCTCTTAAATATTTTCTTTCTGCCGGTAAACATGATTTAACCTTCAAAGCTCTCCGTGAGCCTCTTGTTGTTAAATCCATAAAGCTTACTGCACCGACAACTCTTCCTACATACGAAGAGTACCTTAAGGCAAACGAAGGTAAAGAAAACAATGTGAATGGTGAAACAAGCTTCAAGATTCAGGCTGAACATTCCACATTCACTTCAAGTAAAACAATATATCAGATTTCCAACACATCTTCCGTTATCACAGAACCTTGGGATGCTTCCCGTATTCGTTTTAACGAAATTGGCGGAGAAAAATGGCAGTATGTAGGTCAATGGATTGAGTGGAGAGTCAACATTCCCGAAAGCGGTTTTTATAACGTTGTTCTCAGAGCAAAACAGGATATATATTCTGGTATGTATGTTTCCAGAAATATATCCATTGACGGTGTTATTCCTTTTGCTGAAGCTCAGAATCTTCAGTTTAACTATTCAACAGACTTTATAACACAGGGCTTGACAGACGGTGAAACAACCTTTAAGTTTTATCTTGAAAAGGGCGTACGTACTATCCGCATGGAAGCTGTTCTCGGAGATATGGCCTATGTTTTGAGTGAAGTTGAAAACTCCCTTAACATTATTAACGGTTACTACAGAAAAATATTGATGGTTACGGGTTCTGAACCTGACGAATTCCGTGACTATGGATTTGATACTTCTATGCCTGACGTTCTTAAGGGATTCCAGGCACAGTCCAAGCTTCTTTATCAGATTTCCGAAGACCTTGAGACAATTATCGGTTATAAGGGTGACCACTCCGTAGTTCTTGATAAAACTGCAAAGATTCTTGAGGAGATGGGTACAAGACCTACAAAGGTTGCTGGAATGCTCGCTGACCTCAAAGCACAGATCGGTTCACTTGGTACTTGGATTACTGACTCTCAGGCACAGCCTTTGGACGTTGACTACATTCTCTTCCAGGCTCCTGAAAAGGAACTTCCTCCTTCAGAAGGTGGTTTCTGGGAAACTCTTTGGGGTGAAATAAAGAGATTTATCATGTCTTTCTTCTCCGATTACACAACAATCGGAAGCTTCACAGAAAATGATGCGGAAATAAATGAAGAACAGTCCCTCCTTGTATGGACGGGTGCATCAAGAGATACCGCTCAAATCGTTCGCGACCTTATCGATAACGATTTCTCTAAAAAATACCCTGGCATAAACATCGAAATGAAGGTTGTTATAGGCGGTGCTCTTCTTCCTTCAATTCTTGCAGGAACAGGTCCAGACGTAACCTTCGGTGTTGACTCAGGTACGGTTATTAACTATGCTATCCGATATGCAATTAAAGCTGTTAACAATCCTGATTCAGAATCAACCGATCCTGATCTTAAAAAGATAGGCTTTAACTTCACAGAAGCAGGAATGCAGAAGTATAAGGACGACCCTGTATACAGTAAGTTCTTTGATGACGTTGATTCCTTCGAAGAAGTTAAGAAGCGTTTCGTTGATCAGGCAACAGTTCCTCTTACGCTTTACGGTGTAACTTATGCAATACCCGAAACAATGGGATTCTCAATGCTTTTCTACAGAAAAGATATCTTTGCTGAATTAGGTATTGAAGTTCCAAAAACTTGGGATGAGCTTTACGATATTATTTACACTCTTAACGCTAATAAGATGGATATCGGTTTCCCCACTGGTACAGGTGCTTCTATGACCTGGATGTATCAGCAGGGTGATACACTTTATAATTACGGCGGCAAGCTTGCAGAAGACGGAAAAACATATTACGAACATTATATGGACGAATTCGGTGATTGGCTTGCAGAAACTAACAACACCTACGAAGTTACATATGATGAAAATCATCTTCCTGATTATGAATATAAATACGTAAAAGATAACGGAGACGGAACTTATACTTATACCTATCCAAAGACAGACGGCATGAGTATCAATTTGGATTCTGATATCTCTCTTGCTATGTTCAAACAGGCATGTCAGCTTTCCACGATGTACGATTTCCCTGTATCCTATGACTTTGCAAACCGTTTCCGTACAGGTGAAATGCCTCTTGCTTGGTGCGATTATGGTGCATACAACCAGCTTATCGTATTCGCTCCAGAAATTAACGGACTTTGGGAATTTACACCAATGCCTGGTTACCTCAATAAAGATGGTACAATTACTAACACATCTCTTGCAGGTGTAGGCGGTATGGTAATTCTCAGAGGATGTACAGATAAAAATGCATTTAGCGCATGGACATTTATTCAGTGGTGGACTTCCGCTGAAGCACAGAGTAGCTACGGTAATGAATTGGAAGCTCTCCTTGGTCCTTCCGCAAAATACGGAACGGCAAACCTTGAAGCTCTATACAATATGCCTTGGTCAAGATCTGAATATGATAACCTCTTCGCACAGTTCCAGGATCTGACACTTGTTCCTGACTATCCTGGTGGATATATTATCGGACGTTACTGCGGATTTGCTTTCCTTTCAGTATACAACGATGACGCAGAGCCTGTTGAAACTCTCAAGAATTATATGGAAGATATAAATACAGAGTTTGACAGAAAACGTAAAGAATTTGGTCTTTGTACTTCGGGGGATTTTAAAGATGCAACGTTCCTTGATTAGTACAAAGCTTACCAGAAAATCACAAATCAGCAATTCCCTTATTTATTATGTAACAGGGAGGGTCGCCAATGTCTAACGACAAAAAGACAACAGTTGAAAATGAAATAGAGACAACAGTTGAAAATAAAGAGACCTTTGAAAACGGAACTCCTGCGGCAACAACAAAGGTTGTTGTCCGCAAGGATATATCAAAATTCGCGTGGACACTCAGTGAGATTAAGAACAACTGGGTTGCTTACGTAATGATAGCTCCCTTCTTCTTCTTGTTCTTTTTATTCACGGTTATTCCCGTTGTTTTCTCTTTCGTCCTCAGCTTTACAACGTTTAACTTGCTTGAATGGCCTGAGATCGTCTACGCTCAAAACTATATCCGTTTGTTCCTTGAAGACGATATATTCCTTATAGCCATTAAAAATACCTTCGTTTTCGCAGGTGTTACAGGTCCTGCATCTTATTTGCTTTCCTTGTTCTTTGCTTGGTTCATCAACGAGCTCAGACCAAAGATACGTGCGGTAGTTACCTTGCTTTTCTACGCACCTTCAATTTCAGGTAACGCATTTTTGATATGGACATATTTTTTTGCATCCGACGAATACGGTCTTGTTAACTCATGGCTTATGCGTCTTAACCTTATCACTTCACCAATCCTTTGGTTCCAGGATGAAGAGTATATTTTCCCTCTCATTATAGCTATTGCCCTTTGGACCAGCTTGGGTACTTCATTCCTTACCTTTATAGCAGGTTTTCAGGTTGTTGATAAGTCTCTTTATGAAGCAGGCGCAGTTGACGGTATTAAAAACCGTTGGCAGGAGCTTTGGTACATTACGTTACCTACAATGCGTCCCCAGCTGATGCTCGGTGCTATCCTTTCCATCACTGGCGCGTTCGGTTTCGGCGGTATCATCACTGCTCTTGTTGGATTCCCCAGCCCTAACTATTGCGCACATACTATAACCCACCATTTGGACGACTATGGCGGACAACGTTTCGAAATCGGATATGCATCAGCTATAGCAACGCTTTTGTTCCTTTTGATGTTTGGTGCAAATATTCTCGTAAACAAATTGCTCAGAAAGGTGGGTGAATAAGATGGCTTATGGTAAGAATATTAAGGGTATAAAGCTTTTCAAAAAAGGTGAAAAAGGCGATAAGCCAAAACGTCTTAACCGTTCTGCAAGCGGAGACTTTGGTATAAACTTTATACTCGGTATCTTCGGTATAGTAATGGTTTTGCCATTGGTATATGCCATCAGTTCATCTTTTAAACCTTTGGATGAATTATGGATGTATCCTCCTAAATTTTTCGTTCAGAACCCCACCTGGGATAACTACAAAGACCTTTTCCGTTTAATGGGAACTTCTTGGGTTCCTTTCTCAAGATATATTTTCAACACGGTATTTATCTCCCTTGTTGGAACAGCTGGTAACGTTCTTTGTTCTGCATATGCTGCATATGCTTTGGCAAAGATTAAATTCCCCGGTAGAAAGTGGATGTTCCAGCTTATCGTTTATTCTCTTATGTTTAACTCAACGGTTACCGGTATTACTAACTTTATCATTATGAACTGGCTCGGCTGGGTTGATACATATTTTGCTGTTATCGTTCCTGCATTCTGTACAACATACGGCTTGTACCTGATGAAACAGTTTATGGAAACGTCTGTTACAGACGCAGTTCTTGAATCTGCACGTCTTGAAGGTGCTTCCGAAAATCTTATTTTCTGGAAGATAGCAATGCCAATGGTTAAACCAGCTTGGATTACGTTGATTATCTTCTGCTTTAAAGATCTTTGGAACTCAGGAGCTTCAGTTTATATTCAGAGTGAACAGCTCAAAACATTCAACTATGCCATCGGTCAGGTTATCTCTGCGGGTATCTCACGTGCAGGTGCTGGCTCAGCTTCCGCAGTTGTTATGATGGCAGTTCCTATTATTGTTTTCGTTGTTTCTCAGAGCAACGTTATTGAAACAATGTCTACTTCAGGTATGAAAGATTAAGGAGGGTATGTATAGTATGAAGAAAAAAATATTAAAAGTACTTATCCTTGCTTTCTTGCTTACTCTTATGCTTGGAAGTATTGTTGCAGAAGCATTGGTTCCTTATACAACTTACACTTACGACGTATTTGGTAAGATGAGTGAAAGCCCTGATGCTTACGTTCCTCTTACTTATATCAACAATGAGACTATTTTGAATTCCATTGAGAAATCAAACGCTGATAATGGTAAATACACAGCAGAATCTTTCGGTAACATAGGTAATATTGGCGACGTTTTCGTTGATGAACTTGAACATGTTTATCTTGCTGATATTACAAATAACCGTATAGTTTGTCTTGATGAGAAATACAATCTCAGATTGCTTATCAGCACATTCGTTAATAAAAACGGTGTTCCCGATTCTCTCAGTAAACCACAGGGTGTATTCGTTACAGAATCTGAAATTTACGTCGCTGATACCGGAAATTCCAGAATTGTTATCTTTGATAAGATGGGAAATTTCCAAGGTATAGTTTCCGAACCTGATAACGAAGTTATCCCCGACGGAAGTGTTTATACACCTATTGCTGTTTCCGTTGACAAAGCTGGACGTATATACGTTGTTTCTTCAACAACGAACTACGGTGTTGTTTCAATGAACAGAGATAGTTCATTCAACGGATTTATTGGTGCTCAAAAGGTTACGTATAGCGTATTCCAGTATATGTGGAGAATGTTCCAGACTGACGAACAGCTTGCAAAAACAGAAAAATACGTTCCTACAGAATATAACAACCTTACAATTGACAGTGACGGATTTATTTACGTTACAACAGACTCTATTGATGAAGGGTCTCAGCAAAACGCAATTGCTGAACGTTCTAAAAATTCGAACTATGCACCTATCAAAAAGCTCAACCCAAGTGGAACAGACGTTTTGGTACGTGGTGGTTTTTATCCTCCTTCGGGAGAAATTTCAGTTAACAATACAACGAGTGTTGAGAACTCAATTTCTGGTCCTTCAAAAATCGTCGACGTTGCTCTTGGCCCATCAGGAACATGGAGTATTATCGATAAAAAGCGTAGTAAGGTATTTACTTACGACGAACAAGGTAACCTTCTTTATGTTTTCGGCGATGTTGGAACACAGTTAGGACAGATCAATACAAATGGTCTTACAGCTATAGCTTATCAGGGAACAAAGATTCTTCTCCTTGATTATACCACGTCAACAATCACTGTTTTTAAACGAACAGCATACGGGGATTTGATTGTTGAAGCTCTTCAAAGTAAAATTGACAGAGAATATGATAGAGTAGTTGATTACTATATTGAAATTCTTCGTTCCAACAACAACTTTGACAGCGCATACATGGGAATAGCCCAGACCTATTATCAGGAAGGAAACTATGGAGAGGCAATGAACCTCTACAAATATGCATACGATACAACAAACTATTCTACGGCATTTGCTAAATACCGTAAAGAATTGATTGAAGATTACGTATGGATGGTTCCTGTATTCATAGTTGTATTTTGTATAATATTTAGCGCATTTTCAAAATACAGAAAGAAAGTCAACCTTCGCGGACAGAAAATGAAAGAAAAACGTACGCTGATGGAAGAGTTCCTTTATGTATACCATATAATGTATCATCCTTTCGACGGCTTCTGGGATCTGAAACATGAAAAGAGAGGCTCTGTAAGAGGTGCTACTTTAATATTTATTCTTACAATTGCAGGCTACGTTTACAACGCAGTAGGTCAGGGTTACCTCTATAATCCTTACTTCGAAGGTATAAGCGTTGTAACTCAGATTCTTTCAGTCGTTCTCCCCGTTATACTTTGGGTAATATCCAACTGGTGTCTTACAACGTTATTTGACGGCGAAGGAAGCTTCAAAGATGTTTATGTAACGACGTGTTATGCGTTGATGCCTGCGTTTATTTGCATAGTATTGTCTACCATCCTTTCCAACGTATTGACTCTTGATGAAGCAACAATTCTTGGATTTGTTTCCAGCTTGGGTCTCATCTGGTCAGGTGCATTGATTTTCTTCGGAATGATGGTTATTCACGATTATTCTCTCGGAAAGAACCTTATTACGTCCTTGGGAACAATAGTTGGTATGGCGTTGATTATGTTTATTGGAATACTTTTTACAACGTTGATTCAAAAGGTATTCTACCTTGGTTATAATATTTACGTTGAGCTTTCTTATAGAATGTAGAAGGGAGGAAAAGAAATTATGAAAAATATAATGAAAAAAGTTCTCTTGATGCTTCTTGCATTATTCCTTTTCCTTCCAGCTTTTTCATCTGTAGCGGTTTTTGCAGAGGATGAAGAAGGGGAGCTTACTGCGGATAAAATTTGGGAAATAAAAGATCCCGCTTATATGAACGCAGGTTTTTCTTCCCTTGAAGAAAGAATCAAGGGCAACGAAACCATCGGTAGCATGAGACTTGTTCTTGTTAAAGATGGTATGGCTCTTTATAACGATGCATACACAGGCGAAGTTATTGTTCTTAAATTGAAAAAAGCATCTGAAGGCGAAAAACAGGACGAAAACGGTTATAAGCTTTCTGACAACGGCTTTTATGATTATGCTGGTTATTGGACAACAAACCCTTATAATATAAGCTCAAGCTCGAATACAGCAGGCGCTGATACAAGTGCGAGTATTAAGAAAAATCTTTACTCACAGCTTGTGATTAAATTTACTGAGAAAAGTGCTGAAAAGACATTCTTCAGTTATAAGGATTCAGTTCAGTATGACCAGATAACTTCTAAAGATATAAAGGGCGGTCTCCGCGTTGAATACGTTGTTGGACGTTTGTCTGTTAAATATCTTGTTCCCGAGGTTATAACTCTTGACCGTTGGTTTGATATTTATATGAAATTTAAAGATCATTACGGTGCATATGAGGCAAACCGATTTGCAGCCTACTATAGACTTTATGTAGACGATATAAAAACTGATGCAAGAATTGCTGAAATCGAAAAAGAGTGTTCTCTTGTATCGTTCAATAATTTAACTCCTGAACATAAAAAAGATTATCCTGTTTCTTTGACAGGCGGTCTTGCTATTTGTGATACCAATATCAAAGAGCAAGAACGTAAAAATATCGAAGGCGATTTGAGAGCGTTTTATTCCTTCGAGGAATTGGAAGCTGACCATGCAGAAACTGGCTACGTTTCAACTGACGTTGAATCTCCCGTTTTCAGACTTGCTCTTGAGTATACTCTTAACAAAGACGGTGTTTCCGTAAGATGTAATGCGGCAAACGTTCGTTTTGACTCTGGCAAATACAGCCTTTCAAACATTCTTATGCTTCCATTCGCAGGAACAGGTAACGTATCCAACGAAGGCTACGTTTTTTCTCCCGATGGATGCGGAACTATATATGACTTCGAAGATATCTACATTAAGGCTATTTCCACAAGTGAAAATGTATTCGGTCAGGACTATTCTTTCTCAACAGTAGGTGGAGCAAATAAAGAAGCTATCAGAGTTCCTGTCTTTGGAATTGTTGAAAATGAGAAAATCACTATTAAGGATGAATCTACTGACGTAACACCTGATACGGATGAACAACCAGATGTTAACGAACAGCCTGATGAACAGCCTGATGAAAGTGAAGACCCTGAAGATGATGAAGCTGATGAGGAAGAGGTTTATTATAAGAAACACGGCTTCTTCGCTGTCATCGAAAAAGGTGAGTCCCTTGCGAACATCATTATTGAAAGACAAGGTACATTCCATACTTATGTTCAAGCTTACACGGGATTTAATCCCCGTCCTAAAGACACTTATGCATTGACGGGCGGTATTTCCGCAGGTACTAACGCTCTTTGGACGGTTGAAGCAGACAGAAAATATACGGGTGATTTTACACTTAAAATATTTATTCTTGAAGAAGATGAATGTTCATACGTTGGTATGGCAAAAAAATACAGACAATATCTTACAGATAACGGTGTTTTGAAGCCTATCGACGACAAAAATGAAAATATTCCTCTTTATCTTGAAACTGTCGGTGCGATTGATTCCACAGATAGATTCATGGGTGTTCCTTATGAAATTAAACAGGAACTTACAACATATGAAAACACCATTGAAATTCTCAGACAGCTTATGACAGAAGCTAATATTGATAATATCAATATTAAAATGGCTGGCTGGGTTAACGGTGGTATTAACTCTCTTGTTCCTACAAAAATTGAGCTTCTTAAAGAGCTTGGTGGTGAAGAAGGATTTAAGAAACTTGTTGATTACTGTAATGAAAACGGATTCGGCCTTTTCCCGGAATTCGAATTCTCATATGCAGTTGCAAATGAGCTTTTTGATGATTTTGATGCCAAGAAACATCTTGCAAAAACAATTGATAACAGAAATGCATACAAAAAAGAATACGATGCATTGATGCAGGCGTATGCCTATTCCAATAAGGGAATTATTTCTACAAACTCAATGTTGAAATTTTATAAATCCCTTTATGAGGATTTCGATGATTACGGAATCAAAAATATCTCCGTTTCATCCCTTGGTACAGATCTTTCTTCTGACTTTAACAAAGACGATCCTCTAAACAGAGAAGACTCTAAAACTTTGATGAGTCAACTTCTCGAGAAAATGGCTAAGGATAATGAACAGGTTATGATTTCAGGCGGAAACTCTTTTGCTTGGGAATATGTTGATCATATCCTTGGACTTCCTCTCGAAAATACAATGCACATTTATGCAACAGCAAGCGTTCCATTCCTTTCTATGGTTCTTCATGGTAGCATAAATTATTCAGGTTCTGCAATCAACCTTGCAGGTGACTATGACAAGTTCTTGCTTAAAACCATTGAGAACGGTGCAAATCCTTATTTCATTATTGCTTATGAAAATGCTTCTGAGCTTAAGGCTAACCACGTTCTTTCTGAATACTATTCTGTAAGATACAGTATTCTTAAACAGACCATCGTCGATACTTACGGTGAATTGAACAAGGTTCTCAATTGCACGAAGAATTTCTATATAAACTCTCATGAATATCTTGATGAAAGCTATAATCTTGTAAAGGTTGGCTATTCCAAGGATATGAATGCTGTTGATAGTGCAAACGATTATGTTTATTATATCAACTATGGGCTTGAAGAAGTTTCCTTTGTTGATAACGGCATAGAATATATCATTGATTCTCTTGGATATATTCTTGTAGATGCTAATGGCAAAATAGTGGATTAAGGAGGCAGTAAACAATGAATCAAACTAATACAAAAGTGGCTGCACAACCTGCTCCTAAAAAAAGAAAGGGGAAATCCCTTGAAAGAAGCAAAGCAAAGAAAGGTTATTTCTTCGTATTGCCTTTCATTCTCGGATTCTTTCTTATTTATTTGCCTTTGATAGTTGAATCTATACAGTATAGCTTCAGTGAAATGTCAATAAACGGTAAGCTTGGCGGAATGCAACTGAAAAATGTTGGATTTGATAACTATAAGTACGCCTTGTTTGAAGATACTGAATTCGTTCCCGTTCTCATTTCCAGCCTTAAAGAATTAGTTTTCGATGTTCCCGCTATTGTTATATTCTCCTTGTTTATAGCAATTATCCTTAACGGAAAGATGGTTGGGCGTGCAGCATTCAGAGCTATATTCTTTATTCCTGTTATTGTTTCTACAGGTATTATTGAAGCTATTGACCTTCAGAACGGACTTGCCGCAGGTCTTTCAAATGGTAGTACCATTGATACTGGTGGAGGACAAACAACGTCTACAGGTACGGAGATTATTTCATCGCTTGATGTACAGCGTTTCTTCTCCAGCATGCAGGTCGGTACAGAGCTTGTTACATATGTTACAAGCCTTGTTAATAACGTTTACGATATCATCAATCGTTCTGGTGTACAGATGCTCATATTCCTTGCAGGACTTCAGTCTATTTCTCCTGCTATTTATGAGTCCTGCTTCATTGAAGGCGCATCGTCTTGGGAAACGTTTTGGAAAATCACTTTCCCCATGATAAGCCCAATGATCCTCGTTAACGCAATTTACACAATTATCGACGCATTTGTTTCCGAAACTAATACGGTTATGAGCTACATTTCAAGCGTATACGATGGTAGTATTCAGCACGCTGTAGTAAGATCCACGGCAATGTCATGGATTTACTTTGTAGTTGTTCTTCTGATTCTGCTTCTCGTTTCAGCTTTATTGTCAGCTTACGTATTCTATCAGCGTAAAGATGCATAAGGAGGGGAGAATAGATGGATAAATTAAATACTCCGAACTTCAGACAAAAGAAGGTCGATGAAAACACTCCTTTCTTTGAGAGAATGAGATCTAAATATTTCAATTCTTACTTTGCTGGAAAAGTTGTTTGGTCAGTTTTCCGCTTCTTGCTTCTCGTTGGTATTTCTTACGTTATTCTTCAACCATACATTTCAAAGATTTCAAGCTCATTTATGAGCAGGGAAGACTTTGTTGACGTTGGTGTTAAGCTTATTCCTAAAAACCCAACATTGGATACATATAAAGCCATTATAAAGGAAAATGAGTATTTCAAGGCTTTGTTCAACACAACTTTGCTTTCCACAACTACAGCTCTTATGCAGACTCTTATCTGCTCGATAATTGGTTATGGATTTACAAAGTTCAAGTTCAAAGGACGTACAATTCTCTTTGCTTGTGTTGTTATAACAATGGTTATACCCCATAAAACTCTCCGTTCCTCAATGTACTACCTTTTCAGATTCTTTGACATCTGGGGTATATATGGACATTTGGCAAAGGCGTTTAAATGGTCTGATTCATTAACACCTTGTTTATTTGAGCTTACAAATACCTATTGGCCATTTGTAATTCTTTCGATGACGGGTCTTGGATTTAAAAACGGTCTTTATATCTTCATTATGAGACAGTATTACCAAGGCGTGCCAGATGAATTGGAGGAAGCGGCATACGTTGATGGCGCAGGCGTTTTCAAAACGTTTGTAAGAATCATTCTTCCTATGTCTGTTCCTATGATGGTTACAATCTTTATGTTTGCATTCTCATGGCAATGGTCTGATACTTTCTATACAGGAGTATTCTTCCCCTCAAGAGAGAAGTTTGTATTCCTTTCAAGAATCGTTAAGATTCCTGCTTCCTTGGATACCCATTATGCAGGTGAAACTGCATTTACCACAGCGATAAACAATACTTGCGGTTTGCTTATTCTCATTCCACTTGTTATCGTTTATCTCTTCGGTCAGAAATCCTTGGTACAAGGTATCGAAAGATCAGGTATTACAGGTTAATAAAAAAGTGCCGTGTTCGCAAGAACATGGCACTTTTAGCATAGAACAATCTTATAAGCGGATGGATAATTTATCGCTATCATATGTTAGAAAAATATTAAATATGAAAACGCTCCGAGATTTTGGAGCGTTTATTTTTAAATATATTCCAAATTATTATACCTCATAGGCAGATTATCTGCATAAATATGTGAGAGGTCAGAATGAACAAGACATTTGGGAGCTGTATATCCCGATTCGAAATTTTTGAATCTTAAAATGCAAACGCCCGAATGTGAAATATCAAAGCTTGACCAGAAAATATGAGGAGGGATATTAAGTAAATAAGAAAGGAGAATAGAACCAAATCCGCCGTGACAGAATAAGGCGATTTTTTTATCGTTTGGTTCTGTAATTTTATATAATCTGCCTTCTCTTTGATATCCAAGTCGAGCAAAAAATTCGTCTGCAGCTTTGGTAATTCTCTTAAATCCTTCTTCCGCTTTCGTAGTTTTCAGACAATCCATACTTTGCCAAGAATGAAACATATCATAATTTTCATCAGACAAAAATTCTGTTCCTGGAAGATTCATACAGAACATTCTGCTTCCGTCTTCTTTGGTAATTGCAAACTCATCAAAGCATTCGAAAGTCCAATCTTCAATATTTATAGGCTTTTTTATAATTTCAGATAACGGTTTTGCTGTCTGTATTGCACGAATCATAGGGGAGGAGTATATTTCATCAATTCCGTGAAGTGCGAGTCTTTTCGCTACAGCTTCCGCTTGCCTTTTACCGAGGTCTGTTATAGAATCTGGATTGTAAATAGGGTCTGCATGTCTTATTAGATAGAAAAGCATAATAATCTCCCAACAAGAGTAATAAAAACTTAATTCAAAATGTTTATTAGTCTGGATTTATTTTCTTATAACTGCTTTTTATTCTGTCTGTGTATCTCAAAAGCGAGGATTGACGCTGCTTCTGCAGCTCCCAGAGCTTGATTGAATTCTCTGCCGTATGATATCTTTACAGTTGCATCAGAAAGACAGGAAACAGAAGCGGAAATGCCTCGTTTCTCACCACCGACAATAAGTAACAAAGGGAAGCGTAAATCGGCTTCTGTGTGATCTACAGCATCATCCGTTAAATCAGAGCAGATGATTTTGTATCCCTTTTCTTTTATCTGAGAAATATCTTCTACTGATATTACGGATGCAGGAATAAGCTCTGAAGCACCTGCAGATGCTCTTGCTACCGTAGCGGATGCGCTCATCCAATTCCTCATAGGGAGTAGTATCCCATCTGCACCTGATGCATATATAGTTCTTATTGCCTGTCCAAAATTAAATGGGTCTTCTATTCCGTCAAGATAAACCAAATATCCTTTTTCAGCTTTTTCCAAAAGTGATGACAGGGAAATAAACTTTCTTTCTCCACAAAGAGCTATAACACCACCGTGAGTTTTTCCAGTTGCCATGCTTTCAAGAATTTCGGAATTGACGTATTCTATAGGAATACCCTTTTTTTCTGATTTAGTTTTCAACGGACGTAAAGCTTTAGGCTTTTTTGAAGGGAGCTTTTCATCAATAAGAATTTTATATATTTCTCTGCTGTCTGCTTTAAGACAAGCCATTATTGAGGTATAACCCTCAAGTAAGGTTGAATCAGAACTCATTTTTTAATTTCTCCGTGAAGTCTTTTAATGCTCTTGCTCTGTGGCTGACAGAATCTTTTTCTTCTGCGGAAGCGATCCCAAAGGTTTTATTCAGTTCCTCGCTGAAGAAAATGCAATCGTATCCGAAGCTGTCTGTTCCGTCACGTTCCTCGGCTATGAAGCCTTCACAGTATCCGTTTCCGTATATAACTTTTCCGTCAGGAAAATGACCGCATATAACACATACAAACTTTGCGTTCCTTTTATTAGCGGGAACGCCTTTAAGCTCGTTAAGCATTTTATTTATATTATCATCTTTACTGCAATTTTCTCCAGCATATCTTGCGGTGTATACACCTGGCCTTCCATCCAACGCGTCAACTTCAAGACCTGTATCGTCAGAAACAGTGAAAACATTATATTTTTCGGAAATGGTTTTGGCTTTTATAAGAGCATTTCCTGCAAGCGTATCTGCGTCTTCAACGATTTCATCAAAAAATCCAACGTCGGCTAAGGTTTTAATATCTGCGTTTGGATATATACCCTTTAAAATTCGGGTCATTTCATCTACTTTATGAGCGTTATTAGTAGCGAGAACGATTTCCATAAAATCACCTGTATTACGAATCTTTGGATTCAAAAATTGCTTCAACAAAATCTTCGGGAACAAAAGGTCTTAAATCGTCGATGCCTTCTCCAACACCAATATATTTGACAGGTATTCCAAGCTCTCTCTTAACAGCGAAAACAATGCCGCCTTTTGCCGTTCCATCAAATTTAGTCATAACAAGACCTGTTATCTCTGCAGCTTTACCAAATTCCTTCGCCTGAACAAGTCCGTTCTGACCCGTAACGCCATCAAGAACTAAAAGTGTTTCTTTAGTGCATCCTGGAAGCTCACGTTCAATAACTCTGTTTATTTTTGAAAGCTCATCAAGCAAATTCTTTTTATTATGAAGTCTTCCAGCCGTGTCAACGATAAGAACGTCTGTTCCTTGTCTTTTAGCGGCAGCTATAGAATCATAAACAACAGAAGCTGGATCTGCACCCTCGTTTTGTTTGATTATAGGAACACCTGCTCTTTGTGACCAGACGTCAAGCTGATCTATAGCTGCAGCACGGAAAGTATCTGCAGCAGCGAGCAAAACGTTTTTGCCTTCACTCTTGAGATGAGCGGCAATCTTACCGATTGAGGTGGTCTTGCCAGCACCGTTTACACCTATAACAAGAATAACGGAAGGCTTCGTATTTATAACAAGAGGGGAGGGCTCGCCTAAAAGCTCCTTCATTATGGAAAGAAGCTCTGCTTTGCCTTCAGATACCTCTTTTATTTTCTTCTCTTTAAGAGAAGCTCTCAAAGTATCAATGATATATTCTGTTGTTTCTGCGCCAATATCGGAGGTTATCAGTGCATCCTCCAATTCCTCATAAAAATCCTCATCGATTTTATCGTAGGATGAAAAAACATTGTTGATTTTCTCTGTAATTGCGGCTTTTGTTTTTGAAAGACCTGCTTTTAATTTATCAAAAAAAGACATATTTTACTCCTGCTTTTATAATTTTATTCGCTCTTGATGCCGTATTTTTTTGCATCCTGCTTTGCTGTATTAAGGTTCAGCTTAATGTAATCGGAAATGCCTTTCTGAGGCATAAGAATTCCGTATACCGTGTCAGCTCTTTCCATAGTTCCTCTGCGGTGAGTGATAACAATGTATTGGGTTGACGTGCTGTGGCGTTTGATATATTCTGCAAACTTGACAACGTTAATTTCGTCAAGAGCAGATTCAATTTCGTCAAAAATACAGAACGGAGCGGGGTTTATCGCTTGCAACGATAGGTAAAGCGCCATAGCGGCAAAGCTTTGTTCACCACCTGAAAGCAAGGATATGCTCTTAACACTTTTTCCTGGAGGACGTATTGTAATATCAATCCCTGATTCGAGAGGATGTTCGGGATCCTGAAGAACACAAGCCGCCGTACCACCACCGAAAAGCTCTGAGAAAACAGTTCCGAATGCTTCGTTTATTTTCACAAAGCAAGCAAGGAAGGTTTCAGTCATGCTTTCTTCAAGCTTTGCTATAGCATCGTCAAGACTTTTTCTCGTTTTATTAAGGTCGTTAACTTGCTCTGAAAGGAAATCGTAACGTTCTTTAGTTGTTCTGTATTCCTCAACTGCATTAACGTTTATAACACCGAGGCTCTTTATAGCTCCTTTAAGATAAGAAAGTCTTGCAGAAGGCTTTTTAATATCATCGGTGCTTATTCTGTAAGGTTCTGCCGTGGAATAAGTCAATTCATATTCATCCCAAAGAGAATTTATTATTCCATCGTATTCCTCTGTAATAGAAGTAAGACGATTCTCGTGACGTGTAACGTTCTTTATCAAGACGTCTTTTCCAGCGGATACGACTTTTAACTTTTCGCGAAGCTCGCCGATTTTATGTTCGTTTTCGGTCTGCTTATCACAAATCTCCTTGGCTAAATTTTCTTCTTCCTCTTTTTTTAGTTTAAGCTGTTCAATTTTTTCTTTAAGCTCATCGATATGTTTGTCCGAGCCATCAAGCATTGATAAAGCAGTTGCTTTTTCACTTTGCTTTTCTGTGATATTTGAAGAAAGATTAAGACAGTTTTGTTCTGATTCCGAAAGCTTTTCAATAAGTGCATTTGCGGACGCTGTTTCTTCTATTAAAGCGGCGTTAAGCTTTGATGCGGTCTCTGCGGATAATCCTTCTTCTTTTTCTTTCACGGACAGTTTTTCATTTTGTTCTGAAAGAAGATTTTTTAATGATTCTATAGATTTTTCAACGAAAGCACATTCTTTTTCTGCGTCAATTAAAAGCTGTTTTATTTCTTCGGTTGCTTTATTATGTCCTTCAAGCTGTGCTTTTATATCGGAAAGTCTGCTCTTTTCTTCTTCAGCGCGGGTAAGCTCCGAGCTTTTAATTTCAAGAGCTTTTCTGTATTCCTCCGATATTTCTTCATGCTTCTTTAGGTTTTTGCCGTTTTCGGCTTCTTCTTCATTGAGCTTTGTATTAAGCTGTGCAAGTATTTCTTCTTCGGTCTCTCGCTGGGATTTTTTGGATTTAATTTCTTTTTCCAGCTTTTCAATATCCATGGCTCTTGTCAGAACCCCTGCTTTTTTTGCAGATGAACCGCCCGTGTAGCTTCCGCCTGGATGAATAACCTGACCGTCCAAGGTAACGATTTTAATTTTGAATCCCGATTTTTTTGCAATTTCTGATGCTCTGTCAATATCTTCGGCAATAACGGTTTTTCCAAGAAGATCCTTGACTACACAGCTGTATTTTTTATCGTAGACACAAAGGTCTGATGCCACACCAACGTAACCGTCAAGAGCTTCAATCTCTTTTGTATTACAGCTCTGACCTTCGATTATGGAAAGAGGAAGGAAGGTAGCTCTGCCGCCTTTCGTGCGTTTGAGATAATTGATACATTTTTTTGCATCGTTTTCGTCGTCAACGATAATAAACTGTGCCGATGCGGCAAGGGCAGTTTCTATAGCGACAACGTATTTTTCATCAACTGAAATTACAGATGAAACTATACCGTGAGTTTTTACGTTCAGTTCATCTTTGGGCGCTTGCAAAATAGCTTTTACAGAACCTGAATATCCTTCAAGTAAACGTTCCATTCTTTCAAGATATTCTTTTTTCTCTGTAAGAGAGTCTATTTCGATATCAATTTTTGAAATCTCACGTTCTTTGGAAACAATATTTTCCTTTGCTTTGTCAATTTTGATTTTAGTTGATGCAAGGTCTCTTGCGGCAACGTCATATTTGTTTCTTAATTCTTCAGCTTTTTCTGATGCATTGTTTGCAATTTTTAAAAGATTATTATATCTTTCCACGGAAGCATTGAGTCTTTCTTTAGCTTCAGAGCTATTTTGCGATATATTTTCAAGATTAGATAAAAGCTTTGTTTTTGCAACCAAATATTCGGAAAGCTTTTGACTTTCCTCGTTGATTGATTGGTTTGTATTTGATATTTCTTCTCTTAATTTCCAGACACCTTGTTTTTCACCATCTGCTTTTTCTGTGGCTTCTTTGAATTTTGCAGACTTTTCCTTAAGGCGAAGCTTTGATTGTTCAAGAGCATCCGTTAGACGTTTTTTACCTTCTTCTGCTTCGTCAAGCTGTCCTTTGATGCGTTTTATTTCTTCGTCCAACGCGGAAATTCTGTCAGTTGCGTGAGAACAGTTATTTTTTATAAGCTCTATTTCATTTTTGGTATCCTTTATTTCGTATCCTATGTTATAAGATCTTTGACGTGATTCCGCAACCAATCGGGCAGATTCATATCCTTGATGAAGGATATCATCAATCTCCGTTTCTATTTGAGCACACTGTTCTTCTGTTTTTGTAAGCTCGTTGCTTTCTTCCTCGAAAACTTTTCTGAGGCTTTCAATATCAACCTTCAGTTTATCGATTCTGTCAAGCCAAAGTGTAATTTCAAGGTTTTTCTTTTCCTCAGACAAGGCGAGAAATTTTTTCGCATTTTCCGCCTCTTTTTCAAGGGGAACAAGGCGTGACGAAACCTCCGTCATAATATCGTTGATTCTGACGAGATTATTTTCTGTAGCTTCCAGCTTTCTTTCTGATTCTATTTTTTTATATCTGTATTTGGATATTCCCGCCGCTTCTTCAAAAACGCTTCTGCGTTCATCACCTTTTTGAGAAAGGATTTCAGAGATTTTACCCTGACCAATAACAGAATATCCCTCTCTACCGATACCTGTGTCGTAAAAACGTTCGTAAACGTCTTTAAGACGAACCTGCTTCTGATTGAGGTAATATTCGCTTTCACCTGTTCTGTAATATCTTCTTGTAACGCTCAGCTCTTCATTTTCTTCCGTAAGAAAGTTTATAGTTACGTGAGCAGAGTTGGCTTGTGATCTTGTTGGAGTTCCACTGAAAAGAACGTCCTCCATTTTTGAACCACGAAGACTTTTTACAGACATTTCTCCTAAAACCCAACGTATTGCATCGGAAATATTCGATTTTCCACTTCCGTTAGGACCTATAATGGCGGTTACGCCTTTGTCAAAGGTTATTTTCGTTTTATCGGGAAAGGATTTGAATCCTTGCATTTCCAAAGATAAAAAAACCATATTTTACACCGTCACTTTAAAAATTATACGTCTTCGCCTAAAAGCTTCAAAGCTTCTTTAGCGGCTTCTTGCTCCGCTGCTCTTTTTGATCTACCGCTTCCTTCACCTAACAGATTGCTGTTGAGATATACCTGAAAGGTAAATCTTCTGTCATGGGGAGGGCCTGATTCGGATATTTGCTTGTATTCAAGAATTTCTTCTGGCGTCTGTTGAACAATTCTCTGAAGAGTGGATTTATAATCTCCGTTTCCTGTTTTCATTGTTTGTTCTGTTGCTTCAACTATGAATGGAAGAAGAAATTTTTTTACAGTCTCCATTCCGCCATCAAGATAAAGAGCGGCAAGGAGTGCTTCGAAAGCGTCAGCTACAATGCTTTTTCTTCCTCTGCCGTGGGTGAGAACTTCTCCTCTTCCAAGGAGTATGTAATCTCCCAAGGATATTTTGCCAGCAATCTCGTAAAGAGAATTTTCGCATACAACTGCGGCTCTCGTCTTTGTCAGATCACCTTCGTTAAATGAAGAATTAAGGGAAAATAAATATTCAGAGGTGATTATAGATAAGACAGAATCTCCTAAAAACTCAAGCCTTTCGTTGTCAACGGCTTTCTTGTCCTTGTGCTTGTTTTCATTTGAAAACGAAGAATGGGTAAGAGCTGTCTGTATATATTCTTTATTTTTAAATATGTACCCTATTTCTTTCTCAAGCATATCTATAGGCTTGAGAGAGGGGGAGTAGGTATTGTTTTCCATTTCTGTATTCCTGACGTTTTATTTCTGATTTTCTGAAATAATTTCTGCAACGTTTGACTGATAATAAAGCTTAGCTTGTTTTATGCAGGTTTCAATACTTCTTGCATCTGATGAACCGTGAGCCTTTATAACTGGCTTTGCAATTCCAAGGAAAGGTGCGCCTCCGAATTCACGGTGGTCAATGGATTTTTTCAACTTTTTAAGCTCTGGTTTTACAAGAAGTCCTGAAAGTTTCGTAATGGGGGAGGCGTAGAACATTGTATTGAGCTTTTTCTTGAAAAATACGCCCATACCTTCAATAAGCTTTACGGTTACGTTCCCAGTGAATCCATCGCAAACAGCAACGTCAACAACGCCGCAGGGAAGGTCTCTGCCTTCACAGTTGCCGATGAAATTTATAGGCAACTCTTTAAGCAACGGAAGAGTTGCAAGACAAAGCTCGTTCCCCTTCGTTTCTTCAGTCCCGTTGTTAAGAAGTCCAACTTTAGGATTTGAAATCCCAAGAACCTTTTCAACGTAGATTGAGCCGAGAAGCGCAAACTGTTCAAGGTTTTCGGGTAATGCAGACGGATTGGCTCCTGAGTCCAACAGCAAAAAGGGCTTTTCCAAAGGGAGAACTGCACCAAGTGCGGCTCTTCTTATTCCTTTTATACGTCTTACAGTAAGAGAAGCGGCAGTGAATAAAGCACCTGTGTTACCTGGACTTACTACTGCGTGTGCCTCACCGTTTTTCAAAGCTGTAACAGCTTTTGACATGGAGCTTTCAACCTTTTCCTTCATAACGAACATCGGAGAATCTTCCATTGTCATAAAAACGTCTGTGAAAATAGTATCTGCAACTACGTTTTTCCCGTCGAATTGTTCTATTGCGTTTTTGATTTCGGATTCTGCACCGCAAAGTAAAAGCTTAACTCCGTTTTCTTTAGCTCCTGCTATTGCACCCTTGGCTATCTCGATTGGGGCTTTGTCGCCGCCCATTATATCAACTGCAATAATTATGTCATTCATCAGTTAAACCTCGTTATTCTTTCCAACCGCATTTATTAGCGCAATAATACGCTTCCTTTGACTTTTTCTTCAGAACAATGCTTCCGCATTTAGGACATTTTCTGTTTTGAGGGATATCCCAGCTCGAGAAAGAACAGGTCGGATAATCCTCACAAGAATAAAAAGTACGTTTGCTTTTGCCTTGTTTGATAACAATTCTTTTTCCGCAGTCGGGGCAGTTAACACCTGCTTCTTTTAGACAAGCAATTGTCGTTTTACATTCAGGGTATTTTGAGCATGCATAGAAATTGCCATATGCACCGCTTCTGAGAATCATATCGCTTCCGCATTTAGGACATTTCTTGTCGGAAACTTCGGGTTCTTTTTCAACTTTTCCGCTTTGTGTGAGCTTTTTTGTGTTTTTACAAGCAGGATAATTTGGACAAGCAGCAAATTTACCGAAACGACCACTTTTTTCAACCATCTTCGCTCCGCATTTTTCGCATATAATATCTGTTTCAATGCTTGGTATTTCAATTCTCTCTGTGCCGAGAGTTTTTTCAGCTCCGTGTAACTGCTCGATAAAGTCATCGTAGAAGCTTTGAAGAACCTTTTTGTAGTCTGCTTCTCCAGCACAAATATCTTCAAGAGATTCTTCCATTTGAGCCGTGTAGCTGTAATCAATTATGTTGGAAAATGATTCCATCATTAAATCAACTGTTATTTCGCCAATGTTGGTAGGCTTTAAGAATTTTCCCGTTCTTTCAACGTAACCTCTGCTTATGATTGTGGTAATGGTTGGAACAAAGGTGGATGGTCTGCCAACGCCCATTTCTGCTAATACCTTTGTAAGCGTACCATCAGTATAGCGGAGAGGAGGCTCTGTGAATTTCTGTTCTGATGTGATTTTTTCTGCTTTGAGTCCTTCATTCATGGAGAGGGCAGGAAGCTTGCCTGCGGTCATGTCACCGTTTTCAGTTTCTTCAACGTCTTTCTCCGCACCGTAAACAGTAAGATATCCTGGAAATTTAACAACGTATCCACCTGCTACAAATACGTTGCCTTGGCAATCAAATTTATACTGTATAGTATCAAAATCAGCATGCTTCATCTGACTTGCAATGAATCTCTGCCAGATCATTTTATAAATCTTGTATTGATCGGCTGAAAGCTTGTTTTTGATCATCTCGGGAGTGAGGGTGACGTCTGTAGGACGGATAGCCTCATGGGCATCCTGAGAGCTTTTTTTCATCTTGTAAATGTTTGGGGTAGAAGGATAATATTCTTTACCGAAACGTTCAATAATGAATTTTTTTGCATTATCTCTTGCTTCATCGGAAATTCTGAGAGAGTCAGTTCTCATATAAGTGATAAGACCATGACTCGCTCTGTCTCCTAAATTTATACCTTCATAAAGCTCCTGTGCTACCATCATTGTTCTTTGGGCTCTGAACCCGAAGCGTCTGTTTGCATCCTGCTGCATGGTTGACGTTGTATAAGGAGCTTGTGGCTTTCTGTGTGTAACGGAATTTTTAACGTCAAACACTGAAAAAATACCGTCTTTGCATTGTTCAACAATTCTTGAAGCATCGGTTCCGTTTGTTATATCAAGCTTTTTGGATTTATCTCCGTAATACTTTGCGGTAACAACTTCTCCCGAAGCATTTTTCAAAATAGCATTTATATTCCAATATTCTTTGGATTGGAAATCTCTTATTTCTTTTTCACGTTCAACAATAATTCTTGTTGCAACGGATTGAACACGTCCTGCAGATAAGCCGTTTTTGATTTTCTTCCAAAGAAACGGACTTAATTTGTATCCAACAATTCTGTCAAGTATTCTTCTTGCTTGCTGTGCGTTTACAAGATTTTCGTCAATATCTCTTGGGTGGTTAATAGCTTCCTTAAGAGTGTTTTTTGTTATTTCGTTAAAACTTATTCTTTTAACCTTTTCAGGTTCAAGACCTAAAGCAATGGATAAATGCCAAGATATAGCTTCACCTTCACGGTCAGGGTCAGTTGCGAGGAGAACTTTATCGGCTTTTTTTGCTTCTTTTTTCAGTTCTTTTATAAGGTCGCCCTTACCGCGTATATTTATATATTGGGGTTCAAACCCATTTTCAATATCGACTCCGAATTTGCTTTTGGGTAAGTCGCGGATATGTCCTTTTGAAGCAACTACCTTGTAACCCTTTCCCAAAAAGCTTTTTATTGTAGAAACTTTTGTAGGTGATTCAACAATCACGAGTGTGCTCATTTATGATTTCTCCTTGAAATTATTTAAGCTTGATAAAATGTATATTAAAGTATGCTCCATTTATCTCCAGGCATACGTTTTATATATCCGTATATTTCCATCATGGATGCGGATGATGTGGCTTCAACACTCGAGAGAGCAAGGTCTCTTGACAACTGATCAGTTGAAGCAGAGAAGTTTTTCTTTAAATAAAGATATATCTTCTTTTCCACGTCGTCTAATTCTTCGGGAACGTTTGATTCGTCATTAACCGAATAAGCTTCGGCAACCCTTGATGTCTCTGAAGCTTTTTCGTTTGTAAGTATAAAATGTTTTTCTTCAGGAATAACGTCAATTATCTTTTCAGACTTATCATCCTTTATTTCCATAAAGTGTTTATCTGATAATCCTGAAAAATAATTAAGAATATCATATTCCGATGATAAAGGTAACGCTTTTTTCTCTAAAAGCTTTCTTCCGCCACTGTTTTTGGTAATGTCCCCATAAGGAACGAAAACAGGCTTTTTTAATGATAAGGATTTTTCAGCCGTTATCAAAGCACCGCTTTTTTCAGGAGCTTCCATCATAATAAGAGCATCGGACAATGCGCTTATTATTCTGTTTCTCGTTGGAAAAGCACTTTTCTCAACTTGTGATACGGGGGAATGCTCGCATATTACAAGCCCGTTTTGATACATTTTTGAATACAAAAATTCGTTTTCCTTTGGATATATCTGTCCTGCTTTTACAGCACTTATTCCAACGGTGAATCCACCGTTTTTCAATGCAGCGGAATGTGCTTCCGAATCAATACCAAAGGCAAGTCCGCTTATAACTATAACACCTTTTTTTGACAAGTCGGAGGAGATTTTCTGCGTCATTTTTAATGATTCAGCAGATGGATGTCTCGTGCCTACTATGCCTACTGAAAAATATTTGTCAAAATCGGGAATTATTCCTTTAACGTAAAGTATTGCCGGAGGATTGGAAAGAAGCTTAAGTTTTTTCGGATATATTTCATCATTATAATGAATGATTGAAAATCCTGTATTTAAAGCGGCGTTTATTGCCCGTTCTTCATTTTTCAAATCCAAATCAGCAAGAGATGAAAGTTGTTTCTCTGTTAAACCGTAAGGCGAAAGATCTCTGCATTCATATATACTTTTTGCATCGCCAAAAATGTTAATAAGTCTTTTGAAAGCGGAGCTTCCTGCACCGAGTCGATGAGAGAGCCATGCATAATAAACGTAATCTTTATTATTTGTCATTATTTTCTCCGTTATTTTTGGATATCTCCCAGATAATAAGGGATGCGGCAACAGCGGCGTTAAGACTTTCCGTTTTGCCTGTCATTGGAATATATGCATAGTTGTTACATTCGTCCAACGTTTCCTTCTTTATTCCCGAACCTTCATTTCCAATAATGAAAAGAGAATTTTTTGTTGGAATAAAGCTTCCAATCCTTTTTGCTTTTTCGTCGAGAATTGCACCAAAAACTTGGAAGCCCTTTGATACGGCAGCTTTTGAAAGTTCTGTTGCAGAGGGAACTATATATATGCTGTCTGCAAAAATCGCTCCCATTGAAGCTCTTATAACCTTAGGATTGAAAATATCGGCAGAATCTTCTGTAAATATAATTTTAACGCCCAAGGACACCGCTGTTCTGATTACAGTACCCACGTTACCTGGGTCTCGCATTGATTCAAGAACTACGGCAGGTGCATCCAAGGAGTTAAGTATATCCTCGTATTCTCCGCGAATCACGTTTACAGAAGACGTGTGAGCTATGGTAAATATGCCTTGCGGGGCATTCTCCGCGGTTATTTTATCGTAAAGCTTTTGAGAAATTATTCTTTTTTCATCAGAGTCTTTATACAAATCTGAAACTTTTTCCGTGAGAAATAAGCGGTAAGGCTTTTTTCCGGTTTTCAGATATTCTTCCAAAAGGTGAACTCCTTCAAAGAAGAAAAGACCCGTTTCTTTTCTGTGCTTTGCATCGTGAAGCTTTTTTGCCTCTTTAAGCTCTGGATTATCTGGGGAAGTAATTATTTTCAAAATAGAACTCCGAAATTTTATTTTGCGGCTATAACGACTCTGTCGATACCGCCTAAATCTTTAAGTATCGCGGTCGTGTAACCGTAAAGCTTCATAAGGGCTTCAACGTATCCTGCCTGACCGATACCGACTTCAAACATTATATAATGATTTTCCTTTAGGATTCTTGGAGCAAGCTTGGGAATGATTTTGTAATATTTCATACCGTCTTCGCCACCGTCAAGGGCGGTTTCAGGTTCATAATGAACCTGTGTTGACAACGTATCAATATCTTCTGTAGGAATATACGGGGGATTGCAAACGAGCATATCGAATTTTTCAGTGTATTCTTCAGCTAAAGAATCATAATCATCTTCATCAAGAGCATCAAAACGTTTAACGTCAACGTTATCGTACGGTGTAAGGTTTTCAACAGTATAGTTCATCGCTTTCATAGAAAGCTCAAGAGCAACGCCCTTTGCATCGGGACGCTGACTTGCAATGGCGGCGGAAATACATCCGCTTCCTGAACATAAGTCAACAAAGCTTCCGTTTTTTGGCAAAGCCTTTATGGCGGCTTGTGCAAGAACTTCCGTGTCGCTTCTTGGGATAAATACACCTGGACCAACTTTTATTTCAACTCCAAAGAAATAACAGCTTCCAACAATGTATTGTATTGGAACGCCACGGGATAAACGCTTTATAACCTCTGCAACAATAACTTCCGCTTCTGTAGGAAGCTTCTGATCGAGGCAGAGATAAAGGTCTTCGCGGTCAATGCCGAGCATATTGCTTATTACCATATCTGTAACAACGGCGGCTTCACCAGGCATAAATGTTGCTATATTTTCTTTGGTTTCTTTTCTGAGTTCACCAACGGTCATTTTTTATTCTCCTGTTTGTTCTGTGGTTTCTTCTGATTTTTCAAGTTTGTCTTCAGATTCTTCGTCTTCGTTTACTTCTTCAGACACTTCTTCGGGAAATTCTTCGGGAAGAGCAGCTTTAAGAGAGGTTATTGCAACTTCAATCATTTTCTCGTCAGGTTCTCTTGTTGTAAGTCTTTGCATCCAGAGTCCTGGGGCTGATAACACTCTTGTGAGTACGTTATTATGCTTTCCCGCATATCTGATAAATTCGTATCCAATTCCAACCGTAAGGGGAAGGAGAGACAATTTAATAACCGTTCTGAATAATTTGTTCGAAAGGTCAAAATCTGAATATGCGTTTATTACGGTTGTTGCAACTGTCATTACTGCTATAGAGATAATAAGAATAACGAAAATAAATGATGTTCCGCATCTCGGATGGAATCTTTTTTGCTCTTTTACGTTGTCTACTGTAAGGTCAAGTCCTTTTTCGTAACAGAAAATAGTTTTATGCTCCGCACCGTGATACTGATAAACTCTTTTAATATCGTTAAGCTTTGACGTAAGATAGATGTATAGAATAAAGATAATTATTTTGAAAACGCCTTCAATTATGTTGAAGCCCCAGGCAGGGAGAGAGCCTGCATGTCTGCCACCGCTCCATGAAACGTTTTCTACAAGAAATTCAACTCCTCCTGCAAGCCAGGCGGGAAGATATAAGAACAGGAATAAAGCAAGCACAACGCCTAAAACACCCGCGATGGCTGTTACAACGTTGACAATGGATTTTCCGAATTTTTTCTCAAGCCATATTTCAAACTTTGTGGGCTCTTCCTCAAGCTCGATTTCTGCCATTTCAGCAGAATCAGTCAAGGTTTTGAATGAGAACATAAGGGATTCAATGAGATTGACAACTCCTCTTACAACGGGAATACCAAAAAATTTGTATTTATCCTTAATACTTTTTGATTTTCCCTTTTTGGTAACTATCTCTCCGTTCTCTTTTCTTACGGCTATAGCATAGTTCTCTTTGGATTTCATCATAACCCCTTCAAGAACAGCTTGACCGCCAACGCCTCCAAGACGGCAATTATTATTCTGACATTGATTATTTATTTCATTTTTAGAATTTGCTTTTGACATTGTTTCCTCCATGGATAGCTCAGTTATAAAATGAGCGAAAAAAATCGTAAAAGTTTTCTGAATTATGCATATTGCCTATTGAATTTTTTTCAAATTCATACTATTATATAATAGCACTAGATAATAATACCACAAAAGAAACAAATATACAAGAGCAAAATTAAAAAAATATGAGGAAAAAATGCAAAAGCTGTTTGTAAAAAATGATAATTCTTTTATTTGCGTAAATTGCGGAAAGGAAGTTCCGCCCTTGGGATATTCATCAAGAAACCATTGCCCGTTTTGTCTATGCTCATTGCACGTTGACATAAATCCCGGTGACAGAGCATCTGATTGCGGTGGAATGCTTGTTCCTAAGCAGGTGCTTCCCGATTCTAAAAAGGGATATATAATAATCCATAAATGTATTAAATGCAACGCTTTGAGGAGAAACAAAAGCGCAAAGGATGACGATACTTCTTTGCTTATTAAGCTGACAAATCCTGACAACGGATGGAAATGAGAGGGGAGCATTGAATGAAAAACGATAAAACCAGAAAAATGAATAAAACGCTTGAGAAAAACTATCTGGAAAGCAAAGCTTCGTTTTTTGACGGCTTTGGTGACGTTATAATGTTAATACTCACAGTTGCCGTATCCTTTGCTGGAACGTATTTGTTCCTTCCATGGCATGGAATTATTTCCGCTGTGCCTTTTGTAATTATTTGCGGAATAATATGTACCCGTTTCAAGACAAGCGAGCTTCTGAAATTGGCTTTGTTTTTCATTTCTCCATTTTCCACCTCGTTGATTATGAATGAAAGCGTATTGAGTTCATTTGTCCTTGGAATTTTATGCAGTGTTTTCTATTTGCTTTCATATTTCGCTTATAGCTTTTTCAAAAAAGGCGGTATCAGATACAGAGTAATTTCTGCTTTTGTACTTCTGCTTGCTTTGGGACTTCATATGTTTTCCAATTCAACTCCTTGGGATGTAAAGGAAAATAATGATAAGCTCATAGACTATATTCAGTATAACTATGCGGGAGAACCATTGAGCGCATCTGAAATAAAGTTTGATTCTGTTGACAGAACGTACAGTCTTTATCTTATTCCAAAGTATGATGCAAGAATTGCATTGAACGTTGTTCTTAAGGATGGAAAAATAATAAAGGACGAATACGTGGGATATACAGAAAAATACAATATGCTCGTTGGAGCAGGTAAAATAACCTACGTTATAAGAGAAAAATTTCCAACCTTAAAATTCCACGTTGAAAGCAACAGAATATTCGGATATCCATTTTCCGTTCCTGCTTCTGTAGAGCCTAAAGCTGATTATTCAAAATATATGGATTACAGCGTTTATTTCTCCGCTTATAACGGTGCAAAGGAATTTTCAAATCTTGCGGAAGAATGCTACAGAACGCTTTTAACAAGCGGGTTTTGTTGTCGTACTATAACGTTTTACGGTGGAATTGGAACGAGATACATTGCAAAAATAAGTGTTCCTTTTAATTCTATGACAAAAGAGCTTGATTCATTTGTTGAAGCTTGTGACAGTAAACATTTTTTGTATACTTCCTTGAAATAATTTTTATTAAGAAAAAATTAAGGTTTTTATGTTAAAATTCAATTTGAAAAAACCTTATATAATTTTGGGGAGCTATACCATGAAAAGATATTTTGTAACTTCCATTTGTGTTTTGATGCTTTGCGCTTTGGCTTTGTGCGTTTTTGGGACTTCATCTTTCTATACCAAATATGATGGTAGCTATCTTATATTGCTTCCCGACAATAAAACCAACGGGGATTTGGCTTATGCATTGTCGGGAACTGTGTATACAGATTCAAATCTGACTCAAAAAGCAACGGACTCGGAAATTGTAGGTACAGGAAAATATTTTTCCGTATCCCAGAAAAAGTATGAAATTATAGTTGTCGGTGACAGTGACGGTGACGGTTTGGTTTCATCGGATGATATCTCTGTGGCTAAAAGGGCTTTTTGGAAAAATTCTCTTTCCAACCGTGAAATGCATATATTCGATGCGGATGAAAACGGAAGGTATTCTTCAAGAGATTATATCATGTTAAAGCTTCATATGCTTGAAATAGTAAAGCTTGCAGATGACTACCAAGCTCCTTCCGTTTCAAGCTCTACCGAGCCATCTTCCGAAGAATCCATAGATCCCGATTGGATAAACCAATGCACAGTTAATCTTTCAGACGGAAAAACAACGATTCAAGGAAGCGGAGCAACTGTGTCGGGTAACGTTGTAAATATAACCGCGGGGGGAGAGTATACCGTAAAAGGAAAGCTTTCTGACGGGATGATACAAGTGAATTCTGCGGAAAAGGTCAAAATCCGACTTGAAGGCGCTGATATATCTAACAATAATGGACCTGCAATCCTATTTGCAAACGCAGACAAAGCGTTTATAACTATTGCAAACGGAACTGTAAATCGTCTTAGTGACGGTGCTTCATACAGTAATGGAAAAGGAACTGTTTTCAGTGAAGCAGAGCTTGAAATAAAAGGTAAAGGTACTTTATACATAACTGCAAATTACAGACACGGTATATGCTGTGACGATGATTTATCTGTGGAAAATGGAATAATAATTGTGGAAAAAGCCGTTAAAGACGGTATCCACGCGAAGAAAAGCATTACTGTAAGCGGTGGAGAAATAGTTATTAAAAATTGTGCAGGAGATGCCATAGATTGCGAAGGAACATCATCAGGTGCAAAGGGTGACGTTTACGTAACAGGCGGTAAAATAACCGTTTCGGGAACTGCGGGGGACGGTATAAATGCTTTGGGAAACATAGCTTTCAGCGGTGGTACGGTTAACGTTTCGTGCGGTGCAGACGCTGTTAAAACGGATACACAGGTTTATGTTTCTGGAAATGCCATACTTACTCTTGACGCAGGGTCTGACGGTATAAATTCAAAAAAAGGCATAAACGTTTCTGCAGGAAATGTAAAAATCGACGCAATAGAGTATACATTGAAATCCGATACCAATATAAACGTTACGGGCGGCAAGCTTAAGCTCCAAGACGTTAAAGAAAAAATATACGCTTTGGGAACAGTAAACATTGCAGACGGGACTATAAATTGAAATTTTTGTTGTAAAAGAACAAAAAATAGGTAATTTTTTGAAAAAAATTCTGAATTTTTTTCAAAAAACTCTTGAAATATCAAAAACTATAATGTATAATATAAAGACTGCGATATTATGCAGATGTAACCTTGAAAAATGAAAGCTTGAAAACGCTTTTGAGGTTGAACTTTTGGGGGACTAATGGAAAAATTCATCAGTATTGCTATTGACGGACCTTCGGGTTCTGGAAAAAGTACCTTGGCGAAGCTTCTTGCTTCCCGTCTTGGATACGTTTATATTGATACGGGCGCTCTTTATCGTACAATAGGTTATTTTGTACGTAATGAGGGCGTTGCTTCCGATGACGAGAGGGGTATTGTTGAATGTCTTCCAAAAATTGATATTACAATGAAGCTTGTAGGGGGAGCTGGTGTGGTTTTTCTTGGTGGAAATCCTGTTGGAACAGAGATAAGAACGTCGGAAATTTCCACTTATGCTTCAAACGTTTCAAAAATTCCAGAGGTTCGTGCTTTTTTGCTTGACCTTCAAAGAAATATAGCTAAAAGCAATAACGTTATTATGGACGGTAGAGATATCGGGACAGTTGTTCTTCCCGATTCTCAGGTTAAGGTTTTCCTTACTGCAAGTAATGATAGCAGAGCAGAAAGAAGATATGCGGAACTTGTTGCGAGAGGTGACGACGTTACCTTGGAACAGGTTAAGGCTGATTTGTGCTGGAGAGATAAAAACGATTTAGAACGCAAAATTGCTCCTGCCGTTCCTGCAGAGGATTCTGTTATGCTCGATAACAGTGCGCTTAGCTGTGAAGAAACGGTTGAAGCTGTTCTTGAAATTATCAGAAAGAAGACCCACTGATGTATACATTCGTTTATTATTTGTTTTACCCATTTTTCCGCCTTTTTTGTCATTTCAAGGTGACGGGCAGAGAAAATATTCCAAAGGGAAACTTTATAGCTATTGCAAACCATACGGCATATAAAGATCCGCTTATTCTTGCTTACGCTATAAAGCGTAAAAATATAAGATTTATCGCAAAGAGTGACCTTCAGAGATTTTTCTTTTTCAAAATTGTTTTCAACGCATTAAATGTCATAGCAATAAAAAGAAAATCAAGCGACATGGGGGCTTTAAGAGAATCTATAGGTGCTATTGAAAACGGAGATATACTTTGTATTTTCCCACAAGGGACAAGAATCAAAGGGGAAGCTCCCAAGAAAGAACAAGCTCTTGCAGGCGTTGGTCTTATCATAGCAAAAAGCAAAAGTGATGTTTTACCCATAGCTATCAAATATCCCAATAATGCAGGCGGATGCAGAAAAATAAGGGTTTCTATAGGTAAGCCCATAACCTATGATGAATATATGGCTCTCGATGAAAACGGAGAAGAACCCAGAAGAGTTGAAACAGCACAGCGTGTTTTTGACGAGGTTTGCCGTATGCATAACGAGATGTAAAAAGCGGTTTATATTCAGTTAAAATTGATATGATATAAAAAAGAAAATGCTGAAGTATGCTTTTTACATATGTAAGAATAAAATGAATGAGCGTGAAAAGAATGAGTAATTCAAAGCCTGAAATAATTCTCGCTGATTCGGCAGGCTTTTGCTTTGGCGTTCGCAGAGCGGTAAAGCTTATTGAAGAAGAGCTTGAAGGCTGTAAGGAAATTTATTCCTTGGGCGAGATAATCCATAATCGTATTTTTGTAGCAGGTCTTGAAAAACGAGGAGTAAAGATTATAGAGCCTGAAGACTTGTCCTCGTTGCCTGAAAACAGCCGTGTTTTTATAAGAACTCACGGTGTTGAAAAAAACGTATATGGCGTTCTTGAAAGCAAAAAACTTAAATTTACCGATGCAACTTGTCCATACGTTAAGAAAACGCATACGATAGTTGAAACGGAAACAAGAGGCGGAATTCCTTGTATAATATTTGGAGACCCTGAACATCCCGAGGTAAAGGGTATAAAAAGTCATTGTGAAAAGGATGTATATATTGTAAATTCATGCGATGAGTTGGTTTCTCTCATGGATGACGAGAAAACGGAAGCCTTTTCAAAAAATGGACTTGTTATGCTTGCACAAACAACGTCCAAGCTTTCTGAATGGAAGAAATGTTCCGCATACGTTAAAGAAAAAATACCTGATGCCAAAATTTTTGATACTATCTGTCGCGTCACGGAAGAAAGACAGAACGAAGTCAGAAAATTGGCTCGTGAGTGCGATTTTACAGTTATTGTGGGAAGTCCTACAAGCTCGAATACAGTAAAGCTGTACGAAACTGCCGCAGCTTCCGCAGGGGATACAGATAAAGTGTTCTTTGCAGAGAACGGAGAACAGATAAAAGAAATAAAAAATAAAATAAAAAATTTAAACAAAGTAGCTGTTACAGCCGGAGCGTCAACTCCGACTGAAATTATACAGGAGGTTATAAGAAATATGACAGAACAAGAAACAATGGAGCTTAGCTTCCAGGAAATGCTTGACCAAAGCTTCAAATCATTAAGAACGGGAGAAAGGGTTACGGGTATAATTTCCTCGGTGAGCCAGGCTGAGATCCAGGTTGACTTAGGAATAAAGCATACAGGTATTCTGCCATATGACGAAGTAACCGCAGATTCAAGCGTTGATTTGGTTGCAACTTATAAGGTTGGCGATCCTATCGAGGTTATTGTTTCAAAATTTAACGATGCAGAAGGTACCGTAGCACTTTCCAAAAAGCGTATCGACATGATGAAGCTTTGGGACGTAGTTAAGGAAGCTTGCGAAAAAGAAGAAATCCTTACAGGTGTTGTTAAAGACATCAATAAGGGCGGCGTAGAAATTTCCTACGGTGGACTTCGTGTATTCGTTCCCGCATCCCGCAGTAGTGTTGCAAGAGGCGGAGACCTTTCCGTGCTTAAGGGCAAGGAAGTTCGTTTCAAGATTCGTGAGGTTGAAGAAGGCAGAAAACGTCTTATCGGCGGAATTATCGGTCTTTCCAACTCCGAAAGAAGAAAAGAAAAAGCTGAATTTATTGCAAACTTGGTTGTTGGTCAGAAATTCACAGGCGAAATCAAATCCATTATGTCCTATGGTATTTTCGTAAATATCGGTCCTGCTCAGGGAATGGTTCACATCAGCGAACTTTTCTGGAAGAGACTCAGACCTATTGCAGACTACTTCAAGGTAGGCGATAAGATTGACGTTTATGTTAAAGCTATTGAGGAAGTTAACGGTGACAAACGTATCTCTCTCGGTTACAAAACAGAAGCAAACAATCCTTGGACAAACTTCAAAACCAACTATAAGGTTGGCGACGTTGTTGACGTAAAAATTGTTGGTCTTAAAGAATTTGGTGCATTTGCAGAAATTCTTCCCGAAGTTGATGGACTTATTCACAAAACACAAATTGCAGCAAAACCTGTTGGAAACCCTGCATCTGTTCTCAGCTTGGGCGACGTTGTTAAAGCTCAGATCACAGCTATCGATGAAACAGACGAAAACAACACGAAGATCAGCCTTTCTATGAGAGCTTTGCTTTCTGAAGAAGAACTTGCAGCGGCAGACGTAACATATTCTATGGACGATGCTCCTGTTGTTGAAGCGGCTGCAGAAGAAGCTGTTGAAGCTCCTGCAGCTACTGAAGAAGCTCCCGCAGAAGTAGTTGTTGAAGAAACAGCAGCTCCTGCAGAAGAAACTGCAGAATAATTATTTCAAATCTAAAAGCGGTTTGTGTGAAAATCACAAACCGCTTTTTCTCTGAAAAAATTGACAGTAAAGAAATAAAATTTGAAAGCAAAAAGCTTAATCCCAGGTTCATACCTTGAATTAAGCTTTTTTATCATAATAATTTATTTTTCGAACGTTGTGAGAAAAATTTTCTTAATTGTCAATTTCCTATTTTCAACTATTAAACCGATTGCGTAAATCTTACAAACGCATTGATTCCTTCTTCTGTACGTTTATAAACGCCTGCATGTTCAAGAACCTTGCAGAAAACCTTACCGATTTCTTCGTTGAGAATATCTTTAACGTTTTTCTCGTTCAGCTCAGGGTGCGAGGCAATAACTTCTTTTGCCCAATCAGCATGCTTTGAAGTCAATTCATTAGCATAAAGATCTTCACCTTTAATAATTCCTTCAGCCAAAGCCTCCATTTCACCTACAAGACGGGCAGGAAGAACTGCAAGACCCATAACTTCGATAAGTCCGATGTTTTCCTTTTTGATGTGGTGAAGCTCTGCGTGGGGATGATATACACCCATAGGATGTTCAGGAGTAGTTATATTATTTCTGAGAACAAGGTCAAGCTCAAATTTTCCGTCTTTCATTCTTGCTATAGGAGTAATAGTATTATGCGGTTCGCCGTCTGTTTCAGCAAAAACAAAAGCGGATTCGTCTGTATAACCTCTCCAGGAAGCAAGTATTTTTGATGATAATTCGCAAAGTCTTTCTGAATCTTTATGGCGTATTCTTATTGTTGACATTGGCCATTTAACTATGCCAGCTTCAACGTCTTCAAAGCCTTTGAAGGAAATTTCTTTTTCAATGGGAGCTTTTGCCATAGCAAACTCATATCTTCCGCCTTGAAAATGGTCGTGTGTAAGAATAGAACCGCCAACAATAGGAAGATCAGCGTTTGATCCAACGAAATAGTGAGGAAATAATGACACGAAATCAAGAAGCTTTCTGAAGGTTGCATCGTTTATGCTCATTGGC
Source organism: Oscillospiraceae bacterium (assembly GCA_015064625.1). Classification (GTDB taxonomy): domain Bacteria; phylum Bacillota; class Clostridia; order Oscillospirales; family CAG-382; genus SIG653. The sequence goes on along the minus strand of SVRW01000015.1, from coordinate 13,300 downwards.
GTATGCTGGGAATTGAAAACAATACAATGCTCGTTGTAATAAACGTAAGGTGAGTATTGGAGCATCCATGGTGTCTTGTTTATAGTCAGAGGGATTATTCTGTGATTGTTTCTTGCAGGATGGTTAATTCTTCCAGCATAACCTTCGTTTTCAACGCAAAGTAGACATTTAGGATAACCACTTTGCTTTGCACTTTTTGCAGCCGCAATAGCTTTTGGATCTTTTTCGGGCTTAGAACGGTTTATTGTTATGTCAATCTGACCGTATTCGCTTTCTACAGTCCATTTAAGATCTTTTTTTATTCTGTAAGTACGGATATAATCGCTGTTTTTGCTGAAATTATAATAATAATCTGTTGCAGCTTCGGGAGATTCTTTGTATTTGTCCCAGAAATTTTTAATAACTTCGCTTGGTCTGGGAAGAAGAGCGGCCATAAGCTTCGTGTCAAAAAGATCACGGTGTGTTATGGAATCTTCGATTATGCTTTTTTCAACTGCTATGTCGCAAAGCTCTTTAAGGATTGTTTCAAGCTCTTTGGATTCTGCTGTACTACAATCTTCCAAAGAATCCTCTTTCATGATTTCAAGAAGTCTGTTTTGAGTATAAATTTTATCTTCCTTGGAGAGTAGTCCTTTTTCAAGTCCGTAATTAACTAAGGATTTTATATTTTGAGAAATTGTATTCATTGTTTATTCCTCCGATGCAGTTTCAGAAGATGCTTCTTCGGAAGATTCTTCCTTTGGTTCTACTTCTACTCTTGTTTCATAAATGTAATCAATGAATTTTTCGTAAATGTATGTGCTTTGAAGGGTTTCTACACTGTATTGTTGTTTGAGAGCTTCAGTGGTTGTTCCTATAAGCCCTGCAAGGTTTTCGAGCCATGCGTTGTATTCTGACTCAACTATGTTGCTGTCAAAGTTTTCTTCATACATTGCGGCATAAAGAACCATTTGTTCCTTATAATATGCTTCTGCTTTTGTTTTTATCTCACTCCTGAATTTTTCTTCTGTATATCCGAGGAATTCTTCCAGTGTTGCACCATACATCGCAGCATATTGTTCGTAGTAATTAACGTAGTTCTGAACGTATTCTTCGATTATATTTTCAGGAAATTTAATAACCGTTGCGTTTGCAACTGCTTTTTCCCAATAAGTGTTTTTGGAAAGATTTAATTTTTCTCTGCTTGATTCTTCGGTTAGCTCGTCTTTTAAGAAAGCTTTGAGTTCTTCTTCCGTTGTGCATTTGTCTTTTGTGTATTCTTTTATAATTTCCTCTGTAATTTCAGGAAGAATAAGCTCCTGTATTTTGTTGATTGTAACTTCGAATACAACGGGTTTTCCGTTAAGATCTTCTTTGCCATAATTTTCAGGGAAGTTGAGATTAAGAGTAACAGTTTCGCCAAGCTTTCCACCGATAAGACCTTCTTCGAAACCGTCGATGTATCTGCCTTCTCCAATAGTGATTGTCTGATTAGTTGCCGTGCCGCCATCAAATTGTTCACCGTTCATGAAGCCTTTAAAATCCACTGTAAGCTTATCGCCTTCTTTTGCAGTTCTGTCCTTGACTTCTTCCCATTTTGCTTTTGGTGAAAGTATTTCTTTAATTGCGTCTTCGATATCTTTGTCGGTGATATTTATAACAACTTTTTCGCTTTCTAAACCTTTGTATTGACCAAGCGTTATAAATTCTGAAAGCTCCTCCTTAGACAAAAGCGAGAAATCAAACATTGTATATTCGTCTTCAGATGTTTCTTCCGATTCATCTTCAGAAGGTTGTTCATCAATCTTTGAGCTTTCAGAAGTTGTATCTTCGTCTTTGGAAGGTTCCTCATATTTTGTGCATGAGGAAAGAATAAGTGTGCATGCTAAAAGTGCAAATAAAAATTTTTTCATAATAAATCCTTTCTTTGTGAAATCAAGCCATTAACGTTTCCGCTTTTTCCGCGGCTTCTGCCGCATCCTTTGAATAAGCATCTGCGCCAATTTCTTGAGCAAACTCTGCAGTTACGGGAGCACCGCCAATCATAATTTTAGCAGTACATCCTTTTTCTTTTGCAAGAGTTATAACCTCTTTCATTTTTGGCATCGTTGTTGTAAGCAACGCACTGAGGGCAATGATGCAACATTCTTTTTCCAACGCTGTTTCAACGAAAGCGTTTGCATTAACGTTTGTTCCTAAGTCTATAACCTCAAAGCCCTTGCTTTCAAGCATTATTTTAACGATGTTTTTTCCTATGTCGTGGTTGTCGCCTTCAACAGTCCCAAGACAAATTTTGCCTTTTGCTGATTCTTCTCCTGCGGAAAGATAAGGCTTTAAGTGGGATATACATTCTTTAACTATCTTTGCTGTAAGCATAACTTCGGGGAGATAAAGCTCCTCGTTTTTGAATTTTTCTCCGACAGCTTCCATTCCTTTGAGAATACCGTCGTTGAGAATTACACTTGCATCAACACCCGATTCAACAGTCTCTTTAACAGAGGCGGGGACAGGTTTTAATTCCTTAAGCTTCGCTCTGCCGATTATTTCGGCTAATTGGTCTGTAGTAAGTATCATATTACAAATCCTTTTGTTAAAATAAAAAAACTGTTTTTTTCAAAACTTCAAAAGTCATTATACCACAAAATTTTTGCTTTTTCAATATTTTTTGAATAACTTGCCTATATATTTTTCGCATATTTTTTTCGTTTAAGCACAAATTATTTCAGAGACTTCATGTTGTGCGTTTAAGTATTTATGAGAGAGGAAAATGCATTTTAACGATTGAGTGTGAAGTGTGGCAAATATGGCAAATAAAAAAATGAAAAAGTGCGTAAAAAAAGCATTGTCGGGACTTTTTGCATTCCTTTTTGTATTATCCTTTGTATGTTATCAGAATTCCGATTTGAAAGAGCTTGAGCAAATATCCGTATATAGCTTTTCCGACGGGAAAATGGTGGTTAAATCAGATGTAAACTACGATTTTCTAAAAGCGGATGTTGGAGAAGATACGGCTGTATTGAAGCTTTTTGGAGTAATTCCTGTAAAAAAGGTTACTGTAAACAAAATATCAACGGACAATATTTGTTTAGGTGGAAACGCTTTCGGAATCAAACTGTTTACCAAGGGTGTTATAGTTGTTGGACTCACCGATATAGTAACGTCTTCGGGGGCTGTATGTCCTGCATCGGACGCTGGGGTAAAGAAAGGCGATATCATTCTTTCAGTAAACGGTGAAAAAGTTGATTCTGCGGAAGATTTCGGAGCAAAGCTTGCAAAATGCGGAAAAAAAGGAGCAGTTCTTCGAATTATGAGAGATGAAAAAGAATTCGATGCAACTGTAACCCCCGTAATATCAGCTGAGGATAACAACTATAAGGTTGGACTTTGGGTAAGAGATTCTACAGCAGGAATTGGAACTGTGACCTTTATCGATAAGAAAACAGGTGTTTTTGGCGGATTGGGTCATGGAGTATGCGACGTTGATACGGGTCTGCTGATGCCTTTGAATAGCGGGACTGTGATTGACGTTGAGGTTACGGGTGTTGTTAAGGGAGAACCTCAAAACCCAGGTGAGCTTCAGGGGAATTTTTCAAGAAAAACTGTAGGAAAGCTTGATATAAATACGGAAACGGGTGTTTTCGGAAGACTTGCCAATACGGATAATCTTGGAGAGGTAGTTCCTATAGGTACAAAGGAAACTGTGGGCGAAGGAAAGATATATATCTATACGACAATCTCTGGAACGACACCGCAAAAATACGAAGCGGAAATAATTAAAATTTATAACGAGTCAGGCAAAACCAAAAACTTTATGATAAAAGTAACCGATGAACGACTTCTTGAAGAGACGGGTGGAATAGTTCAAGGGATGAGCGGAAGCCCTATTCTTCAAAATGGAAAACTAATCGGGGCTGTAACTCATGTTATGATAAATTCCCCCGAAAAGGGATATGGTATATTTATTGAAAATATGTTAAGCTCTGCGAATTCAATTTTGTCGGAGCAAAATAAAGCAGCGTAGAAAATGGGTCTGTTGCAAAAAAGGCATCAGACCCTTTAATTTTGAAAGAATATATGTGAAAAAAGTATTGCAAAATAGAAAAAAATATAGTATAATCATTCCATTGATTAAATTAAAAATCAAAATATACGTTTCGGAGGTACTTATGAAAACAAAAAAAGTTGCATCAAAAGTTGTATCGTTTCTTCTTTTGATGATTATGGGAGTAGGAATAATGTCTTTTCCTGCCAAAGCGGAAAACGAAAACGATATAAAGCTTTTTGTCGATGGTATGCAGGTTACTGCGGATAATTGCGAAGATATTCTTGGTGACGGAACTGTTAGTTATGATTTTGAGGAAAACGTTCTCACCTTGAAAAATGCTGATCTTAAAGGGTATTATGGTGTTCCTGAATTTATTAACGTAATTGAAGCGCACCAATCTCTTAAGATTCATCTTGTGGGCGAAAACAAAATTGAGGCACATTCTCATGAATTAAGATCTATTGGAATTGACGTAAACGGTGATCTTTCCATAACTGGTGATTCCCTCGTCGTAAGAGGAGGAGATATAATTCCTCAAGGCGAAAAAGAATCCTATATCGCCAGAAGCAGAGGAATCGAAGCTTCAGGAAAGCTTGTAATAAGCGGAGCAAAGGTAGAAGCTTACGGCGGAGATATACAAGGTAAAATAGACGACGCAGAAACTCTTGGCGTTTATGTAGGAGGGAGCGTTGAAATTAAGGAGGGCGGAAATCTCTTTTCTTTTGGCGGAACTATAAGCGGAAATTGCAATGATGCATTGAGCTGTGGAATATATGCAAACGGAACTGAAAAGAGCCTTTTGTACGTTATTATTCGTTCTGGCGGCATCATGGGAAAGGGCGGTAACGTAAATGCTTTGAATACAGCACGTAGTATTGGTGCGATTGTACGTTACGGTGACGTTGCATCAGCTGTTAATGAATCATATTTGGAGTTTGAAGGCGGAGAAGCCGTTGCTGCGAATGATAATGCTTCTGAAACCTATGCTCAAAGCAACGGAATGAATATTGTCGGCGGAAGCTTTGCCACAGATGGTGGAAACATACATTTCAATAGTAAGAAGTGTCAAGGAACTTCTGTAAACGGAGATGCTCTCTTTGTTGATTCAGCTCTTGTAAACGGCAGAAATTTTGGCGGAAGCATAGCGTTATGGTCTGAAAATATTGTGCTGAACTCATATGGCTATGGATTCCAAGGGACCAATTTAAGAGTTTCTTCTGTCAGTGGACGCGCCATCGTGGCAAAAGGCGTAATTGAAATCAGAAATGAATTAGAAATAACAACACCTGAAGATGCATCCATTCTTAAAGATGAAGACGGTTATTCTATAATAAGAACAGGCACCGAAACAGAAAGTGCTATGTCTGTAGTAATAGAGCCAAAAACTCATAAAGTTTTAATAACAGATGCTTCGAGAAAACTTTCTGTTATTGTTCCCACAGGCGAAAGTATAAATGGTACTTATTGTGAACAGTTCCAAATTGATGATTTTTCCGAATATCTCATCACAGAAAAAGAAGGATTTGTTTTCGAAGGATGGTATTTGGACGCTGAATTAACTTCGAAATTTGATTTTGATTCTGCTATAACTTCTGATGTGACTGTTTACGGAAAATGGACCGAAATTTCCTCTGATTCTTCAACTCCTTCCGATGATGAAGCGAAACCTGGTGATAGTGGAGATGCTTTGTTCTTCGTTTTACTCCTTGCATCTGCTGTGCTTACCGTTTCTCTCTTTGTCAGAAAGAAAAGAGCATAAAGTGAAATAAAAAAAGGCAATGTCTTCTCGAAATTGTGAAGATATTGCCTTATTTATTTTTGATTATTTTGGAAATTATTTTTTTATATTCTTTAAATTCCTTATCATTTTTGCATACCTGCAAAACAAAATTTATTCGTCCAAGTAAGCTGTTTAAATATCTTTCGGGGGAGAGTTGAATTTCTTCATGCTCAATGTGATTTTCGACACCGAATTTTTTGCAAAAGTAAACTTCTTTTCTTATTTCGCGCTTATAAGCCTTGGAAACGTTCATCTTTTTATTTACAACTATACCTGTAACAATTTGCTTTTGAGACGAAGTGAAAACTTTCGTTTTTTTATCATTCAATCTTAAACCAAAACCGCAAAGCAGATGAATAACATAGTCAATAATTTCTTTTTCGTCAAATGAGCCTGAAAAAGTCATATCGTCACAATAGCGGGTATAATCAACGTTTCTTTTTTTACACCATTCTCCAAGAACATTGTCAAATTCACGCATTAAAATATTTGTAATAATAGGTGACGTAGGTGCGCCTTGTGGTAAAGCCTCGTTGTAATAACAAAGCATAGAAAGCAGTATTCTGATTTGCTCAGAATATTTCTCGGCAGGAAAAACCTTTTCTTTCACTGCAGAATAAGAAATATTATCAAAAAAGCGGTATATGTCCAACTTTAATATTTTTTCCTTCCCAACGTGGGGAGAAGCATTTTTTGTTATGCTTGAATTGTATTTATATGCTTTCGCATGGAATGAAACGTTTTCAAATTCCAGAAGACTTTGAACTATCGCTCTCTGAACTTTTTTCAAGGCTTCATCGGGAATTGATAAAGTCCTTGTTCCACCGCTTTTCTTTGGAACTTCAACCTTGTGATAATGCTTTCCTAAATTGTTGCTTAAGCCATAAAGAGCTTTAGATGAAAATCCAAGCTCTTTTTCAATGGATTTCAATTCCTTGTAAACTATCATTTGAAAAATCCTTTTGAACAATACTTATTGTATGGTGAAAAGGGCGGGTGTAATGTGGTGCGGCTTGCCGCACTTAAGCGCACACAGTGCGCGCTTACTCCCGACGTTTTCATCTGAGTAAAACGAATGAGGATAGTTTAATTCTTCCGAGAGCGACTCGCTCACGGCATGTAAAAACCTATAACGCTATTGTTCAAATGGAATATATCATAGAAAACTGTAAATGTCAATATGCATCCACAAAATTGTATTGCAAAATACACGGATTCGTAGTATAATCAAAACAAAGTTTAAAATAAAAACGGAGGATACATATGAAAAGAATAAGCGTTTTATTGAAAACTATATCTATTTTTCTCTTAATAATTATTTTCACTGGGATGATACCCTTTAATGCCAAAGCGGTGGTTATCCGTGAATGTGATGTTTATGTTGGTGGAATCATGGTAACAGACGAAAACGCAAACGACGTTTTGGGCGACGGCACTGTTTCTATAAATCGTCAATCTAATACACTTACTTTAAAAAATTCACATATAAAGACAGGTTTGGAGATTGACGAGCAAATTATTTCCATCTATTCTGATGGTGATATTTGGATTAAGCTTGAAGGTGAAAATATAATTGAAGCACCTGACCATGATTTCAGATCATACGGAATTAAGGTTAATGGCGATATTACCATATCAGGAGACTCCCTGTTAGTCAGAGGTGGTAATATAACACCAAAAAAAGATGAATTTATTGCTGATAGTCGTGGCATTTTATGTAGTGTAGGCTTGGAAATATTAGGTGCAAAGGTGGAAGCCTATGGTGGAGAAATACAAGGGATTTTAGACGATTCTATTACTATGGGCATATACGTTGGAGGATATTTGGAGGTAACACAGGGAGGAAGTCTTGCCGCCTTTGGTGGAAATATTTGCGGTAATTGTACCAAAGCCTCAAGCTATGGAATTATGTCCGTTGGCAACGCAAATCGCCTTTCATACGTATCCGTTGATGGTGGAACGATTACTGCCATTGGCGGTAAAGTAACAGCTATGAAATCTGCTTCAAGTGCGGGCTTGTATGCAGAATATTCAGGCTTTTCCGTGTATAGAAACGAATCCAAGGTTTTCTTTGAAGGCGGTGAATCAACTGCTGTCGATGTTGAAAACGAAATGGAAACCTATGCAAATAGTCAAGGTGCATATATAAGCGGTGGAAAGCTTAGAGTGGATGGCGGTAATGTATCCATAACAAGCAAAGAATGTAACGGCGTCGAGAATACAAAAATTAACGGAGATGCTCTTTGTGTATACACAGCAATCGTAAAAGGCGAAAAAGTTGGCGGTGTTATGGAAATAAACGGTGTTATGGAAATAAACGGAACGAATATCGTTCAGAATTCACACGGATACGGATTTTCGGGAACTGACGTGTATTTCAAATCGGAAAGCGGACGTGCTGTTGCTTGCGAGGTTGATACTCTAATAGACGTCAGACTCGAAATAACCTCACCCGAAGGCGCAGGACAATATCTGGATGATGATGGATTTGCTGTAATAAAATTGTCTCCTTTGACCGAAACGGCTTCGGAAGTTAACATTGGTGCAAGAGTTTATAAGATTTCTATTGAAGATGCGGAAAGAAAGCTTTCTGTAGTAGTTCCTTACCAGAAATCAATAAATGAAACATACTGTGAAAAAATGGGCGTGAATGATTTTTCGGAATATCTTAAGACCGAGAAAGAAGATTATACCTTTGAAGGCTGGTATTCAGATGCAGAATTTACCAAGGCTTTTGATTTTAACGCTCTTATGTATGAGGATATGACGGTTTACGGCAAATGGATGTCCACGTCAACAGAAAGTACATTCCCCGAATCGTCTGAAATGTCTTCCGAAGAAAGTATAACCGAGGAATCTTTCTCGGAATCTTCTGAGCGTTTTGAAAATTCCGAAAACACTAAAAATAATGAAAATGAAAAGGTAAATTATATAATTCCCATAATTTTGATTATTGTAATTGTCTGTATATTCTTGGTAGTGTTCGTAGTTTTAAAAAAGAAATCAAAGTAGGATTTGAATTATGAAAGCAGAAGTAATAGTAAATAAAAGTTACGTAATAGGAAAAATCGATAATAGAATATACGGCTCTTTTTTAGAACATTTAGGTCGTGCAATATATCACGGTATATACGAACCAACACACAAAACTGCCAATGAACAAGGATTCAGAGAGGATGTTTTAGAGCTTGTAAAACAACTTAAGGTTGAAGCAGTGCGTTATCCTGGAGGTAACTTTGTTTCGGGATATAATTGGGAGGACGGAACAGGAGACAAATCAAAACGCCCTCGCAGAATGGAACACGCATGGCGTTCCATAGAAACAAACGAAGTAGGCATTGACGAGTTTCAGGAATGGGCAAAACAGGCTGATACGGATATAATAATGGCTGTAAATCTTGGAACGAGAGGGGCGGATGATGCGAGAAACCTCGTTGAATATTGTAACGGAACGACTGACACGTACTATGTTCAAAAAAGAAAAGAAAATGGCTTTGAAAAACCATTTTCTATAAAAACGTGGTGTCTTGGCAACGAAATGGACGGGGAATGGCAAATAGGTTCAAAAACCGCAGACGAATATGGAAAACTTGCAAAAGAGTCCGCCAAAATGATGAAAAGCGTTGACCCGTCTATTGAGCTTGTCGCTTGCGGAAGCTCCGAATTTAATATGAAAACCTTCGGCGAATGGGAACTTACCGTTTTAGACCACGTTTATGACTACGTCGATTATATTTCCCTGCATCAGTATTACGGAAACGTTAGCGATAAAACTTCGGATTACCTTGGCAGAAGCGTTTTGATGAATGACTTTATAAAGTCCGTTTCAGCCATCTGTGATGCAGTAAAGGCGAAAAAACATTCGAAAAAGACAATGAATTTGTCCTTCGATGAATGGAACGTCTGGTTTCATAGCAATAATGCAAAGATTGACGATTGGCAAATTGCTCCCCCTCTTTTAGAGGACGTTTATAACTTTGAGGATGCTTTGCTTGTCGGGTGTATGCTTATGACTTTGCAGAAAAACTGTGACCGTGTGAAAATCGCTTGCCTTGCCCAGCTTGTAAACGTTATCGCACCTATAATGACGGAGAATAACGGAAAATCATGGGCACAGACCATTTTCTATCCGTTCTTCTTTGCTTCAAATTACGGCAGGGGAGTATCACTGCAAAGTATAGTAAAAAGCGATTCTTATCAAACAAGTGACGGCTACACGGTTCCTTACCTCGAAAGCTCCGTTATTTATAACGAAGAAAAAGGGGAAATAACGGTCTATGCCGTAAACCGTAACCTTGAAGAGGAAATGTCCTTGGAGTTGTTTTTGCAAGGATTCGATTCTGCAAAATTGGTAGAGCATAAAGAATTGTATTGTGATAACTTGAAATCAGTTAATACGTCAGATGAACAGCCTGTAGCTCCAAAAGACGTAGAAATTAGCAAATCGGTCGGCGAAAACCATAAAGTTTCATTGAAAAAACATTCCTTTAACATGTTGAGATTTTCTTTGTAATCTGAAAAGCCTTATGCGATAAACTCACTTGTGATATCTTGTATATCATAGGTGAGTTTTTTTTATATGATTTGGAATAGAACTCTTTGTTTGTGATGTTGGCAGAATTTACTTTTTGAATATTTGTTTGAATAATAGCAAAAAATCTCTTGACGAATAAACTAAAAGATGTTATACTTATAAAACAATAATAAATCTGCGCCTGTGGCGGAATTGGCAGACGCGCTGGACTTAGAATCCAGTGGGCAACCGTGCAGGTTCAAGTCCTGTCAGGCGCACCAAAGCATTCAAACCCGAACCTTTTATCAATCGGTGAAACGTTCGGGTTTGTTGTTTTTTTTAATGATAATATATAAGTCTTTGTTTGTGGCAGTACGGAGTTAATCGCTCTGTACTGCCGCTTCTTCGTTTCAAAGTAATTTCGTACATAAAGGAGATTTTGAAATGAAGACTAAAAAAGCATCTAAAACTAACCAAAAATTGAGAATGATTTTCTTTTCCATCACACTTACATATAACCTACTGCTCGGTTTGTACCTGAAAGACTTTCTTGTACTTTCGCCTATACTATTGACGTTCTATTTGCTATCAGCGTTGCCGACCTAATTTTTCGTCATAAGAGTACGGTCAACGCCTATACAGGCAGTTTTGCTTATTGGTCTATTTTTCGTCATGGTAACGAGTATCGTTAGAGCTCTTTCCTGCCGCAGACTACTGCCGATGCTAACGTTTGTGGTAACGGCTATCGAAATGATGTACTTTGGTATTGTCGATAATAGTTCCAGCAAAGACAAACTACTGACGAAAATTTGTGTTTTGGTACTAACAGCATTTATTGCAGTACTTCTGTTCTTCTCATATAATTTCATCTACAAACCGGAAGCTCCGTATCTTTCCAATGGCAGAGATACCCTGTGGGATACGCAGGCAGAAGAACTTGCTGACGAAATTTGTGCCGGTTGTGAAACCGACGAGGAAAAGGTACGAGCGTTTTATGATTGGATCGTATCCAACTTTGAGTACGACCACGACTGCTATCCCATTTTCCAATACTTCGATGTTCGCAAGACACTGCAAACCAAGCAAGGTATTTGCTTTGACTTTTCCCATCTGTTCGCCGCTTTTTGCCGTAGTCAGAACATTCCGTGCTATGCTGTAGACGGTACGCCTTATGATCGTTCCAAAGAGCCTCACACCTGGAATCGAGTCTAATTTAATGGTTTCTGGTGGGACATGGATTTGACGAACGATATTCTTGCAATCAAGGATGGCAGAAAGCTCTACAGTTTTCGTGAACTGGATGGCGCTTTCACTCCCGACAAGGACTATTACATAACCAAAATCTATTAAAACGAATATGTTAAAAGGACGGCAAACAGTTTTGGTCACCGTTCTTTCGTTATCAAATACAATTTTGCGGTAAATTATCACGCAGTTTATTTTAAGTTCAGAAACTCTTAATTGTTAATCATATGTATAAAGCATTACTGTATCGGAGCCGCTTTCTACTTTTAGCCAGTTTTCAATTAGTTTTACTTCGTCCTCGGTCAGTTGCTTTTTGTGGTGAGCCCTCATAATGAAGTATTCCTTGCCTTGGTCAGACAGAACGCCGCAATGTGCCGCGTGAAGATAGTCCGCAAACACGACGTTGGCTTTATCGGCAATTGCGTTAAAGTCCACTTTTGCAGACAGCGAGCTTTCAAGCTCATCCAATTTCTCTTGTTGATCTGCCAGCTGCTGTTGGAGATCCTTGATGGTGTTCTCCTGGACAGCGATGGTGATCTTATCAGAATTATCTCCCGTATCAAGCGAAGAGTTCTGTGTAATCGTCAAGGAGTATTCGCCCAAACCATAGTTAGATAGTTGAGCGCCGAGCACCTCAATGCTCTCATCCGATATGGGTGTGCCGACGAGTGCAATGCTGATGGTCTTCTTCTCCTTGTTAATGGAGCTTTGAACTACCTGCGTGCCCTTGAAGGTGAATTCGTTTTCTATGTACTGCTCAATGTTGTTATCAATATGAGCAGAATAAAGGGTGTATGCACCAGTAAGAAGACTTGGCACAACAACAAGAACGGTAATGAACGCAACAAGGCGGTTGATCTTCTTTTGCTTTTTGACATCCAACTGAACGTGATTGGGTATCTTGAGAATGTTCGTAACGATACAAGCGGAAAGACCAATCAGCAAGGCGTTGATCAAGAACAGATACAATGCCCCGAAAATGAATTTCGGCTGCAGCGTTGCGATACCGTATCCGCAGGTACACAGTGGCGGCATTAATGCCGTAGCAATCGCCACACCGGAAATTACGTTGCCCTTCTTCTGTCGGGTGTTTCCGATAATACCGGCAATACCACCGAACAGTGCGATCAGAACGTCCCAAAAGGTCGGGCTTGTTCGTGCAATCATTTCCGCAGTGGGCTCATCAAGGCGTGCAATCATGAAGAATACTGTAGAAGCTACAAGACTGATCACGACCTGTGTTGCAAATCTCTTAAATGCCTGTCCAAGCATGGAAAGGTCGCGCACGCCTAACGAATAACCAATAGTAAGAATACCGTTCATTTTTTCAGCTCCGTCTTGTTTTGTTGTTCTTCTGATTCGTTCATTGGTTCATCACTCCATTACAATGAAATTACAGGTGCAGGGAGCCAATTCTACGGTTCCCGCTTTTGTTTGGATGCCTTTCATTTCAGGCAGTTCGTTATTCTCGGATACAGTTAACGGCTTGCCGTTCAAATACATCACCCTGCTTCGATTGTCGCCACCACCCGAAAGAGAATAGATTTCAGCATCATAAGGAAGTGCTACTGTAGTTGTATCGGTCAGAGAGTTATTGATAACGAGATACACACAGCCTTCTTTTCCTTCTCTGCGGGAGTGGCAATAAACGTGTGCTCCTTCGGTATCGGGATTGCCGCAATCATAGACGGTGGTACCCATCAGCGTGTTCCACAAAAGAACGGCGAAGTAGTTGGGA
>SVRW01000014.1 GCA_015064625.1 Oscillospiraceae bacterium | reverse complement strand
TTAATGTTAGTGTCGACTTCATCTTGAGAGAGCCGAATACTTCAGACCAAACGTCTCTTGTTGAGAACATTAAAACAAAATTGGTGATTGATGTAGTCGTGGAAAAATCCACAAGCGGAAGTTTTCGCGTTGACGGGATTATAAGAAACGAAAGCGATTATAATTTGGCTCGCATTGATTTGAAGATTTATTTTAAGGATGCATCCGGCAAGACGGTGGATTATAAAGAAACTTCAGAATTAGCATTGTGTGCCAACGGGGAGAAACCTTTTTCCCGCTACAGCTTTAGCAAGAAAGATATCGTAAATGTTGAAGTGGAAGTATCCGGTGTGTCGATAAAGGAATCATAAGAAAGAATTCAAAAATATTTTTATGAGTCAACATAATGTCATTGATTTGTGTTTGTAAATGTGTTATACTGCGTTCAACAGAAAAAGAGCCTATGTGAAGTTATTAAATTGTCATTGGTTCTGTTGTGTTTGATGGTGTTTTTTACTGACATATTTTCTGACATATAAGTTCGTGGACGTGGTGAAAATAATGGACGAGATTAGTTTCCATTTGGTTCGTAGAGTCCATAAATTCAACGAAAAACGGACATTATGGACGTGAAAAAAGCTGTGTAAAAAAATAGCCACAGCCTGTTAATCACGGTGTCGCTGGTTCGAGCCCAGCAGGGGGAGCCAATCAGGTTAAATCCGAAACATTTACAAAACTGTAAGTGCTTCGGATTTCTTGTTTTTATATGAGTTAATATACCATTTTAATGCAAAGGTTTAGTTTTAAAAAAATTTTTTTCAAAACCTATTGATAAATTGTCACAAAAAGTGTATAATATTTGTGACGAGGTGACAGTATGGCACGAATTAATTGTTTTGATCCTATAAATTTTCGAATTGAATCAATGCCCAAGGGCGAAGTTTTTATTATATCTGACTTTTCTGATCTTGCGGATGATGCTGCCATTCGCAAGGTTTTGTCACGCCTTGAGGAAGATGGAAAAATTCGTCGTATTATGCGAGGTGTTTATGATTTCCCAGAGTATAACGAGTTTTTAGGCGAGTATATCGAACCTAAGCCCGACAAAGTAGCTCATGCACTTGCTCGAAATTATGGTTGGACTATTGTTCCTTGCGGTGATACTGCGCTTAATATGCTCGGACTTTCAACACAAGTTCCTGCAATTTGGCTTTACGTTAGTGACGGAACATACAAAGAATACACCTACGGCAATACAACAATAAAATTCAAGCGAACTACTAACAAAGAAATATCGAAAATTTCTTATAAAACTGCTCTTGTCATTCAAGCATTAAAAGCACTTGGTAAAGAAAACATTACTGATGATATTATTAGCAAGATTTCATCAACGATCACGGATGATGAAAAAGCAACGATGTTTGCAGAATCAAAGTATGCAACAGCGTGGATATACGATATAATTAAAGAAATTTGTGGAGGAGCAAAATGAGGAATATAGCCACAATACCTGCTCGTGACCGTGAAGCTTTGTTCCAAAACACCTCTGCTAAAATGGGTATGAGTGAAGCAATTATTGAAAAAGATTTTTGGGTTTGCTATATGCTTGACTATCTTTTTCACCGTTGCACTTGGAAGGATAACCTCGCTTTTAAGGGTGGAACAAGCCTTTCTAAAGCTTATGGACTTATTGAACGATTCTCTGAAGATATTGATTTAATTCTTGATTGGCGAGTTCTCGGCTATGGAATTAACGAGCCGTGGGAAGTGCGTAGCAATACGAAGCAGGATATTTTCAATAAAGAAGCGAATACGAGAGCCGAGAGTTTTTTGCGTGATACGTTTCTTCCTGCCATCGTAGCAGATCTTACCGTTGAGCTTGGCGAAAACGTCAAATGTTTTATTGACGATAACGATTTGCAGACCGTGAAAATCGCATATCCAAATAGTTTTTCTGACACGTCGATTCTTCAAGAGATCAGGCTTGAAATCGGTGCTCTTGCTGCTTGGACGCCTGTAAAGGTTGCGTATATCACGCCATATGCAGCAGAGAAGTACGCACGTGTTTTCACACAACCAACTACTGAAATTTTGACCGTTTTGCCAGAACGTACTTTTTGGGAAAAGGTTACTATACTACATAGAGAAGCTTTCAGAGAAGAAAACAGACCTTTCCCAACGAGATATTCCCGCCATTATTACGATCTGTATCGAATGATGCAGACCGAAGTAAAAGACAACGCGCTTGCAGATAATGACTTGCTTACGCGCGTGGTGGATTTTAAGGATAAGTTCTACCGTTGCCCATGGGCGAGATACGACCTTGCCAAACGTGGTACTATGCGATTGATGCCTCCCGACTATAACCTCGACAAGCTTCGCACCGACTACGAACATATGCAGAATATGTTGTTCGGTGAAAGGCCGACCTTTGAAGAGATTATGGTCGGTATAGAAAAACTCGAGACGGAAGTAAACAATTTTTAAGAAGATAGGTAATAGAAATGGCTATAAAGAAAAATGAATTATACAGTTCTCTGTGGGCAAGTTGTGATAAATTGCGCGGTGGCATGGATGCTTCGCAGTATAAAGATTACATTTTAACACTTTTGTTTGTTAAGTATGTAACCGATAAATTTAAAGATGTAAAATATGCAGATATTACCGTTCCCGAAGGTGGCAGCTTTGACGACCTTGTGAACCTTAAAGGCAATAAAAATATAGGCGAAGAAATGGATAAAGTTATATCCAAACTTGCTGAAGCTGAAAATAATAATCTTTTTGGGGTTATTACAAACGCTCGATTTAATGACGAAGCTAAATTAGGAAAAGGTCAGGAAATGATCGACAAGCTCACTGGACTGATTGCTATATTTCAACGTCCAGAGTTTGATTTCAAAAACAACAAAGCTGCTGGAGACGATATTCTTGGCGATGCTTATGAATATTTGATGCGTAACTTTGCAACTGAAAGTGGAAAAAGCAAAGGGCAGTTTTATACACCTGCTGAGGTTTCCCGAATCCTTGCCAAAGTTATTGGAATTGACAAAGTGGACGATCCCGACACATCAGTATATGATCCTGCATGTGGTTCTGGCTCGCTTCTTATTCGTGCAGCTGATGAAGCTCCTATAGACGTTGCTATTTATGGTCAGGAAAAAGAAATTACAACTGCTGGTCTTGCAAAAATGAATCTTGTTCTTCATAATAAAGCAACTGGAGAAATTTATGCAGGAAATACTTTTTCTGATCCTCATTATAGAGAGGATAATGACGCTTCCGTCCTCAAACGTTTTGACTTCGCAGTTGCAAACCCACCTTTTTCACTTAAGAATTGGACTGACGGATTAAAAGATTTTGGTCGTTTTTCAGGATATGGTGATACTCCACCTGAGAAAAACGGTGACTTCGCATGGCTTTTGCATATTCTGAAATCCCTTAAATCGACTGGTAAAGCCGCAGTTATTCTCCCTCATGGTGTGCTTTTCAGAGGTAACGCTGAAGCAACAATCAGAAAAGCTATCATTGACAAAGGATATATCAAGGGAATTATTGGTCTTCCTGCTAACTTGTTTTATGGTACTGGAATTCCTGCTTGTATTATTGTTATTGATAAATCAGATTCGGACGAGCGTGCTGGTATATTTATGATAGATGCAAGTCACGATTTTGTTAAAGATGGAAATAAAAATCGTTTGCGTGAACAGGATATTTATAAAATCGTTACTACGTTCAACGAGCAAATTACTGATGATCCAAAATATGCTCGTTTTGTTCCAAATGAAGAAATAAAAGATAAGAATGATTACAATCTCAATATACCACGATATATTGATAGTTCAACTCCCGAAGATTTGCAGGATATTGATGCACATCTTCATGGTGGCATCCCTGCCGTTGACGTGGATTCTATGGAGAGATATTGGACACTTTTTCCGAAGCTGAAAGAGAAACTTTTCTCCCATCAGCGTGATGGTTATTACAAGCTTAACGTTGATAAAGATGAAGTGCGTTCAACTGTATATGCTGATGAAGAATTTTCAGAGTATGCTGAACGTATAGACAACGCTTTTGACTCTTGGATGAATGAAGTTGATGAAGGTCTTCGTAATATAGACGAATTTGTTGAACTTAAACCGTATATTGTAGACCTTTCTGAAATCCTTATAACCAAATATGCTGATATTGAGCTTGTTGACAAATATGATGTATATCAGGTTCTCCTTTCCTATTGGCAGGAAGTAATGGCTGACGATGTATTCGTGCTTGTTCAGGACGGATACGAAGCAGGTCGTGAAACTGAGGATATTTACGAGATTTCCGAAGATAAGAAGACCAAAAAGGAAAAGAAAAAGTACAAGGGCTGGGAAGGAAAACTCATCCCCAAAGCTTTGATTGAAGCGGCATTTTTTGCGGCTGAACGCTCAAAAATTGATGAAGCACAGGCAATTTGTGACGAGACACAGGGAAAACTGGACGAACTGGTTGAGGAACAAACTGCAGAGGGCGGCGTTCTTGCAGATTATTTGAACGACAAGGATGCGGTCGATGCCAAGGCAGTAAATGCCAAGATCAAGGAGTTGAAGAAGACTGATCCAAAGAGTGAGGAACTTGTCATTCTTTGCGAATACGCAGATCTTTCTACCAAGGTTAAGGAATATACCAAGCTTGTCAAGGATTTGAATGCAGCATTGGACGAGGCTTGTAAAGCAAAGTATAACGAGCTGACCATTGACGAGATCAAGGAGCTTCTTGTTAATCGCAAGTGGTACTATACCATTTTTGATGGCATCAAGGCACTTTACGTTACCACGTCTCACGAAATTGCGGGACGTGTTTCGGAACTTGCGGAGCGTTATGAAAATACACTTCCATCTCTTGAAAGCGAAGTAGAATCTTATGAATCAAAAGTCAGGAAACATTTGAAGAAAATGGGGTTTGTATGGTAAAACAAGGATATAAGCAAACTGAGATTGGTGTAATTCCAGAAGATTGGGAAATTTATCCTCTTCAGAAAATTAGCGAAATTAATCCGTGTAGTGATTGCAAAATGTTACAGGAATTTTTCTACATTGATTTAGAAAGTGTTGTAGGTGGAATACTCGTTAATAAAAAGCTAATAAACAAAGCTGATGCTCCAAGTAGAGCACAACGCTATTTTAAACGCAATGATATTTTATATCAAACAGTACGTCCATATCAACAAAACAATCTATTTGTGGACTTTGATTCCAAGCAATATATAGCGTCAACTGGATATGCTATTATTCGAAGTTTGAAAAATAAATCCGTTTCAAAATATCTGTATCATTATTTACATACTGATGATTTTTTAAGTGTTGTTCTTGATAATTGTACAGGCACGAGTTATCCGGCTATTAATCCTGCGACATTATCAAATATAAAAATAAAAATCCCGATAAATATAGAAGAACAAAACCTCATTGCCGAGGCGCTTTCGGATGTGGACAGTATGATTTCCTCACTTGAAAAGCTGATTGCAAAGAAAAAAGCCATCAAGCAAGGCGCAACGCAGGAGCTTTTGACAGGCGAAAAACGATTGCCTGGATTTGATGGTGACTGGAAACCAATTCAACTTGGAAGTGTTTCTAAAATTAAAACCGGCGATAAAAACAACGAGCAGAAAACTGATGACGGCAAATATCCGTTCTTTGTTCGCTCACAACAAGTTGAACGAATAAATTCATATTCGTACGATGGTGAAGCAATACTGATTCCCGGTGAAGGAAATATTGGGCAAATATTTCATTATATAAATGGGAAATTTGATTGGCATCAACGAGTTTATAAAATTAGCGATTTCTCTGAATTTGTTTGTGGAAAATATGTCTATTACCAAATGAAGTTTAGTTTTGGAGAACACGCATTAAAAAATACGGTAAAAGCAACAGTGGATTCGTTGCGACTGCCAACTTTTGAACAGTTTGAATTTCTAATTCCACCCATAGTCGAGGAACAAACCGCTATCGCTTCTATTCTCTCCGATATGGATAATGAAATCGAAGCCTTGGATCAAAAACTCGCCAAAACCCGTCAGATCAAACAAGGCATGATGCAGCAACTGCTGACTGGAAAAATTAGACTTGTGTAAAGGAGATAATATAATGTCTTTTGAAGCTAAAAACAATTCTATGGGTAGTATTCTTAATAAAGTAATTTTTGAGATACCAAGAAATCAACGTAGATATGTTTGGAATAAAGATAATTGGCAAGACTTATATGAAGATATTATATTTTCTATAAGCGAAGAAAAGCCTCATTTTATGGGGAGTATTGTGCTGGAAGAAACCTCTAAAAAGCATGACTTAACTTATTATACTATAATTGATGGTCAGCAAAGAATTTCTACAATAACTTTTGCATTAATTGCAATCATGAAATTGTTTTTTGAAAGAAGTATGGATGATGCTTTTGAGGGCACGATATCTTATTTGCAGTCAAAGAACAATCGCAACCAAAAACTCAATATTCTCAATTCTGATTATCATATATCCATAGGTAGCATTACTTCTGCAATACTAACTATGGAAGATAGAAATATTTCAATCTCTGCTTTTATTAATACTCATATATTGTCAAAGAGCAAAGATAAATGTATTGGTGAAGCTATAAAATATTTCTACTCTACTATCAAATCTGATATTGAGAGTAACGACGACTCAAATGAGAGACTGATATCAATTCGTGATGCTATTTTGGATGTGACTGTCGTAAAAATTGTATCTTCTTCCGAGGAAGATTCGTACACAATTTTCGAGATATTGAATGCTCGTGGTCAAGATTTGGAGCCACATGAACTCCTTAAAAATTTTATCATGAGATATATTCAGCCTATAGAATTGAGAGACGATGCTAAAGTAAAGTGGGAAGAAATGGAATCATCTGTTGGTTCTACAATAAACAAATACGTAAAACATTATACCACGCATAAATTTGGTGACATAAGAGACAAGTATTCTTCTCCCTATCATGCCATTCAAAAAAACTATCGTGGCAAAAACGTTGCCGAGTTGTTAGAGGATATTAAATTAAAATCAGAGTATTATAAAAAAATTATTCATCCAACAGTTGGAGCAGACGGAAACTGCACTCAGACAGAATACAAAGTATTTATGTTTTTTAAAGCGAAAAAATTCGAACAAATTCGACCTATTATCCTTAGTTTAATACATCAAAAAGAACTTGAAAAAATAGACAATACAAAATATGAGTTGGCACTCAAATATATTTATAATTTTTTTGTATGTTACACTATTATTGGAGAAGAAAAATCTAACAGATTAGAGGATGTAGTTTACAAGCATGCTCAATTGCTTGAAAATGAATACAGCGAAGAAGTGCTTCAAGAGTTTGCAAGTAGTTTGAAACGAAAAATTCCTGGTTTGGAATGGTTTATAAATGCATTTAAAAATGTTGGATGGTCTAATTATCATGATTTGTATAAAGGAGAAAAATGTAAAAATCGTGTTAAAATTATACTTGAAGTTGTTGAAAAGCACAAATCTCAAAATGATTCGATTAACGAATTTACTATCGAACATATGCTTCCAGATTCAGAAAATATAGAGAACGCACAAATTGGAAACTTGATTCCATTAGAAGAACCCTTGAATCGACGCTGTAGTACAAAACCATTATCTGAAAAATACGAAATATATAGAGAATCAAATTTTGCTTCTGCTAGGGGTGCTTCTGCTCGTTATGTGGGTAAAGAATTTAACGCGTCTCAAAGAACAGAATTTTTAGCGAAATTGATTTATAACAATATTCTTGAACTTAATCAACTTGACTTTACAATTGATACATAACAAGGAGGAACAAAATGCCCCACATTGACCAAATAGAAAAAGCAACACAAAAGCGTGTGATAAAATTCTTTGTGGACAAGCTCCATTATACATATCTTGGCGATCTGCATGACAGCGAAAACAGCAACATTATGCAGGAGCGTCTTTATTCCTATTTAACAGGCAAAGGTGGCTATTCGGGCAAGGTGGCAAGACGTGCCATTGATGAACTTGTGCGCACTTCGGGCAATCTTCAACACGGTTTATATGATGCAAACAAAGAGGTTTACCGTTTGCTTAAATATGGTGCAAAAATTGTTGAAGAAGCTGGAGAAGCACCGAAAACTGTATTTTTTATCGATTTTTCTGATGCTTCAAAAAACGATTTTGCAATTGCGGAAGAAGTTACAGTTGTGGGCGAGAATGTAAAACGTCCTGATCTTGTAATTTATGTCAACGGAATTGCTCTTGCAGTTATTGAATTGAAACGTAGCAGTACATCGGTTTCTGAAGGGATTCGCCAAAATCTTACCAATCAAAAAGCTAACTTTATCGAAAAGTTTTTTTCAACAATGCAATTTTGCATGGCTGGTAATGATAGCGAAGGTTTACGATATGGCACATTACGCACTCCTGAAAAGCATTTGACACTAACAATTTCGAACATAGAAAGAGATTTATAGATACTTTCGTCAATAAAATATTCCTGTACGATGACAGAATGATAATCACGTTTAACTATGATAAAGGCTCTCAAACAGTAACCTTTGACGATATTGAAAAGTCAGGAATGACATCACTTTCGAATAAAGGGGGCTCAGCGGAGCCAGAAAAAGAAATATCCGAAACAAAAGTTTCGGGTATTTTTTTTGCACACCTGACGGTGTACCGACCCAGCTTCGCTGATTCCGCTACGTGCCAGTGGCAGTCGTGTGTCGTTTTCTGCGTTTAAGCATAGCTCAAACTTGAAAACTCGCACTTTGTGCCACACCGCTTGATAAAACAACATCCATGTTGTTTTATCTTCACTAACCCAGCACTGTGAACCAATCAAGTTAAATCCGAAACATTTACCCAATAGTAAATGCTTTGGATTTCTTGTTTTTATATGAAAATGTGTAAGTAACAATGACTTTCAAATCGTTGATTTAGATTATTGCTATTTTTACACTAAATATTGAAATTGTTTTTGAAACGTGATATAATACATACATCAACATTAGAAAAATCGAAGTTAATATACGGATATATAACTAAAAAAATATCGAGGATTACCTATGACAGAAACAGATAGAAAAAGAGCAGCGAAAGCCTTTTCTGATTTTTGGGAGGATAAAGGTTATGAAAAGGGCGAAAGTCAACCTTTTTGGCTTTCTTTACTTCGTGACATATTTGGGGTTGAACACCCGGAAAAAGTTATTCGTTTCGAGGAACAAGTTAAAATTGACCGTAAAAATGGTTTTATTGATGGTATTATTTCCTCTACAAAAGTGTTAATTGAACAAAAAAGTAGAAATAAAAGCCTTAGAAAACCAATTCCACAGGCTGACGGTACTCTCCTGACTCCATTTCAACAAGCAAAAAAATATATAGTTGAATTACCTGTTTCCGAGCATCCGAGATGGGTTGTTACATGTAACTTTGAAGAATTTCTTATATACGATATGGAGAAACCTACAGGTGAGCCTGAAAGTATATTGCTAAAAGACCTTGCAAAAGACTATTATCGTCTACAGTTTCTTGTTGAAGAAAAGAGCGAGCTTCTGCACCGTGAGGAACAAATTTCCATCAAAGCAGGCGAGCTTGTCGGCAAACTTTATGATGCTATTTTGAAGCATTATATTCATCCCGACAACGAAGAAACTTTACGTTCCTTGAATATGCTTTGTGTCCGTCTTGTGTTCTGTCTGTATGCAGAGGACGCAGGAATTTTTGGAGAACGTATGAAATTCCATAACTACATAAAGAGTTTTCAAGTTAAGGATATTCGCCGTGCACTCATCGACCTTTTCCGTGTGCTTGATACCAAAATCGAAGAACGTGATCCTTATATGGACGATGCTTTGGCATCGTTCCCTTATGTGAACGGAGGACTTTTTGCAGACGAAAATATTGAAATTCCTAATTTCACACAGGATATTGTTGATCTGCTTCTTCACAATGCAAGTGAAGATTTTGACTGGTCACAAATCAGCCCCACTATATTTGGTGCTGTTTTTGAATCCACTTTAAACCCTGAAACTCGTCGTAGCGGTGGTATGCACTACACCTCTATTGAAAATATACACAAGGTGATTGACCCACTTTTCCTTGACGAACTTCGTGAGGAGCTTGAAGAGATTAAAGTATTAAAGATACCAAAAATTCGCAACGATAAAGCGGAGGCTTTCCGTGAAAAATTGTCCGAACTTACGTTTTTTGACCCTGCTTGTGGTTCGGGTAACTTTCTTACGGAAACATACATTTCCTTGCGTCGCCTTGAAAATGAAGCACTTGAGCTTGTAAATGAGGGACAGATTTTGCTTGGCTTTGAAGGGGCTGTTAAGGTATCTATCGGTCAGTTTTATGGTATCGAAATTAACGATTTTGCTGTAACTGTTGCCAGGACTGCACTTTGGATTGCAGAAAGTCAAATGTTGAAGGAAACTGAAGATATTGTAAAGATGCCCCTTGATTTTCTGCCTCTAAAGTCTTATGCCAACATTGTGGAAGGCAACGCACTCCGCACCGATTGGGGAACCGTTGTGCCGAAGGACAAGCTGAATTACATTATGGGTAACCCTCCGTTTGTGGGATATTCTTTACAGAAAGCAGACCAAAAGCAGGATATTCTCTCAATCTATATTGATGAGAAAGGTAAGTCTTATAAGACTGCAGGAAAAATCGATTATGTTTCGGGATGGTATTTCAAAGCAGCGGAATTGATGAATAACACCAACATACGTACTGCTTTTGTATCTACTAACTCCATTACCCAGGGCGAACAGGTTGCCGGTGTATGGAAACCCCTTTATGATCGTTTCAATATTCATATTGATTTTGCTCATCGCACATTCCGTTGGGATAGTGAAGCGAGCATCAAAGCGCACGTGCACTGTGTTATCGTTGGATTTAGTACCGCACCCAACTATAAGCAAAAGCAACTTTATTCTTCCGAGAGAGTGCAACTTGTTGATAATATAAACGCATATCTCATTTCTGCACCTACTGTATTCATTGAAAGTAGAACTCAATCTATCTGCGATGTGCCTCAAATGGTATATGGTAATAAGCCTACTGATGGTGGATATTTCTTCTTATCTGCTGAAGAATACGAAGAATTAAAAATCAAAGATCCTATTGCTGTTAAATATGTTCGTCAAATATATGGTGCTACGGAATATATAAATCAAAAAGCAAGATATTGTTTATGGTTGGTTGGCATATCTCCTGCTGAATTACGCAGTTCTTCGTTTATCAAATCTAGAGTTGAGGGTATTAAAGAATTTCGTTTGAGTAGTAGCAAAGATGCTACTCGCAAGAGCGCGGATACACCAACTCTGTTCCAAGAAATAAGACATCCCGACAGTCAATACATCATTATTCCGTGTCATTCTTCAGAGAATAGAAAGTATATTCCGTTTGGATTTGTTAATCCCGAAATTATTGTAAATAATGCTGTTCTAATTATTCCCAATGCAGATTTATATCATTTTGGAATTATTATGTCCAATGTTCATATGGCTTGGACGCGTGCCGTTTGCGGAAGAATCAAGAGTGATTATAGGTATTCAAAAGATGTCGTTTATAATAATTTTCCTTGGTGTAGTCCCACTGCCGAGCAGAAAAAGAAAATTGAGGAAACAGCGCAAGCAATTCTTGATGCCCGTGCCCTCTATCCCGATTGCTCTTTGGCAGACCTATACGATGAAGTTGCTATGCCTCCGGAACTCCGAAAGGCGCACCAAGCCAACGACCGCGCTGTAATGCAGGCGTATGGTTTTGATGTGAAGTCTATGACAGAAAGCACTTGCGTTGCAGAACTTATGAAGATGTATCAGAAATTAACGAAGTAATCACTTATAATATAGATGTTGTAAGGAAAAAATTGTATTGAAACGGGAGTAAATTGGATGTCGAAAACTGTGTATGGAAATTTAGAATTAAACGGTAAAATTTTCCCATTTTTGGTTGATGGTCGTTATGTACATATAGTTCAGCAAGCATTTCAAAATTCTAAGGAATTTATAGAAAAAGATTATTCATATATAAGGGGAGTTACATCGGATAATCGTGATATTCTGTTTTTAAATTGTCACCTAATTTCCGCGAAATTTGATTCTAAAACGATTTTTTCAATTCAAGGATATGCTATGTCTGTTGGAAATGTTGGAGACCCTTGCGACTTTTCTTTTGATAGAATAACTTTTTACTCTGATGCAATAAGTACGTTTTACTCTCCCAAAAATGCAATTGATAGACAATTAAGCGATTTTGGAGTGTTTTCCGAAGAGTGGAATGGAGCAATGTCTATTATTTTAAAGCCGTTTGAAGAAACGAATATTTCATTCAACTTTTCTGAATCTACTATTTGTGAATTGAATATAGCGAGATACATTAATATAAAAGATGGTACAGAAAAAATAGGAGATTTAGTAACTAGCTTTTCATATAGATTTTTAGATAAACAAAAGCCCAATAATATATGCAAGTATTATCTTCACTTGTATGATTTTTTGTCGTTTGTAAACTATAATAGAAACATCCCTTTTGAGAAGATTTTTCTTGAAACTAAAGATTCATCAGGCAAGTTTGAGAAAGATGCAAAGGTAATTATTTTTACTAACTCGTCTTTATATGAAGGTAACACTAGACGGACTATTGTTGCAGAAGATTTACCTAAGGAAAAATTGGGTTTGATTTTTAAAAAGGTATCTTCCTTTAGAAACAAAGATAAAAAGCTGTCGCTTTACTATCCTGCTAATATTCAAGAAAGAAATGAGATAGACCCTAGTAAATGGCTTTCTTCAGCTTTGTGTTTTGAAGGTCTTTTTACAGAGATTAATCCGCATTTTAAAGAGGAAGAAAATGAAAATTTCAAGAATGTTAAATCACTAATTAATAATGCTGTTAAATCATTAGATAAATCACAATTAACTAAAAAAGAGAAAAAATATTTTTCTGACATCGAAGAGCACATTGACAGATATGAGGGTGTTTTGGAAGAAAAATTCAATTTTGTTTTAAAAGGCAACTTAAATATCCTTAAACCTTCTTCTAATAAAAACTATGGTGAAATTTATGCTAAATATAGAAATAAATTGGCGCATGGTACGATAGAGCCTTTGGGCGATGATGAAAAAGAGGTATATAGATTATTAAGAGCTATGATATACATTCTTTTGTTAAATGATGTTAAATTGAACGAAAATGACCTTTCAAAAATCATTAATAAGCTTTTCGGTTGAAAAGTAGATCATTATACCATTATTGTTTTTGCATAAATACTTAGTCTGTTTTATTGTGTGTGTCATATGATAATATATAATTACTACTTTTATATGAAAATTTTAATTTATCTCTGGACTATTCGGATTATCTGTGGTATTGTATTACACTGAAAGCATTAGTCGACTATCGTTAAAATAACTCTGGGAGATAAACAAAACAAATCCGAAACTTTGGAATCAAAGCCAAAGTTTCGGATTTGTTTCTTATTAAAGAACTTTTTTTAAAAAGTGAATTTAAAGGTATTCTTTTTATTTTTCGGGATTTCGTACTTATGTGGCAGGTCGGGTCCGCAAGAATGAGAGCCTACACCACGCATAGCAAGGTCGATGCATACGTTTACGAAGTCATTCTCTTTAAGTTCAAAGGGATGTAGTGTTTCACAAAGTTGAGCAGTTGTAAATGGAGTTACTGAGCAGGAAAATGGGTGTTCTGCAGTTACTGTGAAAAGATTATTTACCTCAAGGTATTTACAAGCATAGTGACTTCCTGACTCTTGCGGACGAACGTACCCATAGTCATAGTTTTCCTTGGCAGAGCTGGTATAGAAGCCGTATTCCGCTGCAACGTGTTTATCTGCATAGCTTTCAGTGGGGCCAAACCCAACGTAAGAGAAGGTTTCATGCGCTTTATCTATTCCAAACTCTATTCCGAAGCGTGGGAAGCACTCTACGTAGTCAGCGAGCGTGTATTCAATGGTTACGGTCAACACATTACCCGTTACATTGTAGATGATTTCAAATTCTGCTGCAGGTATTAAGCAGTTGGCTGCAAGACAACCTTTGAATTTGTAACTGTTCTTTGTTTTCTCGCAAGAGAAAATATGAGGTTTACAAGAATCCAGATGACATCTGTCAATCCATTGTGGCAGAAGATCGCGGTCGTTGTCGATATAGCGGATGATGTTGAAATGAAGTGGAGTGCGTAATACCTCGTTTCCATCAGCTTTTATTGAGGTAAGTTCACCAGTATGTTCGTTCACCTCAATGGTAATTTCAGATGCAAATTTATGATTGCTTTCGGGAATATCCACCACTTGAACTTCGGATCTGGTTTTTCCTCCATAGACCGCCTTCATTTCAAGAGCGTTGGATTTAAGCTTTCTGTCTGGTGTCAAAAGACCATCGGCACAGAAGTTTCCATCATGTTCTGTTTCGTTAAAGTCACCACCGTATAAGAATCCTTTTTCGGTCTTTATTCCGTGGTCAGCCCATTCCCAAACGAAAGCACCCAACATTTGTTCATTGTTATAGATCATATCCCAGTATTCAGCGATGTCGCCGCAGCTGTTACCCATGGCGTGAGTGTATTCACACATTACGAAAGGGCGTGTTTCCTCGGGATTATCCAGAACCTTTTCCCGAATGGTTTCGAAGGAAGGGTACATCATGCTGACCATATCCACCAGCTCTGAATAATAATATTTTGGGTCAGCAAATTGGAGACCTTCGTAGTGAATAGGTCTTGTCTTGTCACGGTTTTTGATATAGGTTGCACCTTCAAAGAAAGCTTTTCCGAAGGAGCTTTCGTTGCCTAAAGACCAGATGATTACACAAGTACGGTTCTTATCACGTTCTACAAGGGATACGTGCCTGTCTGTGATTCCTTGTGTGAAAAAATCACTTTCAACGTATTCCGCCCAAAGCGGGATATCATATCGACCGTCTCGCCTGCAAGCACCATGCGTTTCCAAATCAGCTTCGTCCATGACGTAGATACCGAATTTGTCACAGAGCATATAAAATTCGGGACTATTGGGGTAGTGGGAAGTGCGTACTGCATTGACGTTCAGCTCCTTCATTAAATGAACGTCCTTTGCTAAATCATCGAGGCTGACAGTTGCCGCCGTTTCGCAGTTGAAGTCGTGACGGTTTACTCCCTTGAGTTTTACGGGCACATCGTTGATTTTAAATACTTTCCCATCAATGGAAACCTTTCGGAAGCCTACGCTTTCAATAATTTTTTCACCCTTTGCCAAAAGTGTCATTGAATATAAATTAGGTTCTTCGGCAGTCCACAGCTTTACATCGGGAATGACAATTACCGATTTCATCTTTGCGGGTACAATCACGGTGTTTTCTTCCAAAGCAATCTTGATTTCATTCTCGCTTTCGTTATAAAAGGTCAGAATACCGTCTTTGCCCGAATAGTCAGTTTCAATCTTGTAATCTGTAATATGTCCTTCGGGGCGTGTAAGCATATATACGTTGCGGAATATTCCAGAGAAGCGGAACTTATCCTGACATTCCAAATAAGTAGAAATGCACCACTTGAGCACGAGAACGTCGATGGTGTTCTCTCCGTCTATTGCAAGCTCGGTGATATCAAATTCGCTTGTAGCATGGGAAATCTGGGAATATCCTTTGAATTTACCGTTGATGTAGAGGTAAAAAGCACTGTCCACACCCTCGAAATTCACATAGTATCTTTCTCCGTTTTGTTTCTTCACGTTGAATGTGCGTCTGTAATGCCAGCATGGATTTTCGTATGGCAAATGAGGAAGCATGACAGGAAAGGGGTATCGACTGTTCAAATACTGAATTTGGTCATAACCATGCATTTGTACACATGAAGGAACGGGAATAGTTTCGTGAAGCCTTTCATTGACGTCAAAATCTTCCACGTGAGCAAGCTGTCCTATCTGCCAAACACCGTCAAGAGATGTGAATCGAGAGCTTGAGGTGCGATCCAATATACCATGCTTGGTACGCACAATATCGTTTTCCGAAAAGGGAATGTAATAGCTTCTGTGCGGGGTAGTGCCGATACGATCAAACTTCTGAAACTCTTTCATAGCAATAGCTCCTTATACGTTAATAAACGGTATCAATTCAGTTCTCGTTTTCTGTATTATACAATTAAAAAGGAAAACATTCAATAGTAAAATCAATGTTAATGTCTTTTGATTTATAAGAAATTGTTTAACTGTAATTATCAGTCTATGTTTACGTCTCCTTTAACAATTCTTCAAAGGAAACGTTGAAAACTTTTGAAAATGCAATAATTTCTATATCTGTAACGAATCTTTTTCCGCATTCAATGCTTGACATTTATTATATTCTATAATAGCATAAAAAAGGCATTTGGTAAATGCCGAAAAGAGGCTGTTTTATAGAAAAACTTAGCAATTATTATTTATATTTTTTCGCTGAAGATTAAAAAATCGATTATTTTTTTATTGACTACTTATTTTATCTGTGATATAATTTGAATGTGTGGAGTCATTACTACACAGCCAAAAATAAAATATGGAGATAAATAAATGAAAATAGCGATAACTTACGAAAATGGACAAATTTTTCAGCATTTCGGGCATACAAAGCAATTTAAAATTTACACAGTTGAGGACGGAAAGATTCTTTCTTCCCAGATTGTTGATACAAACGGAAGCGGTCATGGTGCGTTGGCTTCTTTTCTGAAAGAAATGCAGGCGGACGTTATTATTTGCGGTGGAATTGGCGGTGGTGCGCAAACGGCTCTTGCGAATGCGGGAATAAAGCTTTACGGTGGAGTTGTGGGCTTATGTGATGAAGCGGCAACTTTGTTTGTTGAAGGGAAATTACAATTCAATCCAAACGTCAAATGTAACCATCATAGTCACGAAGCAGGACACAACTGCACAAGCCACGGTTGCGGAACGCATAAATGTAATTAAAGTACAATGATTTGAGCAAATAGCAAAAAGGGACATATATGGAGAAATTGTTTGAAAATAAATTTGTCCGTGACGAAGAGTACGTGAAGGAATTGTACAGAAAATACTTTTTTTGTACACCCGTGACGGTAATTTGCCACGTAGTATGTGCGTTTTACTTTGTTTGGGGAATATACGGTATCATTTTTGATTGGGTTTTGTATCTGACCAGGCTAATTTTACCTTTGATTTATTTTGCATATATTATTCTGATATATTTAACAAGAGTCAAAATTATTGCTAAAAGAGACAAAGAATCCTATGGTGGACCTTTGGAGATAATAAGCGTTGTTACCCATGAGAAGATTGATTGTATGAATTCGGCAGGGACAAAATATAATCTGAATTATGTTGATATAAAGAAAGTAGTTAAAACCAAGAATTACATTCATCTGATTTCCAAAACAAATTTAGCTTATTCTTTTAAAAGAGACGGATTCTCTGTTGGTAATGAAACTTATTTTCTGAATTTTTTAAAAAGCAAAGGTATTAAAGTTAAATAAAGCAAACGTTAAATCGAGAAGCTATTAAGAGAACTATTTCAAGAAAGCTACAAATGAGAGCGTTACTACAAGAAATGCGAATTTTTTTCAAAAAAGGTATTGACAAACGGATTTCTGTATGATATAATACCCCTGTTCCAAAGACAGTCGGTGTTACCTTCGGGTGATACAATGGTGAAAACCGCCGACCGAGGTGCAGTGAAAATTTGTAATGATGGCTTTATGCCTATAGATAATTTCATGCTCCTCAAGGGAGCATGAAATTTTTTTTGTTTTATTCGATGAAAATCGAACAATATTCAAGGAGGGGGGATAATATGCCAAGCGTAGCAGTTCTTGAACAAAAGAAAGCTATAGTTGAAACATTAGCTGAACAGATGAAAGGCGCAGCTTCCGTTGTACTCGTTAACTATCAGGGTATCACAGTAGAAGACGATACAAAGCTCAGAAGCGAACTTCGTAAAGAAAACGTTGAATACAAAGTAATCAAAAACACTCTCATTTCCAGAGCATGTGACATCGCAGGCCTTGAAGGAGTAAATGACGTTCTCAATGGCATGACAGCAATCGCTATCTGTAAAGATGACCAGATTGCAGCAGCAAGGGTTCTCGGTAAATATGCAAAGAACCATGATAACTTTGTTCTCAAAGCAGGTTTCATCGATGGTAAGCTTACAGGCGCAGAGGATCTCAAGGCACTTGCAGAATTGCCTTCAAAGGAAGTTCTCATTGCAACAGTTCTTGGAACTTTGAATGCACCTATCACAGCTCTTGCAGTTGCTCTTCAGGCAATCGCAGACAAGCAGGAAGCATAATCGCTTCAAACCAGAAACAGCGGGAACTGTTCCCGTACTTAGCGGCGTAAATGTCGCATAACAAAATTCAAAATAAAAAATTATTAACAAAAGTAAATGGAGGATATTGTAATGGCATCCGAAAAAATCACAGCACTTGTTGAACAGGTTAAAGAACTTACAGTTATCGAACTCTCTGAGCTCGTAAAAACTCTTGAAGAAGTATTTGGCGTATCCGCTGCAGCTCCTATGGCTGTTGCTGCTGCTCCTGCAGCTGCTGCAGCAGAAGAAAAAACAGAATTTGACGTAATTCTCAAAGGCGTTGATGCTGCAAAGAAAATCGCAGTTATCAAAGTTGTTAGAGAACTTACAGGTCTTGGTCTCGGCGAAGCAAAAGCATTCGTTGAAGAAGCTCCCAAGGCAGTTAAAGAAGGCATCTCCAAAGCAGACGCAGAAGCTCTCAAGAAACAGCTTGAAGACGCAGGCGCAACTGTTGAAATTAAATAAGTTTAGAAATAAACTGATTTTTGTTTCGAATTTTAACCGAGAGGAATTTTTCTCTCGGTTAATTTTTTTTATTTTTCCTATTGACAAAGACGAAAAAATATGTTACAATCCGATTCCTTTCTCGTTTTAAGGAGGTACGAAGCTTGAAAATTGAATAGAAGGGGGTAAAGAATAAAAAAAGGTATTTTAAAACTTTTTAGGCTTTATTTTATGTTTTGGTGTTAGAAAACGGAGGTATTGTAATGATCATTGAAAAATTAGTTAACCGTGAACTTACTGAAGGCGAAATTGATTCTATTAAAAAATTCAGGGGTTACAGTGATGGTATAAGTTTTGCTTGCCTTGGGGAACGAATAATGGTAATGATAGATATTGAAGATCAAAAAGATCCCGAAAAACTTAAAGATGCGGCAAAGAAAATTATGGAAAAGACCTTGAATACCCATTGTGATTTTCATACGATTCCCTTGAAAGATGGACGTCTGTTGATTTTACTTACGGATGGCGTTTTGAGTTTTACTAAAGACCCTGTTGATGAAAAAGAAGAAAACATGGGTATATATTTATATCTCCGAAACGAATGCCTTGCCGCGTGCGAAAAAGGAGAAATTCTTGCTGTTGTATATGAGGAGTAAATTATGGCTCAGAGACCTGTTTTTGTACCTAAACAAAAAGCACCCTTTTTTAATGTTGTACCTGTTAATTTCCAATGGAATGGCGGATTTGCAATTTCGCAAAAACAAAAAAATATAAAGTCGCTTCATGACGGATACAGAAAGCTTTTTCCTTCTTGGAATATTCTTGAAATATCATCCAAATCTCTTTGTGAAGAAGGGGTTGAACTGAGTGCATTTAATTTGACGAAGTTCGTTCCGTCGCTCAAAAAAAGCATATCTGTAGAATGTGTTTACCAAGGAGGAAAAGTATTTGAAAAAGGCGGTCCTTATACAGATTTGTTCGAAAAAAGTTCGAGGGAGGCAAAAAAAGATCCCCGACTTTTTGAGAGCGGGGGTTTAAAAAAGTTTTGGTTTGAAGGGAAAGAAATGCCTATATTACCTCGTACCGCATTTTATAATTGGATATACATAAATGCCCTTATGGAAAACAAGGACCTCGCGGAAAAGCTTTTACAGTATGATGCATTTACAGATATTGAATTCAATCCGGAAAGAAGCTTAAACTGTCAAGCGGAGGCAGCAGCCGTTTTTGCTTCTCTTTCTAAACTTGGAATTGTGGATGAATGTAAGGATTTTGATTTTTATATCGGGCTTTTAAAATAGTTTAATATAATAAGTATTGCCGTTTAAATCAAATTGAACGGCAATATTTATTTTTCTCTTGACTTGAAACAATTAAAACTGTATAATTAGTTATAGTTTTAACGTTGGGCTGTATTTTAATATCAGATAGGAGAAAAATATGATTTATAAGAATTTTCACGATAAAAAATTATCCGCGTTAGGTTTGGGATGTATGAGATTTCCCATGCTTGAAAACAAGAAAAACGACGGAGATATTGACGAGGTCAGAACTGCAGAAATGTTTGACCTTGCCATAAAAAACGGAATAAATTATTTCGATACAGCTTGGGGATATCATAACGGGTGCTCAGAGCCTGTTGTTGGAAAAATGCTTTCAAAATACCCAAGAGAGAGCTTTTATCTTGCAACCAAATTTCCAGGATATGACCTTGGAAACATGGGCAAAGCGGAGGAAATATTCGAAAAACAGCTTGAAAGACTTCGTACGGATTATATAGATTTTTATCTTTTTCATACGGTTTCCGAAAGCAATTACAAGCATTATTTGAACGATGAAAAATACGGTGATTTTTCCTATTTCGTAAAGCAGAAGGAACTAGGTAGAATAAAGCATATCGGGTTTTCAATTCACGCAAGCCTTGAGATTATGAAAGAATTTCTTGAGGCTTACGGAAAGCATATAGATTTCGTTCAGATTCAGCTTAATTATATTGATTGGAATTATCAGGATGCGAAAGCAAAGGTTGAGGTTCTGAATCAGATGAATATACCTATATGGGTTATGGAACCTGTAAGAGGCGGTAGACTTGCAACAACTCCGCTGAAATACGAATCTGTTCTTGAGGACATCAAAAAAGGTGAATCCGCTCCTGCTCTTGCGTTCAGATTTTTGCAATCTATACAGGGTGTCACAATGGTTCTTTCAGGCATGTCCTCTAAAGAACAACTTCTGGAAAACATAAAAACGTTCTCTGAGGAAAAACCGCTTACGGCTGATGAATTCAAAACACTTGTTTCTGTTGGTGACGACATGATGAGCAGAAAGACGCTTCCATGCACATCGTGTAATTATTGCGTTCCGAATTGTCCTGCGGGAATTGATATCCCGTCGGTTATCAACGTTTACAATGAATTTGCCAAGGGCGAAACGTTGGAACTTGAGGTGAAGGATTCAAAGGGCGGAAAGCCATCCGAGTGCATAGCCTGCAAGGCTTGCGAAGCTGTTTGTCCGCAACAAATAAAAATCTCTGAAACGATGTCTTCTTTTCTCTTTCAGTGAAAGAGAAAAGAAGCAAAAGAGAAAGCAAACCTTTTCAGTGAAAGAGAAAAGAAGCAAAAGAGAAAGCAAGCTTTTTCATGTTGTGGAAGCCGTAAGATAGGTGGTAATGGGCAATGGGGAAGAAAATCTTTCTCATGATGATAGAAAAATAGTAAAAAGTTCAATTCAAGGGGTGCCCCATGAATTGAACTTTTAAATTTTGTATGTATTCTGTTATGCTTACAGTATATCATAATCACTTAATGCGATAGCGATTGAAGTTTTTGGGTCCAGGGGGTCCTTGCGGACGGCTAATGCGCTTCGCGATTCGATACTCTTTGATATGTTTGCCGATTTGAAAGTCCCATCTTTACGGCGTATCATAATCACTTAATGCGATAGCGATTGAAGTTTTTGGGTCCAGGGGCTTTTTTTAAAAAGCCCCTGGTTTATTAAAGATAGTATGTAGCCAAACTATAACGTGAGATGCAAACCCGTGGCAACAAGTTCCGCCCGTTGTAAGAAGCTCCCAAAGCGTGCCTGTGCGTTCTTGCATATGAGTGAAAAATCCTTCCACATCGACTAAAATCTCGTCATAAAGCTTTTCACGGCACAAAATATCGAGTCTTAAATAGTTCCCGATAAATACGTTTGAGGGATGGATTTCTGCCCATTTTCCCGTTTTTGAACGTTTAGCACCAAAATCTTCTATAAGGGTTTTGAAAAGCTCTGGTTTTGTTTCTTTCGTAGCACATCCCATGTAGAAAGCGTAGTATTGACATGTTTCTGTTATGTCTTTCTTAACCACGCGGAGCGTTCCGTCCTCTTCTCTCATGGCGTGGTCATGGTAGAAGCCGTCAAAGAAGGATTGTTTGTTGATAACTTCCTTTATCTTCTTTGCTTTTTCAAAATATTTGCTGTCGTAAAGCTTTCCTACAGCTTCAAGCATTCTTGCGTAAAGCATATTGGTAGGATAGCTGACGTCACGAACGAAATCATTGGCGGGTGACCATTCAACGAAAATCCAGTTTCTCAATTTTTCCAGAAGTCCGTCTTCGTTTTCGAACTCCTCAAAGTATTGAAGAAGCTCAAAAACCTTCTTCTTTGCCATATCTACCAGTTCTCTGTCGCCTGTTCTTCCGAAATATTCTTCTAATTCAAGAACGTACCACATTGCCCAGTTGGGAATGAACTCACCCGAAGGGAAATCGGCAGGGTAACACATAGGGAGCATACCCTTTTCGATGTATTTAAAGCTTTCGGGCATGAGGAAATTTTCAAGGAAGTTCTTCTCTACCAAGGATTTGCCAGTCAAAGCCTTTTCAACTCTTGAAGTGAAGAAGCTGTCGCAAAGCCATCCTGCACGTTCACGGGATGCGCAGTCCATGTAAATGTCAAGAGTGTTCTGCCTGAAGGTTTCAACAGCGGCAAGATAGATTTTATCAAGATTTTCGTTTCCGCTGTTTAACGGCTTTACATCAAGGGGAAATTTGTATTCAATCATCCCTGCATAGTTTATCTTCAGCTTTCCTGCGGAACGGTTGATAAGCTTCATGTAATGAACACTGTACGGCTCGTTTGCAATAAGAGTATATTTTCCTGCCTTAAAACTCCAAATAATAGAAGCAATGGTTGAGGGCAAACGTTGCGTATCAACGTCACCGTCAACGTCAAGCTCGTCGAAGGCACAAAGAAGCTGACAATCCTCGGACGCTTCAACCTCCAATTTGATGAAACCACAGTTGATGCACTTGAATTTATAAACTATGTATTCGTCAGAATCGAGTGCCGTAGGTTCAAAAGGTGCGTTTACGTCCTCAGTTTTGGTGTAAATGCCTTTTTCAACCTCGTCAGAGTTTATGAACTCCACGTCATCCAAGGCATAACCCTCGCAGTCGAATGTAGGGGTCACGAACCTGTTTAACATGGGATGTCTTTCCGTGTTTGCGAGTTCGTTGCGGAACAAAACTGTACCTTTTGCAACGGCTTTGTCAACCGAAACTCTGTCATATTTGGGGTAGGGAACACCTCTCGTCAAAAAGCTTTTGTGCTCTGTTTCTTCGAGAACAACTTCTTTAAAACGAGCATCCACGTTCATTATGAAGTCTTGGTTTTCACCGTTGAGAACGTAATATTCAGAAAACGCTCTTTGATATGAAAATCTTGCTACCTTGCGGATACGTTCACCGTTATATTTAGCAACGAATCCTCTTTTTCCCGTTGAAGCAATAACTTCACCGTCCGCGATTATTTCGCAACAGAAGAAAGAGGGCTGTTTAATAAGATAAAAGTTTTCAACGTAATATCCTGCAACGAAAAATGCTACAACGTTTTCTTCTTTTGTGAGATATTTCGTTATATTTATCTCGTCAACTCGATAATATCCGTGTCCTGCTCTTGCAGGACCTTCTTCTACCATAACACCGTTTACGAACATCTGATACATATTTGATGCACTTACTGCAACAACAACGTTTTCCTTTTTCGCAATAATGCTTCTGAAAACCAAATGGTAGTTCATGGATTTATCTTCACCTTTTTCCCATACGGGCAAGGCCTCTTTGAAGCTGTATTTCTTCATAAATATTCCTCTTGATGTTTGAAAAAGATTATTCTGCGCTTTCAGGCAATCTCTTTACCTGATT
This sequence comes from Oscillospiraceae bacterium, assembly GCA_015064625.1. GTDB lineage: Bacteria > Bacillota > Clostridia > Oscillospirales > CAG-382 > SIG653. Next base: position 37,066 of record SVRW01000014.1, on the reverse strand, counting down.
TTTGCTTTTTCTTACGAGGAAATCAGTAGATGCCATCTGAACAATTATTTCTTTAACCAAGGTTTCGAGATAACCATTTGCACCATAGTTGGCAGGGGCAATATAGTTTACTCTGCTGTAGCGGAGAAGATCTTCAACGTTTTTCCTCTTGGTGTAAACTGCGATAGCCTGACCACCGTTTGACTTTACAAGCTTCATGCAAGGAACGTCCGTGAGTCCGTCACCTAAATAAATCATATTTCTGAAAGGTACGGGTCTGTCATCCTCAGCAACGTGATTGTTCAGATCCTTATCGTTTGAAATATCGAGAACCCCTTTGTTTATTCTGTAAGGGAACTGTGTTTTTGCTGTGTAGTTAACAGCAAGCAAGGGCCAGTCTGCTATACCGTTTTCGTTGTAATGGAACTCGCAAGCATATATCTTTTTGAATTCCTTGTATATTTTTGAGCCTTCAATAATTTCTTTAAGTCCTGAAGAAATTATATAATGCTGTATTTCAACGCCATGTTCTCTGCCAAAAGCGTTTATTCTATCGAACCAAGTTGTAACACCTGGGAAAAATTCAATATCACGACCGAGCTGGACGAAGTTTTCTCTTCTGATGGGAACGCCCTTTGCTGTAGCTTCCTTTATCATAAGATACATATATGCAAGAATTCTGTCCATCTTCAATTCCACAGAAAGCTCGTTGGCTTTCGACCAGAACTCACCAGCAGACATACCGATGTTAGGTATGAAGGAATATTCCTGCATATCTTTCGTTGAGAGAGTTTTATCAAAATCGTAAAGTAAAGCAATTTTAGGTGTCTTTTTTGCCATTTGCAAACCTCCTGTAACAAGTTGATAAAGAGCGATAATGCGCCTTATAACGATTTTTCTACTGTTATATTCTACCACAACCTATAGTGTATGTCAATAACCAAAAAAGAAAAAAGCAAAAAACTATTGACAATGATGCGTTCTGGTGATATAATAAGTACATTAGTAAACTGTTGATGCGGAGATAAAGCCAAAAAAGGCCTATACAGAGAGCCTGCGTTGCTGAGAGTCAGGCTGGAAACCATTTGGCAAATGGACCGCGGAGGGCGCAGTCAAAGGCGTTTTTGCCGAGTATTCTGCGACGTGTGGCATACGTTAGTTGTCGAGGATATGTCTGTATCCTGAGAGGGCGCGCTTCAATGCGTGAATCAAGGTGGCACCGCGGATATGTGAAGTATTCGTCCTTGGCGGAAAGTGTATTTCTGTCAGGGGCTATTTTTGTATTCGGAGGGCTTTATGTTTATTTTATCCAAACGATGGCGGAGTTATAATTGATTTATAATTATATATTTTGAATGTTGAAAGGAAAACTAAAATGAACTTTAACGGTATAGATTTTGATACTTATTTTAAACATTATCCCGATGCTAACGGGTATTTCGGTAAATATGGCGGATGCTATATATCCCCCGAGCTTAAAGAAGCTATGGAGGAAATAACAGCATCTTATTTCACCATTTGCAAATCTTCCAAATTTATTGCGGAATTGAGAAAGATTCGTAAGGAATTTCAGGGTAGACCTACCCCGATTTCATACCTTGAAAGACTTTCAAACCATATTGGAACAGGGGTTCAGCTTTACGTAAAGCGTGAAGACCTTAACCATTCTGGTGCGCATAAAATAAATCACTGTATGGGTGAAGCCTTGCTTGCAAAATATATGGGCAAGAAAAAGGTTATTGCAGAAACGGGCGCAGGACAGCATGGTGTTGCTCTTGCAACTGCGGCGGCTTATTTCGGACTTGAATGCGATATTTACATGGGAAGCGTTGATATCAAGAAGCAAGCTCCCAACGTTGCCAGAATGAAAATTCTCGGTGCAAACGTGGTTGAGGTAACTCATGGTCTTGCAACGCTTAAAGAGGCTGTTGATGCGGCTTTCGACGCATACAGCAAGGAATACAAAACTGCAATTTACTGTATCGGTTCTGTTGTTGGCCCTCATCCTTTTCCTATGATGGTAAGAGATTTCCAGAGCGTTATCGGTGTCGAAGCAAGAGAACAGTTCACTGGTATGACAGGTGAGCTTCCTGATGCTATAGTTGCTTGTGTTGGCGGTGGTTCAAACGCTATGGGCTTCTTCTCGGGATTCCTTAACGACCCCGTTGAGATATACGGAATAGAGCCTCACGGCAGAGGCGCGGCGTTGGGCGACCATGCCGCGAGCCTTAAATACGGTGAGGAAGGAATTATGCATGGCTTCAACAGTATAATGCTGAAGGACGAAAACGGCGAGCCCGCTCCTGTTTATTCTGTTGCAAGCGGTCTCGATTATCCTTCAAGTGGTCCTGAACACGCTTTCCTGCATGATTTGGGAAGAGTAAAATACGACGTTATAAACGATGAAGAAACTATTGACGCTTTCTTCGCCCTTTCCCGTCTCGAAGGTATAATTCCCGCTATCGAAAGCGCACACGCTGTTGCATACGGTATAAAGCTTGCGCAAACAATGGGCAAGGGTTCAGTTCTTATCAACTTGTCAGGCAGAGGGGATAAGGATATGGACTATATTATCGAAAAATACGGCATCAGATAAATTTGGCGATGTAAAAAAAGTTGTGATCGCAAAAAGAAAGATTATATATACGATACGTATTTTAAATATTGTTAAAAATGGGCGTGAATTCCCACGGTTCGTTTATTATTCCATTTAAGGAAAGAAAAACTCAAAAAGAGTTTTTCTAATCAGGTATATTTTTGCTTTGAAAAATCATCCCCTCTCGACGTACGTCAGTACGCCTTCGGGGTCTGATTTTCCAATCACACCATTTTTTCCTATCGCCAAGGGATGTAAAAAAGTCGTGACCGCAAAAGGAAAGAATATACGATGTAAAAAAAGTCGTGACCGCAAAAGGAAGAGATAATATGGCAGATGATAAAAAGGTCCTCGATGATGGGGAGCTTGTTCTTGTTAAAGATTACGTAGAGGAAATAATAACCGATCTTAAATATTCGACTGAAGATAATTTCACGCTTAAGGTTATTTATAACTACAGTGATGCGTATCTCCGATACGGTACGGTAAAAAAACTGAAAAAAGCTCAAGAGATTTTCAAGAAAAAGGGATACAGAATTAAAATCTGGGACGCGTACCGAACTGTTGAGGCACAACGCTTCATGTGGGAGATATACCCCGATGACGATTTCGTTGCCGACCCTAACATTGGTTTTTCCAATCACAACCGAGGAACGGCAGTTGACGTCACCTTGGTTGACGAAGCGGGCAATGAGTTGAAAATGCCTACGGGCTTTGACGACTTTGAAGCCGTCATGAACTATGACCCCGAAGATGAAAAAAACAAAGAACGCACAGAAAACGCTTCAATGCTCAACGAAATTATGACTTCTTGCGGTTTCCGTCGTTCAACAACGGAATGGTGGCATTTCAACGATACTGATAAGTACCCTGTAGTTGAAGGGTTTAATTCCATAATATAAGTTCCATACAAAAAACAGATGGGTTATTGAAAGTGTGAGAAAACGCATTTTCGATAACCCATTTTTTATACTGAACAATTTTGTCGAAAACATAAAAATCTTTCAGTATTAGTGAACAAAACTGTTGACAAAGAGAAAATCTTTCAGTATAATATGGTTGAGGTGATAAAGATGATTCAAAGAAACCATTACATTGAGCAGGTTCGCCCTTTTTATGAAAGTGATTTGATCAAAATCATTACAGGGATTCGTAGATGCGGTAAATCCGTCATTATGGAGCAAATTATTAAGGAAATAGCCGAAAAGACGGATAATATTATTTATCTTAATTTTGAGGATAAAAAAGTATCTGCTAACATAATAAACGCTGATAAATTGATTTCTTACGTTGAAGAAAATAAAAAAGATGGAAAATGTTATTTGTTTTTTGATGAAGTTCAAACGCTTGAGGGATGGCAAGATGCTTGTAAAACATTAAGATTATATAATTATTCTTTGTTTATTACAGGTTCAAACTCCAAACTTTTGTCAAGTGAATTTACAAAAGAGCTGTCAGGAAGATATGTTTCATTCCGTATAAGACCTTTCATTTACAAGGAAATAGTTGAGTATTGCAATGAACTTGGAAAAGAAGCTACGGTTACGGATTATCTTGTTTGGGGCGGTTTCCCTAAAAGATTTGAATTTGATTCTTTCGACGCTCAAAGCAGATACTTGAATGATTTAGACGATACTATCGTTATCAATGACTTAATCAGGCGATATAAGATACGCAAGGAAAGTTTGTTTAAGAGCTTGGTGAATTTTATTTTGCGTAGCAATAGCCGTATTTTTTCTGCAAACTCAATTCGTGACTATATCAAGCAAGAGCATACGAGTTGTTCAGTGAATACGATAATGAAATATCTTGGATACTTGGAAGAAGCCTACATCATAGAATCTGTCAAGCAATATTCTCCTAAAACAAAAAAGGAACTTTCGTATTATTCCAAAATATACAATGCCGACGTTTGTTTCAATTCCATTCGTTGCATGAACAATCGTTTTGACATTACGCATAACCTTGAAAATATTGTTTATAACGAGTTGATTTATATGGGTTACGAGGTGTATGTGTACAATAACAACGGAAAAGAAATAGATTTCTTGGCATCTAAAGGTACAAAGCAATATTACGTTCAAGTTGCTTACAGCGTAGCCGAAGAAAAGGCGTATCAAAGAGAGTTTAATGCATTTAATAATATAGATAATCTTTCGCAAAAAATCATTATAACTAATGATGATATTGATTATTCAACAAGCGTTGTGAAGCACATTAAGCTGAAAGATTTTTTGATGATGGATAGTTTATAAAAGAATATAGAATATTGATAATACGTCATACGTGTATAGTTTGGAGAGTTTGCTTCGTTTCGATATGAAGAACAAACTCTCCATTTTTATCTTTATATAGACAAAAACTGTTGCAAGTACGGTTGTTTCGTATCTGCAACAGTTTATTTTGGATACAGCAAGATTTAATCTTCTTCCAATAATTTGGCGGGAGGTATTTTTAAAACTTGTGCAATCTTGAACAAGGTTTCCAAAGAAACGCCTCTGACTGTTCCTGTGCCCTCCACTTGTCCAACAAAGCTTACACTTTTATCAATTAGTTCAGCAAAATATTCTTGTGTATATCCTGCTTTTCTTCTGTAGTATGCAATTTTTAATCCGAGAGTAATATATTTATCCGGAAATTCTGTATTCATATCTATCACCTATTCCTTGATTTTACATTTATTTTATCTAAAAAAGAGGTAATTTATTATTATTTATGATTGCAGATATATTTACTTTTAGTGAAAGATGATGTATAATGAGTTAATAAATATTTACTTAGGAGATATAAAAGATGAAAGAAAATGTATGCTGTTTCTTTGGACACAGAGAAATCCCTGAAGCCAATGAGCTGAAAAAGAAATTACGTGGGGTTATAGAAAATCTTATTGTATGTGAAAAGATTGATACTTTTTTGTTTGGGAGCAAGAGCCAATTTGATGCTCTTTGTCTTGAGACTGTGACTGAACTCAAACAAAAATACCCACACATAAAACGTATTTACGTGAGGGCGGAATATCCATATATAAATGACAGCTACAAGTCATACTTGTTGAAAAGCTACGAGGATACCTATTATCCCCAAAATATTATTGGGGCGGGGAGGGCAGTTTACGTGAAGCGGAATCATGAAATGATAAATCGAAGTCGCTTCTGCGTTGTCTATTATTCAGAAAAGTATTCTCCGAAAAATGGAAGAAGCGGTACAAAAATAGCCTTGGATTACGCTGTTAAACAAAACAAAAGGGTTATAAACATAGCTTGAACGATTTTAATTTATAATAAGTTTGAGGCTGTATCGATGCAGAATGCTTGATACAGCCTCAAACTTTGTACGAGGTAAATTTTAATTATTCACTTCTGAGGGCTTCAACCGGGTCTTTCTTTGCGGCAAGCTTTGAGGGAATAAGACCACCTATAAGTGTGAGAACGACGCTTATAATAACGAGTATTATTGCACCTCCTACGGGAAGCTTTGCTATGTTAGAAACTGCTGTTGAGGTGTTTTCCGTCAACGCAAACACAATAATGTTTATGGGGATTGTGAGAAGCACAGTAACGCCAATGCCCACAAGTCCTGAGAAAAGACCGACAATTCCTGTTTCAGCCTTGAATACTCTGGAGATATCCTTTTTGGAAGCACCCATTGCACGAAGGATTCCTATTTCCTTTGTGCGTTCAAGAACTGAAATATAGGTTATAATTCCTATCATGATTGAAGAAACAACCAAGGAAATTGAAACGAATCCGATAAGCACGTAAGAAATGATATTTATTATAGTGCTGATAGATGACATGAGCAAACCAACGATATCAGTGTATTCAATGGCAAGCTCTTCTTTTCCTTCATCCTTAACACGTTTGTTGTATCTATCTATTGTTTCTGTCAGTAAGTCCTTTTCTTCAAAGGATGACGTATAAATGTTAATTGAGGAAGGGGCGTCCAAATCAACGTATCCCAGCTTTTTGAGGTTCCCCTCGTAAGTTGATTTTGATGACATTTCTTCCTTGAATTTATCTATGATTTCTTTGTCTTTGCCCATCATTACAGCCATATCTATCTGTGCAAGGAGCTGTGTTGCTTCAGCTTCGGGCATTGATTCTTTTATTATTTTCTTGACATCCTCAATTGTCCATTCCTTGTCATCCTTGGGAAAGGGAAGACCTGTGAAAATGTCAATATCCTTATTTTCATTCATCTGAGAAACAACAGCATCGCTCTTGTTAACTCTTTCAATGATGTAATCGGTAAGAGCGGAAGTGTATGCAACTGCACCTGTAAGAGAGGTTGCAACGGCATCGGGCTTTGGTCTTATGATTCCGGAAACCTTGATTTCGATGGGGTCGTTTCCTTTATCGTCGTCTGAAAGTAATTTCTGGAAATACGCGTTCATGTCCTTATCTTCAGAATGGTCGATCCAGATTTTGTTTTCTTCGTCATATTCCAAATATATATCCGACGGCGCAAGATAGAATTTCTGGCTAAGAAGCTCTTCCATTGTATATTTTGTTATTTCATCGGTTTCAAGCTCTTGACCGCCAAAGATAGCATCGAAGCGTTCTTCTATAATGGATTGATCTTTAATGTTGAGGGTGTACAGAGCCAGATCGCTTATTCTGTTTTCTCCGTCAACAACGATAACAACCTCGTCATATTTTGAGGGCCATTTGCTGTTTTCGCCTACAAGCTCGTATTGGTCGAACAAAAGATCGTTAATAAGCTCACCTTTTTTGCCTGCAAGCATTTGCTGCCACATATCAAAATTATACATCTGGGACATATCCTGACCCATCATTTCGGTATTGGGCATAGGACCGCTTCCGCCCATAACCTTCTCAAACACAAGATTCATTATAGGACTCGGGTTTACCTGAACCGCTTTGTCATCCTTCATGGAATATACGTTGAGGGCAACGTTGTAGTCGTAGTCAATAGCACTTATAAGGTCGTAAATACCGTCTTCGTTGTTGTCAATGTAGTTTTTGAAATTGGAAAGGTCGTTTTTTCTTACCTCGGAAAGTAATGTTTTCAAAAACTGACCCATAATGTCGCTTGAATATATTGCGTTGGGATCTTTGTTTTCTATAACTCCTTCGGCTTGTGCCGCTTGCATACCCATAAGAAGACCCGAATAGTCAACCGTTTCGGACATTATCTGCAAGGGATACGTGGAAAGAGTTTCTCTCTGAACCTTATCAATGAAGCCTTGAATACCGCTTGAGAGGGCAAGAATCAAAGCAATACCAATGATACCGATGCTTCCCGCGAAGGACGTCATGAAGGTTCTGCCCTTTTTCGTAAGAAGGTTATTGAAGGAGAGTGAGATTGCGGTTTTGTGGGACATGGAATTTTGCTTCTGCTTCTTTTTCTTTGAAGGCATTTTTTCGGTTTTGTCTGACTTGAATTCCGCTACGGTGTAAGGGTTACTGTCGTCTGTTACAACACCGTCCAAGAGTTTTATTATTCTCGTAGAATAGGTTTCCGCCAATTCAGGGTTGTGAGTTACCATTATAACAAGTCTGTCTTTGGAAATCTCTTTCAGAATCTCCATAACCTGAACGCTTGTTTCCGTATCAAGAGCACCTGTCGGTTCATCGGCAAGAAGAATTTCTGGGTCGTTGATAATAGCTCTCGCAATGGCAACACGTTGCATCTGACCGCCTGACATCTGGCTTGGCTTCTTTTTAAGCTGATCGCCGAGACCTACCTTTTCCAAAGCGGCAACGGCACGTTTTCTGCGTTCATCTTTTGAAACGCCCGAAAGGGTCAACGCCAATTCAACGTTTGATAAAACCGTCTGATGTGGTATAAGGTTATAGCTCTGGAAAACAAACCCAACGGAATGATTTCTGTAATCGTCCCAATCTCTGTCCTTGTAATGCTTCGTTGATATTCCATTTATGGAAAGGTCGCCTTCTGTATACTGGTCAAGACCGCCCACAATGTTGAGCAACGTTGTTTTACCGCAACCTGAAGGTCCTAAAATGGAAACGAATTCACATTTGCGGAACTCTATATTGACGCCTTTTAATGCGTCAACTTTCGTATCGCCGGTGACGTACGACTTTTTTATATCTTTCAGTTTGAGCATGAAAACCTCCTAAATTGTCAAATCGTGATTATTTAGTAATGTATTATGCAATATATTTATTAACTCAAGTTAAAGAATGATACCATATATAAATATTTAAGTCAATGCATAAATTACACGATTTTTTCAAATAAGCTATTGCATTTTTTGTTCCTCTGATGTATAATGAAAAAACATGGGTCATTGTATGATGATGTGTATTTAAAAACAAGGAAGTTATATGCTTTGAAAAATCTTTTTTCTTTACTGATACATTTTAAATTCCGTGAGCTTCTTCTCGAAGGTACGGAGGATACTTGGATACAGCTTTTCCGTTCACTTTTCGTAGGCGGTATTGCAACGGTGGTGGATTTCCTCGTTGCTGCATTGGTTCGTGAAGGACTTGGCGGCGGCGATATCATTTCAAACGCTACAGGCTTTGTTTTTGGACTTATTACCAACTACGTTGTAAGTATTCTCTGGGTGTTCAAAAAACACAACATGAATATAGCAAAGGAATTTGCCATATTTACTGTTATCGGAATAATAGGACTTATTATAAATACGGGAATAGTTTATTTTCTTGGAAAGCTCTGGAATTCCGAAGAAGTTATGATAATGTTCTACGTTGCAAAAATCATAGCAACGCTTATTACGCTTATATGGAACTTTGCGGCAAGAAAACTGATTTTGTACAAGAATTAGAAAGGGTAGAAAATGAAAAGAGTTATAATTATCGGTGCAGGTCCTGCGGGACTTACGGCAGCTTACGAGCTTTTACACAGAGAAGAACTTGTCGGAAAGTATGAAATAATAATGCTTGAAGAATCAGAGGACATAGGCGGTATATCCAAAACTGTACGTTATAACGGAAACAGAATGGATATCGGCGGACACAGATTCTTCTCAAAGGACGAGGAGGTTATGAACTGGTGGAGCTCCTTCATGCCACTTCAAGGCTCTCCGGCCTTTGACGATAAAAAGCTTGGAAGGGAAAAGCCCTTGGCTGAAAACGGACCTGACCCCGAAAAAGAGGACAGGGTTATGCTTGTAAGAACCCGTGTTTCCCGTATTTACTACTTGAAGAAATTCTTTGATTATCCTATTTCAATGAAGCTTCAGACCTTCAAAAATATGGGTCTTAAAAGAACTGTTGTTGCAGGGTTCAGCTATCTTAAATCCTGCATATTCAAAAAAGAAGAAAGCTCCCTTGAGAATTTCTATATAAACCACTTCGGTAAAACCTTGTACGGAATGTTTTTCGAAGGCTACACAGAAAAGCTTTGGGGAAGACATCCAAGCGAAATAGATTCATCCTGGGGCGCACAGCGTGTAAAAGGACTTTCCGTTTTCGGACTCATTAAGGATATGTTCAGAAAAGCCTTTGGAAACAAGGACGATAACTCAAAGGTTGAAACTTCTCTTATTGAGCAGTTCTGGTATCCTAAATTCGGACCAGGTCAGCTTTGGGAAACCTGCGCTGAAGATATAGAGAAAGCGGGCGGAAAGATTTTAAAAGGCTTCTCCGTTAAAGAGGTTATTATAAAGGACGGTAAGGTAACTGGCGTTAAATGTACTTCTCCTAAGGGAGAGGGAGTTATTGAGGGAGACGTTTTCATATCCTCCATGCCTGTTAAAGATCTTGTTTGCGGAATCAGAGGAGAAGTTCCTCCCGCAGAGGTTGTTGAAGTTGCAAAGGGACTTCCTTACAGAGATTTCGTAACGGTTGGCTTGCTTGTAAATAAGCTTAACCTTGAAAACGAAACGGATATAAAAACCTTGGGCAATATAGTTCCTGACTGCTGGATTTACGTTCAGGAGACCGAAGTTAAGCTGGGACGTATACAGATTTTCAATAACTGGTCGCCTTATATGGTTAAAGACCCTGAAAATACAGTCTGGATCGGTCTTGAATACTTCTGCAACGAAGGCGACAACTTCTGGAATATGAGCGATGAAGAATGTATCAGATTTGCCGCAAGAGAGCTTGCTTCCATGGGAGTTATCAGAACTACCGACGTTCTTGATGCTCACAGAGAAAAGATTAAAAAGGCATATCCTGCATACTTTGATACCTATGACCGAATGGGTGAGGTCGTTTCATACCTCAACACTGTTGAAAACCTTTACTGCGTAGGCAGAAACGGTCAGCACAGATATAACAACATGGATCATTCCATGGCAACGGCAATGCGTGCCGTAGATTGCATATCGGGCAAGCTTTCCGATAAGAAAATTATCTGGGAGGTCAACACCGAGAAGGAATACCACGAAACGAAAACGGATAACAAGCAGTAATTTTGAGGTGACGTTTTGCATAATCAATTAAGCGTTGGAAACAAAAACGTGAATATTTTAGATGCAATTCCTTTTTTGAAAAAGCATCCTTATCTGACTTTGGGCGTATTTTGCGTACTGTTGAATTTTGCTTTTTCGCAGGAAAGCCCTGTTCTTATGGCAAAGTGGCTTTCTCCCTTTATGTTTTGCATTCTTTCCTTGGCGTTGCTCTTTTATTTGAGAAAAACAACAGAGGATTTCGTTTTTTCTGCAAGGTCGGTTTTTGCCTTTATTCCGCTGTTTTTCATAGTGCTTATTACGGCAAGCTCATTCAATAAAACGGAAAACGGCATTTTTTCAGGTGCTTTATGTATTGCCGCGGGACTTCTTTCAATCCTTTTGATTCTGAAGTGTACGGGCAGACTTACCTTCCAGAACGCTCTTTTGCTCCTCTTTGCCACAGGCTTTGCCGTAAGGCTTATTTACGCATTGTATACGCCTATAGCGGAAAACTCTGTCCGTCAGCATGATGTATGGCGTTTCATTGTTGGTAAAGAAGGAATAATGGAAAAGTTCAATAACAGACGCCATGCGGAATATATTGAGTATATTGCAAGATACTTGAAGCTTCCCGACGTTGATCCAAGCGGTGGACTTTCACAGCTTTATCATCCCCCTTTCCATCATATAATAGCGGGACTTTGGCTCAGACTCAATATGGAGTTTAAGGTGGATTACAAAGCCGCAGTTGAAAGCATACAGATTCTTACTGTCTTTTATTCATCAAGCTGCATGATAACTGGATATAAGATAATGAAGGAGCTTGGTCTGAAAGGAAAAAGCCTTTTCAGAGCAACTGCGTTTATTTCGCTTTTCCCTTGGTTCTTCCTTTTTGCAGGCGGGGTAAATAATGATATTTTAAGCGTGGCTCTCGGCTTTTCTGCCGTACTTATGACAATAAGATGGTACAAAAATCCAAAGATAACAAATATTCTTCTTGTCGCTTTGTCTTTGGGTCTTGCAATGTTCACAAAGCTTTCCATGGGGTTGCTTGCTCCTGCTATAGCGTATGTATTTCTTACAAAGTTTATATCCGTTTGTAAAAAAAGAGAAAGCTTTATTATAACGAAAAAGGGCGAAAAGGACATAAACGTTTTATATATGATATGCGGTTTTGCCGCTTTTGCAGTTATCATTTTCCCCCTTGGTATAGGTTGGCAGGTAAAGAATCTCATTCTTTGGGATATGCCTCTTACCTACGTTCCGTCCTTGTCAAAGAATGCAGACCAATACGTTGGGTTCCATTCCGTTTTTGAAAGATTTTTCGGTACAGACATAAGCTTTGCAACGAATCCTTTTGTAGTCTGGGGCGAAAACCCCGATATAGACGTTTGGGAATATAACATATTTTCAGGTGCTTTCAAAACGGGACTTTTCGGGGAAGATACCTTTTTCAAGCTGGCGGGCAGCTCGTCCGTTGAGGAGGTAGTCATTTCTACGTTGGGAACTTTCGCTTGCGTTGCTTTGTATATTTTCGGTATACTCATAACGGGAATTTGTGTAGTTTCTACTTTCTATTTCTTCAAAAATAAATTTTATGGTTTGAATAAAATAGCGGTTCAAATGCTTATTGTCATTTTCGCAACCTTTTTTGCAAACTATATAATTTTCTGCTTCGGTTATCCATTCACCTGCACGATGAACTTCAGATATATAGTTCCTTGTCTGTTCCTTCCCGCTTTGGCGTTGGGTACGGTTACGGGTAAGAATGCAAAAGCGGTTTGCGGAATCAAGAAAGTGTTTTTGAAGATAACGGGAATTTGTATGAAAGGCTTTTGTATCAGCGGAGTTCTCGCATATATCATGCTTGCTCTGATGCCTTATTAACGTAAAATTGAAAACCTTTCGGTATTTGTGAAATAACCACAAAACCGAAAGGTTTTTTCTTTAAATATTAAATTAAAAGATATGTGTTTCGGGATAGTTGTGCAATGAATAAAATTGTGAATATATGCATAAAACTGTGATTTTAATCATGTTTTTGTATAAATATACATAAAACATGATTAAAAATAGATTATTTTTAACAATCATTACGTTAATATACGTATTGACAAAAGAAGAAAAAAGGAGTATAATCTTTCCATAATAAAAAATACTTGGTGCGAATGTGCCAACAAAGAAAAGGAATAGAAAAATGGAAAAGAAAATTAAAAAAGTTGTACTTGCTTATTCCGGCGGACTTGATACTTCTATCATTATTCCGTGGCTTAAAGAAAATTATGATAACTGCGAAGTAGTTGCAGTTTCAGGTGACGTTGGACAGGCTGACGAGCTTGACGGACTTGAAGAAAAAGCTCTTAAAACAGGTGCTTCAAAGCTTTATATCGAAGACCTCAAAAAAGAATTTATTGAAGATTACGTTTTCCCAACTCTTAAAGCAGGCGCAGTTTATGAGCAGGATTATTTGCTTGGAACTTCCTTTGCACGTCCCGTTATCGCAAAGAGAATTGCTGAAATAGCTATTGCAGAAGGTGCAGACGCTATTTGCCACGGTTGTACAGGTAAGGGTAACGATCAGGTAAGATTTGAGCTTACCATAAAGGCTTTCGCTCCCGATATGAAAATTATCGCTCCCTGGAGAGAATGGAATATCAAATCCAGAGATGAAGAAATCGATTATGCAGAGGCTCATAACATTCCTCTCAAAATAAACAGAGAAACAAACTATTCAAAGGACAAGAACATCTGGCATCTTTCCCATGAAGGTCTTGACCTTGAATTCCCCGAAAACGAACCTCAATACAATAAAGAAGGCTTCCTTGAAATGGGCGTTTCTCCCGAAATGGCTCCCGATAAGCCTACATACGTAACAATCGGCTTTGAAAAGGGTGTTCCCGTTTCTATCGACGGTGAAAAAATGGACGCTGTTTCCTTGCTTCTCAAGCTCAACAAGCTGGGCGGAGAAAACGGTATTGGTCTTGCTGATCTTGTTGAAAACCGTCTCGTTGGTATGAAATCGAGAGGTGTTTATGAAACTCCAGGCGGAACTATCCTTTATCACGCACATAAGGTTCTTGAAACAATAACTCTTGACAGAGATACAGCTCATTACAAAGAATTGGTTGCTGCAAAATTTGCAGAGCTTGTATACTTCGGTCAGTGGTTCACACCTCTCCGTGAATCCCTTTCCGCTTTCGTTGATAAAACACAGGAAAATGTTACGGGTGAAGTTAAACTTAAGCTCTACAAGGGTAATATGATAAACGCAGGCGTAACCTCTCCTTATTCTCTCTACGACAGCGAAATCGCAACCTTCGGTGAAGATGACGTTTACGATCAGAAGGATTCTGCAGGATTTATCAACTTGTTCGGACTTCCTATAAAGGTTCAGGCAATGATGAATCAGAAGAAAAAAGATAAATAATTATGGATAAGCTTTGGGCAGGTAAAAGCGCATCTGAGCTTGATGCGCTTACAGATAAATTCAATCGCTCGTTGCCTTTTGATAAGGCGATGTTCAAAGAAGACATAACGGGTTCCATGGCTCATTCTGCCATGCTTTATGCAAAGGGAATCATAAGTGAAAGCGATTATCTCAAAATAACCGAAGGGTTAAAGGGGATTCTTTCAGATATCGAATCGGGTGTACTTACCTTTGACGGCGGTGAAGAAGATATTCACAGCTTTGTTGAGCTTACCCTAACTAAACGTGTAGGGGAAGCGGGTAAGGTGCTTCATACGGCAAGAAGCCGTAACGATCAGGTTGCTCTTGATTTGAGAATGAAGCTGAGAAGCGATGCTGAAAAGATAAAAGAGCTTCTTAAAAAGTTAATTTCCGCATTCGTTAACAAAGCGGAGGAAACGGTGGATTACGTTGCCCCTGGGTACACTCATTTGCAACGTGCTCAACCCATCAGCTTCGGTCATCAGCTTATGGCTTATGCAAATATGTTTCTCCGTGACCTTGAAAGAGTTGAAGATTGCTTGAAACGTATTAACGTATCACCTTTAGGCTCTTGTGCTTTGGGTGGAACAACGTACGATATTGACCGCTTTATGACTGCTGAAGCCTTGGGCTTTTCCCGTCCTTGTTCAAACAGTATTGACGGTGTTTCCGACAGAGATTTCGTTGCTGAATTGGCTTTCGTCAATTCTCTTATAATGACTCATCTTTCAAGATTTTCCGAGGAATATATTCTCTGGTCATCCTTTGAATTCAAATACGTTGATCTTGACGAAAGATTTTCCACAGGGTCAAGTATTATGCCCCAGAAGAAAAACCCCGACGTAGCGGAGCTTGTACGTGGCAAAACGGGTAGGGTATACGGCTCTCTTATGTCGATACTCACAGTTCTCAAGGGCTTGCCCCTTGCGTATAACAAGGATATGCAAGAGGACAAGGAAGGTATTTTTGACAGTGTTGAAACAGTAAAGATTTGTCTTGAAATCAGTGCAGAAATGCTTGCTGTTACGGTTTTCAATAAGGAAAATATGTATAAAGCCGCATCCCGCGGATTTATCAACGCAACTGACGTGGCTGATTTCCTTGTAACTAAAGGACTTGAATTCAGAAACGCATATAAGATAACGGGTAGAATAGTACGTGAATGTATCGCTATGGGAAAAACTCTTGAAGAGCTTTCCATGGATGAATATAAAAATTATTCTCCCTTGTTCGATGAGGGAATATATACGGCTATCGACCTTACAAAATGCGTCAAGGACAGAACTTCCTACGGTGCCGCAGGCTTTGATTCCGTAAAAAAACAGATTGCGGAAATGCGTGAAATAATTAAATAGCCTTTTTTAAAGTTCCCCGATGCTTATTGAGCGTCGGGGAGCACTTTTTATTGGGAAACGCTAAAAATCATTGCTTTGGATTGATTTGAATAAAGAATACCAAGAGTGTTTTTTGAAATCTTATTTTGGAAGACAAGAAAAATGTGTACAACTTTTTTTGTAACGTTCTTCATTTTTTACTATCTTAAAGATAAAAGAATGATGAGGTGGACAGATGAAAAAGGCTTTTAAAATTTCTTTATATTTTCTGTTGTTGTTTTGGGCTTTGCCAATTATTTTCAGAGTGATATTGTTCTTTTTTGAAATGAAGCTGAAAACTGAATATGAGATTTTTTCATTTATTGTTACCTTGATGTCTTTGGCTTCTTGGGCAATGGGCGTTATAATCAAAAGAAAAAATGAGGAAATGAAGGAAAATTTTGTTTCTTTTCTGATTCCTGTATCTTTTATAAACTTAATTTTTTGTTTTATTGACAGAGGATTGAGTATTTCGACGGGAATAACGCTTTTCTCATTCGTTTTATGCATTGCTCTGGGCTTTGATTTTGGAAATCTGATGGCATCAGTCATATTGAGCGGTATATCGGGAGTTATTGCAATACCCATCGGAGGGATTCTTTTGCTATCTTCGTTTTTTTCAGGCTTTTCGGAAAATACTATTGTAAAAACCCTGGAATCTCCAAACAGCATCTATAGAGCAGAAGTTATAAACAGCGACCAAGGTGCGCTGGGTGGGAGTACTTTCGTTGACGTCTATAAAAATGAGAGTTTTGATTTTCTGCTTTTTGAAATATCCAAAAAGCCTGTTCGTATATATAGTGGGGATTTTGCTGAGGGGGAAACGATGAGCATATATTGGAAAGATGATAATCATTTGGTTATTAAATCCTTCGTATATCCGATCAAATGAAAATGAAAGCAATTAACATGTAAAAAAGTATTGAAAACGTCAGAAATATATGATATACTTTTCGCGAGCAAAAAACTATTATTTTTGGGGTATATCAAATGAAGCTTTATTTCACAGGCGATACAAAAGGTTTATATACAGGGATCCGCATTATACTAAAAGATTTAAAAATCAAAAATTCCAAAGACGGCATGGAGGTTGTCTGCAAAAAAGGCAACTGTCTTAAGGTTACGAAGAAAAACGGCAAAGCTGAGATAGTTTATTCTGAAAAAGCTGAATTTTTCAGAGGACTTTCCTACGTGGTGTCCCGCGAGGGCGACTTCACTGTAGAAGAAAAAACTGCTTTCTCCAAAAATGGTGTTATGCTTGATTGTTCAAGAAATGCAGTTCTTTCTTTGGATACGGTTAAATATTTCCTCAGAAAAATGGCTCTTATGGGGCTTAATCTTTGTATGCTTTATACGGAAGATACGTACGAAATAGAAAATGAGCCGTATTTTGGATATCTCAGAGGAAGATATACCTTTGACGAATTAAAGGAAATCGATGATTATGCATATGCCTTAGGTATTGAAGCAATCCCTTGTATGCAAACTCTTTCTCACCTTGAACGTGCTTTTCAATGGGACGTTTACAGAGATATCAAAAACAGTCCCTACACAATTTTGGTTGATGAAGAAAAATCCTATGAATTTATAGAAAAAATGATTGTTGCCGCATCAAAGCCTTTCAGAACAAATCGTATTCATATAGGTATGGACGAAGCGCATGACCTTGCGGAAGGAGCACACAAGAGAATCTATGGCGAACAGCCCAAACATGAAGTTATGGCTCGTCACGTGAAGCGTGTGCTTGAAATCGTTAAAAAGCATAAACTTAAGCCTATGATGTGGTCTGATATGCATTTCAGAGCATCCTTCGGAGATTATTATACTGATTCAAGGATCGTACCGCAAGAGGTTATAAAGAACATTCCCAAGGATGTTGACCAGATTTATTGGGATTACTACAACGAATCCGAAAGTCTTCTTTCTCACATGATGGACATCCATAAAAGCTTCGGCACAAAAACAATTTTTGCAGGCGGTATATGGTCATGGAAAGGCGCATCCGCTGATTACGGAATTACAATGAGAACAACCGTTCCTGCCCTTACTCAATGCATTAAAAAGGGCATAAAAGAGGTTTTTGCAACAGCCTGGGGGGATAACGGTGCGGAAACCTCCGTTCTTTCCATACTTTACGGCTTGCAGGTTTATGCGGAATTTGGTTATAGGGGCGGATACGATTACGAATATACGAAAAAACGTTTCCTTGAATGCACGGGTGAAAACGCTGATGCGTTCCTTGGTATGACGGATTTTCAGATTCCCGTTCTTAAATCGGGTAACCGTGCAACTGACGGATATCTTATGAAGGGCTATCTTTATGAAGACCCCCTTCTTATGATTTTTGAAAAGGATTTTGAAGATTTTGACCTTCCTGCAACGTATAAGGGGCTGTCCGAAAAATATGCAAAATATGCAGAAGAAAGTGTTGCACTCGCTGACGTTATGACACAGTATTCTGCTCTTGCAGAGTTCCTTTACAACAAGGCTGTATGGAGAGAGATTGCTCCTGTTGCTGTTCGTGAAAAGGATGCGGAAAAGATAACAGACGCGGTAAACGCTGCAACAGCCATGAGAAAGAGTGCGGAAAAGCTTATTAAGGTATGGCGTGCTCTTTGGTACGGAAGAAATAAGCCTTTCGGATTTGAGATAATCGAAATCCGTGTAGGCGGTATGCTTTCCCGTTGCATTACAGCCGAACAGAGAATAAAAGCTTTTGCAAAAGGAAGATTGAAGGATATCCCAGAGCTTTCCGAGGAAAAGCTTTACAAAAACAAAGCAGGCAATGGGGTCGTTTTATATTGCGGTCATTACCTTGGAACAATAGCTCCTTGCGAACTTTAATACTATGATAGGTTTAATGATATGATAATTGGTGGAATGAGAAAGCTTTCTACCCTTGATTATCCTGGAAAGCTTTGTGTTACTGTTTTCGCAAAAGGGTGTAACTTCCGTTGCCCCTTTTGTCATAACGCTTCTCTTGTGCTGGGCGAGGCTGAAAGAATAACAGAAGATGAAATTTTTTCCCTGTTGAAAAAACGTCAGGGGCTTGTTGATGCTGTCTGTCTTACAGGAGGAGAGCCTTTGCTCTATGACGTGAGAGGTTTTTTGGAGAAAGTCAAGGCATTGGGATTCCTTGTAAAGCTGGATACTAACGGTTCTTTTCCCGAAAAGCTTTCATCGTTGGTAAATGACGGAATCGTTGACTACGTTGCTATGGATATTAAAAATTCCCTTTCGAGATATAAGGCAACTGCGGGAGCAGACGTAAATACGGAAAACATAAAAAAGAGTGTGGCTTTTCTTCTTGAAGGAAAAACGGATTTTGAATTTCGAACAACCGTTGTAAAGGGGCTTCACGATATGGAGTCAATGGAAGAAATAGGGAAGTGGATAAAGGGAAACGAGAAGTATTATCTTCAGATGTTCGTTCCCTCGGAAAACACCATACAGCAAGGGCTTGATCCGTATACCAAGGATGAGCTTGAAGCCTTGAGACAAGTGGTTCTGAATTACGTCCCGAACACATTTTTGAGAGGGGTTTGATTATGTTTGATGCTTTATCCGTTAAAAATCAATGCGTGGAATGGATAAAAAACTTTTTCGAAGAAAACGGAAAAGGCTGTAATGCGGTTATTGGTATTTCAGGCGGTAAGGATAGCTCCGTTGCGGCAGCTTTATGTGTGGAAGCCTTGGGAAAGGATAGAGTTATAGGCGTTCTTATGCCAAAAGGTCAGCAGTTTGACATCGAATGTTCCTATTTGTTGGTGAAGCATTTGGGAATCAAGTATTATGAAATAAACGTAAAAGATGCGGTAGAAGCTATTGAAAAAGCCGTGTCAAGTCAAATTGATATTTCAAATCAGACAAAAACCAATATTCCCCCGCGCGTAAGAATGGCAACTCTTTATGCAGTTTCTCAAAGCGTAAACGGCAGAGTGGTTAATACGTGCAATTTGTCCGAGGACTACGTAGGATATTCCACCAGATACGGAGATGCGGCTGGGGATTTCAGTCCTCTTTGTAATCTTACTGTGGACGAGGTAAAAAAAATCGGTCACGTTTTAGGGGTTCCCTACGAATTGGTGGAGAAAACTCCTATAGACGGACTTTGCGGAAAAACAGACGAGGAAAATTTAGGATTTACTTACGCAGAGCTTGACCGATATATAAGAACGGGCGAAATTGATGATATAGCCAAAAAAGAACGAATAGATTCTTTGCATAAGAGAAATCTTTTTAAACTATCCCTTATGCCCTCGTTTGACCCCGAAATTTAAAACGCTGTGGTGAAGAACTTCTTCTCTATCAAGTACTGCGGGATTGAGAACTGTTCTCTGTACCGCGTTTAAGGCGTAGGCGCGTAATAATACAATAATAGGGCTGTCACAAGGTCTGATTTTACCTTGTGACAGCCCACAATTTTTATAAATTCAATAAAAACTCTTCCGTCATTTTAACGGTTTCTTCTGTTGTAAACGCTTTTCCGCGTTCTGCGGCTTTGGTTTTATAGCTTGCAAGTAATTCGGGATTTGATACAAGACTTTTTATTCCTTCGTACAGAGCCTCGTCCGTGTTTTCGGTAATAACACCCCATTCGTTGTTTTCGCCCAACATTTCTGTCATACCCGATACGTTTGTAGTACAAACGGGGGTCGAAACAATAAGAGCTTCCGTTGTAGCAGTTGAAAACCCTTCCGCGAAGCTGGAGCATACAAAAAGATCGCATTTTGCAACGTATTTATAAGGGTTTGTCTGATATCCCAAAAACGTAACGTATTCCTTTACACCATGCTTTTCAGCCAAGGTCTCAAGCTCCTCTTTCATAGGACCTTCGCCAAGGATAAAGTACCTTACGTTTACGCCTTCTTTTCTCAAAAGAGATACTGTTGGAATAACACGTTGAAAACCTTTGTTGTGTCCAAGATTTCCTACACCGATGATTTTTACAGTATCGTCTGAAAATAAGGGATTATCAACAGCTTCAGATGAAAGAGATTGAATTTTTGCGCTTTCATTCGTGTTGAAAACTGTATGTATTGGTTTTTCTATAGGGAAAAGCTTTAAAAAAGCTTCAACAACGTTTTTGGAAACGCAAGCAACTTTATCAAAAGAATTATAGCAATTAAAAGCTTCTTTGTAACTTCTGAAAGGACGAATGGCATTATGGGCATACATCTGTTGAGTATGTATCCAGCAGGCTTTTTTTGTTTCTTTATCAGGACAGCCTGCGATTATTCGGGCGGAAGGGCCTTCAAGATATGAAACTTCTATATCGTATTTTTCTTTTATGAAAAGCTTATGCAATGATTTTGGGGATAAAAGCTTCATAATCTGGCTGTTCCCGGGGAAAGCTTTTTTGAAAACAGTTTTGTATTTTATATGAGGCTTCAAAAACTGCTCGTTAACGCCACCGCCAAATAAAGACATAACGGTAACGTCAAATTTTTCCGTACTCATGTTATTTACAAGATTTACTAAAACCTTTTCTGCCCCGCCGTGACCCAAGTCGTGAATCAAAAATAAAATTTTTGTTTTTTTCAAAGTCATTTCCGCCAATCTGAAGTATTTTATATTATTTTACACGAAATACCCTTCTGTGTCAATACAAAAAAATAAATACAGTTGACAATTTGAATAATAAACTTCAACAAAAATCATTTATTTTTATCTCTTTTGAAGACAAAAAAATGTTGAAATTTATGGAAATTGGTATTATAATAATAGACGCTTGAAAGTTATATATAAAGAAAGAAGGATTGAAGTGGATAAGCTTAAACCAATGCTGTTTACAACTCTTAAAGGGTATAAGAAAGAACAGCTTATTAAAGACGTTATTGCGGGTGTAGTTGTTGCAATTATAGCCCTTCCTCTCTCTATTGCACTTGCTCTCGCATCGGGCGTAGGACCGCAGGAGGGAATCTGTACTGCTATAGTTGCGGGATTTCTGATTTCGTTCTTTGGCGGAAGTACCGTTCAGATTGCAGGACCTACAGCCGCTTTTGCTACTATAGTTGCAGGAATAGTTGCTGCTAACGGTATGACGGGTCTTGCCATGGCAACTGTTATGGCAGGTGTGTTTCTTATTCTTATGGGAATATTCCGTCTGGGCGGTCTTATCAAATTTATTCCCTATACTATTACAACGGGCTTTACCGCGGGTATTGCGGTCACTATTTTAGTAGGTCAGCTTAAGGACTTTTTCGGGGTTACTTACGCTGATGGAGTTAAACCTATAGAAACCATTGAAAAATTGGAAGCCCTCTTTGAAAGCTTCGGTACGGTTAATCTCCTTGCTGTATTGGTTGGTGCGGTTTCACTTCTGATACTTATTGTATGGCCTAAAATAAGCAAGCAGATTCCGGGCTCGCTTGTAGCTGTTGTTGTGGGTGCTCTTATGGTTAAGGTGTTTAACCTTGACGTTGGTACAATAGGGAACAGCTTTGACGTAAGCGGAGGATTCCCCAAATTTTCACTTCCCGATTTCAATTTCGAGATGATGAAAACGGTTTTACCCGATGCTCTTACCATAGCCGTCCTTGCCGCTATTGAATCCTTGCTTTCCTGCGTTGTTGCAGACGGAATGACGGGAACGAAGCATCGCTCTAATATGGAGCTTGTAGCGCAGGGTATCGGAAATATCGGTTCTGCTTTGTTTGGAGGAATTCCTGCTACGGGTGCTATTGCGAGAACTGCCGCTAACGTTAAAAGCGGAGGTAAAACGCCTGTTGCGGGAATAGTTCACGCTCTTGTTCTCCTTGTGATTCTTGTTGTCCTTATGCCCCTTGCAGGCTTGATACCAATGCCTACTATAGCCGCAATCCTTTTTGTGGTTGCTTATAATATGTGCCAATGGCGACCCTTTGTCAAGCTTGTAAAAACAGCACCTAAAACAGACGTTTTAGTTCTTGTTGTTACCTTTGTTCTTACAGTTGTGTTTGACCTTGTTGTTGCTATTGCAGTTGGAATGGTTTTGTCTTGCCTTGTATTTATGAAACGAATGAGCGACGAATCAACGGTTTCGGAATGGGAAAGAGATAAAACGGACGGAATTTCCCTCCCTGCGGGTGTTTTCGTTTACGAGCTTAACGGGCCTTTGTTCTTCGGAGCAAGCGGATATATTTCCAGAATTGCGGTGGACGAAAATACAGTTTGTATTATTCTCAGAATGAAAAGCGTTTCTGTTGTTGATGCAACCGCCCTCAATGCTTTGGAAGAGCTGGTGGCAAAATGCAAGAATCAAGGCGTGAAATTCTATTTATCACACGTTAACGAAAACGCTTTGAAAACTCTCAAAAAAGCGGGTCTGCTTTCTTCCATAGGCGAAGAAAACATTTTCCCTCATATTGCATCTGCTATTGATTCGGCTAAAAAATACGTGTCTGAAGCTGATGTAAATGAATAAAAGCTAAAAAGTCGGGGCTGTTGTAAATGTTTACAACAGCCCTTTTTCGTTTTGACGAGAAAACTTCGTCATTTAATAAAACAATTTATATTAGTAAAGGAGGTTTCTTTCTGTGTCTGCATCAAAGAAATGCATAACCTTGCTTTCGAAAGTAACGTAAATTGTGCTTCCGTTTGTGAGAGCTTTACGTTGATCGTCATCAAGAGTTATTGTAGGAATACGAACGATAATCTTATCACCGTTTTCTTCGATACCGTGAATGTGAAGCTCGCTACCCATCATTTCGTTTACAACGATTTTGCAAGGAATAGCTTTGGGGTCGTTTGCATTTGAAAGAACAAAGTGTTCAGGACGAACGCCGAGAATGATATCTTTGCTTCCGATTCCCTTTTCTTTGAGAAGCTCCGCTTTTTTGCCCGTTACTTCTATCTTTGCACCGTATGGAGTTACGAAATATTTTCCGTTTTCACAAATGAGATTTGTTTTGAAAATATTCATTTTAGGAGCACCAATAAATTCAGCAACGAATACGTTGATAGGCATATCAAATACTTCTGTTGGAGTACCAACCTGCTGAATGAAGCCGTCCTTCATGATAACGATACGGTCACCAAGAGTCATAGCTTCTGTCTGGTCGTGAGTAACGTAGATAAAGGTTGTATCTATTTTTTCACGGAGAAGAATGATTTCTGCTCTCATCTGGTTTCTCAATTTTGCGTCAAGGTTGGAGAGAGGTTCGTCCATAAGGAAAACCTTACTGTCTCTTACCATAGCGCGTCCTATTGCAACACGCTGTCTCTGACCGCCTGAGAGAGCACGGGGTTTTCTTGTAAGGTATTCAGTAATACCGAGGATTTCAGCAGCCTGAGTTACCTTTTCATAAACGATATCGTTTGGAACTTTTTTAAGTCTGAGGCTGAAAGCCATGTTTTCGAAAACTGTAAGGTGAGGATAAAGTGCATAGTTCTGGAAAACCATAGCGATATTTCTGTCTCTGGGCTGAAGGTCGTTAACAACAACGCCGTCAATCTCAATGGTACCGCCTGAAATTTCTTCAAGACCGGCAATCATTCTGAGAGTTGTGGATTTTCCGCATCCCGAAGGACCAACGAAAACGATAAACTCTTTGTCAGCGATTTCAAGGTTGAATTCGTCAACCGCAACGGTATCCTTACCATATATTTTTTTTACGTTAGTTAATTTTACTTGTGCCATAATAATCTCCTATCATCAATTATCCTTTTACTGCTCCGCCCGTTACACCCTCAACGTAGTATTTCTGTAAGCAAAGGAATACTATCGTTACGGGAATAGCTACCAAAACGCCTGCGGCACAGAACATAGTGTAATGTGTATTCAAATTCGTTTTGGAAACCCATTTATACATACCAACGGCAACGTTCATACCTGCGCTGTTTTCATGGATAAGATATGATGCAAGCATGAAATCGCCCCAAGGAGCCATAAAGCCCATGAGAATAGTATATATTATGATAGGCTTGGAAAGAGGCATTATAACTTTATAGAAAACCTGAAAACGCGTTGCACCGTCAACGCGGGCAGCTTCGTCAAGGCTTTTTGGAATAGTGTCAAAGAAGCCTTTGGAAACGTAATATCCCATAGCACTACTTGCACAGTAAACTATAATAAGTCCAACGGGAGCCATTTCCATTGTCAGTCCTAATTCGTAAAATACCTTGTAAATGAGAATCATTGTCAAAAATCCAGGGAACATTCCAAGAACGAGCATAAAGTTCATAAGGAATTTTCTGCCCTTGAATCTGAGTCTTGAAAGAGCGTAACTCATCATGAGAATGAAAAGTGTCTGGAAAATTGCAGTACAGATTCCCATAATACCCGTGTTGATAAACCATTTAAAGAAGTCGGTTTCTTTGTAAAGCTTTATGTAGTTATCAAATCCAAAATCTTTAGGAATCAAATAATTTACTTGATCGGGTCTTTCAACTCGGAATGATTCAAGAAGGATACCAAAGAAGGGGAAAAGCCAGATAACCGTTATAACGGAAAGAATTATGTATATTACAGTATTACCTAATCTTTTGCTTGCTTTTGCGCCAAGACCTGTTTTTTTGATTTGGTTGTCAGTTTTATTCATTATTTGAAATCCTCCTCATTTTTTGTTGAGGGAATAACGTTGTAAACAATGAGTGACAATATAGCAACTACAAGGAATACTAAAATACCTACGATGGAAGCCATATAATACAGAGAATCACCACTGTTCAGAGTCATCTTATAGAGCCACGTAATAAGCAAGTCAGTAGAACCTACGGAAACACCGCCTGCCGTTCCGATTTGCGTATTGATGGGGTTGCCGTTTGTCAAAAGGTAAATAACGTTGAAGTTGTTAAGGTTATTTACAAAGCTTGTAAGAAGATAAGGCCCTGTTACGAAAAGCATGTAGGGGAGAGTTATCTTCATGTACTGCTGCCAAACGCTTGCACCGTCAATTTTTGCAGATTCATAAAGGTCGTCGGGAATATTCATAAGAATACCCGTTGCCATAAGCATCATGTAGGGAATACCTATCCAGACGTTGATGATAACAAGAAGTATTCTTGCTGACGTTGGATCAGACCAGAGAGACAAGTTGTTTGCATCAATCATTGATTGAGGAATAAGATTCAATTCAAGTAATAATTTACCTAAAATACCTGTTGCATCGAAAAGTCTTGCAACGTAAAGCAAGGAAACGAACTGGGGAATAGCGATGGTCATAACCAAAACTGTTCTCCAGAACTTTTTGAGCTTGATACCTTTTTTGTTGATCATAATAGCAACAAACATTCCAAGGAAATAGTTTGTAAACGTTGCGAAGAATGACCACATAAGAGTCCAGGAGAGAATTTCACCGAAAGCAAGACCTAAACCGCCTACGCCAAAATTGAAAAGCTCGTTGAAATGTTCAAGTCCAACCCATGAGAAAAGGTTTGAATAACCGTCATGCTTTGCATCGTAGCTTGTGAAAGCAATAAGCACCATGTAAATAATGGGAAGAACAGTGAAAAGGAGAATACCTGCAATTGGGAGAGATAAAAGCGTTTTGTGGAACTGGTCATCAAGAAGGGATTTCATATCATCCTTTCCTGATCTGACTTTTTTACCACTTGCCGTTATGTTCATACAAATGCGGCATTGTTTAACCTGAAGTCTCCAAGTATAAATAAAAGCAATGATAAATACAACTGAAAGCAGACCGTAAAGCAAAACCTTAACAGAGTCATCACCAGCAACCCAGTACTGTGTATCCAATATGGGATCGTATTTCATAGAACCCTGAACAGTACCGATGGTTTCACCGGTTTTAAAGAAGTTGCATTTTCCAATCCAATGAAGACCACCGCTTGGGACTATCATATATCCTATAAATATCACCTCGAACAGAAAGAAGAAAAGACCTCTCAATATCTGTCCGTAGTAGATGTTTCCAAAACCAAAAATCAAGAAAGAAAGCTTAACAGCCCAGTTTCCTTTAGTAAACGTTGTAATTATATCAACGATTTCGTTCTTTATGGCAAGTCCGCAATTTTTGAAAAAGTTCAAAATACCTTTGCCAAGCTTTGCAAACCAAGCGGGAATTGCAAAGAAGAACAACTTAAGCTTATACATCAAAGCTTGAAACTTATTGAGTTTTAAATATTCTAAATCTGTTAGTCTAGTCATAAGCAAATATAGCAAAAATATAAACTAAGTTTATATACTCCTCCTTCTTGTAAATTAAAAAGGCATTGTCAGTCGATATTCAAGACATTTGTTGTCAAGATATGTCGGCTCACAATGCCTTCGGATTAAGGGGGCGAGCCTTTCGGCTCACCGTACCCCAATATCAATTATTATTCAGCAGGAATGAGGGTTACTGTGCCTTCTTGTGCACCGTCCCAAACGAGTTGAACTTTGTATTTGCCGTCTGTTTCAACAACGATGTTTGCGCCATTGAAGCCCTGACCAAAGTTAACGTCCCAGGATGCGCCCTGACGAACCTTGAATTGATCGCCTGCTTTGAGTTCGAGAACGTCAGAAGTGAATGTACCTGCAGGATCTTCTGTCATAGCAAAGTCTGTATCCCAGTTGCTGCCACAGATGTTACCGATAACACCCCAAGCCTTTTTCTGGTCTTCTGTCATTGTTAACAAAGCGTCAACGGATTTCTTGTAGTTGTCAAGAGCTGTCTGGAGATCAGCATCAGATGTTGCTGCTTTTGCATCTGCGCCGAGAACTTTTGCGATATCCCACCAAGAACCGTGGATCTGGCCCTGAGGAATTGCGAACTGGTTTTGAGCGTTGAGAGCGATAAGGGAAGCGTTGGATTTAACAGCGTCTGTTTCCTGAGCTGCTTTGTTGGAAGGACCCCACTGGAATTTTTCGTATCTTGCTTTCTGGCAATCTTCGTTTGTGAGGTACTGAGCAAGGAGAGAAAGAACTGCGCCTTTTTTAGCGTCTGTCTGAGGTTTAACGCCCATGAGTTTGTAGCCGGAGAAAGAACCGAGCTGGTAGGATTTGCCGTCTACTTCGAAGGAAGGAAGAGCTGCTGCTGCAAAGTCGTCACCGAAGTGAGCCTGAGCTGCTTCAGCATTCCAGATACCTGTAACGATAACGCCAGCATCTACAAATACGTCTGCGTTGCTATCGTATGCAGAGGATTTAGCAAGCTTCTGCATGCCTTTCATTGCGATAAGACCTGCTTCAGAGTTGAACGTATCGTCAACGCTGGTGAATTCGCCTGCTTCGTTCATTGACCAGTTGGATTTACAACCAGTTGCAAAGAAGAAGGAAGCTGTGTACCATGCATTTTCAAGTGCATAGCGGAATTTGAGTTCGTTAGCTTCGCAAGCTGCAATAAGTTTTTCCATGGATTTAGCATCTTCTTCAGAGATGATGCTCTTGTTGTAATACATGTAGTAACCGTTGTCGCTTGTGAGAGGGTATGCATAGATTGTACCAGCAACTGTTGCTGCGTTTACAGAACCGGTGTCGTTAGCATCTTTGATTGTCTGCTGTGCGTTCTGACCAGGAGCTGCGAGAGCGGCTGCCTGAACGAGACGAGCAAGCTGGTCCTGTGCGAAGCAGAAGATGTCAGGAGCGGAAGCAACGTCAGCTACAACTCTGGAGCCTGCATCGCCTTCTGCAACACCTTCAACCTGAGCATTGATAACGATGCCAGGATATGCTGCCATGAAAGCATTGATCTGTTCTTTTGTAAGATCAGCAACGCCTTCTTTTTCGGATACCCAAAGGGTAATGTCGTATGTTCCTGCGAGAGCTGCGCCCATATCTACGGATGATTCTTCGGATGCGTCTGTGGAAGCATCTTTAGAGGTATCTGTGGATGTCGTGCCGGCATTGGAAGCGTTCTTTGAAGCTTCGCTTTCGTCGCCGCCTGTACATGAAGCAAGGCAAGCTACAAGCATGAGAACTGCCAAAACGAGTGATAAGATTTTACTCATTTTCATGAAGTAAACCTCCTTATAAAATTGTTTGATTTATGCCCTGCGGTAAGACTTACCGAGTAGCACATTTGTGTTTAATAATTATATCATTGTTTATGATTTTTGTCAATACCCTTTTTAAATTTTGATTTTTTTTGTGTATTTTGACGTTTTTTGTTTGCTATTTTTTAACAATGTTCTTTTCTGACGTTTTATTTCACAATAACGCTTGTTTGAGGTCCTATTGTGAGCACGCTCCCTTCAAGCTTTGCAGTGCCGCAGCCAATATAATCTCCAAGCTGTTCAAAGGAAACGCCTGCAAGGTCCTTGCAATCCTTCAAATCATATGAAATTTCTTCTGTGGACGTATTGTGGAATATACCGATTTTTTCTTCCTTATATTCAACAAGGAAACCGCCGTAATTTTTACTTCCGCAGTCAAGAGAGGTGTAAGTACCTCTTGCTATTGCTTCATATTTATGTCTTATGGCGATAAGTTTGCGGTAGTAATTGCAAAGGCTGTTTTCGTCTTCAAGTTGAGTTGCAACCGTTGTTTTGATTTGCTTATCTGCGGAATAGGTTGAGCCTACGGGATTCTTTACTTTGTCACCGTCGCCCCAGAGCATGGCAAGACGTCTGTTTGCATCGGTGTTTTCCGTTCCTCTCGAACCCTTCATTCCGATTTCTTCACCGTAATATATTACAGGAGAGCCTGAACAGAGGAGATAAAGGTTTGCCGCCATACGCATATTGTTTTCCGTAACGAATGCGCCAGCTATTCTGTCCATATCATGATTGGAAAGAAAACCCATTATCATTGCGTCTGCGCTTTCTTCAAGGATTCTTTTCTGGAATGACTCTATATAATTTGTGTATTTTGTAATCGAAAAGCCTTTTGCCGCAGAAGCAACTGTTCCTTCTGCCTGTGCCATTGCGAAGTTGAAGCAGTTGAGACCTTTATAGTATTGAATAATCTCTGATTCACCCGACCAACATTCGCCAACGCAGTATATATCGCTTTTGATTTTTTTCAGCTCGGACACATACCAATTCCAGAAATCTGCTGATTTTTTCGTGTTTCCGTAATAGATATATTTAACTGCATCGAATCTGAAGCCGTCAATTCCCAAATCAAGATAATGCTTTGCTATGTCCAGAACTTCTTTTTTAACGTCTTCGTTGTCGAAGTTGAGCTCGGGCATATCTCCCGAGAAGTTACATTCGTACCAACAATCAATTCCTGCGATTTTCTGATATGCGATTCCGTTCTGCTTTTCTGCTGTTGTTACGCAGGTATAATAATCATAATATTTGTTTGAAACGTCACCGTTTGTTCTTGCGGTTTTGAATTCTTCGAACCATTTGTGTGACTTGGAGGTATGGTTTATAGCAAGGTCTAAAATAAGCTTTACGTTTCTTTCTTCACAAAGGTCGGCAAGCTCCTTTAAATCTTTTTCTTCACCGAATCTCCAATCTATTTTATAATAGTCCGTAGCATCATACTTATGATAGGAAGAGGAGGAGAAAATAGGGGAGAGCCAAATGCCTTGAACTCCAAGACTTTTTCCTGAGTTGATATCTCCGTCGTTAAGATAATCCATTCTGTTTATTATTCCTCGGATATCTCCGAAGCCGTCACCGTTGGAATCGGAATAAGAACCAACGAATATCTGATAAAACGTTCTGAAGTTATCTGCAATGGGATCTACTTTAGGTTGAACCGCTTCGCTTTCGTCCTGGAGGGATTGATCGCTTTCCTTGCTTTCGTCGGAATTTCCGTCACAGGAAGCGAAAGCTAAAATTGAAACAATTGCGAGAGAGAGTGCAAATATTCTTTTTAAAAACATTTTTGTAAATTTCATATAATCACCTTTATAGTCCTCTTACACGGTTAAGAACCGCTCTGTCGATTTTTCCCCAAGCGTTTGGACCTTGGCATTTAACGTATATGCCAACTGTCAACGGCTTTTCTCCGTGATAGTCCATATTGCTTATGGTTGCGGTATGCCACTGGTCGTAAAACGTTATAACAGTATCAGCTTTATAAACTATTTCGCCGTCTATCTTAACGTATGCATATATTTCGGTTTCACCGCCATCACCGCCCATTATGGAAATGGAATAGTTGAATTTTCCTTCTTCGAGAACACCTATCTCCTGTTCGAGAGTAAACTCAACTGTGTTTTCTTCAGCGCCCCAGAAATGATAGTGTTTCGTTCCTTCCAGCGAATCGCTTTCCTTTTCTTCGATACCAAGCTCCTCAAAATCCTTGAGGGGAGTTGATGTCCAATATGCGTCACCGTCTTCAAAGCTACTGTTTTTAACGTGGTTGTATTCAACCATTGTGATGTGGCATTCAGCATCAAGACCTTCTGCCTTGCCTTTTACGGTGTATTTACCTGCTTTGCCGTTTTTCATTCCTTCCAGGTCGGCAGCTTCCCAGATAACGTCTGTGGAACGCTTTGTGTTGTCGGTCATTACAGCCAACGCAGTTTTTGGAAGAACTATATCTGTGCCGAGCGTGAAAACAAGATTCGTGTCTTCAATCTCATCTACTGTGGGAGAAACAGCGTTTCCAAGTTTTACAAGATTGAAAATTTTAAGGGATTCCAAAGCCTTTCCGTCTTTATCAAAAAAGGCTTGATTGTCAACGGAAGAACCCCCGTACCATTGACCTGCATCTATTGGGTCGTACGTGCCTGCATACGTTGTCGCCCAGCCCGAGCCGTCTTTTTCCCAAAGCTTCAGATTTTCTTCGTAAGTATTTCCGCCAACAGTTATCCACGTTCCTTCCCAATAGAAAACGCCTATTCCGTTTTTGGTTTTATTCACAACCGTATCAATAACGTCTCTTATCTGATTCGCTTGTCCTTGGACGGTGTAAGGATAATTTTTTACAATATCGCTATCAATACTTACGGTGTTGTTAAAAAAGTCCGTATCATCGCCTGTGAAAGCATATGACGTTTCAGCAACCATGACCTTTTTTCCATACGTTTTGGAAATTTTGGTAAGGGTTCTTGCAAGATTATCAAGAGTACCGTGCCAAAAAGAATAATAGGATGACGCGAAAACATCATAATCAACGTTATAGTAATCAAGATTATAGCTGTAAGCTTCGTATGTTGAAACTTTTTCGGGGTTTGAAAAATGAATTGCCACAAGAGCGTCGGGACAAACCTCACGAACCGCCTTCGAACCCGCGGACATAAGGGTCGTTATGTTTTTCCAGCCGTCCTTTAATTCAGCGTTTTCACCGCACATAACACCGTTTGTTTCGTTGCCCACTTGAACCATTCCAACGTCAACGCCTGCTTCAACCAACTTTTGAAGACATTCTTTCGTATATTCGTAAAGAGCGGTTGATTTTTCTTCAATATTCATTCCCGCCCATGCTTTTGGAATCATCTGCTTTTTAGGGTCTGCCCAGAAATCTGAATAATGGAAATTCACAAGAAGCTTCATTCCGTTTTCGGTTGCTCTTTTTCCAACTTCAATGGCGTTTTCAATATCACAGTTTCCGCCGCCGTAGCCGTTCCCGTTTTCGTCAAAGGGGTCGTTCCATATTCTCACACGGATATAATTTATACCGTTTTCTTTCAATATTTTGTATACGTCTTTTTCGTTCCCCTCAAAGTCATAGTATCGAACCCCGCTTTTTTCAAGAGCGGGAACGCAGGAGGCATCCATTCCCATTATAAAATCCTCGGGAAGGTTTTCAACCTTTTTGACGTAAAGAGTGGAAGAACTTAAATTTGTATTCATGTTGTTGTCCTCACTCGAATTATTTTCGGATTGTTCGGAGCTTTCTGTTTGAACCGAGCTTTCTGCGCTTTCAGAAATTCCCGAGTTAGTATTCTTTCCAGCTTCTCCGCATGAGGTGAGGAGAAGGGAAAGCAATAGAGTAAAAAGTATATTTTGCTTAAAACCTTTTTTCACAAATCAAATCCCACCTTTCCTTATTCTATGGTTGTTCCCTGTGTTTTCAAAACACAGGGAACAAATAAAGGTGAAATTATTTTGCAAGAACGTTATTTACATAGATTCTTACACTGATAGAATCAACGTTTACGCTTCCGCTTTCTGTTTTCAAGGTTTCAGAGCCTGCGTTTTCGGAATCTGCAACAAGAGCCCATTCTCCGTCGAGAGTGTAGGGGAGAGCGGTTTTGTTGGGATTGATTATAGCAAGAGCCTTTCCGCCTTTGCCGTCTTCGAAATAAACCTCAAGCATTCCGCTTCCAAGCTCGGTGCAGGTTACGGTTGCTTTTGCATCTGTGAAGATATCAAAGGATTTTCTCATTTCGATAAGTCCCTTGTAGTAAAGCATAGTTTTGTATTCTCTGCTTCCTTCTTTGAGAACGTCCCATCTGATGTTGTTTATTTCATCGCTGGATTTATAACTGTTTTCGTCTCCGTCCTTCGTTCTGAGCATTTCTTCGCCTGCCTGCCAGAATGGAGTACCCTTGGAAATGAGGACTATAGCAGCACCGAGATTATTCATCTTGTTTCTGATATCGTCGCTGTCGTTGGGGTTTGAAAGGAGAAGCTTATCCCAAAGAGTATTGTTATCGTGAGCGGACATATAGTTGATAACCATTGAATCAGTTACTGACCAGCCGATACCAACACCAACACCGCCTTTGATACCGAAAATAACCTTGTTTGCGTTACCGCTTGACGCGCCGTTTATATATCCTTGAGAAGCTTTATTGAAAACGCTTCCCTTAAGACCGTCTCTTATTGCATCGTTGAATACTGCAACACTGCCTATTGCGTTACCGCTTGGCTTTATCTGGCTGATGTTGGACTGGTTTGCCTGAGCAGAACCGTCGATGGTTGAACCCATTGTCCAGCCTTCACCGTAAATAATAGCCTTTGGATTTATAGCGTGAACTGCCTTTTCAACTTCTTTCATGGTTTCAAGGTCGTGAAGTCCCATAAGGTCAAATCTGAATCCGTCCAAGCCGTATTCTTTTGCCCAGTAGGAAACGCTGTCTACCATGAATTTACCGTACATATATCTTTCGGATGCCGTATCGTTTCCGCATCCGCTTGCGCTTGAGTTCGCACCTGTTGAGGTGTAACGATAGTAATAATAAGGAACGATTCTGTTAAATGAGCTGTTTGCATCGTATGTGTGGTTGTATACAACGTCCATAATTACGCCGATACCTGCATCGTGCAAAGCCTGAACCATCTGCTTGAATTCTTTTACTCTTATTTCTCCGTTATAGGGGTTAGTACTGTAGCTTCCTTCGGGAACGTTGTAGTTTTTAGGATCGTATCCCCAGTTGAATTCGCTATCGGGATTTCCTTCATCAACCGTAGCGTAATCGTATACGGGTAAGAGGTGAACGTGTGTTATTCCGAGAGAAACTAAATAATCAACACCAACGGGAACGCCTGAGCTGTTTTTAAGTCCCGTTTCGGTGAAGGCAAGATATTTGCCTTTGTACTGTGAATCTGCAATCTTGTTGCTGAAGTCACGAACGTGAACTTCCCAGATAACTGCGTCGGAATAAGAATCTATTCCTGAATCGAATTTTTCGCCCCAGCCTTCGGGATCTGTGCTGTCAAGGTCGATAACCATACTGCGATTACCGTTAAGTCCTGCGGATTTTGCATATGGGTCTGTTGCTTCCTGTGTGCCAAGGGAGGTTGTTACGGAATAAGTGTAATAAGTGCCATGTCCGCATTTTTCCGTATATGACCAAACGCCCTTGTCGCCCTTTGTCATATCAACGCTCTTTATGAGCGAATCCGTGTGACCGTCGGAATAAAGGTTCAAAACTACTTTGGATGCCGTAGGTGCCCAAACCTTAAACGTTGTGTTTTCACCGTTTATAACAGCTCCTAAATCATCGCCGTCATATATATAATTGGATAAAAACTCATTGCTGTCAAAAACCTTTGTAGGAACAACGGGCTTCTTTTCGTAGCCTGCTATCTCAACTTCGTATTTTTTAGAAATATCAAGAGTTGCATCAACTGTGATTTGACCGCTTACGCTTTCTTTTCCAAGACTGCTTATTTTTGTTACTGTAAGTTCTTTTCCGTCTTCAAATACTTTTACGTCGGAAATGTTATTAAGAAGAACTGCAGGTGTTAAACTATACTGAATAGTGTGGAAATCAATCATTTCCGCAAGTGAAAATTTCTTTATCATTTCTAAAGTTTTGCCCCCGTCTTTGCTTGTGTACTGTGAGCCGTCACCGCTTTTAAGATAAATAAAGGTATCTGCTCCTTCAATAACCGCAAAACGGTCATCAGGGAAATCTTTTGTTGCAGTTCCCCATGAAGTTCCACCGGGCTCAGAACAGCTTGTTCTTACGATAAAGCCTACCTGAGATACTCCTTCGGGTACGTTTACAACTGCTTTGAAGCCGTAATCGCAGGGATGAAGCAAATAGCCTTTTCCGTCCTTGCCGTCCCACCATATCCAAACGTCTGCATTTTCTACAGCGTTGGGAGATGTCCAATAAAAAGTAATCTGGTTGTGTCCTTCTTCTTTAGGAAGAACGTATTCATCATCAGGCATTTCATATCCGCTTGATACGGCTTCTTCGCTTGATGCATCGGGTTTTGATGACTCGGATGAATCCGTCATTGAGGAGTTGTTTTCGTTGGTCGTACAAGCGGTGAAAAACATACCGCATATCATACAGAGAATCAACAAAAAAGCAACTTTTCTTTTTGTTTTTGTGTACGTGAAATTCATGGTACGTTCCTTTCGGTGTTATATATTTATTTGTTTATTTGCAGTAAATTATGTAAATCTTTTGCTATAAGTAATTATACAGATTGTTCTTTTATCTGTCAAGAGAAAAATCAAAAAATGAAGCATAAATATTACTCAAAAATGAAAAAAATACGAAATAACATTCAATGTAATTATGAAATTTAAGCATTTCAGGTAAGGTAATATTTTTATGATGATAATGTTACGTAAAATCTATTTCATAGCGAATTCCGTTTGAAAACAGAACTCCGTTTGTTAATTCGATGCGAAGAATACATGTGTTTATGTCGTCAAAGTTATTATGTCCGTTATCAATCCATGCGGAGAACACTTGCTTCATTTTGCTTGCTATATGAGAATTCTCTTCCTTGCCAAAATAACCTAAATTTATACCTTTTCCTTTGGCTGTAAACCATTCTCCCGATAATGCAACAGTGGGATTTTTTTCGATTTGTTTCATTTTTGCGGATAATCCGTGAGTAAGCACGTAAAAAGCACCGTCTTCGTAAAAAGCATCTACGTTACGAACGTAGGGTGTGTTTTCAACAGCAGTTGCTAAAGCAATAATGCTGTCTTTACCGAATCGGTCAATCAGAATCGCTTCACATTCTTTAGTCAATTTTCCCATCTGTAATACCTCCGTTAAATTATAAAAAAATAATATCATAAAATTCTGAAATTTTCAACCCTTCAAAAGCATTATCAGAATCAAGAACGGAAGCCGAAATAAAAGCTTGGATTGAGCAAAGAAAAAGGTCTGTTGCAAATGCGATTCTTCGCGTTTTCAACAGACCGTCTTTTCAATTTATTTGGAAAGCATAACCTTATCGCTGGTGAACTTACTGCCGCTTGATTCTTCAAACATCTGGAGGAGCTGTTCGATGGTGAGCTTTTTCTTTTCTTCACCTTTGACGTCAACAACTATCTGACCTTCATGCATCATAATCAGTCGGTTACCTACACGAATTGCATCTGCCATATTATGTGTAATCATAATTGTAATCAGATTGTTTTTCTCAACGATTTCTTCTGTAATATCCAATACTTTTTTTGCTGTTTTAGGGTCAAGTGCCGCCGTATGCTCGTCAAGGAGCAAAAGCTTTGGTTTTTTGAGCGTTGCCATAAGCAGAGTGAGTGCCTGACGTTGACCGCCTGACAAAAGTCCTACCTTGGCAGTAAGTCTGTTTTCAAGTCCTAAATCAAGAATTTTGAGAAGCTCCTCGTATTCCTTTCTCTCCTTTGACGTAATCCCTGGACGAAGTGTTCTTCTTTTTCCTCTCCGTGCCGCAAGTGCAAGATTTTCCTCAATTTGCATATCTGCCGCAGTACCTGTCATAGGGTCTTGAAAAACACGTCCTAAATATTTTGCGCGTTTGTATTCGGGTAATCTTGTTACGTCAATGCCGTCAACAATAATACTTCCGCAGTCTACGGGATAAACCCCTGCAATCATATTCAGCATAGTGGATTTACCCGCACCGTTTCCACCGATAACGGTTACAAAATCCCCCTGATCGAGATGAAGGTTGATTCCGTTCAAAGCCTTTTTTTCGTTGATTGTTCCAGGGTTGAAGGTCTTTTCTACGTTTATTATATCAAGCATTTACTTTACCCCCCTTCACTTTTTTCATATGCTTTTCTGAATATTGTCTTTTCCAATGGGGAATTGCAAGGAATACAGCGACGATTACTGCAGAGAGAAGCTTCAAAAGATTAGCATCAAGTCCCAATG
>SVRW01000035.1 GCA_015064625.1 Oscillospiraceae bacterium | reverse complement strand
AGCCTCTACATCCAGCTTCTTTCAGATTCTATCTCGCGATAGACACCCTTGCCTTCGGCTAACAGTTCCTACTGCCAAGTCTGTAGTGGACTTTCACCACCAAGTAATAACGCATGCCGAGCACACAAATGAAAAATGATACTCAATGCAAAAACATATTGAGTATCATTTTTTTGTTATAAAAAAGAACTGTTCCAAAATATTATGAAACAGTTCTAAGTAATTATTTAATTTTGTTAGTCAACAATATCCTTTTCAGCATTCCATTTGTAAATGAAAAGAATAATTCCACCAACTATTGCTATACCAATAATTATCAATGCAACTGCCCAAGGTTTAAGACCACCATTTGAGCTAATGTCACCAACACTATCATCTGAAGAATTAACTTCTCCTGAAGGTTCAAAAGAAATTTCAATGGTGTAATCATTGTTGATTTTACCCAAGGAAATCGCAAATGAATCAGTTTTACCGATATATTCCTGATACATTGATGCTCCGTTTACAATGATTGCAGAAACTTTATATCCAGGATCAGGTGTAATTAAAATAGTTTGATTTGTATTTATCAGAACGGAAGATGTCCCTCTTGGAGAAGCGGAACCATGTTCTCCAACGTTTATTGTTATGTTGAATTTTGAAGTTGCAGAAACTACTAAAATAAGATATTCGTTTCCGTTGTAAGGAATAACGACTTTTCCATTTTCATCCGCTTTAACAACCCTTGAATCATATTTCTTTTCAGATTCATTTATTGTATCTATAACTGATTTGAATTTTCCCGTTTCTGGATTATAGAAAAGATAATCGAGAGTTTTTCCTGCAAATTCAGTACCAATATTAACGGTTAGGAAAGTATCTTCTGGAAGAATAATGCCGCTTGTTTTAACAATTTCAAAAGCGAATCCCTGAATTTTACTTTTTATCATTTTTTCTTCAAGTGATGTAAGTAATTCATCAGGAGCAAATGATTTACCTATAGAAACAGAAAAATCGATGTCAGTTTCAGGATAAGAATATCCAGCTGGGATAGACCAAATATAATTATTGCCTTTGAAAACAACCTTCTTGTCTTTGGCTTTCTCGTTTAATTGTTTAGAAATTTCAGGATTAACTATCGGATTTTTCGAAATATCAACTGTAACTTCTTCACCACCCCAAACAATACCGTTTTCAATATCAATACTTTGTTGTTCTTTGAAGAAAACTTCAAGAGAGTGATCGGAAATAACATTTTCTATAGTGTATTTGTTGTCTTCTACCGTTTGCTTTTCACCGTCGACAAGAATATAGTCAACTTGATAATTTTTATCTGGTATAAACGTAAAAGTTATACTTTGACCTAGTTTGACAAGTTGTTCACTTGAGGGTTCTACTGTTCCACCTTTTCCAGCGTTCACAGTTATTTTGAAGAAATCTTCCCCTCCCGCGAGATCGGGAACGAAATAAGCAATAATCCTGTGAGTGTCTGTTACATTGGAGAGTGTAAATTTATTTCCTTCGCTAAGAGTCACTTCTATTCCGTCAACTTTAACTTTATCGATAATGTAATTCATATCTGGAGTAAATGTGAAGGTTATGCTTCCTCCATCACGGACTTCGGTACGCATACTCTCGATGATATAGCCTTCTGCTGTAATCGTTCCACCGATGGAATTTTGGACAATTGCTCGTATTATGTGTTTTTTCGCAACAACATCAAACAAAGCTTTAATTTCAAGTTTTCCAGTTGCTATAATTTCTTCTGTAACTATTATTTCAAGTTTTCCGTCTCTGCTTTGTGCAGTTGGAATTTCATTCACAATAAGAGACACAAGTTCACAACCTTCGTCAGGTTTTATTTCAAGTATAAGGGTAGTATTAGCATAAGCCTTTTCAGCAGGTGTAATAAAACCTTTGCCTGTGATTGTTATAGAAACGGGTATTGATTCCATCTGAATAAATTCTACAACTATTTCAAAATCTGATTTCACATTTTCTACAGTGAAAATACCGTCTGCAGACCATTGTACAGGGGTGCCTGATACGGTAATGCTTTTTATACCATATCCTTCATCTGGTATAACCTGAAATTGGGCATTTTCTCCGCTAAAAACGTATGCTTTACCTTCTTCATCAAAGGGAATAACTCTACCACCATCGTTTTTTACAAGATTTACCGTATGTGTTGCAACAGGTTCAAACGTTGCATAAACAGTATATTCTTTTTCTCTTGGTGCTTTAAAAGAGCCTTTATAGGAGTTTCCCTCCTTAATTACGTCGAGTCCAACGTCGTTTATGTATATTCCTGTACAGATGTATCCTGTATCTGGGGTTGCGATAACATCAAGGTATTTACCTGTTCCGACGTATACTGTTCCTTCAGGAGAAATCTTTCCACCCGCACTTTGTTCGATGTTGAATACAACGTTCCCTCTGAAGACGGGTCTTACTGTGACAGTCTTACCAACAACAGCAGGAACAGTAACTGTATCTGAATCAAGCTCTTGAAATACTCCATTTATTTCTACACCATAAATACTGTAGCCAACATTTGGAATAAGACGTATTACCTCATCAATATTTTGATTATATTGATGCTTTCCAACGCTTAAAGACATATATCCATCTGTGCAAGTCAGGACCTCGAGAATAGCAAAGTCTGACGTTGTTTCTGTTAGAGATTCGTTTTCTGCATAAGCGGGTAGTACGGTTACGGTTAACGTAGA
The DNA here is from genome assembly GCA_015064625.1 of Oscillospiraceae bacterium. Taxonomy (GTDB): domain Bacteria; phylum Bacillota; class Clostridia; order Oscillospirales; family CAG-382; genus SIG653. Next base: position 6,630 of record SVRW01000035.1, on the reverse strand, counting down.
AAGAATCAAAAGTAGATAAATTATTTTGCATGTAATTTTTTGGATCATAATTTTCACTCCTAATTAAACTCTTGTTATGGTTTTGAATTATGTAGTTATCTTGTTATCTTAATTTTGAGAAGAATAATCTGTTGATTCCAGATTCTCAGCACTCTCTTCAATATTTTGTTTTACAATTGAAATTGTTAATGTCAATGAGCTTGTTTCTTCATCATATACTACTGAAATCAAACGGTTTTCAACACGATAAATGCCTTTTGAAACAGGAGCTCCAAGCGATTCGGTTAATATCTTAATATATTCATCATACCCAGAGGGAGAAATTTCTTTTGCGGTTATCTCTGTTATATTGTTTTCCTTTGAAACGTCTGACAAAATTCCAGAAGGAATTTTTGGTATTCCGTTTGTCTCATCAGTCTTTGGCCACTCTGTTTCAGCAACATTTCCAAGAACGGTATTTGCTGCATCCTTTGCTGCATCTTTCAAAGCATCCTTACCAACTTCTTCCCAAGCTTTCTCGGCTTTTTCGGTTAGTGAGTCAAGATCGGCTTCTTCGAAAAAAGGTATTGACGACAAGATTCCTTTTACAGCGGAGCATCCCGAAAGAGAGAAACAAGAAAACAATATAAAAGCGAAAAGAAATAAAACGGAGATTTTTCCATTTGTTTTTAATGTCATATATTTTTTCCTTTCAGTTAGAAAGATAATTGTTTTGAAAAACAGAAAATAAAAATGTAAAAAACTTATTACTGTTTTTTGATAAAAAATCTTATATGAATATTGACTTTGCATTTTTTTTTTGCTATAATGAGCAAGGTGAAGAGAAATGTATATTGACAATTTCTTCTCTTAACTATTATACACATTTTAAATGAAAAATCAAGAGTGTATTTTCGTACACATTATTTCTGTTATAACAACATTTTGCAGTGCAAAAGTGTAGAGATGTCATATGGAGGTTTGACAATGAGTGATATTCCACTTAAACAGATAATTGATACAGCGTTGAGCAAAATAGGAAGTGTTGCTGACGTCAATACGGTAATAGGGGAGCCCATCTCTCTTTCGGGTGGAATTACTATTATACCTTATTCTAAGGTTAGCGTTGGATTTGCAAGCGGTGGCGCAGATTATAATGGAAAACAAGTTAGTGAGAATAAAAACTTTATAGGTGGAAACGGTGCTGGGGTCACCGTTGTTCCTTTGGGTTTTATCGTTATAACGGGTGACAGAGTTGAAATGGTTGATATCAATTCTCCAGCACCTGCACCTTCGAATGTAACGAAGGTGTTTGATGCTGTAAATGATCTTACGGATAAAGCCCCTGCATTGATAGAAAAGATAAAAGACATTTTTGACAAGAAAAAGAGTTCTGACTCCGCAACCGACAACAATGATTTAACGATAAATTCTGATAAAACCGATAAATAAATATTTTTAAATCGATAAAAAAATATCGATTTAAAAATCTGTTCATTTAAACATCTTGTATTTTTCTTATTTTAATGTTACAATAAATAGGAAATGCAGGATGTTTAACTGCGAAATTTTGAATAATTTGTTGATTCGAAAAAAATAAACGGCAAAGCTGGTATTCAGATTTATTCTGAGCCCTTCAAGTGCCGAAGGATAATAATTTTTATTAAGGAGGAGCATATGGCTCATATCAGCGAGAACGGCGTAAAAACTATTCGCGAAATCTGCGGAAGATACGCGGGCGAGAAGACACCTCTTATCATGATCCTCAGCGACATCCAAAAGGAATATGGTTACATACCTTTGGAAGTTCAGAAGATCGTTTCCGAGGAAACAGGTATCTCTGTTGCGGAGATTTACGGCGTAGTTACTTTCTACTCATTCTTCTCCCTTGAACCCAAGGGAAAATACGTTATCGGAGTATGTCTTGGTACTGCTTGCTACGTTAAAGGCGCACAGCAGATTATTGACAAATTCTCTGAAATACTTGGAATAGCTCCAGGTGGAACGACAACAGATGGTCTTTTCACTATCGATGCTCTCCGTTGCATCGGTGCTTGCGGTATCGCTCCCGCAGTTACAATCAATGGAAAAGTTTATCCTAAACTTACAGTTGACCAGGTTCCTGTTATCATCAATGAGTATAAAGCTCTTGGAGGTGCAAACTAATGATTAAGAATTTTGACGAATTAAACGCTAAAATTAAAGAATGTACCGAAAAATTTTCTGCTAAATTAGAAGGAAAAGAGTCAAAGAGAGCTATGGTTCTCTGTGGTGGTACAGGTTGTATTTCTTCCAACTCTATGGAAATAAAAGCAAAAATCGAAGAAGTGCTTGCTGCTAAAGGACTTACTGATAAAGTAAGTGTTAATATCGTTGGTTGCTTCGGTTTCTGCTCTCAGGGTCCTTTCGTAAAAATTTATCCTGAAGATACTCTTTACCGTCTTGTTCAGATTGATGACGTTGAAGAAATTATAGAAAAAGATATTATTGGTGGAGAAGTTGTCGAGAGACTTCTTTTCGTTGAACCAGGTTCTAATGAAAAAGTTGCTAAACAGGAAAACATTAACTTCTACAAAAAGCAGCGTCGTGTTGCCCTTAACGGTTGTGGAGTTATCAACCCTGAAAATATTGAAGAAGCATTGGGAGAAGGTGCATTCCTTGGTCTCAAACGTGCTCTTTCAATGAAACCTCAGGAAGTTATTGATGAAATACTTGCTTCAGGTCTCAGAGGAAGAGGCGGTGGTGGATTCCCCACAGGTAGAAAATGGCAGTTTGCATATGCACAGCAAAACGACGAAAAATACGTCGTATGCAACGGTGACGAAGGTGACCCAGGCGCATTTATGGATCGTTCCATCCTTGAGGGCAATCCTCTTGCAGTTATCGAAGGTATGATGATAGCTGGTTATGCAATCGGTGCTAAAAACGGATATTTCTATGTAAGAGCTGAGTATCCTATTGCTGTTAACAGACTTCGTCTTGCTGCCAAACAGGCAAAAGAATTGGGACTTCTCGGTGAAAATATTTTAGGTACAGGCTTTAGCTTTGACGTTCATATCTGTCTCGGTGCAGGTGCATTCGTATGCGGTGAAGAAACTGCGCTTCTTAACTCTATTGAAGGTCAGCGCGGTATGCCTCGTCCTCGTCCTCCTTTCCCTGCAATCAAGGGTCTTTGGGGACAGCCTACAATAGTTAACAACGTTGAAACACTTGCTTGTGTTCCTTACATACTTCGTGAAGGTGCTGCTGAATTTGCTAAATGCGGTACAGAAAAATCAAAAGGTACTAAAGTATTTGCTTTAGGTGGCAAAATTAACAACGTAGGTCTTGTTGAAATTCCTATGGGTACAACTATCCGTGAACTCGTTTACGATATCGGTGGTGGTGTTCCCGGCGGAAAGGAATTCAAAGCTATTCAGACAGGCGGACCTTCAGGTGGATGTCTCCCTGCAGCATATCTTGACGAACCTATTGACTTTGATAACCTTGTAGCAAAAGGATCCATGATGGGTTCTGGCGGTGCTATCGTTATGGACGAGGACAACTGTATGGTTGACGTTGCAAAATTCTATATGGAATTTATTTGCGACGAATCCTGCGGTAAATGTTCACCTTGCCGTATCGGTACAAAGAGAATGCTTGAAATCCTTACTCGTATTACAGAAGGAAACGGTACAATGGAAGATCTTGACGAACTCGACGAGCTCGGTAAGACATTGAAAGCCAACTCTCTCTGCGCTCTCGGTCAGACTGCAGCAAACCCCATTATATCAACACTTACTCATTTCAAACATGAATATATTGCTCATATCGTTGATAAAAAATGTCCTGCAAAGGTTTGTAAAAATCTTATGCAATACGTTATTATCAAAGATAAGTGCTTCGGTTGCGGTTTGTGTGCAAAAGCATGTCCTGCTGATGCAATCGCAAAAACGGACTATGTTGCTCCTGGCAAAAAGCTTCCTGCTCTTGCTATCGATGCTTCCAAGTGCGTAAAATGCGGAGCTTGTGTTGCAACTTGTAAGTTCAAAGCAATTATTAAGGAATAATAGGGAGGACTAAATATTATGGCATTGATTAACATTAAAATTGAAGGTGTCTCCTATCAGGTTGAGGAAGGTTTGACAATCCTCGAAGCTGCAAAAAAATGTGGTTACGAAATCCCTTCTCTCTGTGCATTCAATCATGGTGAATGTTCCAAGGGTTCTTGCCGAGTTTGTCTTGTTGAAGCAACTGGCGCAAGAGGTCTTGTAGCATCATGTGTATATCCTATCAACGAAGGCATGGAAATAAAAATTTCCAGTCCTGCAGCTGTTGCTGCCCGTCGTGCTTCAGTTGAACTTCTTCTTTCCAATCACAACGTAAACTGTCAGCAGTGTGAAAAGAACGGTAAATGTGAACTTCTTTACGTTGCTGGTGTTACAGGTGCAAGAGAAGGCAAATTCAAAGGTGTTAAAACACCTGTTACAGTTGATAGACTGACATCATCTATCGTTCGTGATACTTCCAAATGTATTCTTTGTGGACGTTGTATCGAAAGATGCAAAAACGCTCATGGCATGGGAATCCTTGGATTTGAAAACAGAGGCTTCAGAACAATTGTTGCTCCTGCAGAAAACCGTTCCTTTGCAAATTCTCCTTGTATCCTTTGCGGTCAGTGCGTAAGCGTATGTCCCACAGGTGCATTGATGGAAAAATCCGAAATCGATAAAGTTGACGAAGCTATGAAAGCAGGTAAGCATGTTGTTGTTCAGACTGCTCCTGCAGTAAGAGCAGCTCTTGGTGAAGAGTTTGGCTATCCTGTTGGAACAGCTGTTACAGGCAAGATGGTTGCAGCTCTCAAGAGACTCGGTTTCCATAAAGTTTACGATACAAACTTTGCCGCTGACCTTACTATTATGGAAGAAGGTACAGAACTTCTTTCAAGAATTAAAAACGGCGGAAAGCTTCCTATGATTACCTCCTGCTCTCCAGGATGGGTTAACTATGCAGAGTACAATTACGGTGACTTGCTTGAACATCTTTCTTCCTGCAAATCTCCTCATCAGATGCTTGGTGCAATAGTTAAATCATACTATGCAGAAAAGAAAGGTATTGATCCTAAAGACATCTTCGTTGTTTCTGTAATGCCTTGTACAGCAAAGAAACACGAAAAAGACAGAGAAGAACTCAAAGTTGAAGGTCTTGCCGACGTTGACGCAGTTCTCACAACCAGAGAGCTTGCAAAAATGATCAAACGTGCAGGTATTCTCTTCAATAAACTTCCTGATGAAGAATTTGATGGTGATCTTCTCGGCGATTACACTGGTGCTGGTGTTATTTTCGGTGTAACGGGTGGCGTTATGGAAGCTGCACTTCGTACTGTTTACTATGTTCTTACAGGTAAGGAACACGAAGCAATCAAATTTGAAGCAGTAAGAGGATTTGAAGGAATTCGCGAAGCAAGTATAGATATTAACGGCATGGCTGTTAACGTTGCAATTGCTCACGGTATGAAGAATGCAAAGGTTCTTCTTGATGATATCAGAGCAGGTAAATCCAAATATCACTTTATTGAAATTATGGGATGTCCTGGTGGATGTATCGCTGGTGGCGGTCAGCCAATCGTTAGATCCTGCTTCCTTCCTAACGAGGATGACGATATTCTTGATACTTACAAAGAAAAGAGAGCTAAAGCTCTTTACAGCGAAGATGAAAGACAAGTTCTCCGTCAGTCACATAACAACGAACAAATTAAAGCGTTGTATGCTGATTACCTTGGCGAACCAAACTCTCACAAGGCACATGAACTTCTTCATACTTCTTATTCCGCAAAAATTGGTTTTAACGACTAATTAAATAGTTGTCGCTTTTAAAGGGCTGTCAATCGGACAGCCCTTTGTTTATTGGTGCCTTTAAGGCGTGGAAATAAACCCCCGGTTCTACCGGGGGAAGAAAAAATACTTTAGTTTACGTAGAAAAACCTCCATGGTATAATGTGTAGGACTTGACAACCGCACTACACATAAATACAAGGAGGTTTAAATTATGTTTAAAAAAATAGAGAAAAACGAAATAAAAAGCACAGCGCATTCGAAGTATCGATGCCAATATCACATTGTGTTTGCACCCAAGTACAGACGAAAAGAGATATATGGTCAAATAAAGAAGGATATAGGCGAGATACTTCGAAAGCTGTGCGAGTAGAAAGGTGTGGAAATTATCGAAGCAGAGGCATGCATAGATCATATCCACATGTTAGTGAGTATTCCGCCACACATTAGTGTATCACAATTCATGGGATATCTCAAGGGGAAAAGTTCACTGATGATATTTGATAGGCATGCAAACTTGAAGTACAAGTATGGCTCAAGACATTTTTGGTGTAGGGGTTACTATGTTGATACAGTAGGACGAAACAAAAAGGTAATTGCAGAGTACATACGAAATCAACTTGAAGAGGACAACGCTGCGGATCAGATTAGTTTCAAGGAATATACAGACCCGTTTACGGGTGCTAAGAATAAGTAGGCAAAAAAGACAGCCGCACGTGAGCGGCTGCCTGTAAGTGTAATGCGGTGTCAAGTTTCAGTAGTCCCTTTTAGGGACGAAGCCTGTATTAGCCCCTTATAGGGGCTGTGCAAGCCACCGGTTCAACCGGTGGTTTTGACT
>SVRW01000013.1 GCA_015064625.1 Oscillospiraceae bacterium | reverse complement strand
TGTTATTATTTTACCCATGAGGTCTTGTTTCCTTTCTCGTTTTTCGGGAGGTTTTGGTTTTAGGGGTAAAATCATTATACCACAAAGGATTCAAGATCTCAACTTTCATTTAACTTAACAAAACGAAGGTCAGAACGAGGAGAAAATTTATGAAATGCTTTATTTGTCCGAGAAAATGTGGTGTTGACAGAAAAATTGAAGCAGGATTTTGCGGTTGTACAGACACAATACATATTTGCAGAGCCGCTCCGCATTTTTGGGAAGAGCCATGCCTATCTGGGAAAAATGGTTCAGGAACGATTTTTTCTGCTGGATGTCAGCTTCATTGTATTTACTGCCAGAATCATAAAATATCAAATGGAATAGTAACAGAAAACATCCTTCAAGAAAGCAATTCGAAAAAGAAACTTTTGGAAATATTTTTCGGATTAAAAAGCAAAGGCGTTCATAATATAAACCTCGTTACCCCAGATATGTATATATATAAGTTGATTCCAATAATAAAAAAAGCTAAATCGGAGGGTTTAAATCTTCCATTTGTTATGAACTGCTCAGGCTACGAAAACGCAGAAATGATAAAGTCTTTAGAAGGAATTATTGACATATATCTTCCTGATTTCAAGTATATGTCCCCTCTCCTTGCAAACAAATATTCTTTAGCAAAGGATTATCCAGACGTTGCAAAATATGCTATTGACCTTATGGTTTCACAACAACCTGAATGTGTTTTCGACTCTGATGGAATCTTGCAACAAGGCGTTATTGTCCGTCACATGATTTTGCCAGGAAATATCCACGATTCGAAAAAGATAATATCCTACCTTCACGAAAAATTTGGAAATAAAATTTATATCAGTATAATGAATCAATATACTCCTGTTAAAACGCACAAATATAAAGAACTTAACAGAAAAGTATCCGAGGAAGAATACGAAGAGATTATCTCTTTTGCATTAAATCTCGGAATCGAAAATTCATATATACAAGAAGGAGAAGCCGCAGATGAGAGCTTCATCCCCGACTTCTCCGAAAAATCAATTATTTAACAAGCTTTATAAAGTTCTTCTTGCCTCTTTTCAAAACAATACCGTCTGTGAATTCATCAGCAAGATAAATCTTTTTGATATCTGTAACTTTTTCGCCATTAACGGTAACACCGCCTTGTTCAACAGCTCTTCTCGCTTCAGATTTTGAAGGAACAAGTCCTGAACGATAAAGCATAGAAAGAATATCTATTTTTCCGTCTGTGAAATCTTCAGCATTAAGAGTTACAGAAGGCATATTTGCAGAGTCACCCGCCCCGAAAACCGCTTTTGCAGCATTCTGGGCTTTTTCTGCTTCTTCTTCACCGTGAACAAGCTTTGTAAGCTCGAAAGCCAAAATTTCTTTTGCCTTGTTAAGCTCGCTACCTGTCCAAGAATTCATAGCATCTATTTCTTCCATAGGAAGGAATGTGAGCATTCTGATGCAGTTGAGAACGTCTGCGTCGTCTACGTTTCTCCAATACTGATAGAAATCGTAAGGAGAAGTTTTATTTGGATCAAGCCAAACAGCACCGCTTTGAGTTTTACCCATCTTTTTACCTTCGGAATTAAGAAGAAGGGTTATTGTCATAGCATATGCATCTTTACCAAGCTTTCTTCTTATAAGCTCTGTGCCGCCAAGCATATTGCTCCATTGATCGTCGCCGCCAAACTGCATATTACAGCCGTATTTCTGATAAAGAGCATAAAAGTCGTAGCTCTGCATTATCATATAGTTGAATTCAAGGAAGGAAAGACCTTTTTCCATTCTTTGCTTATAACATTCAGCAGTAAGCATTCTGTTAACACTAAAGCAAGCACCAACTTCTCTGAGAACCTCAACATAATTAAGGTCAAGAAGCCAGTCGGCATTATTAACCATTATCGCTTTTCCTTCAGAAAAATCAATAAAACGGCTCATCTGTTTTTTGAAGCATTTACAGTTATGAGCTATTGTTTCTTTTGTCATCATCGTACGCATATCGGTTCTTCCCGAAGGGTCACCAATCATGGCTGTACCGCCGCCGATAAGAGCTATTGGTTTATTTCCAGCCATCTGAAGTCTTTTCATAAGGCAAAGAGCCATAAAATGTCCAACATGAAGGCTATCTGCCGTTGGATCAAAGCCAATATAAAAAACAGCTTTTCCAGAATTAACCAATTCTTTTATTTCTTCTTCATCTGTAACCTGAGCAATAAGTCCTCGGGCTTTCAGTTCATCATACACTGTCATAAATCTATAAATCCTCTCGTTATATTATCTTGTAGATAGTATAACATCTTTTTTTAAAATTGCAATAGGCAATTTGCTAAATTTTTCCCATTATACGTCTATTATACAACGTATTTCCTTCAATGATTCTCTATAACTTTCCGCCCTATGAGCATTTATTGAAAAGAATTTCTTATCGCGTCCGATATAAAGAAGCTTTCCCATATGTCTGTAGCCTAAAATTGAAGGCGGCACTTTTGTAACAATATCATCGGAATTGATTACGTTTATGTATTTTGAAAAACGTTCTTTGAGGAAGCTGTAATTTCTTTTTCCATAAAAAATTCTTGGACTTCCAAATGAAAAACCATATAAATTATTTCTTATATCAGGATAGTTGTACCAGACGTATTCAAAGCATAACGCCGACAAAGCGGCACCGTGACTATATCCTACCACAACTGCAGATTCAAAAGAAGATGTTTTGAGTAGCTTTTCCACATAGGGTAAAATGCTTTTCCACACCTTCAGAAATCCTCTATGACATCTCCATGGAATATCCATCCCCTTATACGCCTTTGACGGAAAATCAAAATTGTTCATCCAATCCGTTTTTCCATTACTTTGCTGAAAAAAAATATATCTCGTTTTATCAACAGTATAAGAAGAATAGCTTCCATCATTTTCAACGTGTATGTATTTTGCAGACAGACATTTTTCAAAAATATCGCACAGATCAACCTTCAATGCATTCCTCCGATTTTTTCAAATCGTTTCTTGAATTAAGATATTTCATTTTCGTTGCCATCCCGCCTCTGATATGTCTTTCTTTTTTGTTTTTTTCTAAAATTGATTTGGTTTCTTCAAAAAGCTGAAAATCTATCTCTTTCAATGCTACGGTCAGATTTTTATGAACCGTTGATTTTGAAAGTCCGAAATGCTTTGCTGTTTTTCGGACGGTTGACATATTGTCAACTATATAATGCCCAAGTTCGCATATCAGCTTTTTCTTATCATTGTCGTATGCATAACAAAAAACGGACTCTTTTTGTGACATATAGCTTCTCCCGTATGTTTTATACGGTAAACTATATGAAAAAAAGTCCGTTTTTATTCGTTTACTATCGAAATACAGTTAATTCTTTTTTATTTTTTAGAAGCTCCGTCAAGCTCTTTTTCGGGGTTTATGGTTACACCGCCAACCTTAAGCTCAAAGTGAATATGAGGTTTATCTCCAACCTCTGTTAAAGCAGTTTTTCCAACGGCGCCAATAACGTCACCCGCTTTTATCTTTGAACCAACTTTCAGACCTTCCGGAATATTGCTGTCAAGATTCATATAATAAGAAACCATATCGTAATCATGCTGAATCGCTACAGTTTTTCCCATCATAGGATCATCGTATATTCCAAGAACAACACCATCTGTATATGCACGTACAGCCGATCCGATCTCAGCGGCAAAATCTATGCCCTGATGAGTTCTGTAATCATTAAGCGTTTCAGAAAACACCAATGAATCTGTGGAATATTTTTTTATTATTTCTCCTTTAACAGGATAATAATATTCCTTTTCAACAGGATCTGCTTCAATTCCCGATTGATTGTTATCGACAGGCTTTTCAGGCTCATCTGTGCTAACGTTAAAATCGGGGATTATTATCTCTGGAACGCTTATCTCAGGAGTTTCTATGTTAATGTCGCCAATGTCATCATAGGAATAGCTGAGAGAAAAAACACCAACTGCAGTTGCAACGACAGCCATCAACGCAAGGGACATATAAACAGATGCGCCGTATTTTTTCATAAATTCCTTTGATTTGAATTCGGATAAACGTTTTTTAAAATCGAGCATTTTTCGTTCGATTTTATTTTCTTTGTTTTTTTTGTTGTGTTCCATAATTGCCCTCCATTGTTTGTTGTGAGTAGTTTTTCCAAACAAAAGGGCATTTATTCAATTTTTTAAGAAATTTGGGAAGAAGCTGGAACTTTTTTTATAATTTCTTCGTATTTTCCACGCGCTTTTTTCACTTTGTCAACGTAAGCCTTTGTCTCTTTATACGGAATCTTTGAAAGAATCTTACCATCGTCAGAATATCGACTGTCAGAAAGCCATCCCGTAACACGTGAAAATCCTGCATTATAAGCTGCATAAACAGTTTCATCATTTTCGAGGCGTTCTGAAAGAAATGCAAGATAATAAGTTCCATATCTTATATTTGTCTTTGGGTCAGATATGTTATTCATATCAGGATTCTCGCCAAGCTTCATAGCGACCCATGAATATGTTTCAGGCAAAAGCTGCATAAGTCCAACGGCTCCTGCATGTGATACAACATCATGTTGGAAATTACTTTCGGTTTTAATAATTGCATATATCATGGATTCGGGTACATCAAATTCAATGGATGCTTCTTTTACGTACTCTGAATATTCCAGATTGTAGGTTTCAACGTATAAGTGTTCTTTGACAAATATTTTGATATCTTCCTTGAAATACAATCCAAAGAAAAGTGCTAAAAACCCGAAAACGAGAAAAAAACAAAAAAATATTAACTTTTTACTCATAGGTTTCCTCAAGCGTTTTCAGGAAATTTTCAGTTTTTTCTTCAAGCTGTTCAAGCGTTCCATTATTTTCTATAACAAAGTCAGAGTTTCTAATAAGAAAATCATTGGAATATTGGGATGAAAGGCGTTTTTTTGCATCTTCATCGCTTTTTTTATCTCTTTTTTTTATTCTTTCCAAAAGAACCGTATCATCGGCAATAACCGAAAGAATAAAATCACATCTTTTGTGAATTCCGCTTTCAAAAAGTGTTGGAGCATCAAGAAATACAAATTTTTCAAAATCGTTTTTAAAATTCAGAATTCTTTTTTCTATATCTTCCGTGATGTACTTATGTGTTATTTTATTCAAAACAGCTAATTTTTCATCAACGCCAAAAGCGATGGATGCAAGTTTTGCTCTGTTTAAATTACCGTCAGAAAGTAAAATTTCATTTCCGAAATAGTCAACAAGCTCCAAAAGACAGGGGCTGTTTTTTTTCGTAATTTCCCTTGAAACATTATCGCAATCAATATAAGCAGGATATTTGTTTTTTATAATCTTCCCAACAGTGCTTTTTCCACTGCCGCTTCTGCCGCATATCCCGACAATAATCATAACTCTATAACCTTTCCAATTTCCTCAGGAGAAATTGCACCTACTCTCAAAATTATTGGTTTTTCTCCCACAAGAGAAACTATTGTGGATTCTATACCAACGCTTGTTTTACCTGTATCTATTATGGCGGGAATATATCCGTAAAAATCATCAATAACACCAATGCATTCTTTTGGACTTGGTCTTGATGAAATGTTTGCAGAAGTTCCTGCAATAGGACATTTTGCAATTTTCGAAAGCTCGATAAAGGTTTTGTTTGAAGGCATTCTTATTGCAACAGTATCCATTCCTCCCGTAACTGTTGGTCCTAAAACGTCTTTTTTACGCAAAACCACTGTCATAGGACCAGGAGAAAAGGCTTCAAAAAGCTTATATGCCCTTTTATCCATATATGCTATTTCCTCGCCTTGAGAAGGGTCGGATAAATGACATATCAAAGCCTTATTTTCAGGTCTGCCTTTAAGCTCATATATTTTCTTACATGCGGATTCATCAAGTGCGTTTGCGCCGAGTCCATAAACTGTTTCTGTAGGAAATGCAATAACTCCGCCTTTTTTTATTATTTCTGCACATTCAAAAAGCATATTTGAGTCAATACTCTCATCGGACATACGGTATATTTTCGTTTCAATCTTTTCAGTAAACATAAAAAATCTCTCCTTCTTTTTTTGATTTTATCATCTTTGATTTAAAATTTCAAGTATTTTGAAGCATTTATATTAGAATTTGCAAATTAGTGAAAACGAATATAATATTATTATGAAAAAAGCTTTATTTTTATAAAATATCTATTGTATTTTCTGAAAGAAGATGCTATAATATTGAGGATAATTTAAATTGGATAAATATATAATTGCGGAGATATAAACATGCCCATTAAAATACCTAATTCCCTTCCTGCCGCAGATATACTTTACGGCGAAAATATATTTATTATGGACGAATCAAGAGCAACTGCTCAGGATATCCGCCCTTTGAAAATTGCAATCCTCAATCTGATGCCAACAAAAATTGTCACTGAAACTCAGTTGCTCAGGCTTTTATCAAACACGCCTTTGCAGGTTGACGTCAGCTTTATGAACACCGTTTCAAGAGTAAGCAGAAATACACCTGCCGAACATCTGAAAGCGTTTTACGGAACGTTTGATGATTTCAGGCATCTTAAATTTGATGGAATGATAATAACGGGAGCACCTGTTGAACATCTTGACTTTAATGACGTTGATTACTGGGACGAGCTTTGCGAAATTTTTGAATGGTCGAAACATAACGTTTTTTCAAAGCTCTATATTTGTTGGGGTGCTATTGCTGCTCTTAATTACTATTACGGAATTAAAAAGGTTAATTTTGAAAAAAAGCTTTCGGGTATATTCGAACATAACACGTTGATACCTTCACATCCTGTGACGAGAGGATTTGACGAAGTATTCAGAGTTCCACATTCAAGGTTTTCAGGTGTAAACGAAAAGGACATAATAAAGAATCCTGCCCTTGATTTACTTGCCAGCTCTAAAGAAGCAGGCGCATACCTTATTGCGTCAAAAAAATACAGAGAAATTTTCATAACGGGGCATCCAGAATATGACTTTGATACTCTTTCAAAAGAATATTTCAGAGACCTTGACAAGGGGATAAATCCCGCAATACCAGCAAATTATTTTCCTGATAATGACCCTTCAAAAACGCCTAAAAATCTTTGGCGTTCCCATGCTCATTTACTTTTCTCAAACTGGCTTAACTATTGCGTTTATCAAGGCACTCCGTACAATACGGAAGAAATTATGTAAGCTTTAGAAATAAAAAAGGAGTATACTGTGTTTGAAGTCACACTTAAAGAATTAAACATCGATTTTCTTTTCAAGCTTTTCGGGACATACGAATCAAACGTAAAACTTATTGAAAATGCCCTTGCTGTTAAACTTCTGAACAGAGGTGACGGTCTGAAAATTGTTGGAGAAGATGTTTCTTCTGTTGATAACGCTAAAATTGTTATAGAACAGCTTGAAAAACTTTCTCCAGTCAGCACAGAGCTTGACGAAAACACTGTCAACTACGTTATTGCAGAAGTTATTGATGGCAAAAGCGAAGAGCTTTCATCCCTTTACAGTAACTGTATATGCCTTACCGCTAAAGGAAAACCTCTTAAAGCGAAAACAGTAGGTCAACAAAAATATGTAAATCTGATAAAGACCAATACTGTTATAATGGGTGTTGGTCCTGCGGGAACAGGAAAAACCTTCCTTGCAGTTGCTATGGCTGTAACAGCTCTGAAAGAAAAGAAAATTTCAAAAATCATTCTTACAAGACCTGCAGTTGAAGCTGGTGAAAAGTTGGGTTTTCTTCCAGGAGATCTACAAAGCAAGATCGACCCATATCTCCGTCCGCTTTATGATGCCCTTGGAGAAATGCTTGGGAATGAAAGCTTTCAGAAGCATCTTGAAAAAGGTACTATAGAAATTGCTCCTCTTGCATACATGAGAGGAAGAACACTTGATGATGCGTTTATTATTCTTGATGAAGCACAGAACACAACGCCAGAACAGATGAAAATGTTTCTGACCCGACTTGGAAACAACTCGAAGGCAATAGTCACGGGTGACGTAACGCAGATAGACTTGCCATTTATGAAAAAAAGCGGTTTAATTGAAGCTCTTGATATTTTAGACGGTATTGAGGGAATTGCCATATACCGTTTTTCTCACAAGGACGTTGTAAGGCACCCTCTCGTTCAGAAAATAATTCTTGCATACGAGAAAAACGATACAAAAAAACGCAAAGACGGTGAAGAAAATCAAAGAAGGAGATTCCGTACTTTAAAATGACAAAGGTTTATTATAAAAATCAGACTAAAGCAAAAATCTCACAAAGCACAATATGTAAAATTAAAAAGGCAATCAGACTCACGGTTGAAGAAGCATACCCCGAAAACTTGTTTGAGGTTTCCGTTACAATATGTGATGATGATTATATCCACCAGCTGAACCGTGAATACAGAGGAAAAGATAAGCCAACCGACGTGCTTTCATTCCCTATGCTTGAATTTGACACTCCAGACGTTATGACCTTGTTGGGTGATATTATTATTTCCGTTGACACAGCAACAAAGCAGGCAGAGGAATATGGAAATACTTTGGAAAGAGAGCTTTGTTTTCTCTCTGTACACTCATCACTTCATCTTCTCGGATACGACCATGAAACTTCTGAAGAAGATGAACGATACATGATATCAAAACAAAAGGAAATTTTAGAGAAGGCGGGACTTTGATATGGCTCAAAAAACAGTATTTATTACAATAGCCGGTAAACCAAACGTTGGGAAATCAACATTGCTTAATTCGCTTCTTGGAGAAAAAGTTGCTATTGTATCAAAAAAGCCTCAGACAACAAGAACAAGAATAACAGGTATTCTCACCGAGGGTGAAAACCAATACGTTTTCACTGACACTCCTGGTCTTCACAAGCCAAAAAATCTTTTAGGTCAATATATGATGAACGTGGCAGGAAACGCTACCGTTGATGCCGATATAATCTTTTTTGTTGTTGACGTTTCAAACGGCCCTGTATCCGAAAATGAAAAAGATACACTCAGAAAAATAACAAAATCAAGCCCTAACGTTTTCCTTATAATAAACAAGGTTGACAGAACAAATAAAACCGATATCGCAAAAACCATTTCCGAACTTGCAGGAGATATGGATTTCAAATCTGTTATTCCCATTTCCGCTCTTACAGGGGAAGGCGTTGATATCATTCTCAAAGAAGTAAACCCTTTCCTCGTCGAATCTCCTCACTTCTTCCCTGACGATATTTATACAGACCAACCCGAAAGACAGATAATTGCAGAAGTTATAAGAGAAAAAATACTTCGTCTTATGGAAGATGAAATTCCACACGGCGTTGCTGTTGTTGTTGAAGAATTCAAGGAAAAGAAAAATGCGCTTTTCATAAGAGCTGAAATTTATTGTGAAAAAGAAGCCCACAAGAGAATAATTATAGGTAAAAACGGTGCTATGCTCAAAAAAATCGGTATGTACGCAAGAGAAGATGCTGAAAAGCTTTTCGGTGCAAGTATATATCTTGATCTCTGGGTTAAGGTTAAAGAAAATTGGCGCGAGAGACAAAGTCTTGTAAGTAATTTCGGATACAATGACGCAAACGAATAATTTTATTACAGGACTGATTATAAAAGAAGAACACTACGGAGAAAACGCTAAGCTTTTATCTGTTCTAACAGCAGAAAACGGAATTATGAAGATGAAAGCACCAGGTGCTAAAAATCTGAAAAGCTCCACACATTCAGCCGTTCAGCTTTTTACGTACAGCGAATTTTCTGTTGCCAAGGGAAAAGGCGGATATCTTACAATAACGGGTGCTACAGCAAAAAACAATTTTTTCGGTTTGAGAAACGACGTTCTCAATTATGCTCTCGCTTGTTATTTTTCGTCAGCTGTTTCAAAGGTATGCGTCAATGATAACTCATCTTCAGATATTTTGAGGTTGATGCTTAATTGTTTTTTTGTACTTTCAGAGAAAAAATATCCTCCCGATACAGTCAAACCTTTTTTCGAAATCAAGCTTGCATCAATATGCGGATTTGCACCAGACACGTCTTATTGTCCGTCATGTAGTTCAAAAGCTGACACTTTTACCTTTGATTTTTTTACATCTGGAATTTTGTGCAAAAAATGTGCAAGAGAATCGGGAGCTATGATAAAAAGTCATAGATTTTTCCAATTAAACAGCGAATGCATAAAAGCATTAGAGCTTCTTTGTTACAGCGATTTGAAAAAGATATTCCACGTCAGAGCCTTATTGTCTGACGAAAAAAGTCAAATGCTATTTCGTGAATTTTCGGAAAGATTTATTTGCAATATTTTTGAATCAATACCGAAAACACTTTCATTTTACAATCATTTAATGCGGAGTATAGACAATGAAAAACTTCGACAGAAGCAAGAAAATTCTTGAATTTGATAAAATTCTTTCCGCCCTCGCCTCCCTCGCTTCAACAGAGGGAGCTAAAAAAAATATTCTTTCAACAGTTCCTTCAACTGACCCATTCACAGTTTCAAGACTTCAGAAGGAAACTACAGATGCGAAAGAAATTTCCGTAAAAAAAGGACGTCCTCCTTTTGGCGGAGCAAAAGATATTACAGAAGCCTTGGAAAGAGCAAAAAAAGAAGCTATTCTTTCTCCAAGAGAGCTTCTTGACATTGCGTATATGCTTAGAACCGTTTCGTCCTTGAAACGTTATTACAGCGGAAGTACAGACAATTCTCTTAACGTTTATTTTGTTTCCTTGCTTGAAAATCAATTTCTTGAAAAGAAAATAACAACGGCTATAATTGCCGAAGATCTTATTGCTGACGAAGCTTCAGATGAGCTTTACAGAATAAGAAAAGAAATCAGAAAATGCGAAAACGGAATAAGAGATACTCTGTCAAAATACACAACGGGTCAACGCTCTAAATATTTGCAGGAAAATATAGTAACAATCAGAAGCGGAAGATACGTTGTTCCCGTTAAGGCAGAGCATAAAAACGAATTTCCGGGTCTTGTTCACGATTCTTCTTCATCAGGTGCAACTCTATTTATTGAACCTATGGCAATTGTTGAAGGGAACAACAAGCTACGCGAACTTGCCGCAAAAGAAAAATTCGAAATTGAACGAATTCTTTCAGATTTATCATCAGAAGTCGGTAGATTTTCTGGTCCGCTTGCAATAAACTACAAGGCAATTTGCGATATAGACCTGATATTTGCAAGATCCGAATATTCTTTTCAGCTTAACGCATCCCCTATTGAATTTTCAAATGAAGAAAGAATAATTAAGCTTGTAAAAGCAAGACATCCACTTTTGCCCAAGGAAACTGTTGTACCTATAAGTCTTGAATTTGGAGCTAAAAAAAGCTCGCTCGTTATAACAGGACCTAACACGGGTGGAAAAACCGTAACTTTAAAAACCATAGGTCTTATGGTACTGATGGCTCAATCGGGACTTCATCTTCCCGTTAATGACGGAACCATTCTTCCAGTTTTTGAAGCGGTTTTCCCCGATATTGGTGATGAACAAAGCATTGAACAATCTCTCTCTACTTTCTCATCCCACATGGTTAATATAGTTAACATTATTAACAACTGTGACAGCCGTTCTCTCGTCCTTTTCGATGAAATCGGAGCAGGTACAGACCCCGTTGAAGGTGCTGTTCTTGCTATTGCTGTTCTTGAAGCAATAAAGCAAAAAGGTGCAATTCTTGCTGCAACGACTCACTACGCAGAATTAAAGCTTTATGCTCTCGAGAATGAGGATGTTTTAAATGCAAGCTGTGAATTTGACGTCGAATCTTTAAAACCAACCTACAGACTTGTTGTTGGTCTCCCAGGAAAATCAAATGCTTTTGCAATATCTTCCAGACTTGGTATGCCTGATTATATTATTGAACGTGCAAAATCCATAATGAAAGAGGAAAACTCCAAATTTGAGGATGCAATAAGAAAGCTCGAGGAAACAGAAAGTTCTTTGGAAAAAGAAAAAATGAAGGCTGAAAAGGCAAAATCCGACGCCGAATCCCTGCTTGAAGAGGCAAGAAGAAAATGTATTATAATTGAAGAAAACGCCAAAAGAGAGCTTGAAAAAGCAAAAGAAACAGCTTCAAGAATTCTTACGGCAGCAAAATCCTCTTGTGATTTCGTTTATGATGAACTTGCAAAGCTCCAAAAGGAAAAAGACAAGGATAATCTTAAATCTGCCATGGCAGAAGCAAGAAATAAAATAAGAACTTCTCTCGGAGTTGCAAGTGAACATATTTCAATGGATAATCAGAATGACGAGGACGAAGAAGATTCAAACGAAGAATTCAAGGTTGGAGACACCGTCAGAATCAAAGGACTTGATCAAGTTGTTACAATTCTTGATATAAGCGGAGATAACGCCATTGTAAAAACAGGTATGGCAAAGACAAAAATTGCTCTTTCAAAGCTTGCATCAGTTCCAAATGACGTATCCATAAAGAAGAATGCTGAAAAAGGCTTAAAGGGCATCACTGTTCCACACAGAACAGAAGCTCTTCCAAAGGAAATTGACCTTAGAGGTCAAACAGGTGACGATGCGTGGTTTATGGTAGATTCTTATCTTGATTCAGCCATTACAGCAGGATATAAGAACGTTACACTCGTTCACGGAAAAGGAACAGGGGCATTAAAAGCTGCTCTTTGGAAATATTTGAGAAACGACAAAAGAATCCGCTCCTTCAGACTCGGAAGATATGGAGAGGGCGATACCGGCGTTACAATTCTTGAATTGAAATAAAAATACAAGAGATGTTCAAAATGACTAAAAACAATGATTTATATTCGAGAACCGAGCTTTTACTTGGAGAAGAAAATATAAACAAAATAAAAAACGCCACTGTTATGATATGTGGTGTCGGCGGTGTCGGCGGATACGTTGCAGAATCCCTTGTCAGACTCGGTGTTGGAAAAATCGTTTTTATTGACTCCGATAAAACAGACGTTACTAACCTTAACAGACAGATTTTAGCAACAAAGGAAACAATAGGTGTATCAAAAGTAATTTCCGCTGTTAATCGAGCTAATAGCATAAATGAAAACGGAAAGTTTATTCCCCTTGAACTATTTCTAACTCCTGAAAACATTCCCGCACTGCTGGATAAATACAAGCCCTCTTGTGTTGCTGATGCCATAGACAATATTACTGCAAAAATATCCCTTGCAGTTGAATGTGAGAAAAGAAATATTCCTATTATTTCATCAATGGGAACGGGGAATAAAACAGACCCTACCCGCTTCGTTGCAACAGATATATATAAAACCACCGTTTGCCCTTTAGCACGAACCATGAGACGTTTACTAAAAGAAAAAGGTATAAAAAAGCTCAGGGTTGTATATAGCGATGAACAGCCAATCAAATGCGGTGAAAACATAGGAACTTTACCTTTCGTTCCTGCTGCCGCAGGAATGATTATTTCATCAGAGGTAATGAAAAAAATTCTGGAAAATCCAAAGGATACTCAATTTTAAAGATACAAAAATGCTTTAAATCTTTACAAAAAACAGCTTTAAATCTTTTGAAAGCTATTGAAAAATTTAAAAAAATACTGTATAATGTAATTTAGTATTTTTTTTAGAATAAATTTAATAATAACATAAGGAGTTACTACAATGTTTGAAGAAATCAAAGGTATAATTGCGAAGCAACTCAGAATTAAACCCGAAGAAATTAAAAATTCTGACAGACTTATAGAGGATTTAGGCGCTGACTCTCTTGAAATGGCAGAAGTTCTCATGACAATTGAAGATAAACACGGAATTTATATTTCTGACGAAGACGTCCTCAAAATAAAAACAGTTCAGGATATTGCTGATTATCTTGACAATATGTAATTTCGATTCTTACTACAAATATTTTATAAGGGAAGGTGTTTTTTATGAAATGTTTGAAAGGCGCGAAGGTTATTCTAAAAGACCGCATTGCCGAAAATCTTAACGTATACTTTGATGAAAAAATCAGAGCAATAACTTCGGATATGCCCGATGAAAGCTGTGAAGTAATTGATTGCAAGGGGCTTTTCCTTTCTACTGGTTTTATCGATATCCATATTCACGGATATGCAAATACGGACGTTGCAGATGCTGACTACGAAGGAATAAAAAATGTATCAAAGAGACTTCCCGAAAATGGTGTTACAGCCTGGGTTCCCACGTCAATAACAGCTCCAATGGAGGATGTTATAAAGGTACTTGAGGTTGTCAGAAAAATGATGCCTGAGAGCCGTGAATGGATAGGGGCAGAAATTCTCGGTGTTAACGTTGAAGGTCCTTTTCTTAACGTTAAACGTAAAGGCGCACATGAAGCTTCTCTCATAATTCCCCCTTCTGCAAAAGCGGTTGAAGATTATGCGGATGTTATAAGACTTATAACGGTTGCGCCTGAAAAGGATGAAGGCTTTAAAAATATCAAGCGTATGAAAGAGCTTGGAATTATAGTCTCCCTTGGACATAGTGATGCGGATTACGATACAGCTGTCAGCTCTTTTATAGACGGTGGAATAGACCATATAACTCATCTTTTCAATGCTCAGACGGGATTGCTCCATAGAGACCCTGGAATTGTTGGTGCATCTCTTGTTTCTGATGTTTACACAGAACTGATATGTGATACTTTCCACGTTAACAAGAATCTTTTCCCTCTTGTTTATAAAATGAAGGGTGATAAGCTCTGTATAATTACTGACTGTGTAAGAGCAGGCGGAATGCCTGATGGAAGATATATGCTCGGAAGCCTTGCATTTAATCTCAATGGAATCAAATGTACGCTTGATGACGGAACAATAGCGGGTAGCGTTCTCAGAATGAATCAAGGAGTTAAAAATTTCTATGAAAATTCTGGATGCACTCTATGGGAAGCAGTTAATGCCGCTTCTCTCAACCCTGCCAGATCCATTGGAATTGATAAAACAAAAGGTTCTATCGAAATCAATAAGGATGCAGATTTTACCTTATTTGATAGCGATTTCTCAATAAAACTTACTATTGCAGGAGGCAGAACCTGTTATGAAGCTTAAGCACATTCCAAAATTAGATCCTCAGTTTGCACCTCTTTCAATTCTTTTCAAAGAAGCAAAGAACGGTCCATCAAAAAAAATCACTGTAGCTCTTGAAAGGAATCGTGGACTTATTTCCGTTTTCAAGGCGGATATTCCCGATGCGGATTTTGAAACACGCTATTCTCTTTGCGAAAGACTTGTTAAAACGCTTCTTTGGCTCAAAGGCGGTTTCAAAATTTATTTTGCAGGCGATAAAGAAGTCGGAAACGCAATAAAAGCAGACTATACTGCGGGCGGAGCTCGTGACTTTGACAATAAATTCATGGCTGATATTTACCGTAGTGAATTCGAAGTTATTGTTTGTGATGAGAAGGATATTCCCGCTGAAAACGAAGCACCTTCTTCTGTGGGAAGAAATCTTGACGGTTGCCGAATCGGTTTTGATGCAGGCGGAAGTGACAGAAAAGTTAGTGCTGTTATAGATGGTAAAGCTGTTTATTCTGAAGAGGTTGTTTGGTTTCCCAAGCTTAACTCCGATCCTAAATATCATTACGAAGGAATACTTGAAGCTTTCAAAACTGCTGCTTCAAAAATGCCAAGAGTTGACGCTATCGGTGTAAGCTCAGCAGGTATTTATATTGACAATCAAATAATGGTAGCTTCCCTATTCCTCAAAGTTCCAAATGAAGAATACGATAAGCACGTTTTAAATATGTATATTGACGTTGCAAAGGAAATCGGAAACGTACCCATAGAAGTTGCCAACGACGGAGACGTTACAGCTCTTGCAGGAGCAATGGAGCTTAATGACACCAACATCCTCGGGGTTGCAATGGGCACAAGTGAAGCCGCAGGCTTTATTGATTCCAAAGGAAATATTACAGGATGGCTTAACGAACTTGCATTCGTTCCCGTTGATGCCAACAAAAACTCAATGATTGACGAATGGTCTGGTGACTATGGCTGCGGAGTCAAGTATTTTTCCCAAGATAGCGTAATAAAGCTTGCTCCTGCTGCTGGAATCGAATTGGATGAAAATCTCTCCCCGGCCGAAAAGCTTAAAGTAGTTCAGAAGCTTATGGCTGAAGGTGACCAGAGAGCAAAAGATATATTCGAAACAATTGGTATATATTTTGGTTATGCTCTCGCATATTACTCAATGTTTTACGACATCAAGCACGTTCTTATTATGGGACGTGTCACATCGGGCGAAGGTGGAGTTCTTATTCTTGAAAACGCAAAAAAAGTTCTCAAAGATGAATTTCCTGACCTCTTTGAAAAAATGCAGCTTCATATTCCTGATGAAAATTCAAGAAGAGTTGGTCAGTCCGTTGCTGCAGCGAGCTTGCCAAAAATCAACTGACAAATGAATAAAATTCCCGGAATAATTGCCCTTACAGGGCCTACAGCTTCGGGAAAAAGCAGTATTGCAATGGAATTAGCGGAAAGACTTGGCGGTGAAATAATATCAGGCGACAGTATGCAGATATACGTCGGAATGGATATTGGAACCGCCAAGCCTACCGTAGCCGATACTGAGAAAATCAAACATCATCTGATAGACAAGCTCAGTATTTTCGAACCGTTTTCCGTCAACGAATATTGCACCGCCGCATACGAAGCTGTTATTGACGTTTTAAATAGGAATCGCTTGCCTATAATTTGTGGCGGAACAGGACAATATATTGAATGGTTTCTCAAAGGGATAAAATTGACGGACGTTCCCTGCGATTATGGCCTAAGAAAAGAACTCGAAGACGAATACGATGAATTTGGTGCTGATGCACTTCATAAAAAATTAGCTAGTGTGGATGCACAATCTGCTTTAATGATACATCCAAACAACAAAAAACGTCTTGTCAGAGCTTTGGAGATTTATATTCTCACAGGTAAAAATAAGACTTTTTGGGATGAGGAATCACAAAAAACCTCTCCCCCTTTTCCATACGAAATATACACATTGGAGCATAACCGCGACGTTCTTTATGAACGGATAAACAAAAGAGTAGATATAATGAGAGAAATGGGTCTTACGGACGAGGTAAGAAAACTATACGACATAGGAATCGAAAAAACCCCAACAGCTTCACAAGCAATAGGATACAAGGAATTTTTCCCATATTTCAGGAATGAAATATCTGAAGACGAAGCTTATGAAAAAATAGCTCAGGGTACAAGAAATTACGCAAAAAGACAGATAACCTTTTTCAAAAGATTATCTGAAAGACAAACGGTAGAATTTACCTCGATTAACGAGACAGCCCGTGAAATTATTGATAGGTCGAATATAATTAAAACATATGTTTAAAAATATAATGTTTCAGATAGCAAGCACTCTTATTGCAATTTCCGTGCTGGCATATCTTGTACTTCATACTTTATCAAGCTTCGAAAATGAGCTTGAAATTAAAAACGTATACTACACCACTATGGATTTGACGTATGATTCAACCGCATATTTTTTCCGTGATGAGTCAGCGTTGATATCAAACAAAGGCGGTTTTGTTGTTTACGATGTGGAAAACGGAAAAAAGGTCAGTTCAAATCAAAAAATTGCTTCCATTTATTCCGACTCATCTGCAAATGAAGTTCAAGAACAAATAACTCATATAAAGAAAGAAATAGAATATCTGGAGACGTTACTGACGGAAGTTAAATTTACCAAACCCTCTGTTTCTTTATTGGACAAAAATGTCAGCGATAGATTAACAGAGATTGCTGTACATTCCAAAAAGGGTAATCTTAAAAATGCTCTTGATGCGGTAAAAAAAAGCGTATACGATATTGATTTGAAATATTGTCTGCTAAATGGCACAGAAATGCATGAAGAACTTCTTGATTCGTACAAAAAAGAGCTTGAAAGACTCTCCTCTTTTTCGTCGAAGCCAACTTCCTTCGTTAGCAGTCCGACATCTGGATATTTTTACAGCGAAACCGACGGATACGAAGATATTTTCAATTTCGAAGAAATAGAGAAGCTTTCAGCGGAATCATTTGAAATACTAAAAAATGCTTCCCCCGATCATTCACAAGCTGTTGGTAAAATTGTTGAGAATTCAAGATGGTATATCGCATATGAATTAAAAACAGCTGATGCAATAACTCTCGCTCCAAACGAAAAATATTCCGTATATTTTCCCGCATCTGACAGAAATATTCAGATGAAGGTTGAAAAAAGAGTGGACTCATCATCAGATGACAAAAAAATTGTCGTCATGTCTTCCAATGCGATATTTGATAATTTTAATTTTTCAAGAAAGCAAGCTATAAGTGTTACTGCCCTGACTTGTTCGGGTCTTGCTTTTCCATCATCAGCCATTCATATTGATTATGATGCTACTGGTGCGAGCAAGGCAGGAGTTTATATTCTTGACGAAACAGTTGTAAAATTCAAAACATTTACAAAGCTTATGGAAAAAAACGGTTACGTTCTTTGTTCTGTACCTGACAGTACAAACATTTCAGCTCCCGACAGCAATAAGGTTTCTCTTTTTGATGCAGTTATAGTTGAAGGCACTAACCTTTATCACGGAAAAGTTATTAAAAACGTACTGAAAGCAAAATAGTATTTTTATTTTGATACAAGGAAACATCAATGGACAAGTATATAGATATAAAAGAAAATATTGAAGAAATAAGAAAGACTACTGACGGAAAAGCTACTTTACTTCTTGCAACGAAATGTGTTGATGCTGATAGAATCAACTATGCAATTTCATGCGGAATAACTCACATAGGCGAAAATAAAGTCAACGAGCTTCTTGAAAAATACGAAAAAATTGACAGAGACAAAGTAGAGCTTCATTTTATCGGTCATCTTCAAAGAAACAAAGTGAAATATATAGTTGACAAGGTTGATATGATTCAATCAGTTGATAGTATAAGATTGGCTGAAGAGATTGAAAAAGAATGTGCGAAGAAAAATATTACAATGCCTATTCTTGCAGAAATCAATGTTGGATACGAAGAAAGTAAATCCGGAATCGCTCCCGAAGAAACGGAAGATTTTCTTTTATCACTATCAAAATATCCTCATTTGAAGGTAAAAGGACTTATGGCAATACCGCCTGCATCTGATGATAAAAATATAATTATCGAAAATTTTAAAAAAATGTCTCAAATATACCTTGACATTAAGAACAAAATGTTAGATAATATAGATATGGATATTTTATCTATAGGAATGTCTGATGATTACAAGGAGGCTGTTATGAATGGTTCTACAATGGTCAGAATCGGCTCCCGTGTTTTCGGAAGAAGAAATTATAATGTTTAAGATAAAAAATAAATTATTATATTAGTCGGAGGAAAATAAAAATGGCAGAAGAAAAAAAAGGCTTATTCGATTCTCTTAAAGGGATTTTTATGCAGGAAGAAGAAAACGACGGTGCTGACGAAGCATTTGAAGCTACAGAAAACAACGATACTGTAAAGGCTGCTTCCAAGGCTGTGAAAAAAGACGCTGGCTCTGCTAAAATTGAAGATGCAAAAAGTCTTAATATCAAAATAATCAAGCCAGGCGATGACAAGAGCAATATTACAACAATTCTTGACAGTCTTAAAAACAATCAGGTTGTTATGGTCAACTTTGAAAATACGAGACCCGAGATTCGTGCAAGCTTTGCAGATGCTTTCTTTGGTGCTACATACGTTCTTGGTGCAAATTATACAAAGCTTTCTGAAAGCTCATATATTCTCGCTCCCAAAAACGTTGCAGTATCCCCCCTTATAACAGAAGCAGTATCTTCTGAACCCGAAACCAACACCAACACAAGAAGTTATTTCGGCAGTTGCTAAACAGAGTTTAAGCCGTCGCTTGCGGCGGCTTGAATTATAATTTTGGAGATTTGTATTTTATTTTATGAGAAATATTCTATTATTGCTTTCTAATACTGTATCACTTTACCTTATGATTTTGTTCGTTTTTTTAATGTTGAGAGCTATTATGTCTTTCTTCATTTCAGAAACACCGTCAAAGCCCTCATTATTCATATACAGTGTTACGGAGCCAGTCGTTTTCCCTGTAAGAAGCTTTTTAATGAAATTTGAATTGTTTCAATCCATTCCAATAGATTTTTCTATTATGATAACCGCGCTTATAATAAACGTTTTGCTATTTTTCGTTTAAAAGAATACGCATTTTACTATTTCACTCCTAAGAGGTAATTTATGTTAGCTCCACACGAATTGAACAAAAGCTTTCAAAAATCAGTTATGGGATATAACCCTGCTGAGGTTGATAATCATATATCTTTTATAATTGAAAAGTATACCGAGGTTTATAATGCCAACAACGAGCTTGAGCAGAAGCTCAAAACTGTTTTGGCAAAGCTTGATGAATTAAAGGCAGAAGAGGATTCCATCAGAGGTACTCTCGTTAAATCGCAAAATATTGGTGAAAAGATAATCAAGGATGCGAAAGAGAGAGCAGATTTTATTCAGAATTCCGTTCAGGAAGGCTGTGACGAAATCATTGCAAGGTTCAAGAGCCAGCTTAACGAAGAAAAGAATGAACTTTTGAACATGAGAGCTTCTATACTTGAATTCAGAAAAGAAATTTTCGGAATGTATAAAGCACATATATACGAGCTTCAGAACCTCCCTATTGGTACGCTTGAAGAGCTTGTTTTACCTGAAAACCATACCATAATCAATTCCGTTTATCAGTCATCTGCCAAAAAAATCAAAGAATTTGATGAGCAGAAAAACGCAAATACAACATCTGACAATGCAGATGAAATTAAGAAAGAAACAGAAGATGGAGATATACTATCCATTCTCAATATAAACAAAACTGATGAATCAGACAAGTAAAAAAACTAATTTCTTATCAAAGAAAAAATCAATCATAGTCTCAACTTCGGTTATTATTTTTTCTGTTATTCTTGACCAGATTACGAAAATACTTGCGGATAAACATTTGACCAAAAGTGATGAGATTGAAGTTATTCCAAACATTTTAGGATTATCATTCGTTAAAAACGAAGGTGCCGCCTTTGGAATGTTTGCTGATAATAGATGGATATTTATGGTTTTTTCCACCTTTGCTATTGGTGTAATGATATACTTTCTGTTAACATTAAAAGATTCCCATCCCCTTCTAGTCATTTCTCTTTCAATGTTGATAGGTGGCGGGATCGGAAACATGATTGACAGAATTTCAAGAGGATACGTTATAGATTTTTTTAAATTTTTATTTGTCAAATTCGCTGTATTCAACGTCGCAGATTGTTTTGTAACGGTTGGAGCTGTTCTACTCGCTATATATCTTCTTTTCTTATTTAAAGACGAAACCCCAAATGAAATAGATAATAACAAGCCGGAAGAAGAAACTGATGTCAAAGAATCAAATTCCTAATAATTCTTACACAGATAATACGTCAGATTTAGAAAACAAAAATGAATTTTTGAATTTCATTGCAGAATCAGCTGACGAAGGAATACGAATTGATGTTTTTCTTTCCGAAAGAACAGAAAAAACAAGAGCATTTATTCAACGACTGTTTGATGAAAATCTTATTTCTGTAAACGGAAAAACTAAAAAAAAGAATTATAAGGTACAAAACGGTGACAAAATATCCGTAACTATTCCAATGCCTGAGAAAACAGATATTCTTCCCGAAGATATTCCACTTAAAATTGTTTATGAGGACGAACATTTGTTGGTGGTAGACAAGCCCAAAGGGATGGTTGTTCATCCTGCCCCAGGCAATTATTCAGGAACGTTGGTAAACGCATTGATGCATCACTGCGGAGATTCTCTTTCCGGAATAAACGGGTATATCAGACCTGGGATAGTTCATCGTATTGATAAAGATACATCTGGATTACTTATCGTAGCCAAAACAGATGAAGCTCATCAAGGGCTTGCCGAACAGATATCCGTACACAGCTTTACAAGAATGTATGAAGCTGTTGTCGTTGGCAATTTAAAAGAAAATCAATTTACCGTTGATTTACCTATCGGTAGGCATCCCGTAGACAGAAAAAAAATGGCTGTAGTTTATGAAAATTCTAAAAACGCTAAAACAGACGTAGTTGTTTTAAAGCGTTACAATGGATATACACATGTCAGACTTTTTCTCCACACAGGAAGAACTCATCAGATAAGAGTTCACATGTCACATATGGGACACCCTGTTTTGGGAGACACGGTTTACGGTAATAAATCAAAGACGTTTCCCCGTCTTGAAGGTCAATGCTTGCTCGCCAAATATATTTCATTTGTACACCCGATTTCAAAAGAAACTATTTCTTTTACGGCTGAAATGCCAGACTATTTCAAAGACGTTATAGAAAAGCTTGAAAAAATCCAATAATTAAGCCGTAATTTCGGCAGGAAAGGACATAACTTTGTATGACAAACAAAAAGTTATCTGAACTCAAAAAAATTTCATTAAACGCAAAATTGCTCGCTCTTGAAGGCATATATAATGCACAGTCGGGTCATCCGGGCGGATCACTATCTGCTACAGACGTGTTGACTTATTTATATTTTGAAAAAATGAATATCAATCCTGCTGACCCAGATATGAAAAAAAGAGACAGATTTGTACTTTCAAAAGGTCATGCCTGCCCTGCCTTATATTCCGTTCTCGCTCTTAGAGGCTTTTTTGATACAGCTGAACTCAAAGATTTAAGAAAGTTGGGTTCAATGCTTCAAGGACATCCAAGTATGCACGAAATTCCAGGCATCGATATGTCAACAGGATCTTTAGGACAGGGATTCTCTGCCGCTTGTGGTATTGCCCTTCGTGAAAAACGTGAAAAATTAGGTTTCAGAACGTACGCCATGATTGGTGATGGAGAATCTCAAGAAGGTCAAATTTGGGAAGCTTCAATGTTTGCTTCTCACTATAAGCTTTCAAAGCTTACACTTTTTGTGGATTTCAACAAGCTTCAGATTGACGGAGAAATTAAAAAAGTTATGAATCCTGGAAAATTTGAAGATAAATTTGCCGCATTTGGCTGGCACGTACAGACCATCAACGGACATTCCTTCAAGGAAATTGAAAAAGCAGTAGAAAATGCAGAAAAGTCAAATCAGCCTTCTGTTATAATCTGCAAAACAGTTAAAGGTAAAGGTGTTTCCTTCATGGAAAACAATGCAGGATGGCATGGAAAAGCTCCCAAAGCTGAAGAATACGAAAAAGCTGTTGCTGAACTTAAAACGCAGCTTGATGCTCTTTCGTAATAATTTCCATAGACCTGAAAATTCTGAAATAAGTTTTAAAGTATGAAAGGAAACTGTAATTATGGAAAAAATCGCAACTCGTACCGCTTATGGAAATGCTCTCAAAGATTTGGGCAATAAATATAATTTCTACGTAATGGATGCTGATCTTTCTTCATCCACACAAACAGCTGTTTTCGGAAAAAGCTTTCCTGAAAGATTTGCAAACTGTGGTATTGCTGAGGGAAATATGGCATCTGTTGCCGCAGGTATTGCATCAACAGGTGTTCCTGTATTCATCTCCTCTTTTGCAATGTTTGCAACTGGCAGAGCATTTGAACAGATAAGAAACTCTATAGCATATCCAAAGCTCAACGTTAAAGTATGTGCTTCTCATGCAGGCGTTTCTGTTGGTGAAGACGGAGCAACTCATCAGTGTGTTGAAGATATTTCGCTGATGCGTTCAATTCCAGGAATGACTGTTATCGTTCCTGCAGATGCAACTGAAGCTTATGCTGCAGTTGAAGCTATAATGAATTACAACGGTCCTGTTTATCTCAGACTTGCTCGTCTTGCAACTCCTGTTTTATTCGAAAAGGATAACTATAAATTTGAATTCGGAAAAGCAGTTGCATTGAAAGAAGGAAAAGACACAACTATTTTTGCAACAGGTATGATGGTATCTGAATCCTTGGAAGCAGCAAAAATTCTCGAAAAGCATGGAATTGATGCATCAGTTATAAACATACACACTATCAAGCCCATTGACAGAGAAGCGGTTGTTAAACATTCCGATGGCAAAAAGAGAATATTTACAGTTGAAGAACATTCAATTATTGGTGGTTTGGGTGATGCAGTTTCCGAGGTAATTGTTTCAGAGTCGCCTCGTTTCATAACCAAAATAGGCATTAACGATGTTTTTGGAGAAAGTGGCAAAGCACTTGAAGTGCTCGAAAAACACGGTCTCTGTGCGGAGAAAATTGCTGAAAGAATTATTGCTGAGCTTAAAGGCTAATTTCTTGTTTTGAGGATTTCAAATGATTTTTAATGACGTTTATCAGTATCTTGAGTCCGTATTTCCAAGAACAGATTCTGAACCTTGGGATTGTGACGGTTTGGATATTTGTATTGATAAAAGTGCAGAAATCAAAAAAATCGTTCTTGCTCTTGACGTAACAACTCCTGTTATTGAATATGCAAAAAAAGAAGGAGCTTCTTTGATTATTTCCCATCATCCCTTACTGTTTGATAAAATAAACGTTATTGATGGTTCAGAGGCGACGGGAAAAAAAGTAGTTTCTCTCATAAAAAACGGTATTTCTGCCATATCCTATCATACAAGACTTGACAGACATGAAGGCGGAGTCAATGACACTCTTTGTGAAAGACTTAAACTGAAAAAAGAATACTCCATATGCGACGGTCTTGTTAATATTTGTTCTGCCAAAGAAACTGAATTTGATTCTTTTGTAAAATCAGCAAAAGAAATTCTTGGAGATAATATTTCATCATTCCAAAACAATGATAATTTCAGAAAAATTGCAGTTTGTGGAGGTGGAGGAAAATCCCTTCTGGGACAACTTCCTAATGAGGAAGTTGACACGTATCTGACGGGTGAAGTTGACCATATGGCGTTGATAAATGCCGCAGAGTATAAAATCAATTTGATTTTGGGTACGCACTACAGAACGGAAGCTTTAGTATTACCTTTTCTGAAAAGAATAATTGAAGAAAAGTTTCCTGACGTTCCTGTGCTTATTAAGTACGAAGAAAAACTTTAATAGTTTATTTATCTGAAATAAAGGACGAAATTTCGTCCTTTATTTATTTTTGTCGAGAAAATTGTTTTATTAGCATTTTATTTTGAAAAAAACTATTGAAATTTCAAGGTTTTTGGTGTATAATCAAATAAGAATAAAAAGTAATAATGGGGGAAAATAGACAATGAAAAAAGGAATCTTTAACGGCGAGAAAAAACCCGTCGTTACAATCATCATGGACGGTATCGGATATACCGAAAGAAAAGAAGGAAATGCAATAGCTGCTGCCTTCACTCCTACCCTTGATATGCTTTGGGAAAAATACCCAAAATTCATGCTCAAAGCACACGGAACTGCTGTAGGACTTCCATCTGATGATGATATGGGTAACTCCGAAGTTGGACACAACGCTCTCGGCTCAGGACAAGTTTTTGCTCAAGGATCAAAGCTCGTTTCCAACGCTATTGAATCTGAAAAAATATTCGCATCTGATACCTGGAAAAAAATTGTGGAAAAGGGTCTTGCAGGCGGAACAGTACATTTCCTCGGACTTTTTTCCGACGGAAACGTTCATTCTCATATCGACCATTTGAAAGCTCTTGTTAAGAAAATCAAAGCAGAAGGCGTTAAGAAAGTAAGAATTCACACTCTTCTTGACGGTAGAGACGTTGGAGAAACAAGCGCGCTTGAATACGTTCTTCCCTTTGAAGAATTCCTTTCTGATTTGAGAGACGAAAGCTTCGACGTTAAAATAGCTTCTGGTGGTGGAAGAATGGTTATCACCATGGACAGATACGATGCTAACTGGGCAATGGTTGAGGCAGGTTGGAAAACACACGTACTCGGTGAAGGAAGAACATTTGCATCCGCTAAAGAAGCTATAGAAACATACAGAGCTGAAACCGGTAAAATAGACCAGGATCTTCCTGCATTCGTTATTGAGGAAAACGGTGAACCCGTTGGTAAAATCCTTGATGGTGATGCAGTTGTATTCTACAACTTCAGAGGCGACAGAGCCATTGAAATTTCAAGAGCATTTGAAGAAAAAGACCTTCCCTACTTTGACCGTGTCAGAGTTCCCGACGTTTTCTTCGCAGGAATGCTTGAATATGACGGTGATAAACATATTCCTTCTCATTTCCTTGTTTCTCCCCCTGAAATAAGCAATACAATGGGTGAATTCCTTGCTAAAAACAAAGTTCCTCAATTCGCTGCATCTGAAACACAGAAATACGGACACGTAACTTATTTCTGGAACGGCAACAGAAGTGGTTATTTTGATGAAGAATTCGAAGAATATGCTGAAATTCCATCAGATATCGTTCCTTTTGAACAGCGTCCTTGGATGCAATGCGCTCTTATTACGGATCTTCTTATCGAAAAAATTAAATCGGGAAAATTCTCTTTCCTTCGTGTTAACTTCCCTAACGGTGACATGGTAGGACACACAGGTGATTTCAATGCTGCAAGAATCAGCGTAGAAGCTCTTGATATCTGTCTCGCAAGAATTCTCAAAGCCGTTGATGAAGCCAAGGGTGTTGCAATTATAACAGCAGACCACGGAAATGCAGATGAAATGTATGAAATTAACAAGAAAACAGGATTACCCTCCGTTGATTCAAATGGCAAGATCAAGTCCAAAACAAGCCACACACTTAATCCTGTTCCCCTTTATATCTATGATAATTTCTACACAGAAAACTATGAAACTGCAGAAGTTGAAGCTCCAGGCCTTGCAAACGTTGCAGCAACAGTTGTAAATATGCTCGGTTTTGATGCTCCCGAAATGTGGGAGAAATCTCTTATAAACATTAAATAATTAAAATTTTTGCGTTCCGCAGAGGAGAACGCTTCTCTGCGGAGCTTTTTTTATCGGAGAATATACATGATAACATCTTTTTTTGCAAACGGTTTCAGCACAGATTCATTTGTTCAATTTCTTATGATAATCCCAATTGTGTTGATAAGCCTTTCGTTTCACGAAATGAGTCATGGCTACGTTGCATATTTATGCGGAGATAATACAGCAAGAAACTTCGGAAGAATTACAATGAATCCAATCAAACATCTTGACCCTATCGGTGCTTTGATGATGCTTATTTTTGGATTTGGTTGGGCAAAACCCGTTCCCATAAATACAAGAAATTTCAAAAAATTCAAACGTGATTTAGTTCTTGTTTCTCTTGCGGGTCCCGTTTCAAATTTGCTTCTCGCGTTCATTGGATTTACACTTATGTTCGTAACGAGTAAAATTATAAGCACTAACCTTATATACGCAAACGGAGTTTTTTACTCAGGCACTTTAAGCGTTTTAGGAGAACTTGTTTTCACTTTTTTCTACCTTTTCGGAGTGCTTAACGTTGGTCTGGCTGTATTCAACCTTATTCCCCTGCCACCTTTGGACGGGTCTAGAATTCTGAGTGTTATTTTACCTCCTCGTCTTTCTTATTCTTATTCGAAGATTGAAAGCTATACAAGATATATATTTCTTTTTCTCGTATTGGCATCGTATATTCCTTTCAACATAGGTCCTTTCTCATCATTGTATGATCTTGTTTTTTATCCAGTATATAAATTGAGAATTTTGATTATTGAAGGAATGATTTATATTTTAAGTTTGATATTCTGATTTTAAACAGGCGGTTATTTTATGGAAGATTTCAGCATTGTTCTCGATATGTATAACGGGCCTATTGAGCTATTGCTTTCACTTATAACTAAACATGAAATTGATATATTCGATATTCCCATAGCAACACTTGCTGATCAATACATGGCAGAAATCAATAAGTTTCAAGAGCTAAATCTTGATATAACTTCTGAATTCATTGAAATGGGCTCCTATCTTATGCTCATTAAATCAAAAATGCTTCTTCCGAGAGACGAAAAAGAACCTGACCCAAGAGCAGAGCTTGTTGACAATCTTCTTGCTCACAGGCAAGCAAAATTGGCAAGTGAAATGCTTTCAAAAAGACTTGAATTGTATTTCAACAGATATCCCAAAGAACCCGAACCAACGGATGGGGTTTACACAGGAAAAATCGCAATTTCTCTTTTAAGAGATGCATTTGAAAGAATGAGTCTTAGAAAAACTGTTGAAACTTTCAAAGACGATAAACAAGTTTTCTTCGATAAAATTGAAAAAGAAAGATATCATACTGTTGAATCCAAAACTGTAATTTTATGTAAAAGACTTAACGTTGAAAAATCAGTCAGATTTTATAGTTTCTTTGAAAACTCTGAATCAAATAACGAAATAATAGCTATTTTTCTTGCATTGCTTGATATTATTCGTTTGGGGATGGCTTACATAATAAAAAAAGATGAAGAAGTTATAATCCACGTTTCAGAAAACGATGAATAAAATTCAATCATTTTAAGAAAGGAAGTGAATCAAATGTACGAAAGCAAAATAGAAGCTGTTCTTTTTGTGAGCGGAAATCCTGTTCATTTCGACAGATTATGCGAAATTTTTTCATTACCTCCCGATGAGATGCTTACTGAGCTTGAATCTCTTGAAAAGATGAAAGAAGATAAAAACAGTGGACTTTCACTCATTAAGCTTGACGGCGCTTATCAGCTTTGTACAAAGCAAGAAACTTCCGAACACGTTAAAAAATTTCTTGAGATGAAAAAATCACCTCCTCTTTCTAAAGCAGCATTGGAGGTTCTTGCTATAACAGCTTATCATCAGCCTGTAACACGTTCATTTATTGAGCAAGTAAGAGGAATTGATTCCTCATCTATAGTTACAGGTCTTGAGGAAAAAGGGCTTTTGGTTGAATGCGGACATTTGGATGCTCCAGGCAGACCAGCACTTTTCACAACGACAGAAGCTTTTTTACGCTCTTTCGGGCTTGATTCCTTGGATGCTCTTCCTGAATTACCTGATGAATTTTCATTAGATAACGGACAAATGTCCCTTGATTTTGATGAAAAAGGCAAAGGTGTTCCATCTGACGATGAATTTTCAACAGAAAATGGAATAAAATCAGATGAAGCCCACAACAACAAAGAGCTTTCGTTAAATAAACAATCTGACAACAATTGATTTTTGATGATGATATTCTTATATATTTTATCAGCCATTCTTCTGCTTTTAATTTTGATTTTATCATTGAAGATAAAATTCACATTGAAATTTGATGGAAACATTAAATTCTCTATAAGCGTTTTATTTGTTAAATTTGAATATTATATTCCCATATTATACCGTCAAAAAAAAGATGACGAAGAAACAGAGTACGTATTCAAAGAAAAAGCTCAAAAAAGAAAAAAAACAAAAGAAGGAAAAAAAGAAGAAAAGCTTCCCTTTCCAGGAGTTAAAAAAGCTGTGGTTTTCTTTAAGGACAGCGCAATAAGTCTTTTTGGAAAAGCGATTCACGCATTTAAACTCGAAAAGCTTCACTTCAAAGCTGTAGCTGCATCAGAGGATGCCGCAAAAACAGCAGACCTTTATGGTATTATGTGTACTGCAGGTGCTGTACTTCACCAATTTGCTGAGAACGCAAAAGGGATTAGAAAAAATGCAGTATACGTTGAAATAACTCCCGATTTTATAGCCGAAACAGCTGATTTTTATGCTGATTTACGATTTTCTATAAAAATTTGGAAAGTATTATCTCTGGCTATGAATGGAGTTTCCATTTGGCAAAATTATAAAAAAATTGCAAGTTCCGTTGGAAATGAAAATAAATCCACGGAAACTGATTCGAAAGAATCAAAAAAAGATTCAAACAAATAAAAAATGTCAACAAACATAAATTTAATTCAAAAAAGCATTTAAGAAAGGAACGTCGGCACAAACGCATTAAGCGCTAAGTATGCTGAGGCAATGAGAAATGATTGATTGCATACCAGCCGAACAGACTTCTTTCAACGACCTGAAGAAGAATCTGTTGGAAAAAATCTACCAAAAACTTAACACCGAACAAAAGGAAGCTGTTTTCACAGCTAACGGACCATTGCTTGTTATAGCAGGTGCAGGTAGCGGAAAAACAACTGTACTTGTTAACAGAGTTGAATACCTCTGTTATTTCGGTAAACTATACGAGGAGAATATTGTCGCAAAAGCGGATGATTTAAACGCGCTTGAAGCTCTTTCAAATTCATCTGAAGCTGAAATTCGCGCACATTTGAAAAAATATGTGAAGAATGCTCCTGCGCCTTGGGAAGTTCTTTGTATCACGTTTACAAACAAAGCCGCAAATGAAATAAAGGACAGATTAGCTATCACATTAGGTGAATCCAGCAAATATGTGTGGGCAGGTACATTCCATTCTATTTGTGCAAAGATATTGAGAAGACATATAGACCTTCTTGGCGGATACAGAAATGATTTTACCATTTACGACGTACCCGATTGCAAACGCCTTATGACAGAAGTTCTCAAACAGCTCAAAATAGACGACAAAATTTATACTCCAAAATCAATGCTTGAAGCTATAAGCAAAGCAAAAGAAAAATGTATAGAGGCTGAAGAATATCTGGCAGTTTCAACAGATTTAAGAGCAGAACTCATATCTGAAGTTTATAAAACATATCAAGCAAAGCTTGTTGCTGCAAACGCTTTGGATTTTGATGATATTATACTTAACACTCTGAAACTTTTCAAAGGTCACAGAGAAATACTTAACAAATACTCAAATCAGTTCAGATATATTCTTGTTGATGAGTATCAGGACACAAATACAACTCAAGACCTTCTTGTAAGATACCTTGCATCCACTCATAAAAATATATGTGTTGTCGGTGACGACGACCAAAGCATTTATGCATTCAGAGGGGCGGTTGTCGAAAACATTCTTTCTTTTGATAAGCATTTCCCTGATGCTAAGATTATTAAATTGGAACGCAATTACCGTTCTACTCAGACAATCCTTAATGCCGCAAACGCAATTATAGCCAACAACAAAGGCAGAAGAGGAAAAGAGCTTTGGACGGATTCCGAAAAAGGTGAAAGAATTATCCTAAAGAAACAATTCACGCAAAGCGAAGAAGCTGGATATATCGTAACATATATAAAAGATAAGGTTGCTTCAGGTGAAAATTCATATAAGGATTTCGCTGTGCTTTACAGACAGAAGGCTCAAGCTAACGCTTTGGAAATTATCTTTTCAAAAAGCAGTATCCCCTACCGCGTTTTCGGAAGCCAACGTTTCTATGACAGAAAAGAAATAAAAGATCTTACTGCTTATCTTCACGTTGTTGACAATCCCGATGATACTATACGAATTAAGAGGATAATAAACGTTCCCAAGCGTTCTATAGGTAATACAACGGTTTCTCTCCTTGAAGATATTTCTGCAACGAAGGATGTAAGTATTTACAGCATAATTTCCAATCTTGAAAATTACCCCGAATTGCAAAAAGCTACAGCCAAACTTCGTGTTTTCCAAGGTCTCATTGATTATTTCAGAGAATTCGCAAAAACTGCTTCCGTTTCTGCGTTGATCAGGGAAATAATTACAAAAACTGCTTATAAGGAATATATACTTGAAACTGAAGACGACAAGGATAAAGCAGAGCTTCTCGAAGAACTTATATCTGGTGCATTGATGTACGAACAGAGAGCCGTAGAAAACGGTGAAGAAGCAACACTTAAAGGCTTCCTTGAAGAAATAGCGTTGATTACTGATGTTGATAATATGGACAGCGAGAAAAATGCTGTAACACTTATGACTGTTCACAGTGCAAAAGGACTTGAGTTCAACACAGTATTCCTTCCAGGATTCGAGGAAGGTGTTTTCCCAGGAACTCAAACTATGGCGGCAACCACAAGCGAAATGGAAGAAGAACGAAGACTTGCATACGTTGCAGTTACAAGAGCTAAAAAACAGCTTATTATTTGCCACGCAAACACACGTCTTCTTTATGGTAAGACATCCTCTAATCCACTTTCAAGATTTGCTCTTGAAATTCCCAAGGAGCTTGTCATTATAGAACAACCGATGAAGACCGTTTATAACCATAACGCTTCCGAATCCAAGCGTAAATACGCTAACAGCAGAGACTCATTCGTTAAGAATACACAAACTGCGGCAAAAAGTTCACATCATGATTTCAGTGATAAAACAGAAGATATTAAAGTCGGTGACAGAGTTTCACATAACATTTTTGGAAACGGTGAAATCATATCCGTAGTTGATTTGAAAAAAGATTTCATTTACGAAATCAAGCTTGATTCGGGAACAACGAAAAAAGTTATGGCAAGCTTTTGTAAGCTCAAAAAAATAAACTGAGATTTAAAAATTGGAATATAGAAAGAAGGATTTATTCATGGCAGTAATCAAACCTATTAAACCTCTCCGTTTTACGGACAAAAAAAATATTGATACTTGCGTATGCCCTCCCTATGACATAATAAGCGACAAGGAAAGAGAAGAAATTGTCGGCAGAAACAGCCACAACATTGTTATTCTTGAAAAGCCCGAAGGCGAAAACAAATATGAAAACGCTGCAAAGCTTCTCAAAGAATGGGTTGCAGAAGGCGTTTTGAAACGTGATGATTCCGAGGGAATTTTCGTATATCAAGAAAAATTTTCAGTTGCAGGAAAAGACTACGTTTTCGATGGTCTTGTTTGTCTTGCAAAGCTTTATGAATTTGCAGAAAAGGTAGTCCTTCCCCACGAAGAAACACTTTCAAAAGCAAAACAGGACAGATTGAATCTTCTTACTGCTACACATTGCAACTTCTCATCCGTATATTCACTTTACGTTGACGAAGAAAAGAAGGTTGAAGCGATTATTGAAAATGCAAAGAAGCTTGAAGCTGAATGTTCCTTTACGGATAGCGAAGACGTTACACATACTCTTTGGAAGATTACTGACAAGAATGATCTTGATGCTCTTGTTTCTGCATTTGCAGATAAACAGCTTTTTATTGCCGACGGACATCACAGATACGAAACAAGCCTTAACTACAGAAGAATCTGCAAAGAAAACGGCGTTGAGGGACAGGACACTGATTATATACTTATGACTCTTGTTGATATGGATAACAAAGGTTTGGTTATCATGCCAACACACCGTGTAATCACAGAAAAAGGACTTGACCTTGAAGCTCTCAAGGAAAAATGCAAGGAAGAATTTGAAATCACAGAAATGGATGACGTATCCAAAGCAGAGGAAGTTCTCGCCTCACTTTCCGACGTTCACGCTTATGCTCTTTACAGCGGCGGAAACGGATTCACTCTTTTCAAACGAAAAGAGGATGCTGTTATAGAAGGCCATTCCGATGCATACTGCGGTCTTGACGTTTCTGTACTTCATACACTCATTCTTGAAAAAGGATTTGGAATTGACAAGGAAAATATGGCTAACCAAAAGAGTCTTATTTATACAAGAAGCATTGATGAAGCTGTATCCCTCGTTAAAAGCGGTGATGCTTCCTGCGCATTTATTCTTAATTCCACAAAGGTTCAGCAAATAAAGGCTGTTTCCCTTGCAGGCGATAAAATGCCTCAAAAATCCACATATTTCTATCCCAAGCTTATCACAGGTCTTGTAATTAACTGTCTTGACAAATAATATATTGGAGCTTTTATATGAACAATTTACTTGATAAAAAATACGATCCGAAAAACGTTGAGGACAGACTTTACACGTTCTGGTCCGAAAACGGATATTTCACCCCTGAAATAGACAAATCAAAGAAACCTTTTTCTATAGTTATTCCACCACCAAACGTAACAGGTCAGCTTCATATGGGACATGCTCTCGACGAAACGTTGCAGGATATTCTTATTCGTACAAAACGTATGCAAGGATATTGTACACTCTGGATCCCAGGTACGGACCATGCTGGAATTGCAACTCAGATCAAGGTTGAAGAACAGCTTCGCAAAAACGAAGGTCTTTCCCGTCATGATCTCGGCAGAGAAAAATTCCTTGAACGTGTATGGGACTGGAAGAAGATGTACGGCAGTCGTATAATAAACCAGCTCAAAAAGCTTGGTTCTTCTTGTGACTGGACACGTGAACGTTTCACAATGGATGAAACTTGCTCTGCCGCAGTAAGAAAAATTTTTGTTTCTTTATACAATAAAGGTCAGATTTATCGTGGCTACAGAATCATCAACTGGTGTCCCAACTGTAACACTGCTCTTTCTGATACCGAAGTTGATCACAAAGATACAGCAGGTAATTTCTACTACGTAAAATACCCAATTAAAGACAGCGACGAAATGCTTATCATCGCTACAACACGTCCTGAAACAATGTTGGGCGATACAGGTATTGCTGTTAATCCCGAAGACGAAAGATATGCAAAATACATCGGTAAAACCGCTATTTTGCCCTTGATGAACAGAGAAATTCCAATTGTTGCTGACGAATACGTTGATAAAGAATTCGGTACAGGTTGCGTTAAAATGACTCCTTGCCATGACCCCAACGACTATCAGGTTGCACTCAGACATAACCTTGAAATGATCGTTGTTCTCGACGGTAATGGTAAAATCAACGAAAACGGCGGTAAGTATCAAGGTATGGATCGCTTTGATGCAAGAAAAGCAATTATTGAAGATCTTGATGCTCTTGGACTTCTCGTTAAAATTGAACCACATTCCCACGCTGTTGCGCATTGCTACAGATGCGGAACAATAGTTGAACCCCTTTCTTCAAGACAATGGTTCGTAAAAATGGAAGAGCTTGCAAAGCCTGCTATTGAAGCTGTAAAGAATGGTGATATCAGATTTGTTCCTGAAAGATTTTCCAAGAACTATTTGAACTGGATGGAAAATATCCTTGACTGGTGTATTTCACGTCAGCTTTGGTGGGGACACAGAATTCCCGCATTCTACTGCGAAGATTGCGGTAAAATGACAGTTGCAGAAGAAGACGTTACAGTTTGTCCTGAATGTGGAAGCAAAAAAATCACACAGGATGAAGACGTTCTCGATACATGGTTCTCATCTGCTCTCTGGCCAATGTCAACGCTCGGATGGCCCAATCAAACTGAAGATCTTGAATATTTCTATCCAACAAACGTACTTGTTACAGGATATGATATTATAACCTTCTGGGTTTCAAAAATGATATTCCAAGGACTTGAAGGTATGAAGGAAAAGCCCTTCAGTGACGTTCTTATTCATGGATTGGTAAGAGACTCTCAAGGAAGAAAAATGAGTAAATCCCTTGGCAACGGTATTGACCCACTTGAAATAATAGATAAGTACGGTGCTGACGCGTTAAGATTTACTCTTGCTACTGGTAACAGCCCTGGAAATGATATGCGTTTCTATGAAGAACGTGTTGAAGCCTCAAGAAACTTCTGCAACAAAATATGGAATGCTGCAAGATTCGTTCTTATGAATCTTGCAGATGAAATCCAGTTTCCAGAGGATATAACCTCTATTGCTCTCGAAAAAGAGGATAAATGGATTCTCTCCAAATATAACACTTTGGTTAAGGAAGTTAACGACAATATCGACAAATACGAACTGGGCGTTGCCGTTTCCAAGCTTTACGACTTTATCTGGGACGTATTCTGCGATTGGTACATTGAGCTTGTTAAACCAAGACTCAACGCTAAAGGAACAGAAGGCTATCATGTTGCTTGCAAGGTTCTCGTATACGTTCTCTCAAACACCATGAAGCTTTTGCATCCATTCACACCTTT
The DNA here is from genome assembly GCA_015064625.1 of Oscillospiraceae bacterium. Classification (GTDB taxonomy): domain Bacteria; phylum Bacillota; class Clostridia; order Oscillospirales; family CAG-382; genus SIG653. The sequence continues at coordinate 28,163 of SVRW01000013.1, read as the reverse complement.
CATTACTGAAGAAATATGGCAGAAGCTTCCCCACGAAGGCGAAAGCATTATGATTTCATCTTTCCCTGTATATGACGAAAAGCTTTCATTCTCCAATGATGAAGAAAACGTTCAATATGTAATTGATGCTATTAAAGCTATAAGAAACAGACGTTCTGAAATGAACGTTCCTCCCTCAAAGAAATCAGCTCTTTATATTAAAACTGAACATAAAGCTCTTTTCGAAAGCTCTAACGTTTGGTTTGAAAAGCTTGCATCCGCTTCTGCTGTTGAAGTAATTGATAACGCACCTGCTGATGCCGATGAATGTGTTCAAATAATCACATCTGGTGCTACCGTTTACATTCGTACAAAAGAAATGGTTGATATCGAAGGGGAACGTAAACGTCTTGCTAAAGAGCTTGAAGATGCTGAAAAAGAGCTTGCAAGAGCAACAGCAAAGCTTGCTAATACAGACTTCGTTGCAAAAGCTCCTGCAAAAGTAATTGATGCTGAAAGAGAAAAAGTTAAAAAGTACGAAGCGATGAAGCAAAGCATCACTTTAGCACTTGAAAAACTTGTGTAATTATTTATGAATAATTCAAAAGAAAACAAAAAAGTCCTTTTACTGAAATACGGCGAAGTTGTTATGAAGGGTCTCAACAGAGGATACTTCGAGAGCCTTATCGTTAAGAGAGCCAAAGAAATGCTGAAAAAGGCTGAGGGAAACTTCAGCCTTGAATATGCACAGTCCACTCTTTATATAAGCGGTGACGAAGATGCTGATATTGATGAAGCTTTTTCCATTTTGAAAAAGCTTTTCGGAATAGCTACTATCTGTATTGGTTATCAATGTGATAAAAATATGGATGCTATATCCGCTTGTGTCAAGGAAAATATCCGCTCTCTCGTTGGAAAAGCAAAAACCTTTAAATGCGAATCAAAAAGAAGTAATAAATCCTTCCCTCTCAAATCCCCTGAAATAAGCGCGGAAGTAGGCGGAGTTATTCTTGATTCGACGCATAATTTGCAGGTTGATGTTAAAAATCCCGACGTTACCATTTTCGTTGAGGTACGTGAAAAATATGCTTACGTTCATAATGGCGGAGAAAAGGGATTGGGCGGTATGCCCTCGGGTAGTGCAGGAAAGGGACTTTTGCTTTTATCAGGCGGTATTGACAGCCCCGTTGCTGGATTTATGATGTCAAAAAGAGGCATTTCCGTCGACTGTGTTTACTTTGAAAGCCCACCTTACACAAGCGATAATGCTAAGCAAAAGGTAATAGATCTTGCTTCGAAATTAGCTGAATATAACGGAAGTCTATATCTCAACTGTATATCTGTTACCGAAATACAGGAACAGCTTATGAAGCATTGTGACAACAAGCTTTTCACTGTCCTTCTCAGAAGGTTTATGATGCGTCTTGCTTTGAAGCACGCATTGAGAATTGGCGCACAGCTTCTTATCACAGGTGAAAGCATAGGTCAGGTTGCAAGTCAGACCGTCCCTGCAATGGCAGTTACCGATGCTATTGCAACAATTCCTGTTATTAGACCATGTGCAGGGCTTGATAAGGAAGAAATTGTTAAAATATCAAGAGCTATAGGAAGCTTTGATATAAGCGTACTTCCCTATGATGACTGCTGTACAGTTTTTACACCTAAACATCCTAACACAAGGCCTACCCTTGAAGGAGTTCTTGCTGAAGAAGCAAAGCTTGACGTGGAAGGTCTGGTTGAACGTGCCTTTGAAACAAGGACTGTTATGGAAATAAAACCATGAAAAAAACAATTATTATTCACGAAGCATTGAGAAAAGTTAACGGTGTTTTCTTTTCTTTCCTGTTAGCTTTTATCTTTATTTTATCTTCAGTAAATTTTACAGTAGTAAGTGCCGAACTCTCAGATTCATATGATCTGAGAGATTTTGGCTATGTAACTTCTGTTAAAAATCAAGGCTCTGCAAATACATGTTGGGTCTTTTCTGCAATAGGAGCAATAGAATCTTCCCTTATTGTTGGTGGATACGCTGATTCAACAATTGATTTATCTGAAGCCCATCTTGGATGGTTCAGCATAAATACTGCTATTGACGATGAAAACGATCTTACATATGGTGACGGATATTCGACATCCAATCCTTTCCAATACGGTGGAAATGATTTATACGTCATCTGGGCTTTATCAAGAGGATTCGGTTTGGAGCTTGAAGAATTTGCTGAATATGACGTGAATAATATAAACTCAACCTTTGTAAGAGAAAACGAAAGATACGTTTCTGAATACACAGTTACAGAGGTAAATATTTTTGAAAAAACAGAAATAACATCCATAAAAAAAGCTATTGTAAAGAATGGAGCATTGATGGCTTCATACCGCGACACTCCAACGTTTTATAGCGACAGTGAAAATGGATATTGTTTCTTTGAAAACCTTTATACAACCTCTAACCATGCTGCTTTAATTGTCGGATGGGATGATAATTTTTCAAAGGATAATTTTGGAACGATAAAACCCACCACAGACGGAGCATGGCTTTGTAGAAACACGCGCGGTGAATCTTGGGGCGATGATGGTTATTTTTGGATATCATACGAAACATCTTCTTTAAAAAGAATTGTATCCTTCACAGCTAAACCATCAGAAAATGATATTCATCAGATTTACCAATACGATGGTTACGGATTCTCAAAATCATTAGTACTGGACAAATCGGGTACGGTGTACAATGCAAATATTTTTGATGCAACTGAAAACGGATTATTGAAAAAAATTGCTTTTTACGCTGCTGATCCCGAATTAGAGCATGAAATTTCAGTTTATGCCCTGAATGAAGGTTACACATCGCCAACAGATGGCGAGCTTTTATGTAGATTTAACCGTTTTGCGCCTGCTGTTGGTTATTATTTATGCGATCTTCCCTCCCCTGTTCCCGTTATAGAAGGCAAAGCATTTTCTATAGTTTTGAAAATAAGCGGAGATACAGAAGTGCATTTTTATACAGAGGGAACTGACAATAGAACATCTTCAATCGGAAAAAGCTTTGCATCAGCTGACTGTATTAACTGGATCGATATTGCAGATAACAATTATGGGAACCTCTGCATTAAAGCACACGTTGAGCCTGAAATATACGAAGCTCCCGATATACAAAAGCTTTACGATTTTATGTTGCCAATGGGCAATGAATATTATGAAGACAGAAAACTTTCTTCTCTTTTAGAAGACGCAAAGGAAATAATTTCAAATGGCGGAAGTGAAAGAGAGGTATTAAACAATTATCTGAGATTGTTCTGCCTTTATGAAAAATATTACGGGCACGTGACCATTGAAAACGAAGAACAATTTTTTGTATTCGCAGATCTTGTAAATAATGGAAATAAATTTCTGGATACAGTTTTTGTTCTGACAAATGATCTTGATTTTTCAGGGCTGGAATTTTCCTTTCCATCAACATTTGGAGGAATTTTTAATGGCAAGAATCACTCTATTAAAGGAATAAATCATCAAGATGACATTGATTTGGGACTTTTCGGTCACATACAAAACAAAGGTATAATCAAAAACATTATAGTAAAAGATTGTACCCTTTCTTCCACCACATATGCAGGTGGTATTGCAGCAAGGAACTCAGGACTTATTATAAATTGTGCTGTATATGCTGACTTACATTCTGAATATATGAATTCAGGTGGAATTGCAGGATATAATGACGGAACAATTATTAACTGTGCCGTTAAATCAGATACTTCTCAAAGTAACTTTGGGGGAATTGCAGGCACCAACTATTACGGAACCATTAAAGACTGCGTTGCAGAATGTAACTCCTTCGCAATAACGGGTAATGATGCTTTGAATACCTATAAAGTACATTCCTCAGACGATTGTATATTTATACAAGGAATAAAAGTTCCTAATTCATTACTTTCTTCTTTTGTGAAGCTTTTAAAAGATATTGAACCAATAACAGAAGGCTACGCCCATACTGATATGATTATTGGAGATTACGTTATAGTTCTTTCAGGAGACGTTGACGGAAACGGTATGTTATCAGCAACTGATTATTTGAGGATAAAACAATACTTTTTAGGAACTCTACCTCTCACAAATTCACAAATCAAAGCGGCTGATATTGATTCTAACGGGAGAATTGAATCAACAGACTATTTATCGATTAAATTACACTTTTTAAAATTAACAGATATTTACGGGGGTTAACAATGAATTTAGCCGAAATTGTCCGCCCTAAAGAATTTTCAGAAATGGTAGGGCAAAAGCATCTGTTTGCTGAAAATGCTCCGTTCATGAAAATGATAAGCGGTGGACATATGCCCTCTTTGATTTTCTACGGACCTCCAGGAGTTGGAAAAACCACGGCGGCTGATATACTTGCTTCAAAAACAGGTAAAGCTTTCAGAAAGCTTAATGCCACAGTTGCATCATTATCTGATTTAAAGGCAATACTCTCTGAAACTAATTCCGTATATACAGGCGGAGAAATACTTTTGTATATCGATGAAATACAATATTTTAACAAGAAGCAACAACAAGCCCTTCTTGAATACGTTGAAGACGGACGAGTAACTCTTATTTGCTCCACAACGGAAAATCCTTATTTTTATATATACCCTGCTTTAGTTTCACGTTCTGCAGTATTTGAATTCAAAAGTGTTGACGCTGATGAAATAAAGGAATTTTTAAGCCGTGCTTTAAATATTTTCAATTTATCCTGTGAAAGAAATATAACGGCTTCAGAAGCAGCTTTACAGATTATTTCAAACTCCGTTGGCGGTGACGTAAGAAAAGCTGTTAATATGCTTGAAAACTTATGCTACGTCATTTCAGAGGGAGAAATCGACGAAAACATTGCAAGAGCTTTTTTAAAAAACGCAGGGCAACGTTTTGACAAGGGCGGAGATGAATTTTACAATTCTCTATCCGCACTTCAGAAATCCATTCGTGGTTCCGACGAAAATGCTGCTATTTTCTATCTTGCCAAAATACTTGAAAACGGTGGTTTAATTTCCGCTTGCAGAAGACTTTTAGTTATTGCAAGCGAAGACGTTGGACTCGCATATCCCCTCGCTGTTACTATAACGAAATCATGCGTTGATTCCGCACTTCAACTTGGTATGCCCGAAGCAAGAATACTTTTGGCAGAAGCTTGTGTATTACTTGCAACAGCTCCAAAATCAAATTCCGCATATATGGCGTACGACAGAGCCGCTGAAGACGTCAGAGCTGGCAAAGGTGCAATTTTTCCCAGATGCCTTCAGAACGTACATGCGGATAGCTACGGTGAAATTGGCGGTCAGGGATATTTATATCCACACGATTATCCCGATTCATACGTTGAACAACAATATTTGCCCGATGACCTGAAAAACAGAAAGTACTATTCCTTCGGACAAAACAAAAACGAACAAGCTGCCAAAGCATACCGAGAAGGAATTATTGAAAGACACAGAAAAAAATAACACTAATTTTTATACTATGAAAGGATACGGTTTTCCGTATAAGTAATGCTATGAGAATATTTTTAACAGTACTTGACAGCCTTGGAATTGGTGAGCTTCCCGATGCAGACCTTTACGGTGACAAAGGCTCAAACACTCTTAAAGCTATTTACAATTCGCCCGAATTTAACGCTCCTACAATGACTGATATGGGTCTTTTCAACATCGTTGGTACGCCAGATAGAGCAGTTAAAAATCCAACTGCAGCATATTGCCGTCTTTCCGAAGCATCTGCGGGAAAAGATACAGTTACGGGACATTGGGAAATGTGCCAGATTATCTCAAACCGTCCTTTCCCAACCTATCCAAATGGTTTTCCTAAAGAGATTATTGATGAATTTGAAAAACAAACGGGTAAAAAAACAATCTGTAATCTCCCCTATTCAGGCACAGAAGTAATTAACGATTACGGAGAAGAAAGTATTCGTGACGGAAAGCTTATCGTTTATACCTCTGCAGACAGCGTTTTTCAAATTGCTGCTCACGAAGAATACGTTCCAATAAAAGAACTATACAAATATTGTGAAATTGCAAGAAATATTCTTTGCGGTGAACATGCGGTCGGACGAGTTATTGCAAGACCATTTATCGGAACACCGGGTGATTTCAAAAGAACAGCAAACAGACATGATTATTCATTAGAACCGCCTACCTGCACCCTTGATGTTTTAAAGAATGCAGGAAAAGACGTTATTTCTGTTGGAAAAATCAAGGATATTTTTGCTGGTAAAGGAATAACAGAGGCATATCCAGGTGCTACCAATACAGTTGCAATGGATTCTCTCTCAAAAGTTCTTGATATGGATTTTGACGGTCTTTGTTTTACTAACTTAGTTGATTTTGATGCAGTTTACGGTCACCGAAACAATATAGACGGATATGCAAAGGCTGTTTCCGACTTTGACGTATTTTTAAAAGAATCCATTGAAAAACTGAGAGACGACGATGTTTTCATTCTGACAAGTGACCACGGCTGTGACCCTTCAACTCCGTCAACAGACCATTCAAGAGAATACACCTTCGGTTTATTCTACGGAAAAAATATTGAGTCCTGTGATTTGGGTACTCTTTCTGCCTTTGCAAGCCTTGGAAAAACTATCTGTTCTTTACTTGGCGTTGAAAATTCACTTGAAGGAAAAGACCTGAGCAATCTGATTTTAAAATAATCTTTTAAATTATTTGATATAATCTTGTTTACTTCTCAATAATTCGGCAAATTTTCAATTTTTATCTTTGATCTTACAAGATATGCTTCAAAAAGAGTTTCGTTATTATCTTGGAGAAATTTCTCGGCAGTTTTTAATTCCAGGGTTATATTCTCAAGATCTCTATGATTTATGAACCAGGAAAGCTTATTCTTCTTTTCTTCCCATTTGTGAAGTGCTGATTCAAACTCTTGGATTGTTTTAGCTTCATCAAGTGCTGAAACAAGCTCTTTTGAAGAATTTCTGACGTAATATTCTTCAATGAAAACAACAGATAAAATCAATAAAAAAGCAAAGAGCATTATAAAAAATCCTCTCATTTTTTATCACCCTTTACGATTATATTTTCATTCCCTATATCGTCAATAATAAAATAAAGGATTTTATTTATATCGGTAATTCCTCTTGCTTTTATTCTTCCCATAAGCCATTCTTCCTTTTTACCAATAGTTTCAAGAGCGTTTTTATCTATAAAACCTTCTATCACAACGCAATGCCCCATTCCAATATCAGGATTTTTAATATTCAAATCGTCGAGAGTTACATTTTGATTCCCGGTTTTCGGAATAACACTTAATTTTCCGTTCTGTTCCAGAATCACGTATTGAATTTCAGAAATATCTCTGTATCCGCAAAGTCTTATTTCTGTAAAAATTTCGTCAACACTTACTCTTGTTTTCGATAGATTTTTTTCAACAATTCTTCCTTTAGAAACAAGAGTTATTGGGGAACCGTCAAAAAAACGTCTTATCTTAACAGATTTTCTGCAGAGTAAAGAAAGTGCAACTTCAATAAATATTACCGTTATAAGCGGCACGTAGCATATTAAAACGGGTGTATCCTTTGACGTTATTGGCAAAACAGCCAATTCCGATATCATTACAGCCGTTACAAATTCAGATAACTGTAGCTCGCCTACCTGACGCTTTCCTGATATACGCATTAAAAACATTAAAGTTATATAAAAAGCAAACGTTCTGACAATCAGCGTAAACATAAAACTATTTCTCCGTAAAATTGCTTTTTTCGATATTATTCCCATAATTTCGAGAAAATATTTTACCATTTTAGGGATTTTATAAAATTTATAGTGACAAAGAGAGTTTTATGTGATATACTCAAACAAACAGCAAAAATAATCATTTTTTAATAGGAATTTGTATGGAAAACGAAAATATTGTTTTAGGCAGAAACTCTGTTACAGAACTTCTTCTCTCTGAAAGAGCTGTTGAAAAAGTTTATTTGTTTAACGGCTGCGAGGAGAAATTCAAGAAAAAAATATACGATCTCTGCACCAAGAGAAGAATTCCAGTGGTTAAGGCAGACAAATTCAAAATTGACTCCTTTGGTTCAAATAACCAAGGGGTTGTTGCTCTTGCCGCTACAAAGGAATACTGCGAAATAGAGGATATAATAAATTTATCCCGTGAAAGAAACGAAAAGCCTTTCATTATTATTGCAGACGGGATCAATGATCCTCACAATTTAGGAGCTATTATTCGCTCTGCAGAATGTGCGGGAGTACATGGAATTATAATTCCCAAACGACATTCCGTATCCGTTACACCTGTAGTACATAAATCCTCTGCAGGCGCATCTGAACATATGCTTATTGCTAAAGTTCCCAACTTAGCAGCCGCTGTTGAAGAATTAAAAAAGAACGGCTTGTGGATATATGCTATGGAAGCCGACGGTGAGGATTATTCCAAAACAGTATTCGACTCCCCTACCTGCATTATTATGGGCAGCGAAGGTGAAGGTGTTTCTGAGCTTCTCAGAAAAAAATCAGATTTTGTTTTATCCATCCCAATGTATGGTAAAATAAATTCTCTCAATGTTTCTGCCGCTGCTGCGATTATAATGTTCAAAGCCGCCCCAATGCTTAAAAATTCTTAAATTCCAGATAACCCCACAAGGGAGGTATGTTTTTTGTCCGCCAATACAGCTTATGCTTGTAGCTTTAACGCCACATCCCGTAAATTGAACAGAATAAAAATAAATGACCTTTTAAACAATGCCGATGAATCAAATGAATTGATGATTTCTTCATCTATTCCAAAGTTTAAAACTGATCTCAAAGCTCCCGATATCAGAGCGATGAGCGAAAATTCAGAAAACGATGATGATGATTCTATAGTAATGTTAAAAACAAAGCTGGAAGAACTCGTCATGGAAGATTCCGACATCGAAGAATATTACAAAGGTTTACAATCCCGTCTTAATCAAAAAAAGATTGACGAAATTTATAATATCGTAAGGTCGGATATCCCCCTTACGCCTTTTAGGAAATCTTCTTCAAATGCTGAAACAAAAGCATTTACCTTGAAAGAAAACAGACATCTTACCCATAAATCAGATTTTAAAATTTCTCCGCGTTTTATTCAAGAAACAATAACTGACGGAGAAGATGAAATTCCTGAAGAAAAAAACACTTCCCTTGAAGCTACAAACGAAAACAATTTTGATAATCTTTCAGAACGAATAATGAGTGGTGAAATTGGAATCCAAACAGAAGATGAAAACTCATCTCAACTCACGCTCGATATGGTTCCTGATAAGGAAGAAAAAGAAAACGAAGATGATATCAATCTCAAAATTGCTTTCGACATGATTAACAATGATGAATTGTCCGAAGTATCAAGCGACTCTGATGAAACTGACGAAACAATTTTTTCAAAGCTCTTCAAATACCGTGTTTTTTCTGATGATGACGAGATAAAAGAAGAAATTGCAAAGGAAAATGAAGAATATCAAGGTTTTGAATATGAATCAACAGCTGACAAGGCTGAGTCAGAAAAACTACTTAAGAATTCTGCATCCCTTGCTTTTAAGAAGCTTATTTGCACATTGGCAATCTTTGCTTTGATATTTATATTAAAGACAACTGCAAGGTTGAACGATTCCTTTGCTGAATTGATTTCATACACAAAATACGGTATATTGTATATTTTTGCTGAACTTCAGCTTATGTTCTTTGCAATAGCACTCCACAAAGGAACGTTTCTCAACGGACTAAAATCCTTTACAACTGGAAAATTATCTTCGGAATCAGTTTTTTCAGCTACAACATTGATAACGACTTTACATACAATTTGTGCTTTGTTCAATCAAAAGAACGGTATTGTTATATTTACATCTATCCCTGCACTTATGGCATTATTTATCAGCATTGCCACGTATCTTAAATGCAAAAAAGATCTTTACTGCTTTAGTATAATTTCCACAGATGAGGAAAAATATGCTGCCGCTGAATTATCAGCAAACTCAAAAGAAGCGTCCAGCTTTTATACGTATCTTCTTGAAGATTCAGACGTTTATACCGTATCAAAATCTTCCTTTATTTCTTCATTTTTTAAAAGAATTTCAGAAAAACCGAAAAGCGAAGATATTCTTATTGCAATAATTCCAGGATTATTCTTCGTATCAGCAACAATATTTGCAATTTGCTTTTTCCATGGCAATATGAACATATATTCATCTTTCACAGCATCAACAGCTTTTTTGTGTGCCGCAATGCCTGCAACTTCATTCTTTGTTATTACAATCCCCCTTATAAGAGCCAACCTGATATGTAAAAATCTCGATTCCGCTATAATTGGTGAAAGAGCTGCTGAAGAATACGCCAACGCATCAGTTATTTCTTTTGAAGATTTGGAAATTTTCCCTTCAAACAGAGTTAAGATGACAAATATGAAAGCTTATCATAATATGAGAATCGATCAGATAATCGTTGAGCTTTCAAAACTTTTTGCACATATTGGCGGGCCTCTTAAGTCTCTTTTTTCAGATGCAGTTGACGGTGTTATTGAAGAACACACTGTTATCAAGGTTATTGAGTCTGAAGAAAATGGTTTGATTATAGCAGCAGACGGTGTTGATTATTATCTCGGCAACGGAAGTTTCATGAAAAGTCGTGGTCTGCTTTTTGAAGAAGAAGACGAAGACAGAATTTATGAAAAAAATGGCGGTTCAGTTATGTTCTTCGGAGCAAACAGCATTCTTGCCGCAAAGCTTTATTTTAAGTATACACCGCAAAAAGGCTTTAAAAAGCTTCTTTCCGATATGTATAAATGCGGTCTTTGTATCGGAATAAAAACACTTGATCCCAATATAAACAATACACTCCTTGCATTTCACGCTGACGGATTGGAATGTCCAATATCTATCCTCAAATCCGAATCCCCTGCCGACGTAACTGAACATTTTGAAACAATAGATTCCGGAATCGTTTCAAAACATTCAATGCGTTCATTTTTGAAAACGTTTATGCTCTGCGACAAAGCAAGACATTCTATTAAAAGCAACGGAATTATTATGCTTTCGGGTGTAATTCTTACGTCATTACTTATGGTTTTTTTATCGATTACAGGAGGCATTTCCGATTTCTCATCAGAGCATGCTTTTATTTTCCAAACCCTCTGGTCACTTGTGATTTTCATTCTCTCATTTTTAAAATAACCTACAATTTTGATAAAAAATTGGCATTTTTCTCAAAAAAAGTTGATTTTTTATAAAAAAAACTATTGAATATTTAAAAAAAATATTATATAATAGGTATGTTATTGAATGAATAATTCAAAATAAAACAGAGGAGTACAATAATGGCAATTTTCAAATCAAACCAAATCAGAAACGTTGCATTAGTCGGTCACGGTGGAGATGGTAAAACCGCTCTTGCTGAAGCAATGCTTTATCTTGCAAAGGTTACAGACAGATTGGGAAAATCTGCTGACGGAAACACCGTTTGTGACTATGATCCCGAAGAAATTAAACGCTCTATTTCTATTTCTGCTTCGCTTGCAAACTTTGAATGGAAAAATACTAAAATCAATATTCTTGATACTCCAGGTTATTTCGATTTTGAAGGCGAAGTCAGACAGGCTATCAGAGTCGCTGACTCCGCTATAATCGTTGTTGACGGTAAATCAGGACATAAAGTTGGTACAGAGCTTGCGTGGGAATTGGCACAGGGTAAATCAAGAGCTTTCTTTATCAACAAGCTTGATGACGAAAACTCTAACTTCCGCAAAGCCCTTAAAGGCTTGGATGAAACATTTGGTAAATCCGTATGCCCCGTTATCGTTCCTGCAACTGAAGGCGGAAATCCCAAAATCTTCTACAACTTCCTTACAGATGAAGCAATTGAATTTGATGCTAAAGGTGAAATCAAGGCTTCAACTCTTCCTGCTGGTGCAAATGATCTCATAGAAGAATATCGTCTTATATTTACAGAGGCAATTGCTGAAACAGACGACGAACTGATGATGAAATATTTCGAAGGTGAAGCATTCACACACGAAGAAACCAAGAATGCTCTCCTTAAAGGTCTTGTAGACGGTTCTATTGCTCCAGTTTTCTCAGGTTCATCAACAACACTTGCTGGCGTAAAAGCTCTTATGGATTCTATTGCAAACTTCTTCTGCTCGCCTGCTGACAAGATGAAAGAATCCGTTGAAAACGCAGATGGAACTATTTCCGAAATCAGCGCAAATGAAAACGGTGCGCCTGACCTCTTTATCTTCAAAACTGTTGCTGATAAAGACGTTGGAAAACGCAGCTTCTTCCGCGTTATGAATGGTAACCTTACGTTGCCAGCAGTGCTCACAAACAGCACTACAGGTCAATCAGAAAAAATTGCAAGCATCTATACGTTTGTAGGTAAAAAGACAAGCAACGTTGAAACCCTTTGCTACGGTGATATCGGTGCAACAGTTAAGCTTGCAAACACAAACGTTAATGATACTCTTTCTTCTTCAAACGTTAAATATGCAAAGATAAAATTCCCCACTCCCTACTATTGTCAGGCTATTGTTCCCAAGGCAAAGGGTGATGAAGATAAGATTTCTGCAGGTATTTCAAAGATTCTTGAAGAAGATTATACATTGAAATATGAAAACAATGCTGAAACCAAGCAGATGTGCATCTACGGTATGGGTAACATGCATATTGATATTATGGTTTCCAAGCTTAAAAACCGCTTCGGTGCAAGTGTTGATACAGTAACTGCAAAGGTTGCTTACAGAGAAACTATCAAACGTAAGGCACAAGCAGAAGGAAAACATAAGAAACAGTCTGGTGGACATGGTCAGTACGGTCACGTTAAAATCGAATTCTCCCCTGGGGCATCCGAAGGACTTGAATTTACCGAATCCATCTTCGGAGGAAGCGTTCCCAAGAACTTCCATCCTGCAGTTGAAAAAGGACTTCTTGAAGCAATGCAGAAGGGTATTCTTGCTGGTTACCCTGTTATCAACATCCATGCAAATCTTTTCGACGGTTCATATCATGATGTAGACTCTTCTGAAATGTCCTTCAAGCTTGCAGCTATATTGGCGTTCAAAGATGGTATTCCCAAGGCTGACCCTGCGATCCTCGAACCTATCGGCGTTCTTAAGGTTCTCACCCCCGATTCACTTATGGGTGATATAATCGGTGACGTTAACAAGCGCAGAGGTAGAATAAGCGGTACAGAGCAAAGCTCCGAAAAGAAGGGATACACCATTGTTGAAGCAGAAGTTCCTACTGCGGAAATGAGCGATTACGCAATTCAACTTCGTGCTATGACACAAGGCAGAGGTACTTTCACTTTCGAATTTGTAAAATACGAGGAAGCACCTGGTCCTGTTAAGATGAAAATAATCGAAGAGGCCAAAGCAAACGCTCAAGACGAATAACCCCTCGCCAAGTTTTATGGCACGAAAGGAAAACTGTAATGAACAAAAACATATTTAACATTAAATCGGGGCTTTCATTATTGCTTATCACTTTAATGATTTTCTCGATGGCTTCATGCTCAGGAAACAAAAATGATACTGCATTTCTTGATCAGATTTCTGCAGCTGAAGCATATAGTGAGGAAGAAGAAAGTACCGAGGTTTCTACAACACCTTCTACAGAAGAAGGTTACACAGAATGTCCTGAAGTTAAGCACATTCTTAATACAGAACCCTATTCTGTAATCATTGCAGGTACTTGTGAAAATGATGCAAACGTTAAGATTGTTAACGTTGCGGATGATGAAGAAGTTTATACGACTAATTCTATCGGTAACTACTTCATAATGGAAATCACACTTAATAGTACAACAGAGCAATATTACGAAATTTCCGCAACTGTTGAAGGTAAAGAAGAGAGTGTTAAAACACACTTTACTGCTAAATACAATGCAGTTGCAGAAAACCCCCTTGACGGCTCTGCAGTAACGTTGGGAAACAACTCTACACTTTTCTTTGAAAATCTTATAAGTGCATACATTGGCGAAAATCTTCTCACCAATACAGAGCTTAAAGAATTCAAAGATAAGGTATCTTCTGCCACTAACAAAAAAGACGTCAAATATGTTTACGTTATGGTTCCCGGGATGCTTACGGTTTGTGAAGATAAAATTCCTGAATCCATTAAAAAAGTAAGCTACAATACAAAGTTTGAACAGATTTGCAAAGCTCTTTCTGAGGTTGAAACTGTTGACGTTATCAATCTTACAGATGCATTTATGGCAAACAGAGAAGCTTCAACTCCTTTGTATTACAACACCAGTGGAAACCTTTCCGATTTCGGTGCATATCTTACTTACAAAGCAATATGTGAATATATTTCTTCTGAAGCTTATCAATATAAATTTGACGAAGTTATTGGCAAAGGTGGTAACCTTGTAACTTCTTTAGGTTTGGATAAAGATATCTTTACAGAGAAATACTATTATGCAACTAAAGACTTTACTACAACTATTCCTGAGGATACCGATTGCATCTGCCCTCTTTCTGATGTTGTCATATATGAAGATGCAGAAACTAATTCGTATTATACAGACACAGAAGATGATACAGTTTTCGGTGCTTGTGAAAGCCTTTATTTCAAAACAAATCGAGTAGAGCTTCCCAGCGCAATATTCCTTAGAGATGATACTTCCAATGCAATGGTTTCTATGCTTGTTCAAAACTTCAATAATTCCTATTTTGAAGCTAACGACAGTTTTTCTTTGACAAATTCAACAATTACAAAAGCTATATCAGATTATGCTTCAGAAGGCAACGAATACGTTGATTATGTATTTGTAATTATTTCTGAAGATAACATAGATTCCATTATATCAGGAAACTGATGTATTATAACAGACTTTCTGCAATTAAAAGCCTCGTTCCCAAGGGGACGAGGCTTTTAGATATAGGATGTGACCACGCACTTCTGCCAATTGAACTTGTCAAAGAAGGAATTATAAAAGAAGCCATTGCCTCAGATGTAAATCCGATGCCACTCAAACGCGCTGAAAATGATATTAAAGAACATAATTTGTCGGATAAAATCAAAACCGTCTTATCAAATGGATTTGAAAACGTAAGCGAGAATGATTATGATTGTGCCGCAATTTGCGGTATGGGAGGGCATTTAATTGCTGAAATTATCCAAAGCGGAGAAAACAAATCAAAATCCTGCAAACTTATACTTCAGCCAATGTCATATCCTGAAGTTTTAAGAAAATATTTATATGATAATGGATTCGAAATTGAAAACGAAGTTTTTGCAATAGACAATAAAAAACCTTATGTTATAATTCTTGCAAGCTTTATAGGAAAAAAAATTCAATATGAATATGAAGACTTGATTTTTGGAAAATTTAGGCCCGAAAACGAATGCTTTAAAGCTTATGAAGATAAAATCTGCAGAAGATTAAAAAAAAGATTGTTAGGACTTTTAAAACACGCCTTGGAATTTTCTTGAATTACTTTAAATTCAACTCTTGTTTCTTGACAAAAATAAAGCTATATGATATCATTATTGTGATATAAAATAATTGATTTGAAACTTGAAAATAATTATGAAAAATATTACATCTCAATCAAAAAAGCTCTTCTCCATACTATCATTGATGACTGTTTTACTCTTCACTTTATATTTCCTCTGCTCTTGCGAAGGAGAAAATGAGAGTAGCAACATATCATCAGAGAATTCAAACGCAAACGAAAGTTTTGAAGAATACGTTTCTGAGCCGATAAATTCAGAAGAAAGCTCATCGCAGGATACGGAACTTTCTATTGAAGATGAATTGTCAAACAGCTTAAATAAATATTTACTTTCTGATGAATTTTCATATGAATTGAAAGCAGATTTTACATTAGTGGACGATGTTACAACTTTATGTTATAAATACGGTGCATTTGAAGGTAACAGATATTCTGTTTGTAAAATCATGTCAGAAGAAAGTGAAATTTGGAAAACTGAAGATTATTATGTTGACGGAAAAGCATATTTGAATGATATATACCTGGGTAAATCATCTTTTCAATGCCCTGTAGATATCTATAGCAGATATATAGATAAAAACCTTTGTTACTTTGATTTTTCTTCTTCATACACTAATGTATCAAAGGAAGAAACAGAAACAGGTACTTCCTTCAGTTATGGCTTTACATATCATATTCTTGAAGAAAAATTCGTTGATCTTCTTAAATCTGTTTTATCAATAAAAAATCTTGAATTCACCGATGGTAAAATAGAAATAATAATCTCTGAAAATAATATAAAAGCTTTTTCAGAGATAAATACATTTGCATTTTTTGATGATGCTGAATATCCTGCAACTATATACTTTGAGATTACAGTTGATAAATTAAAAATGGACTTTTCTTCGGATTTTACCGAATATAAGCTTTTTGATTCTGCAGAAAGCTTTACTTTTTCAAAAGTTTTTTATAATCTCACCGAACTTTCTGCATATTCGATTTTCTCAGAAACAAGAATATACAATACTAAAGATTCGGATAAAAAATATACAGATATAAATACGAATTTTTCATCAAGCTTTCTCACGAAATCGCCAACTACTTCTTTCATTATGGAAACTTCAAAAAACGTTAAATTAGAGAAATACGTAGACGGTGGTTTTAATTATGAAAGGTTATTAACGAGTAAAAACAATAATATGGATTTTAAAGAATCCTATATAGATTCTCCAATATCGAAAAATGATACCATTGGAATTTGGTGTCCTTATATATTCTCATTACTCGATACATTAAGTTATACTGTGACAGAAAATGCTGATTATTATATCATTGATTACACTTATACAAGCGAATCTGCATATAGTATTTTATGTTCATACAAAGATTTTTACTTAAAAAATTTAAAAGAGAATGTTATCGATAAAACCGAATTAAGTAATTATACAGTTGAAAAATCAATTGGGACTTTGACCATAAGAAAAACAGATTTGATTATCATTGAAAGCTCTTTCAATATTTCAATAAATCTATCAGAAACACAAAAAATACAAATAATAAACTCGACGGAAATTTTAGCATTAAACGAAGACGTTGAAATTAAATTCCCAGACTTTAAAAACAAATAAAGGAGAGTCAAAATGAATGTTTTTTCAAAAAAACTATTAGCTATATTACTTACATTGTGTTCTATTATTTCAACTTTTGTTTTCTCCATAGCTTCAGCAGAAACACCAATTCTGACAGATGATTCCCTGTATGTTATATCGGATAATTATATTTTTGACGTTACTGAAGAAACAACTTTAAATCAATTTACTGATAATTTCAACGATTCCTTTCCCGTATATTATGAGAACGGCACGAAATTAGATGAGTCTGATTATTTAGCAACGGGATGCTATTTTGATATTGATTCTGAAAGATATACTGTAATAATCACAGGTGACGTTGATTATTCCTCTGCCATCGATGCAACAGATTATCTTATTATAAAAAGCTTTTTCTTAAAAACTTTAACCATATCTGAAACTCAATTCAAAGCCGCGGATATTGATGCTTCAGGCTTCATTGATTCGACTGACTTTCTTAAAATTAAGTCATCTTTTTTGAGATTAAACATTATACAAAGTTCAAAAGACTATATGTCTAGAAAAAAACTTGTTTCAGATGCAATAAATTCAGCAAACAAGCTTTCTAATTTAAATGAGCTAAATACTATCGTAAATGCAACCGTTACAACAGATATTGGTGATTTCACATTAGACGGTGTTTTTCTTGGCAATTCGTTGAATACTGACACACCCAACTTCTCATTCAAACTTGATGCTGCATCTTCAAACGTTATTTATCCTATAACAGAAACATATTATGGTGATGGTTTTCTTTATACACAAGATAAGTATTCAAAATACAAAGTAAAAGCTTCATTTTCAGAGGTATCGGAATATCTTTCAAATTACGTTACAGCCTCCCCTACCGACTCTGATGGCAACTTTGTTTTTGTTCCCCATGTAAACAAAGAAAAATTTCTCGGAAGAAACTTTCCCGAAATATCATCTATTTTTGATTTAATAGAGTCTGATACAGAAGGTACAATCACAAATTATAATTTTAAAACAAGAAATCTACTTCTTTCAAAATTCTTCAATTCTGAATTTCTTGAATCATACGGATTTGAAAATTTTGAAAACTCTAAAACAAACGACATCTTCGAAAGCATTGTTTTGGATGGAACTTTATATGTAAACTCCGATGGATACCTCTGTGGAATATCAGTTAACATCCATTCTACTACAAAAGACGAAGCGTTATCAAAGCTTGGTGTAGGAACACCAAAAAATGTTACAGTGGCTATAAACGTGTTATACGAAAATATAGGGAGCAATATTAACGTCCCTATGCCTTCATCCTCGGAGTATGCAAACGTTGATAATATTCACACGAGATTTGCTTTTTCAGCATACGATAATGTTTTCGATATAGCGTCTGCTGTTTCAACAACTTATAAAGAAAGTTTAGTTATTGGAGATGTACAAGCATCCACAGAATCCGTTACAAACATAAAAAACGTACAAAACGGTGTTGAGCTTTATAAAGAAACAAATACAACAATTAACAATAAAGACTACATAACTAAACTTTATATCGGTAATGGAAAATATATAACTGAAACGAACAGAAACATTATGTCAATGGATTTAGATACAGAATCCCTTTCAGTTAAAAAAACAGGTTATTTTTCAACGCCTCATTATGAATCAGTAAATAACATATCTACGTTTGAATCATTTTCACTTACTGATAATAGAGATTCGTATACACTGGATTACATGATGAAGAAAGATTACGCCATTTCGCTATTAAAAAATTCGGAGCTTGCAAAGGATTCCAACATAGAAAATGAAATCTCAAAATATAGCGACGAACAGTTTATATTAAAAAATGCAAGCGGAGCTATTACTTTTAAAAAAGGTACTCACGAAATAATCGAAAATAATGCAAAAATAAGCTTTTCTTTAGATGATGGAAAAACGCTCGTTTATTCTTACGATTTTTCAGTTAAATCCACATCTTATAATTCTGTTTTCGTAGATAATTCATTACTTACAAAATAAAAATTTCGGGGGTGCGAAATACACCCCCGATTTTCTTATATACCGTATTTTGTTTTAATTCTCGAAAGCTTTTTTCCGATAGGGTCAGCACAAATGTAAAGGAAAATGAAATTGGAAATAGAATAAATAGCTGTATGAGGAATTGCGGTCATAAGGGAAACTTTATACAAATCAAAATTGAAGCTTCCGTTATACCATAAGGTTGACCATACATCCATAATGAAAGAATACAAAACACCCGCAAGTATTCCATATAAAATTAAAAGCCATTTTCTTTTCAAAAGAGGGTTTGAAAGATGTCCTGCTATAAGTCCAACAAGTCCCCACGCCAACATCTGAAACGGAGTCCAAGGACCTTGTCCAAAATAGAAATTAGATAAAAATGCAGAAGAAGCTCCAACAAGAAAACCAGACTCTCCTCCCAAATATATTGCAGTTATAACAGTAATAGCTGTTATTGGTTGAAAAAAAGGAATAAATCTTCCAACTACACACAAAGCAGTCATTACGGAAACCATAACAAGTCTTCGCGTGCCTAGGTTCTTCTTTTCTACTCCTGAAACAAAGAAAATCAGAGACAAAAAAACAAGCCCGAGAGAAATAAACAAATGTCTTTTTTCGTTTAAAAATATAGCACCAATCAGGACAACCAAAGGCATAATAATAAAAGGTATTATTATTCGAAGAACATTTCTCAAAGAGGAATTTTTAATAACTATCATCTAAAACTCCCTCACTTTATCTCAAAAACATTCTTTAAATCATCAAACGTAACTATTCCTGAAAGATAATCTCTTGTCATTTTATTTTCAACCGTTGTATAAAAATTATTTTCGCAGAAAAAATCTTTTGAATTTTCAACAGATTGAATAGTGCCTCTGAAAAGCAACGCACATCGGTCAGCAACATTTGAGGCAAATTCCAAATCGTGTGTTACAATAACAACAGTTTTTCCGCTTTTCTTCAAGTCCTTAATTATTTCTATAACTTTTAAAATAGAAGCTTTATCTATTCCCTTTGTGGGTTCATCAAGTAAAAGTATCTGAGGATTGCTTTCTAAAACCTTTGCAATGGCAACTTGCTGTTGCTCTCCTCCTGATAAATCATACGGATTCATATCCTTAAGAGATTCAAGATTAAAGCGTGAAATGCTTTCTTCAGAAATTTCTTCAGAAACAGAATCAGAGAGAAAAACAGATTGAACATCCTGAGGTAAAAAAGCGATACAATTTTTATATAAACTCTGGTTTGTATATTCCTTAAGCTTCTTTCCTTTTACTTTAACATGTCCCGAATATGGTTTCTCAAGATTGGAAGCTACCGAAAACAGCGTTGATTTTCCGCTTCCGTTACCGCCAAGAATACAGAAAATTTCATTTCTAAATATTTTCAAATTCAAATCTCTCAAAACGTCAGGAAGCTCTATCGAATATCGGAAATAAACGTTTTTAAATTCTAAAAATACATCTTTTGTTTTCGATGTATTTATATCCTTTACAAAAAGATCTACATCATTATTTTTTAAATTTTGTTTTATAAATTCCCTTCCTTCGCGAACGGTCAATGGGCATTTTCCATTTACTTCAGAAAGCTTATATATTCTTGCAGGTGTAGGAAGGTAATTTATAAATGGAGAACTTTCCGATAATTTTTGTATTACGTTTTCAGGTGAATCAAAAAATAAAACTTCCCCCTCGTTAAAAACCATTAACTTGTCACTGAAGGTTAAAAGCTCTTCCAAATTATGCTCGGCAATTATAACAGTTACCCCTAAATCTCTATTGATTTTCTTCAAAGTAGAGAGAAAATCGGAGGATGCAATGGGATCAAGCTGTGAAGTTGGTTCATCAAGAATAAGAAGCTTGGGATTCATAACCATAACTGAAGCAAGATTAAGCATTTGTTTTTGTCCACCCGAAAGCGTATCAACACTCTTATCAAACCAATCTTCTATACCAAAATATGAAGCCATTTCAGCTATTTTTCTTGAAATAACATTTTTAGGTACGTTAAGATTTTCAAGTCCAAAAGCAAGCTCGTGCCAAACCTTATCGGTTACAATCTGTTGTTCAGGACGTTGCATAACATAACCTATGTGAGACGCACTTTTTAAATCCGAAATTGTATTAAGGCTTTCACCTTCAAAAAAAACATCACCGCTTTTTTCGCCCAAAGGTAATATTTCTTTTTTTAGAAGTTTTAAAAATGTCGATTTTCCGCTTCCAGTTGCTCCGCAAATAGTTATAAATTCCCCTAAATTTACATTGACAGATACATTTTTTATTGTTGGTTGCTTTTTCCCAGCATAAGTAAAGGTTAAATTTTCAGTTTTAAGTATTTCCATTTTAATTCCTCCTTTACTTCAATGAACAACGGAACAAAAGCTATAATTCCATATAAAACATATCCAATAATTGATTCGTCAGAAAAAGAAACCGAAAATGAAGGATAAAATTCAAAGCTTTTATTTCTAATTAAAAACACAGAAAACATGAACAAGACAAACGTGAGCAATATAAAAATAACATCGGGAAAGCTAAAAAAGTAATTTGAATATCTTGACCGTTTTCCCACTCCATATCCTCTGGCATCCATACTTTCAGCAGTGATTATGCCGTTTTCAATAGTCCATGTCACCATAGCAGAAAAAGTTTTCAAGTAAAGCTTAGCTTTATCAATAACGTTCTCTTCATTATATGAGCCTAATGCTTTCACACATTGATTTATCTTTTTTATTTGTCTGCCAAACAACGGAATATATCTGAGACTCATTGAAATAATCAATGCGAGCTTTGGAGAAAACCTGTCAAAAATATAAAGAAGCTTATCACTCGTCATAATCTGACTAAACGTTCTGAACCAATACAAAACTGATATAATAAGAATCGATGCAAAAAAGCCATATATCAAAGCTTCAAGTGTTATTGGAGAATTATTTATAACAAATAAAACTGTAACCCCATTATGAGATACCAAAGGGTTTATTATAGTCAGAATAAGAAAAAACAAAAAAGAGGAAAGATGAGTTTTGGGATTATTTATTCCATTTCTGAAAAGATATAAAGATAAAGCCCCTAAAAAAGATATTAAATATATAATACCATCGCCACAAAACATTGGCAAAGCGGAAACGAACACAAAATATAAAAACAGTGCAAATGGATTTATATCCGAAATCCTCTCATTTTTTCCTCACTTTTATTTAATATCTTTACCTAATTCACAAGTGTACACCCATTCTATTATATCACCGTCAGACAAGGCAAAGGAAGTACATCCAACAGAGCTTTCTTTTCCGTTAACTAAAAACATCCAACCTGAAAGGTCACCGTAATCAAATTCATAAAGATAATTTATACCTGAAATATATGCCATTTTATCGTTACCGTTATTTTCTATTTGTAATGAATGTTTTCTTGCAGCTTCAATAAGAATATCATATACCGTATCACCATCTGAAATTGCAAATTCTGTTTCATTCAAAATGATTCCGTCTTTTGGAATATAACTATTATCACCTTTACCGATAATCGTTTCACATTTTATTGAAATAGTAACCGTACCAATAACATTTTCTTTTGAGATTCCTTCGTTATTGTAATACTCTTCTTTACTTTGAATTTTTATTGTTAAAGATAAAATTATAAGAATTATAAAAACTAAAAATAAAGCTAAAAAGTTTTTTAAGTTGAATTTTTTTAGAAGAAATAATAAAACTACGGAAAATGCAAAAAGGCATATTTCAACAATTATTATTATAAATTTTACGCTGACTTTTTCAGTTTGAATATCTTCTGAAGCAACAGAAGAATTCATAGATGATTCTATTGACTCAACGGATTCTATTGATTCTGTTGATTCTATTGATTCTGTTGATTCTGTTGATTCTGTTGATTCTTCACTTTGATCTTTTGATATATTAACTGAATCAAGAATATAAAGTCCGCTTTTTCCGTCTTTCATTCGCTGATAAGAAATCATGGAATAAAAAACCTGAACTGTTGAATTATTATTGCTTTCACCGTTCAAAGTATGAGAAAAGCTTCCGTCCTTCAAGCGATATTTTAAGATTCCGTCAAGCAAAGTATTTTCATTCTTTATAAAACGGCTGTCAGACATGAAGTCGATATTCAACGCCGAAAGAGCAGTTATAACTTGCGCACCGCTTTCAGGATTTGAAACACCATATGAAATATAATCTCCGTCATCTTGCTGTTTTTCTGAAAGAAAATTTATTGCTGAATCTACGGATTTTTTTATTTTTTCATCAGAATAATAAGGTGCAAGTGCTTGGAGAGTCATAGCAGTTACGTCAACGTCAGAAGTATCTCCACGCAAAGACCATCCTCCATCTGAAAGCTGAAGTTCAATCAAAAAATCAATTACAGATGTAATGCTGTATTCCGAATGTTTAAATCCGTTATTTAAAAGATGAAGGCCGTAAACATAGCTCATTATCCCCTGCTTTCCCATGGACGAATTCAGAGTCGCTTCTATATATTCGTCATCACAACTACACGAGGCAAGAGATAAAGCAAATTTCAACCTTGTTGATGCTGAACTTATCTTATGGTTTTCTAAATAATCAATAAGTGATTTTTCATATTCGGAAAAGTTGTATTTTCCACTTTGAGAAAGCCCTAAAACGTACCATTCAGCGCATATTCCTATGTCATTTGGTAAATATTCATATATCCATTCTTCTAAAGAATCATATCCGCTTACTGATAAATTATAAGAAATAACGCCGTCTGTTATCTGTAGGCTTATATCTTTGTCCGAAGCGTTCACTCCAAATGGAGTGAACGCATTAAATATAATTAAAACAACAAAAAAACAAATTATTGATTTTAAAATTTTTAAATTCATATACTTCTACGTTTTCTCGAAATAACAAATATAGATATCATAGCAATTACCGAATACATTACAATTACATACGAAGAAATATCGCCAGGCTTAGCAGGATCTGTAGGTATTGTTTCATTATTTTTTTCAGATACCGTAACTACACATACGGCAGGAACAAGGTTTTGAGATTCAGAAACAGCACTTATTACGTACGTTCCAATTTTATCGAATGTAACGGTAGCTTTACCTTGTTCATCTGTTTTAATTTCTTGTTTAACTCCGTTTACAAGTAAATTTGCGTTGTTTACAGGCAAAGAAATCGGATTCCATGATTCATCATATCCTGCGGAATAAAGAGCCAAGGATAAAGTATCTCCTACATCTTTTTTAGAAGAAGCTGTATTAAAATATGAATAGGTATCGGACCAAGCTACAAGATCAGTATAGCAAAAAGCGTATACGTGATCTCCGTTTTTAACTTCATCACCTAAGCTCATAGCAGAAGCATTGTTCAGATAATAACCGAAGGAATCACCATTTTCATAGCCCCACAATTTATCAATTTTCAATCCATACGCTCCTACAGAGGAAGCATAACCTGCTTCTGCTCCGCCTTCAAATTTTGCTTCATGTGCAAGATACAAAGCATCATTTATCGTGAGCTTTC
This sequence comes from Oscillospiraceae bacterium, assembly GCA_015064625.1. GTDB lineage: Bacteria > Bacillota > Clostridia > Oscillospirales > CAG-382 > SIG653. The sequence goes on along the minus strand of SVRW01000013.1, from coordinate 3,608 downwards.
CATCATTATCAGCATCCGAAAGGCTTACATTTTCGTATGCAAGAACAAGATCTCCGTTTGCGATTGAAACATAAACATAATTGTCACTGCTTGCAAAAACAGTAACCGCAGAATTGATAAATAATACAGCCATTAAAAATAATACTAAAAGTTTTTTCATTTTTGTTTTAACTCCTTTTTTTGTTTTCTTTTTTTCGCTCTTTTAAGCCTGCGCTTTCCAAGGCTCTGGGCCATGGCCCTAAAAATGATTTAATACGAGCTCTCGTCTTTTCATCAAAATCTTCTTTTTTCGGAAGTCTTCCAAGAGTTTCGTATTTTTCCTTCAACTGTTCTACCGCCCAGGACAGCTTTTCATTGTCATTCAAAAAAATACCTCCTCTCAAAAAGAATACTCCCCCGTTTTCAAGGTCGGGAGAGTACAACAGATTTAAGGCGCAGTCAAACAGGCTTTGCAGAAAAATGCTTCCGCAAAGCGATATCAAAAAGAGTCGAACGCACAATGCCGAGAAAAGCCCTTTTTGCTATAACGCTTCGATAAATCGGTTGCACCCTTCACGCCCAAAACGTGTTAAACCTTAAAAAATACGGCAGGTATCCTGACTTATGACATAGCAAAAAAATGCAAAAAACACTCCTTCTCGGGGTATCCCAATGGACTATGTGCTTTCTCTCGTCAAATACAGTAATGGCGGTTGTTCCGGATTCGAACCGGATTCCCTTTTCATTTACTCAGTTTACAACTTTTCAAACCGTACTTTTCTTATCAATTATTCGGTTTTATGATAAATATATATCACATAAAACAATTTTTGTCAAGTGATTTTCCTTAAAAAGTAAAGCTGCAAGGTAGAAGCTCTTTAAGGGTAAATTCTCTCAATTTACCATCTACTTTACAAATTACAATCAGAGAACCGTCCGCTGAAAATTCAGAAAGCACCTGTCTGCAAAGTCCGCAAGGAGTGCAATCACATTCCGTGGAAGAAGCTATAGCGATTTTTGAAAACTCACGACTTCCATTGGAAACCGCTTTAAAAACAGCCGTTCTTTCTGCACACATTGTTCCACCGTATGACGCATTTTCAACATTACAGCCCGTATATACCTCTCCGCAGGAAGTCAAAAGAGCAGCTCCAACCTTGAAATTTGAATAAGGGGCATACGAAAAATTAGTTGCTTCAAGTGCAACGTTATATAATTCTTCTTTTGTCATGTTTTCCTCCATATATATGTTTTTTTATATTATTTTAAAGATAAAGCTCTGCTGATTTATCTTTTTCGTTGTGCAAATACATCTTCAGAATTAAGCTCTTTTTTATATAAAGTGCATTGTTAGGACAGAGCTTTACACAACGCAAGCATCTTATGCATTTTTTATTTGTAATACCTTTTTTAATAGCATTAAACGAGCATTTATTTTCGCATAATCCACATGAATTACAGTTGGAATTTCTTATTATTTTTAAAGCGACTCTGCTTCGCCAAGTTGGGAAAAAACCAGCAAATAAGTTCTTTTTGCATTTCGGCAAAAAAATCTTTTGCGGAAAATTGATACGCTCAATAATTTTTTGCAATGGTTCGGTTTCAAATAAATGTTTATTGTTCAAATTGAGATCAGAATAAGTATGCTTCATGGGTATATATGCCGCACCAATTAAATCTGGACCTAACATTTGGCTTACTTCATATAAAACGTTCCCATGAGATATTTTTCCATACGTTGCAATTAAAACTGCATACTTACCTTTTAATCTTCTTAAAAAATTTATTACTACCGATGGAATATTTTGACAATATACAGGAAAAATTACAATAGAGACTTTCGCTTCATACAGTGTTTCATCATATGAAATTTCTACTATCTCAGCATCTAATTTTTCAGAGAGATATTTTGCAACACTCAAACTATTGCCGCTTCCTGAAAAACAAAATATTTTAATCCCCATGATATCTCACATATCCCCGCATTAAAGAACATTCAGGCAAGGGTGAAAGAGAAAATCCCAAATGATTTTCCATTTCATAAAGAAGTTCTTCACGTGTTCTCCCGCAATTTCTGCTTGCAAGAGAGATTTCTATAGCACTAAACGGAATCATTTTACTTTTACAATGATAAAATCTCACAAATTGGGAATGATCTTTACATTTTTCTATTTTACAGCTTGTGTGAAGTGCTTTCTTGCTGTCATCAGGAGGAACCCATCCACATTCTTCTATCAAAACATCCTTTATTTTATTCCAATCGTATTTACCACCGCAAACCTTATCAAAATCGATATGAACAAACGCAGGGATATTTCCACTTAAGGAAGATATTCTGATCATTTTTTTCAAAGGAGGTAAAAAACCCGGTACTTCTTTTATAGATTCCACTACGTTTGAAACTAACTGATTTGAATATCCGCTTATTTTTTTGAAAGGGTTATCTCCGAAGGCGAGCTGTTTCATTGTCGCCAAGGTTTCAAATTGTCCTTTTTTTAATGGCGGTCTTAATGTCAATATACGCCCCACGTTAATAAGGGAAAGCAAAAAACAACTATCAGAAAATTTATATGCAATTTTAGGAGCCATATGGTTATAATACAAACCAAGCATCTGAACGGGTTCATTCCCTGCAACGAAATACGGAACACGGTTTGTCACAAGTTCAGGATAGAATAGCATATATGCAAGAGATGGACAAGCACAATTGTTTTCACTAAGTTCATATAACTTATCGTAAACCTTGCAAAGATCCTCAGACATTACAGTTCTTGATAAAAATTCCACATTAGAAAAATGCTTTTTTGCATTTTGAATACTCGCTTTAGCACTTTCAGACATAAACGGAATTTCCCACGTCAAAGCAAGAACACGAAGCTTCTTTTGTATAGCAAGATGATAAAGCAAAAAAGTTGAATCTTTTCCGCCTGTATAGAATACAGCAACGTCAAACCGTGATTTTTTACTTTTAGGTATATCTTCAACAATAGGAACAATGCTTTTTAATTCTTCAACGTCAGATACAGTTTGACAAAAAGGGCATAATCCCTTTTCATCAAATTCTAAGCCAGGAATGATAAAATCATTTGCGGCGCACGAAATACAAAATCTTGCATCTTTTAAAGCTTCGGGTGTATTCTTCAAATTGGATTTCAAAACTATATGTTCATTCATCAATTTGCCAAGAATCTTCTTTTCAGATTCATTTAGTACGCATGGAAGTTTTTTGATAATATCTATTTGTTTTTTAGAAAGTGAAACAGAATTTTTAAAGAGATTCTTTTTATTTCTCAAACCATAATAATATAATTGTCTCTTTTCAAGCTTCCAACGATTCTGAAGAAAATATATTTCATGTTTATCCATAATTATCCTTAGAAAACTTTTTATGAATTTCATTTTTATTTTAACACATTTTATTGAGTTTTTCAACTATTGAATATAATTATTTTTTCAGCATATTGATTTATGGTCAAAAAAGTGTTATAATCATGTCGTAAAAATGGTTTTGTAAAGTTAAAATGAAAAAGTAGAGAGAAAAGAAAAGATTTTACCCGATGAAATGATAAATGATCAATTGCCATTTGTCAAGGGTAAAATGAACGTTCAACACGCCCATTGACAAATGA
>SVRW01000012.1 GCA_015064625.1 Oscillospiraceae bacterium | reverse complement strand
TATTTATGTGTAGTGCGGTTGTCAAGTCCTACACATTATACCATGGAGGTTTTTCTACGTAAACTAAAGTATTTTTTCTTCCCCCGGTAGAACCGGGGGTTTATTTCCACGCCTTAAAGGCACCAATGAAAAGGTCTTGCGAAACGCTCGCAAGACCTTTAACTATTAAACGATTCCGAATATGGAAGAAATGAAAATAAGAATAATGCAGATTGGTGCGATATACTTAATAACAACGGTGAAAAGTTTTTTTGCTTTGAATTTGTTGCCGTGGGTTTCCGCTTCTTCGAGGAGCTTTTTCGGCTTGATAATATATCCAACCAAAATGCAGGTGAGTAAAGCGGTTATGGGCATCAGAATATTATTGCAGATATAATCAAAGAAATCGAGGAAATCTTTTCCGAAGGGCTTCACGTCTGCGAGCAATCCTGTGGAGAGAGCGGAAAGCGTTCCCAACGCCAGAGAAATACCGAGAACCGTCAGACAAGAAGCAATACGTTTGATTCCAAATTTGTCTCTGAGGATTGAAACAACTGTTTCCATAAGAGAAACTGAGGACGTGAGTGCGGCAAAGAAAACAAGCACAAAGAATATAGCACCGATAACTGCACCGCCCGGCATTTTGTCAAAAACCTTTGGAAGCGTTACGAACATAAGACCAGGGCCTGCATTGAGGTTTTCAACACCGCCCATTGTGAAAACAGCAGGAATAATCATAAGACCTGCAAAAAATGCTACACCTGTGTCAAATATCTCTATCTGGTGTACGGAGGATTCTACGCTAACCTCTTTTTTCATATACGAGCCGTAGGTTATCATAATACCCATTGCTAAGGACATTGAATAGAAAAGCTGTCCCATAGCTGCAAGTACTGTTTTGAATGAAAACTTTGAAAAGTCGGGCTTGATATAATATATAACGCCTTCCATAGCACCGTCCTGAAACATAATGTAAATGGAAAGACCTATTATTATTGTGACCAATACAGGCATCAAAAATTTACTTGTTTTTTCGATTCCTTTTTCAACACCGAAAAGAACGATAATTGATGTTATTCCAAGGAATATTGCAAAGAAAAGCATAGATTGGAATGTATCAGCTCTGAAATCGCCAAAATATCCGTCCATGGCGGCTTTTCCCATGTTTCCAGATACGAATGCCGTGAAATATTTCACAACCCAACCGCCAATAACGCAATAATAGGGAAGAACGAGAACGGGAACAAGGGATGCCAATATACCAACGAAGGAAAATCTTTTATCAAGTTTTTTGAATGCACCTATGGCTGAAAGACCTGTTTTTCTGCCAATCATTATTTCAGCAGACATCAGTGCAAAACCAAAGGTTACTGCAAGAATAAGATAAACGAGAAGAAATATTCCTCCACCGTATTCAGCGGCAAGATAGGGGAAACGCCAGATGTTTCCAAGACCAACGGCAGAACCTGCTGCTGCAAGCACGAATCCGATTTTTCCCGAAAAGCTACCGCGCTTTTTGGGTGTGATGTTTGAGTCCATAAATTAAACCTCTTTATTTTTGTTTTTGAGTGGCTTTATTGAAAGATTTATAACTAATCCCACGATGGAACAAGCGATAAGTATTCCGAATTTAACCGTTGAATCAACTCCGCTCAAAAGGGTTGGAACAAAAGAAGCGGGGACTAATATAAGGTTAAGCGTGCTGAAATTAAGCCCGAAATGCTTTTTGCCAAATAATGCGCCAACAAAAGCGGAGGATGCTGTGGGGCAGAATCCGTAGGAGAATCCACAAAGAAGCAATCCTACAACGCCTAAAATAGATATGTCGGTTATGTAACCAATACAAGTGAGAGCAGTTGCAAGAATAACAACGCCAGATGTGAGGTATTGGGTTTTTCTCAAACCGAAAGCATCAAAAAACGCTCCTGAAGCTATTCTTCCAAAGCCATTGCAAATAGTTACAAGACTTGCGAAAAGACCTGCTTTTTCTGTTATTCCAAGAGCTGAAAATTGACCTTTTGCGCCTCCTATGGCAGTGCTTCCTACCGCTGCAAGAAGAATGAAAAATACAAAAAGCTTCCAAAACGTAAAGGTTTTTGCCATTTCGACGGTAGTATAATCCTTCGTTTGGATTTCCTTTGCTTTTTCCTTCACAGGAAATTCCAAATCTGACGAGGGGGCTTTTATGAAAAATGAAGCGATAAAAATAATTAAACCGATAACGATTCCAAAGCCCAAATAAGTTTTCTGCCAGCCGATGGATTTAATACCAAAAAGCTTTACCATGAAATTTCCTAAAACGAGAGCGGTGAAACCGAATCCCATCATCAACGCTCCTGATGATATACCCGCCTTGTCGGGAAACCATGCATTAGTCTTTGAAATAACTACGTTGTAAACAATACCGATTCCTGTTCCCGCCATAACTCCGTATCCCAGATACAGTTTCAGAAGTCCTGAAATGTCATCTGTTTGTATTGAAGAAGTTATTGCAAAGCCTGCAACGAGCAGAATTGCACTTGCAATAAGTCTTATTCTCGGAGAAAGCTTTTTGTCGAGAAGCCCTGAAACGAAACCGCTTATGCAGAAAAAGCACATGGTTATAGTGAAGTTAAGACTAAGTTCTTGTGATGAAAAATTTATCCCCGAATCGCAGAAACATAATCCAAAGTAATTTGTTCCTTCGATGAAATGATATCCGCAAAATGGAAGATTTATAATTGACCAGGCGTAGATTATACCTGCAAAAAACAGCGTTATAACGCCAAGAGCAAGCCTGAACCAACGTGTTTTTAAATGCGTCACTTGCGTTCACCTCACTTCAGGAATTGTTCTGAGCTGCCACAAGTCCAGCACCACCGTATATCTGGCGAAGCTTGGGCTTTTCGATTTTCCCTGTGGGGTTTCTTGGAACTTTTGCAAAAATGATTTTCTTGGGTCGTTTGTATCTGGGAAGCTTTTTGCAAAATTCGTTTATTTCTTCCTCTGTGCAGGAATGTCCTTTTTTCAATTCAATAACAGCCGCCGCAATTTCTCCAAGTCTTGCATCAGGAAGTCCTATAACTGCAACGTCCTTAATGGATGTATGCGTGCTGAGGAAGTCTTCTATCTGAACGGGATAGAGGTTTTCCCCGCCCGTTATGATAACGTCTTTCTTTCTGTCAACAAGGAAAATGAAACCGTCTTCGTCTTCCATTGCCATATCTCCTGTAAAGAGCCAACCATCTTTGAGACAAGCTTTTGTAGCCGCTTCATCGTTGTAGTAGCAGGTCATAACACCAGGACCTTTAACGCAAAGCTCGCCAACCTCGCCTTTTTCCACAGGATTGCCCAATACGTCAGCAATTTTAGTTTCCCAACCGAATCCCGCTTTTCCTATGGCTCCAACCTTGTGGATGTTTTCAACGCCAAGATGAACACAACCAGGGCCAATGGATTCGCTGAGCCCGTAGTTTGTGTCGTATTCGTGGTTGGGGAAATATTCCTTCCAACGCTGAATAAGGCTCTTTGGTACGGGTTGAGCTCCTATATGCATAAGTCTCCAATTTGAAAGGTCGTAATCTTCTTTCTTAAGCTCTCCGCTATCGAGAGCGGCAAGTATATCCTGAGCCCACGGCACTAAAAGCCATACTATAGAGCATTTTTCTTCTGATGCGGTTTTGAGAACAAATTCGGGCTTAGTGCCTTTAAGAAGAACGGCTTTGCCGCCGACTAAAAAGCTTCCGAACCAATGCATTTTCGCTCCCGTATGGTAAAGGGGAGGGATGCAGAGAAAAACGTCGTCCTTTGTTTGTCCGTGGTGAGCCTGCTCAACTCTGCAGGCATGCATCAGGCTTTCATGCTTGTGAAGAATAGCTTTTGGAAATCCGGTAGTTCCCGATGAAAAGTAAATTGCAGCAAAATCTTCATCCGTTAATGAAACGTCGGGGTCAGCACTTGAGCAGTCAACTGTAAGATCAAAATAATCGTCTGCAAAGGATGGGCAGTTGCCTGTACCTGTGTATATAAGCAAACGGTTTTTGCTTATGGAATCAGCTATTTCTTCAACTCTGCCAATGAATTCAGGGCCAAACACCAAAGCGTCACATTCCGCTAAATTAAGGCAGTATTCTATTTCGTCGGAAGCGTATCTGAAATTAAGGGGAACAGCCAAAGCCCCTGTTTTAAGTATTCCAAAATAAATAGGAAGCCATTCAAGACAGTTCATAAGAAGAATTGCAACCTTGTCTCCCTTCTTTATACCGCGTGAAATGAGAGCATTGGCAAGTCTGTTGGCTTTTTCGTTGAAAACGTTCCACGTTATTTCACGTCTGTAAGTAGCCTTTGACGTTGATTGAACCAGCTCATAATCTCTCCAGGTAAGTCTTCTCGTTTCAGGAAGCTCAGGATTTATTTCAGTAAGACAAATATCGTTACCGTAAAGCGCGCAATTCCTTTTCAATATATCTGTAATAGGCATTTTCAAAATCTCCTTGATGTTTTTCGGAAAGACTTTTCATTTTTACAAAAAAACACAACCTGCGGCATTGGCGCGGTTGTGTTAAAAAAACTCTAAAGCAATATACAATCCGACAAAAAGAGTATAACATACAAGCCCACTTTTGTCAATATATTAAAGGTAAAAAAACGAAACATAAGCATTGAACCTAAAATCCTCCGAAGCGCGCTTCGAGGGAAAACGTAATATTTTATAACCTTGAGGATCTGTCATCGAAATTTACAATCACATGTTAGATTTCCATGTGCGGACTTTCTTTATAGTCGTGTATTATATATAAAAAAGTGTTGACTTTGAACGTATAATAAGGTATACTATTTATAGTAAAGGAGCTGATAATTATGCCAACGATTTCAACGTTTTTTGGTATCATTATAAGAATGCAATATAATGATATTGGTCAACATCACAAACCGCACGTTCACGTACAATATGCGGAATATAATGCTGTGGTCGCATTGGACGGAGACCTTCTTTCAGGGAGCATTCCTGTGAAACAACTGAGATTAGTTCAAGCATGGATAACGATACATGAGGATGAGCTATACAGAGCGTGGAATGATGCTGTGAGAAATATTCCGCTCTCAAAAATAGAACCGCTCAAATGATAAAGGAGGGGAATGTTATGTATATAGAAAATGGTATAGCTTATGCAGGCGATAAATCACCCGCTATAACGGTCTGCGGCATTCGTGCGCTTTCTGATTATAAGTTGTGGATAAGGTTTAGCAATGGTGAGGCTAAAGAGTTTGATTTTAAACCATTGCTTTCGTCTCCTGCGTTTTTGCCGTTAAAGGATGAGGCTGTGTTCAAGGATGTTTATATTGATTTTGGCTGTCCCGTTTGGAAAGATGGAGAGATTGATATAGCACCTGAATATCTTTATGAACACGGATTAAAGGTGGGATAGTAAATAAAACTTATGCATAAGGGCTTATCTCGAAAGAGGTAGGCTCTTTTTAATTTGGAATTTTGCTAACACTTTATAACTTTTTAAAAGGTTTCGTATGTTTCTTTGTTATTCCACGAGCGTTTCTTTCTGTTGCTCCTCATATTTCATTGTATATCTACATTTAGGAAAATTTTTGCATCCATAAAACTTTCCGTTTTTACCATTCCGCAAAACTAATTCTGATTTACAATAAGGGCATATATTTTGCTTTTGCATATTTTCTAAGCTTTCTTGATATGCAATAACATTTTGTTTATGCTCCGCTCTCGCTTCTCTGTCTGAATATTGCTTGTTTTTGATGTAATCGAATATTTCTTTTTTTCTTGAATCATCGAAAACATCCGGCTTATTATCTGCGATTTTATAAATGCCTTTTTTCATCGCGGGTAATGAACTGCAAATCGCGGTGCTTCCGTCAGTCTCACCACTTATTTTAAAGTCATCGCAAATCATAGTGATAATGGAAAATATAGGAACGTCACCAAAATCCTTTAAGAACGTTTTAAGATATTCTACGTGTTTTTTATTTTGTCTTAACGGACTATATATTTCATGTTTTTTACCGTGATTATAATAGTACCACTTTGAATGTTTTGTGTCACCATAAATTTTAGCCTCGGGAAAAGTTTTTACTTCAACAACATATACGCCTTTGTTTCCGACTAAAATCAAATCTATTTGTGAGGTATATCCGTTAGTACCGTCAATTAAAACATCGTGTAAAACAAGAGCACCTGGAAAGGTTTTAGAGTACATATTAGCCAACCATTCACCTAAACTGCCGGTTATTTCGTTTAAGGTTGGTATCTTGTTCAGAAAATCAAATAATTCCATAAAATCTCCTTTATAAATTTTCCCGAAACGTATTACGCTTCGGGAGAAAAAGTCAGATATTTTCTTGCTTTAAAAATCTGTCAAAGAATTTAACCTTATAAATGAGGTAATATGAAATAAAGCTTATAGCAAGGGCGGGGAAAACGTCTAAAATGGAATGTTGCTTCAGGAATACGGTAGATGCACAGATTGAAGCAGTAATTATCGTAAATATGATCTTCCATGCGGGTTTTCCAAATCGTTTATCGTGCCAAAGCGCGAAATGAACTGCCAAAGCCCCCGTTACGTGCATAGAAGGGAAAACGTTTGTGTTTGTGTCGAACTCATAGAAGTCTGCCATGAATCGAGTGAGGAAATTGTCCCTTTCAAACTCCATAGGGCGAAGCTCCTGACAGTTGGGAAATACCAGATAAATAAATGCACAAAAGCTATAGGTGAGAATTATAAACCACATAACTTTTTTGAAGCCTTCAATATCCGTGAAAAGAGTGTAAATATGTATTCCCACAAGATACACAAACCAGAACATATAGGGAATCAGAAATAACTCGCAAAAAGGTATTGCACCGTCAACGGCAGGCCATTCTATAGGGGTGAAATTTCTGTTTTCCCACATTTCCAAAAGTCTGAAAACGATACCGAATATGGGCCAGTATATAATCAGAAGCAGATGCTTATATTTGTTTGAATTTATATTATTGAAACGTAAGTCTTTGTAATATTTTATGTTCAATTCGAGATTCTCCGTGAATAATTTTATTGGTTGTTTGCTTTTGCCTTTCTGTATTCAAGGATAAGCTTTCTGTAAAACAAAGCGTATTTAATGAGTGACACAGACATAAATCCTATGGCAAACGCTATGCTTAAAGAATGGATCAATGGATTGAGGTTCTCAAAAAGAGAATTTATTCCAACAACTAAAAAGATAACTACCGTGCTTAATTTTCCGAACCATTTCGCACCGTTTATTTCGTCAACAGCTTTAAGAGAGATAAGACCCATTACAAGCATAGCAATCTCTTTAATAACCAAAACTCCAAGCAAAATCCACATTTCAATGCTGTTTATCGTAAGACAAAGACAGAAGATAACAGCCGCTTGGGTAAGCTTGTCTGCTATGGGGTCAATAATTTTTCCAGCATCGGTTATCATATTGAAGTGTCTTGCGATAAATCCATCCGCCACGTCTGTGAAAGCTGATATAGTGAAAAGAATAAACGCAAGAGTCAGATTTTTATCCACACAATAGAACCATACGATGAAAGGAATCATAAGGATTCTTATTATGGAGAGAATATTAGGTATTGTAAAAAAAGTACGTGATGTAAATTCCTTTTTGATGTCAGTTGTTTTCATCTTTTGTCGCTTTCTGTATTTTTAAATGAGTTTAATTCGATGATTTCAGATAAAAAGAGGCAATTTTCTCGGCAGAGTTTTGTGAAAATTCAGCCTTTATTTTTTCTGATGCTTTTTCAAATTCAGAATCTCCTTCAAGAGCAGACAATGTCAGCTTTATAAAGTCGTCTGTCTTTTTTGCAGTTTTGGCTGAGCCTTTATTTACGAAAAAATTGCAATTATAAGTTTCACAACCACCAACAGCGTTTATGAATAAAGCAGGAACGCCAATAACGGCAATCTCTGTTGAGCTTATTCCTCCAGGCTTTGTTATGTACAAATCCGAGGAAGCGGTATAATAAGACATTTTATCTGTATATCCTATTATAGAAATGTTCTCGGGAAACTTTTTGTTTATGAGCTTTTTATAAAGTGATTTGTTTTTTCCGCATATTACGAACAAATTTACAGAGGAGGGGAGAGCCTTTGAAAGCTTTTTTGAGAGCTTCAATATAGGACCGCACCCCATGCTTCCACAGGTTAGAAGCACGGATTTTGTATCAGCTGAAAGTCCCAGCGCTTCTTTTGCTTCTTTTTTCGTAGGAGCGTTAAAAAACTCTTTTTTAACGGGGATTCCATAAAGAGAAACAATTTTTTCTCTTGGAACTCCTCTTTTTACAAAAGCATCCGCAAGGTCAGGATGGGGAATAAAATACGTGTCAATATTTCCCGAAGCCGCTCCGGGACTGCAAGTGTAGTCGGTTGCAACAAAGGCAGTTCTTACTTTAACGTCCTTATATTTTTGCTGAAATCCTGCAATAATAACGGCTGAAAATGGATGAACGGAAATAACCGTATCGTATTTTTCCTCAGATATAAGCTGATAAAGCTTGTCAGCACCTCTGGCAAAAAATTTGTAAAGCCATCTTCCTGATTGTTCCAAAGGCTTTGGATTTCTGTCGATAATGGAATATCCAATGGAAGCCGTTCTTGGAAGATGTCTGTAAAGTCTTTGATGCCAGTTACAAAGAAATTCAGATTTTTTTTGTGACAGAAATTTCAAAGAATCCACCGCAACGCAAACACAACCCAACGATGTAAATTCATCAATTATGGCTTTTGACGTTTGATTATGTCCTTCGCCTGTGTTGCAGGTCAAAATCAGTACCTTCATTTATCCTAAAACGTCCGCCGTAAAGCGTACTCAATCCTTCATTAAAGTTTATCAAGCCTTGCAATCAGAGAAATTATTCTTGCTCTGTTATAACGCTGTATCATTATAAAAGGAATGTTACCCAATGTCCAGACAGTAAAGCAAACAGACCCCCATAAAGCTCCGCCGAGAAAAAAGCAGGGGATAGCAAAAATAATAAGGGCAGAATGTATGATTTCCGCAACGCAAGTTTCCTTGGCAAGTAATGTCAACTCGGGTACACTGCGGTAATGAAATACTTTTTTCTTAACCATAGACCGTCTTATTTTGCTCATATCGGGTACACGGTCTTTCCAGAACCGTATTTTCAGCTTTTCATAAAAAGCACCGTTTTTTTCAAACGAAAAAGGGGAAAAAGGCGGACGGTCAAAGGGTAAGTTATCTCTGCCTAAAGTATCGCCAATAAAATTGGATAAAATACCTATAAATGCCAGATAAACGGCACAGTAAATTATTTTCATAGGAATAAATAACCGCCAATCAGTTGATACGGTCTTATTGTAACCGGTTTAAATAAATTGAAAATAAATAAAATAATTGCTAAAGCATCAACTCACATTATAAATCTTTTGGCTTTCAATGTCAAGTGAAAATAGAACAAAAATGGAAAAAAAGAAAAAAATATGAACAGCACATGGTGTGCTAAACAATATATCATAAAAAAGTTTTCAAACCTTGAAGATAAAAACTATTGAAATTATTTAAAAAATAGGGTATAATATGCGTAGCACATGGTGTGCTAAGAGCAAAAAATTTTTTCGTATGGACTGAAAACTATTGAAATTTTCTGGAAAATGAAGTATACTATACTTGTATAGGATTTTTTCAGAAAGGAAAATGGTATGAACAATTATAATACCTCGTATAATCCATTTTATAATGGATATAATTTCTATTCTCCCGAAAATGCTTTGCGGGAAAGTAATAGTAAAAGTCTTTCAAGGATTTATTCTAATCTCGGCTGGGGGCTTTGTACTCTTTATGCGATTTTGAGCGTTTCTCAGGTTTTTATCCTGCTTATTTCAACCTTTGTGGGCGGTGATATGACGTCGCAAGGATGGTTTATTCTGTTCCTTACGGACGTACCCTTGTATGGTGTTTCCATATGGGCTCTTTTGTTCTTTACAAGTAAGCTGGAGGCAAAAAAACCTAAAAGAAAGAAATTCGGATTTGGTTCTTTTATTTCTGCTATACCGATTATGGCGTTTATTATGTTTGCAGGCTCTATAGTTGGAAGCGTTGTCCATAGCATAATGCAACAGATAATGGGCGTAGAGATTAACGATGCTCTTACGGAAACGACTTCAGCAATGTCCTTGCCCGTTCAGGTGATTTTTCTTGTTATTATTGCTCCCTTGGGAGAGGAGCTTATTTTCAGAAAGCTTTTTCTTGACAGAACTGCACGTTATGGTGAGGGAGCGGCTATTTTATATTCCGCTTTGACTTTTGCGTTGTTCCATGGAAACACTATGCAGCTTTTCTATGCTTTTGGAGCAGGACTTCTTCTTGCTTACGTTTACGTTAGAACAGGAAGTTATTTTTGCTGTGTATTTCTTCACGCTGTTGCAAATGCTCTTTTCGGAATCGTTTTCCCTTATTTCTCACAGCTCATTTATTCGAACGACGGAACGTTGAGCGGAGCTTTGGAAGTTTTATCTTACAGTATGTATTTTTTTGAATGGATGCTGATAATCGCAGGCTTGGTCATTTTGATTGTATTTCTTGCTTGCAAAAAGGTGTACGTTGAAAAAAGCGAATATGCTTTATTAAAATCTCCAGCATACTCTGCATTTTCTAATGCATCGTTTATTGTTTTCGCTGCATTGATCGGATTGACAATATTTGCATCATATCTCCCTCAACAATAGCTGATAAAAAAGGGATGCAAAAACATAGTTTTTACATCCCGAAGCTTTATCTGTGTATTATTTTCTTCAATGATTTGATAAGTGATCTTGCAAGGTGAGCGTGTGCATTGCTGTTAGGGTGACCTAAAGCCCCGTATTGTGTTGGGGATATAGTTTTGAATTTTATAAATTCGATTTTCAGCTTTTCTTTCTTCAGCTCGTCCTGAATGGTTGAAAAGACGTCTGAGAACGTATCCTTTGTCGTACCGTGAATGCAAATTATAAAGGCAAGCGGATTGAGAGCGTGAACCTTTTTTACGAAATCTATAAAGGCTTTTCTGAAATCTTCAGGGTCAGTCTTTGCGGTTATATCGTTTGATCCTGCATTGATAAAAATGTAATCAGGTTGCCAGGAAGAAAAATCGTGTGCTATGCTTGAGCCGATATATTCCTTGTCGTAAAAATCCGGAATACGGTTTTCCTTAGAACCGTCCCAATTGTTGAATATACCCTTTCCTGAACAACAGATATATCTTGCATCCGCATTGTAAAACGACGCTGTAAGATATGAATATCCGAATGTGATGTCCTGTTCCGAGGCTCTGTATATTCCTGCGTCGGGCTCTGACATATTACCGAAGCCCGCTGTGAGAGAATCACCGATAAATTCAAATTTGAGGGAAGGTAACGGATCGGGTGTGATAAATTCTGCAACGTTACCGCTTATGGTTATCCCTGATATTTCTGCTCGGTCCATACATTCCGTTACTTTTGTAACTCTGATTTGATGTACACCTTGTGATAAGCCTCTGATTATTACTATCTGATCGTCAGTACATACGCAATGTGTCTGCTTTTGCTTATCTACGGAAACGTTGAAATAAAAATGGCGTTCTGACTTGAATTTACCAAAAATTATTCTCGCTTCCGTTCCTTCAAAGGTGAAGCAGAAACCGCTTCCAGGCCATCCTAAAAGCAATGAGCTTTCCTTGAGAAACGTTCTTCCGAAGGTTAATACGTAGTCTGATAAAAAGTTGATATTCTTTTCCATTGATATTGAATCCTCTGCCTTGTAGCGGTTAATTTCTTTGAAATATCATATCAAATAATGTTGACTCTCTCGTGAACAAACGGTGTAGAAGCTTTTGTTTTTTGATATCTTTTTATTGAATTTTTTGCTTATAAATTGTGATTTTCACTATTGATTTTAAAAACTGTTTTTAAGTAAAGCAGAGAAAAAACGGCTGTTTACAGTATCATTTTCATAGATTGGAACGACGTAGTTGTTGACGTAATTCTTGCTGAAAAAGCCGTAAATTCCGCCTCCATCCGTTACGAAAAGATTTTTCAGCGTAACACAGAAGGGAAGTGCTAAAATGGTTTCTTCGCAGTTAACGGAGAGCCTTACGTATTCTTCACAGTTTTTGGTTATTCCCTCAGCGGTGGCACATTCTGTTTTTACAAAAGAATTATAGAAAATATCTCTGCCCTTTTTTCTTATCTCTGTAATTTGGATTCCGCTTTTGGAAAATACGTTTACCTCATGAGGAGATGAAAGCAATAGCTTTTCACCACATTCAGATTCTGGATAAAGGGAAATGTCTGTAAGATGAGAAACGTTTTCCGCAAAGGCTCTGTCTGTTTCTTCGAAACGGCAGTTAAGGGTATATATTTCGTTGCCGCAATCACAGCCCAATGCGTAATATGAATCCGTATCAATGCTGTATGTCAGCTTTCTGTACGGTCTGAGTGTTGGAACTGCTCCTTTGAAAATTCCGTCAAAGGAGAATATGTAGACGTATGAGGTCATGCCATCTACAACGACGTATTCGGTTTTGTTTACAGCTAAGCCCGATGATGCCGCTCTCGTCGGTAGAAGAATGGGCGTTCCTCTTAAAATATCGTTTGTATTCATAAGTTATTCCTCTCGCATTATGTTGTTTATAACAGAATATGCGGTTTCTGCTTTTTTGATAAAAATAAAATAAATAAATCCCTGAAAGGAAATTAAAATGTACAAGAACAAAAAGAAGAACTACCCTCTTTATGAAGCAAGACAGGCTAAAACTCTGAGAGATCTTTTTGATGCTGCCACAACCAGATTTGCTGACAGAACATCTTTTGTTTATCGTGAAAAAGGAACGGAGAAAAGCGTTACTTATAAGGAATTCAGAAGACAGGTTGATTCTGTCGGAACTGCCCTTTGCAAAATGGATCTTAAAAAAGCCCATATTGCAATAATTGGTGAAAACAGCTACGGCTGGGTTCTCTCTTATTGGACTGTTCTCAATACAGCAGGCGTTGTTGTTCCCATAGATAAGGATTTAACTCCCGAAGATACTGAATATGTTCTTTCCACAGGTGACGTTGCCGCAATTTTTTATGCTTCTTCCGCAGCAGAAAAAATCGAACCTATCGCTAAAAAATTAGGAATTACCACTCTTATCCGTACAGACGATAATAAAGAAATCCCTGAAGGCAAGCTCTTTATAAAGGACCTTATCAAAACAGGCGGAGAGCTTCTTGATGGGGGAGATAAAACGTATCTTGAAATTGACCACAGTGATATCGATGCTCTTAAGCAAATAATGTTCACATCTGGCACAACGGGAAAGAGCAAGGGCGTTATGCATTCTGCAAAAGTTTTATTGGCGAACAATAATCAGGGACAGAAGCTTTTGAGGATAACAGAGCGCGCTCTTTCTGTTCTTCCTTACCACCATGCATATGAAGCAACTGCTGAATTGATTATTATCTTTGGGGCAGGTCTTTCAATTATGATTAACGATTCACTCCGTACATTGCTTCCTAACCTTAAGAAGCAAAGACCTACGGAAATGCTTATCGTACCTCTTTACGCTGAAAGCTTTTACAGACGTATCTGGGATAAGATAGACGAAGGCGGAAAACGCGGAACTATTGAAAAGGCTATCAAAATAAGCAGAGCCTTGCTTAAGGTTGGTATTGACCTTCGTAAGGTTCTCTTCAAGCAGATTCACGAGACCTTCGGTGGAGAGCTTAAATGTCTTATTTGCGGCGGCGCACCTCTCAAACCAGCAATCTGCGAATTTTTCAATGATATTGGTATTACCCTTTGCATAGGATATGGCATTACAGAATGCGGACCTCTCGTTTCCATTAACCGTCCCGAATACTTTGACTGTTCATCCGTTGGCTTGCCACTTCCTCAAACTCAGGTTAAAATCCATAATCCCAACGAAAAGGGTGAGGGTGAAATCTGCGTTAAGGGTGATAACGTTATGATGGGCTACTACAAAAACAAGGAAGAAACTGAAAAGGCTCTCAAGGATGGATGGTTCCATACGGGCGACATCGGTAAAATTGATGAAAGAGGCATCGTTTTCATCACGGGAAGATGCAAGAATATGATCGTCCTTGAAAACGGTGAAAACGTATACCCCGAAGCGGTTGAAGAAGCTCTTACAGACTTCCCGATAGTTAAAGAGGTTGTTGTATTTGAAGCAAAGAGACCTGACAGCAAAGCTTGTCTTGGTGCAGAAATATTTCCTGATATGGAATACGCAGCCGCACAGGGTATAACGGATGTTGAATCAGAAGTAAGAAAGGCTGTTGACGAGTACAATTCCGTTCAGCCTCCTTATAGAGTTATTAAACACGTTGAGGTCAGGGATACAGAGTTCGAAAAAACCACATCCAAAAAAATCAAACGTAAATACAATACAGCAAAATAACGCTTTCCGAATAAAACAATATAAGCAGTATTCCGAACAATAGAATATGAGATAATAAAAGCTGTTGCACGTGGATGCTGATGTGCAACAGCTTTTGTACAGAAACGTAGTAAAACTTGACAACTATAAGAAAATATGGTATTATTAAGCTGTGGTATAATGATAAGAAAAGCCACGTATAATGAAAAACAGAATACATAGCGAATCCTTTTAGCTTTAAATAAAAAGGAGAATTCATATGACTGATAAAATTAAAATTGGCGTTTTAGGCGCGGGAACGTGGGGCGTTGCGCTGTCGAGAATGTTATGCAACGAAGGACATAAGGTAACTGTCTGGTCTGCTATTGAGAAAGAAATAGAAGATATATCTTCAAGCAGAGTTCATCCAAACCTTCCCGAAATTGAGCTTCCAGAACAGATCGAATATACGAAAGACATAAAAAATGCATGCTTAGGAAATGACATTCTTTTGTTTGCAGTACCTTCACCGTTTGTAAGAGCCACAGCAAGAAAAGCCGCACCTTATGTGTCGGCAGGACAGATAATTGTTGACGTTGCAAAGGGAATAGAAGAAGATACTTTGTATATGATGTCTGAGATTATTGCTGAAGAAATAAATAATCCTGAAGTTAAAATCGTTGCATTGTCAGGACCTACCCATGCAGAAGAGGTTGTAAAGGATTTTCCGACAACAATAGTATCCGCAAGTAAAGATATTGAAGCCGCAGAGTACGTACAAAAGGTGTTCAATACTGAATCTATGCGCGTATATACAAATGATGATATTCTTGGCGTTGAATTGTGCGGAGCGTTGAAAAACGTTATCGCCTTGGCGTGCGGCATTGCAGCTGGACTTGGATGCGGTGATAATGCAAAAGCGGCTCTTATTACTCGCGGAATTGCAGAAATATCACGTTTAGGTATGGCAATGGGATTAAGAGAGCAGACGTTCGGTGGTTTGGCTGGCATCGGCGATTTGATTGTAACTGCTACAAGTATGAATAGCCGAAACCTTAGATGCGGAATGCTTTTGGGGCAGGGTGTGCCTGTGGAAGAAGCTACCAAGCGGGTCGGCATGGTTGTTGAAGGACTTAATGCTTTGCCTGCCGCGATAAAGCTTGCAAAGAAATACAATGTGGAAATGCCTATTGTTGAAGCCGCAAACGCAGTAGTTTCGGGTAACGTGAACGTTTCCGAGGTGGTTCGCACACTTATGTCGCGTGATTTGAAATCCGAGCTTTCAGCTTCGGCTTTTCTCGAAAAATAATAATTTTGATCGGGGAATAATATGGAAAGCCAATATTTAAGTCGAGCGAAAGAGCTTCTTTCGAAAATGACACTTGAAGAAAAAATATTCCAAATATCATCTTATATTCTTCTTGAAATGGATGATAATTATGAAAATGTAAGAGATCACAGACAGGGGAATTATCGAAATCCTGGGCATTTCATGCATAGTGATAATAGTAAAAGACCCGCCACGCCTGCGGAAGTAACTGAAAGAATCAATAAGGATGTGCGTCTCACTATGGAAGCACAACCACATGGTATTCCGCCAATTGAACATGGTGAAGCACTTCACGGGGCACAATGGGGTATGGCTACTTGCTTTCCACAGCCTATAGGAATGGCATCTACCTTTGATGATGAGATTGTGGAACGGATTGGTGATGTTATCGGCAAGGAATGTGCGGTAGTAGGCGTCAGACAAGCGTTGATGCCTGTGGTAAATGTTTCCCGCGATTGCCGTTGGGGCAGAACTATCGAAACCTTTGGTGAAGACGTTCTGCTTTCGTCAAACATGGGAGTCTCTATATGCCGTGGATTGCAAAAAAACGGTGTTATTGCCACGCCGAAGCATTTTGCTGACAATTATTCACATGGCGGAAGAGATTCAAACGCATCGGAAACTTCTGAAAGAGCAATGAGAGAAATTTATCTCAAACCCTTTGAAAAGTGCTTCAAAGAGGGCGGTGCTATGTCTGTTATGGCGGCATATAATAGCTGGGATGGAGTTCCTTGCTCTTGTAACGAACGACTTCTTAAGGATATATTGCGTGGAGAATGGGGCTTCGAAGGATTTGTTGTATCGGATTATGGCGGAGTTCGGGGAGTTTGTCATTCTCACAGTCTTGTAGATGCGGAATGGAAAGCTACAGCTCTTTGTCTTAAAGGTGGATTGGACGTTGATTTGCCCAGAGTATCTTATGATAGGATTAAAAAGGCTTACGATGAAAAATGGATAACCGAAGAAGATATCGACAGAGCGGTGTTACGTGTTCTTACGGCTAAATTCAGTATCGGTCTTATGGATAAACCTTTTGCAGATCCAAAAGAAGCAGAAAAGGTTGTCAGATGTGATAAACATAAAAATATCGCTTTAGAATCTGCCCGTCGCTCCATGGTTCTTCTGAAGAATGACGGAGTGCTTCCATTTAAGAAAGACAAAATTAAAAGGTTGGCTGTGTTCGGTGTAGGAGCAAGTATTTTACCTGTGGGTAAAAACTATTCAGGTCCCTATTTGCGTGAATGGATTGCTGACGATGCCAAAACTCCTGTGGAATTTTTCAGAGAATATCTTGATGGATATGCTGAGGTTATATTTGCCGAGGATGACAAAATTGAGGAGCTGGCTTCTTGGTGCGATGCCGCAATTTATATGACCACTGTGATTGAAGGAGAGGGATTGGACAGGTCAGATATCAGATTGCCTGGGGTTACAAAGAAAGCTCAAAAGGACGATGGTGCTATTATCGTCGGTAAAATCGAGATGGAGGTCAAAACCGATCAAGAGGAAAGTATTCGTAAAATGACGAGAGCAAATCCGAATTCTGTAGTAGTGCTACTGAACGGTTCTCCCGTAGATATGAGTGGATGGATAGATGGTTGCAAGGCTGTTCTTGAAGCGTGGTATCCTGGCGAACAGGGTGCTCAGGCAATTTGCGAGATTCTTTTCGGAGAGGTTTGTCCCAGCGGAAAGCTTCCCATAACGTTTCCACGGAATGTGGGTCAGCTTCCGTTATTCTATTCTGTGAAGCCCTCAGGAAGAGGGTACGGTTACGTTGAGAACGACGGCTCACCTCTGTATAATTTTGGATATGGATTGAGTTATACAGAATTTAAATTTGACGATTTTAAACATGAGTATGATAAAGATACGTTGAGCGTTTCTATGTCAGTGGAAAACGTTGGTGAATATGACGGTGCAGAAGTTGTTCAGGTATACGTATCAGGATATAACTGTGACGTTGTTATGCCTTGCCTTGAGTTGAAGGGCTACAAGCGGGTTTCATTGAAAAAAGGCGAAAAGACATCTGTCCAAATAATTCTTCCGAAGGATGCCTTCTTCTACTACGACAGAAAAATGAAATATGGTATGCATAACGGGGAATATAAAATATTGGTTGGAAATTCGTCTTCAAGCTTTTTCTACAGCTTTAACGTATCTGTAAGAGAAGGAATTATAACAGAAATCAATAATTGAGTTATTTAACTAAAATAGAGCTGAACGATAGAAAACGTTCAGCTCTGTTTTGTAAGAAAAAAGTTTGAGAAAATAAGTATTTATTATTGTTGGAATTTTGAGCAAGCCTTTTTATTACGATCTGTATATTCATCGGTAATTTCACACCAGGAATCATAATTAGAATCAACATAGAAAAATCTACATTCTCTGCATTCATTACCTCTCAATTTTTTCTTCTCGTCTACAGGAATGCTATCATAGCATTTTGAACAAAAATCTTTTCCTCCTAATTCGTATCCTGAAAAAAAGCCGAGCTTTTTACCGCATTTTGAGCAATTTGACATTTAATTTTCCTCCAATATAATAATAATACGCAAAAGTCATAAGAAGGGGATTTGCTTGTATGGCATAGGAATTATATCATTTTGTTAAAGAAATGTCAATATATTTTTGTCGAAAATCTAAATATAAAAGAATTTTTTGAAAATTTATATTTTTGTTATACAAATGAAATCTCTTTTGGAGTAATATTGAGCCAGACTTTGTTTTTTCCGAAACAGCCGACTGATTCATCAGCCAAAAATGACAAATATTCGTCGCTTTCTTTTACGTGAACGTGAATCAATTTCTTACCGTTGATAAATTCCTCGTCAAGACAATCAAGAATACGAACGTTGCACTTGCCCTTTTTGTGAGAAATCTCAAAAGCTTTTTTGGTGATTTTTGCATATTTTGCGTTTTTTGGAATTGGTTTTCCCAGCTTTATTCGTTTGCCCAGAAGCTCAAACATACCTTTATCAGCATCGTGAATTTTTATTTTAATTTTTCTATGGAGCGAATAATGACAAGTCAGCCTATTATTTCCATCGTATAGAATAAGGTCGTTTATTCTATAATAGAGCCTTATTTTTTCGCCTTTTTGTAGATTGGTTTTCTCACTTAAAATAAAGCAATTGTCATTCGTTTTAAGTAGAATATAATTGCCACCGTTTTTTTCAACGCTGAAAACTAAAGAAAAGCAGTCGCTTACGGGAATTTTGCTGAATTTTTCAGCACTCATTACCACGTCTACCATATTGGGACGGCGTAAAAGACGAATTAAATATTCATCGTTAAGCTCGACTTTTATATTTGCAAAGTTCAGAACGTTTTCTTCAAGGTTACCGCTCAATTTAAGCTCTTTTGATGATATGGAAAGGGAATTCTCAAATTCATCAAAGAAATGAAAATCAACGTCGTTTACGTTGCTTTGAACACGAATAACTTTTTGTCCTGCTGAAAGTTTTGAATAATCAATCAGTTCAGGATTTTCCTCAAGTGGTAAACCACCAAAGACAAAATCTTCTCCGTTGTATTCCCCTTCTTCTACGTTGGTTACAGCTCCGAGAAGCTCCATTACGGAAAGATGTTCAAAATGGTTTGTCAAAAAGTCCGTGTGAGCAATCTGCAGAATAACGCCATCTTGCATAACCGCAATTCTGTCCGCAAGAGATAACGCCTCTCTGGTGTTATGCGTAACGTAGATAAAGGTTGATTCGGGCAATAGTTTTTTCATTTTCATGAGGGCTTTACAGTATTCCCATCTTGATTTTTCATCCACGTTGCTCATAGGTTCGTCGAACAGAACAAGTTTACTGCGTTTCAACAACGTTTTTGCTAAAGCGACTCTTTGTTGCTCTCCACCACTGAGGTTTTTAGGCTTTACGTCTGCGGCAATCTCCAAGCCAAAAATTCGGAGTGTGTCCATTACTCTATCGTAAATGGATTTTTCATCCTCACCTAAAAGTTTTAAAGGCGTTGCAAGATTATCAAATACGGTCATATGAGGGTAAAGAACGTATTCTTGAAAAACCATTGAAACATCTCGTTTTTTTACTGGAATATTGTCAGAGAGTATTCCATCAATATAAAGTTCACCCGCTGATAATGGTTCAGTTCCCGCAATCACCTTCAAAAGAGTGGATTTACCTGAACCCGATTCTCCCACGATTACTAAAAACTCTCCCGAGTTAACAGAAAAGGAACAGTTTTTTAGTGCGTAAGTACCGTTTTTGTAAACTTTAGTCAAATATTTAGCTTCAATTTTCGCCATCGTTCACTCTCTCAAAATCAATTTCTTCATCGTTATTATTGGTTTTATCACACTCTGCGCCGTCATCCGCCATGAATGTATTTTCACTTTGGGGATTTGAACCGTAGGAAAGACCTCTGCCGTAGAAGTCTGGGTAATCTTTTTTGTTGATAACTCTGTCAAAGGTATGCTGACAAACTAAAAACATAGGAATAATTATTATCCCAATAAGAAAGCATATAGCGAAAAGATAGGCAAGAAGCGTTGTTATGGCAAATCCTATTGAAAGCAAAATAATGATAGGGGAGAGGGATAAAAGTATAACTCCCGTTGCTAAAAAGCAATCAGCAAAATATAACTTGAAGGAACCAACTAAAAGCTGTTTGAAGTTAACGTTATACATAGACGCCATACAAGTCATATAAACGGTATAGCAAATGGCTGCCACAAGTAAAAACAAGCATACGAATATGCCAAAAACAACAGAGTACGAGTCGTCAAAAACCTTGTAATAAAATCCTAACCAATTTATAGCGTATTTGATAAGGGCAAATGCTGTACCCCATAAACCGCCCACAAGAGCAAGCTGTTTTCCACTTAATTTTATTCCGCGAAGAAAATCGTTTTTAAAAATTACAGGGTCACCCCATGCAAGCTTTTTTAAAACATTTAACCCTCCTGCAAGACCTACGAAAGCTAATACCCACATAGGAATTGCGGTAACGTAAACAGTAAACCAATGTTCAATGAAATGAGTGATACCCTCCTTTGGGGCAAGGCTGTATACCATATCCGTGTATTCCATTGTAAGAATTCCCCATATAATAAGGGGAAGGAAAAATACCACCATAAGTAAATGGTTTTTGTATATTTTGAAAAATTTGTTTTTAAGCATATAGGAGAACAGCTTAATCCTGTTTTCAGGAAGCTTGTTGGCTGAAAAATCTTCTTTTGCCGGTTCTCTCATCAAAATTTTTTCTAATAATCCTTTTTTTCTCATATCCTATTTATTCTCGCTTAGTATATCAAATATATCGTAAATTGTTTCCAAATCGACGTCTGTTTTCTTGTTTATAAGCAAATAATATTCGTCATATATCGGAACACCGATGGCATCATCTTCTACGTAAAGTAATTCCTTTCCGTTGTTAAAATCAGTTGAAAGCGGAAGAAATATGTCCATATCGATATATTTTAAAATCACGTCTTCTTTCATTATAAATATATCGCAAGTGTAATACCCAGATGTTGACATAAGAACGTCAAAATATCCATCCTTTGGATGTCTTCGGGTAAGGAGTATTCGGTCAAAACCGTTATGCGTGCCGTATTCATTTACGCTTTCAAGGATGTTTTCCGAAAATATGTTTTTTGAATCTGTGGTTACATACCAGATGAGTATTTCTTTTTTTGTTCTGTTTTGAATAGTGATATAAAAAATCGTCGATATAATTGCTACTATCGCTAAAACCATAATAATGGTTTTGGGCGGTAGTGCTTTTTTTATTCTTTCTTTTGAGACTCTGTTATCTATATTCATAAAATCTTCCATTCTACTTGGTATGTTCCCAACGATAAATATAATTTCCTACATATTCGATGTGGTATTTTTCACCTTCTTTAAAATCTACAGAATAAAGGCGGTGAATCAGAAGGCTTGTTTTTTTGTTTAAAGAGATGAAAATATAACTGTCAAAATTTTCATCTTCTTTAGCTGATTCTTTCATTACAAAGTATCCCGCAAGATCGCTTTTGCTTCCCATTTCCATATTGTCCATAAATAGTTTGTGCTCATTTAAAATGGAATATTTAACCTTCCAGAACACTATGGAAGATAAAATGAAGAAAAGCAGAAGCAATGAAAATAATATAGTAAGGAGAATATTATTCTCAATAATAAAGCATCCGAGAGTTATAATTCCAATAAAACCAATCACAGCAAGAACGTAGCCAGCAATAAGATGCTTTTGCCGTTGACATATATTTTGAAACTCTTTAATATCGTAAATATTTTTCATCTTTCGTTTTGCACCTGAACAGCAGATAATATCTGCCGTCTATAAAAAGCATTTAAAAGAATCAAGACGATTTGCCTCAAGGCAAATCGTCTTGAACAAGCATTAGTTGTTAGTAACGCCTAAGGTCTGTATCTTGTTAAGTACATCCTGTTCACCAGAAATTACGTTGTAGTTCTTAACTTTGATACCCATATTAAATACGAGACATCCACCTACTACGTCATTACCTGTGAGACCTCTGAGGGCTGTTTCTGTTGAAAACAATTTATCGTTGGCGAAGAAGTAATATGTACCGTTTACACGAGCAATAGCAAGCTTGGTATATTTTCCTTCTGTGTACTCGATATCCCAATTAGCAAGTTTTTCTGTTGCATCCCAGTCGTAATCACTATTATCCTGTTTTCTCTGAGCATATCCGATAGCTTTGTTTTTAAAGCCGTTGTTATATCTGGAGTCAACGTAGAAGAAGGTGCTTCCTGAGTCAGATTTCAATACCAATCCAAACTTAGGATATGGATCAACAGTGCCGTCCCAGAATCTGTATGGAACTTCTTCTGTGATGGTCATTTCAGCTTCGAAGTAGAAGTTTTCTCCTTCTGCGCCCTTGAAATATGCGAATTGATCACCTGGAGCTGTGTTTTCGATGTACGCGTTTTCGCTTCCATCATCAGTGGACAAGTCACCGTAGCCCCAGCCTGTGTTGAATCCACCAACTGAACCTACTTCTTTACCTTCGCTGTATTTGATATATTCAACAGGAGCGGGGTTGGTGTAGGTGTATTCCTTGAAGGCTGTTACTGGAGCAGGGTTTTCAACCTCTTTGCCCAATATAACAACTTCGCTTATTGCAACTGAAGGAATGTTTTCAGAAAGAGTGATTACAATTTCAACTTCAGAAACTGGCATTTCATCAAATTCAATCATTACTGCACCGCCAGGATACATTGTTGAGCGGGAGTCGGAATGCCATTCATAATTGAATTTAACGTTCTTTGCTTCTGCCCATGCAAATCCGTCGTTTGTTTTATACTTCAATCTTATACTGGAAATGTTAGGGATAGAAAGGTTGTAGTTCAATGTGTTGTAAACCATTACTGAACGAACGTTTACCCATTTATCAAATTTGAAATTTATAGTTGTTTTTGTTGTGGATTCAACAGTTTTTGTCTTATAGTCTTTAACAAGGTCGGTTTTGTGTGTTTTTCTCAAGCCGTCCGTAAGAAAAGCTATGTCGCTGTTTTCGTCGGTGTGTGAAGCTGTAACCGTTGCAGAAGGAGCTAAATTCGTATATCCTGAAAGCGCAGCGGGAAGGGGTTGGTAAGAGTAGGTGGGACCATTTACATGCATAACTGTCTGTCCCTCATCGTTTTTCACGAATTTTACCTCGTCAACGGCAAGCGCTCTTCCTTCAGCAACAGTTCTTCTATCCAAGAAGGTGTGATAAGCAAGCATAAGCTGCTCTCCACATCTGATGAAGCAGTGGTGACCTGCACTTGCGATGTTTTCCCAAGCGTTTTCTGTGTACATAACTCTACCGCCATGCTTAAGGGGTACCTTTGTATATTCTCCGAGTGGAGACGTGGCGAGAGCTTGTCTTACCTGATAGTTGGTATTCATGTAAGGGTAAACAGAGAACGTGAGGTAGTATGTTCCATCGTTGTAATATACGAAAGGACCTTCGTTAACAGCAGCGTCGGTTTTTTGACCTTCGTCAATGTTTCCGAATTGTAATTCTCCATTAGCCATTTTATCTTTACTGTCTACAACGGTATCGTAGTAAACAGAGGTAAGCTGAGTTAAGGTTGAATAATCAGGAGTAAACCAGTCCTTCATCTTAACGCCGTAAATCTCCTGATAAGTCATTCCTGGCCAAGCCTGAAATGCTGAAAAATACATATATTTTTCTTTTGTTACAGGGTCAATAAATGGATGGAAGTCGATTACATTGTTCTCGATTCCCTCACGGTTTGGCAGCTTTGCGGAGAAATCGTAAACTGGCTGAGACTTGAAAAGCATTTTGCCGTCAAGGTTTTTTTCACCGTTAATATTTTCAAAAGGACCATATGGGTTTTGAGAAACGGCTACGCTACCGCAATGACGGTTGTTTTCTTTAAAGTTTTCTGCATTGTAGAAAAGGTAATAACGTCCCTCGTCATAAAAAACTTCTGGAGCCCAATAGTTATTCTGAGCCCAGGTTTCGGAATAATCAGGCTCGAAAGCAACGCCTTTGTATTCCCAGTTTGTCAGATCCTTTGAACGCCAGCACTGGAAGCCGTGACATTGGATAAGGTCACTTGTTCCGTAAGCGTAAAAATATCCCTTTTCTTCGCCTTCTTCAATGTAAATAACTGTTGGGTCAGCGATTTCAAAGTTCAACTCGTTAAGATAATAAAGATTCTTGTTATATGAATAATTATCATACGTGTCATTTTCGTACGTAATGTAACTGAAAGTGCCGTCTGCAGGTGTTCCTTCTTTTTCTTCATTAGTACAGCCTGCTGTCACTATCAACACGGAAATGATAGCTAATAAAAGCGAAATACTTTTTTTCAACATTAAATGCCTCCTGATTATTATGATTTCATGCCACTCGTAGCAACACCTTCTACAAAACGCTTTTGAGCAATTATGTACAGAACTATCGTAGGAATAATACTGATAACCGTTGCAGCCATCATGGCAGGAACGTTTTTACCTGCAAAGTAGCTCTTTAACTGGTTCATAGCAATTTGCAGAGTATACATTTCTGGGTCCTGCAAATAAATAAGAGGACCGAGGTAGTCGTTATATCCACCGATAAATCCGAGAAGTGCCTGTGCGAGCAATGCAGGAACGGAAAGAGGAACCATTATCTTGAAGAAGATACTGAAATAATTCATTCCGTCAATAGTTGCAGCTTCTATAAGCTCTGTAGGGATTCCAAGATAGAACTGACGCATGAAGAAAACGCAAGCGGCAGCACCGAACATACCTGGAATCATCAGAGGGAGGGGAGTGTTTACCCAACCAATCTGATTGTAGATAATAAAGGTGGGAGTAAGAAGAATAGTGCCTGGGATCATCATTGTCGCCAACAGAAGCGCGAACATTTTATTTCTGAACCTAAAATTAAGCTTTGCAAAAGCATATGCGCTTATAGCAGAGGAGAAAAGTCCGAGCAACGTTGGAGGAATAACGATCATAAGAGTGTTGATAAAGCCTGAAATGATAAGCGGAACGCCTTCGTAGGCAGTACCCATATCGTATTCAAGAACCTTTTTGTAGCCCTGAATTGTGAATTTCTCTGGCAACCAATGGAAGTCCAAGCTGTTTGCTTCGACTATTCCTTTGAAGGAGGTAAGCAGAACTAAGGAGAATGGCATTAAGATCCAAAGGGTAAAGACGATAAGAACAAGGTATACAAAAAACATACCAATAAAGCTCTTGAAGTTCATCTTCTTTTTATTTTTCTTAGTCATAGCTTACCCACCTCTTCGATACAACAAAGTTTATTACCGTAATGATCAATATCATTATGGAAAGGATAAACGCTGCAGCGGCAGCTTCACCCATCTGGTTGTTGTATACGAAAGCCCTTCTGTAAATATAGAACACAATGGTCAAACCATCGTTATTCGGTCCTGCACCGTTACCGCTGATGATCTGCGGACGTGTGAATTCCTGCAAGGCACCGATAAGTCCCGTTGTCAAAAGGTAAAATGACGTGGGAGAAACGCTTGGAAGCGTTATTTTGAAGAAAGATTCGAAAGCGTTTGCACCGTCAACCTCTGCCGCCTCGTAAAGAGAACGGTTTACGTTAGTAAGTGCAGCGCCGTAAAGAACAATGCCGTATGCTGTTCCACCCCATATACCTATGATATTAAGACATAAAGTATAAGTGGAGGAGTCAGTAAGCCAAGGAATTGCATTTTCTCTGGTGAGTCCCAGCCAGGAGTTAAGAATACCGTGGTTTTGGTTGAAAATCAATTCCCACATAAGAGCAACTGCAACTGCACAGCAAACGTATGGTACAAAGTACACGCCTCTGAAAAAGTTTCTTCCCTTAATATTCTTTGTAAGCAAGAATGCGATGATAAGGGAGATAACTATACAGATTGGCATAGCAATTGCCATTCTTAAAGTATTAACTATTGATTGCCAGAACATATGGTCTCCAAGAACACTCTTGAAGTTTTGTAATCCAACAAATTCAGAACCTTCAAGAATGCCCTTTCCTGGAACGTACATAAACGCCATAGCAATCGCCAGTATAAGCGGAATAATACCGAAAAGTATGAAACCGATAACGGGGATGCTTCCCATCATAAGCCCGCTAAGGTTCTCGCCCATACCGGCATTTTTTCTTTTTTTATTAAGCTTTTCAAGATTCATAATTTAATTCTTTCAAAGAAAATTTATCTTTTTTCAGTGTATTTAAGTAATTTGCCGTATGTATCAGCGAACTGCTGGCTTTCGAAGAATTCAGTCATACTCTTTTTGCCGTTTCTTACGTCACCGTTAAGAACGCCTGCCCAGTCATCGATCCAAGCGTTATCGGTGAGATACCACCAGTCGCCTGCGCCCTGAATTTCAGCAGCGTTGATAAATACCTTGGAGTTACGGGGCATAAGGTCTGTCTGAAGGAATACTTCTGTGTTAGCAAGCTCTTTCTGAAGAGGAATTGCAAAGCCTTTCTTTGCCTGTGCTGTCTGACCTTCTGCACTGGCTACAAATTCGATGAATTTCCAAGAAGCAGCCTTGAGCTCGGAGTTCTTGTTGATACAAATACCAACTGAACCACTGTGTCCTGCTTCGATACCGTGTACAGTAGTTTCTCTTTCTGCACCGAAGCCTTCGACGTCGTATTCTCTGTACATAGGAAGAGGGCAAACGTCCCAAGTGAAGTCGATACCTGAATCAGCATCACGGAAGTAGGAAACGTCCCATCTGCCGTCAACGAGCATTGCGATTTCGCCTTGAGCAAATGCCTGAGTTTTACCTGCGTCAGAACCAATGGAGCTAGGTGTAGGAGTGATACCGTAACCTTTAAGTTCAACACCGTTAACTGTGTCAACAACTGTAGAAGGTTTAGCTGCAAGACGAACAAATTCGGTAAATGCTTCTCTCTGTGAGGGGAGCTTATTCAATTTGCCTTCGTTTAAAAGAGCTGTAACTTCTGCTGTGATTTCTTTGCTGTATTTTTCACCTGCTGCAGAGGTGGAATTAAGACCGAGCTTATCCTGATATGTAATGATTTCACCAGCTTTGTAGCTGTTTCCGTTAACAGTAATAGTACCGCTTACGTCGTCTGCAACGATGAAGTTAGGTGTATCGTCGTTGAGTGTGAAGTCGTACCAGCCGCCGTTGTATGAAGAATCGGTAGAGGGAACGAACTCAATACAGTCACCGCCAACGGACCAACCGTAGTTGAACCACCATTCGGTAAAGTAACCGTAAGCGTTGGGGTTGCTCATGCTGTTTTGAAGAATGTTTGCAATTTCAACTGTTTCATCCCAGCTCATAGGAATCTGGTTGTTGAAGTATTTCTGACCGTTTGCTACGAAATATCCGTATTCTTTTACTGTAACATCAGCAAGACCAACATCAGCCTTAGTATTGCCTCTGTCATCCTTTGCGCCGCCGTTGTATGCTTCGAGCTGTTCAACGCCTACGCTGATTATTTTAATGCCTGCTTTTTCGAATTCGGTTTCATTATAATATATAACTGTAGGACCTATATCTTTAGGAACACCGTAATATCTACCTGATTCTGTTCCAGAAAGCTTTGTGTTAACGTCGTACTTATAACGTGTAATAACGTTAGGCCACATTTTTGAAAGATCGTAGATTTTGCTGTTTTCAACGAAATCTGTTATGTCGTAAAGTAAACCCTGTTCAGCATAAGCTTTATAGCCTGCGTCACCAACGTAGAAAAGATCAAGCTTGTTGCCTGTAAGAGCTGTTTCAACTGCGGTTTCATAACCGTCAGAGGGTTTTTGCTTAAGGTTTACTTTGATTTGACCCTTGTACTTTTCATTGAACTGGTCTGCCAAGGACGAGAAAACGTCGAGTTCGTATTTGTCACCGTTGATCCAGAATTCAACCTGTGCAACGTCACTGCTGGGACGGTAGTTTCCTTCTTCGTCTAATGAACCATCCTCACCCTTATCTTGGTTGCCTGTGCATCCGATAAGGCAGGTTAAACACATAGCGAAGCATGCGAAAAGTGCGATAAATTTGATTGTTTTTTTCATGGTTTTGGCCTTTCTTTGTTTTTTTGCTGATGTTTGTATGGTATTTTTTATTTTTTTACAAGAAATTAAGTGAATAAATGAAATGTGAACCTTGCATAATTCCGAAATTGTAATTTTGTATAAAATGGACAACTTCCTTTGTTTGTTTCAAAAAATACTATGCAAAATTCTCATCTTAATTAAACCATATTTTTGTAAAAATGTCAAGTAGCGTATATAAAAATGTTGTAAAAATGTTGTGAAAACATCATTGTATATTATAATACCTTTTCACTGAAAAAATATATGCGGGAAAATAATTGTTTTTATCGAGGTTAAAAGAGCAAAGTACCCGAATTATAATAAAGTTTTAAAAAAGCTTAATATATTGATATGATATAACTATTGATTTTTCTGACAGAATATGTTAATATATAATAAAACAATATTATGATGAGGTAGTGCTATGAAAAAAATCGTCTCTCTTGTTCTGGCAATTTTTATGCTTATGTCTGCAACTGTTTTATCTTTTGCGGAGTCTGACGTTTTATCAGGAAAGCCTGAAAACAAAAACTTTCTTCAAAGAATAGATTTTGCATATAATTCGCTTTCCGATACAACAACAAGTTGTTTTTATACGAATGATTATTTTTGGTTAACCTCATATTGGTATAATCAATCTTTGGCAACTGCAACTATGGGCTTTGCCCTTTCCGCATTCGGAAGCACTTTTGATATTCCGTATGATTATTCCAATCAACATTCCAATGCAGTTGAATTCCTCAAAAAGATAGGAATGAAGGAAGAAAACATTGTAGCGAACGATTGGTATACGGTAAAACCTACAAATGATTCTGCCGCTGTAATTGCGGGTAATATGCCTATAACGGTTGATAACAAGGATTATACTCTTGTAGCTGTAGCTGTAAGAGGGTCAGGATATGAACGTGAATGGGCAAGCAATTTTACTATTGGTGCTGAGGGACAGCATCAAGGTTTTTCAGAAGGAAAAGAAATTGTTATTTCCTTCTTGCGTGATTATTTTAAATCTCAGAATATTTCTGGAAATGTTAAGCTCTGGATCACAGGATACAGCCGCGGTGCTGCAATAGCAAACCTTGTAGGCGGTGCTATTGACGACGGTTTGGTTATTGACGATGATATAAATTATACCCTTGATGACGTATATACATATTGTTTTTCATGCCCCGCAGGAGCACTTACAAGCGAGCTTAAAAGTACGTGGAAATACGGAAATATTTATAATATTATAAACCCCAATGACCCTGTTCCTTTCGTAGCACCAGCAGATTTGGGCTTTTGCAGATACGGTACAGATATTTTAATACCAACGGCAGAATCTCATCCTGATGAATACGAAGATATGCTCAACAGAATGAAATTCTTCTATTATTGTATGGACGGTACAGAAGAATATATCGTTGACGATTTCCAGATGAAGAAGTTGGGAATGGCAAACTGGTTGCCTGGAGGAGAACCTATAGAGTTTATCGTTGATGATACGAAAAATGACTTTTCTCAAAACGTTTTTCTTTCCAATTATGTTTCGATAATTGCTAAAGAATTTCTCGTGACACGTGATAATTACATTGTCAGATACCAAAATCAGATAAGAGAAATTTGTTCTGTAATTTTCGGATGCACGTATAAGCAGCGTCAGATATTGATAGATTCATTGATCGCGCAGGCACAGGCAGGTTGGGGCGAACTTCTGACAAAATACATACAAAACGTTGGTTTAAGTGGAGGTACAGAAGATGAAGCGCTGATGATAATATCTGGATGGTTGAAAACAGCTATCAAAGAAGCTGGAATAACCGATTATGATGAAGCAACCATAGATTCCGCAGGTGTTGCCCTCGGTGATTTGGCATTGGCTTTGGCTATAAACCATCCCAACTATTTGAGCACCGCAGTAATGAATGCAAGCAGCTTGGGTTCTGCTCATTATCCCGAACTCTGCTTCGCTTGGATGGTATCTTTAGACGAAAATTATTATGGAACTAAAGAATATACGTATAACGGTCAGGCTTATCGTGTTGTTTACGTTGAAGGCGAAAGCGACGTAAATGCATATAGAACAGAAGATAACGCCCTCGTTGCATCTATCATTGGAAACGAACCTGTTAAAATCGAAGGAAGCGAATATAAGTACGGTATTGACGGAAACGAGAAATATTTCATTTTCCCTTGTGACAAATCCTATAAGCTTGAAATAAAAAATGCTTCTGATACTACGATAAAATATACGGTTAAAGAATACAATTCTTCTGTTGGATTCACAAGAATGGTAGAGTTTAAAGACGTATCATTTACTGCCGAAGAATATCTCGTTGGCGACATTCCTTCATATTCACTTTGGGAAATAATAAGCGGAGCTCCCGAAGGTTCTTCCGTAAATTATACTCTTGTTAATTCCTCTGGAAAGAATGAAGACGTTGATTTTGAAATGTCAAGAGGTACAACGTTTGATGTAAACGCTTCTTCAGCAAACGAAGAATACGGCATTGCAAAGGGCGGTAACGTTTATAAATACGGCGAAGTAGCTGCTCTCAATGCTGAATCAAATGAAGGTTGTAAATTCCTCGGTTGGTCTGAAAACGGAGAGATAATATCTCAGGAAAGCAAATTGGAATTTTCAGTTTTTGAAAACCGTAACCTTACAGCGTTGTTCGAAAGCAAGGAATTGACTCCCATTGCAGGAAACGGTGTCTGGATATCTGATAAAGTGGTTTACGGTATGTGGGATATGCTTGATTTAGAAAAAACAAAAACGTTGTTTGAAGAATCTTCACCTCTTAAAACAAACGCTAAGGAATACGTTGGTACGGGAAGTAAATTGAATTATTACGAAAAAACGTACACAGTTCTTATTTTGGGTGACGTGGACGGAAGCGGAGACATAAACTCTACAGACTGTCTGAGAATAAAGAGATATTTCCTTCACTTGTATGAATTGGACGACTTGTACTTAAATGCGGCAGACGTAAACCGTGACGGAGAAATTACTTCAACTGACTACCTTAGAATAAAAATGCATTTCCTTGGAAAAGGCTCAATGTATGAGAATAAAGTAGCGTAATATAAAAAAATAAGGGAAAGCGGACGAATCTGCTTTCCCTTTTTAGTTATATGGGTTTTCGTTTGAATGTTATCTGTTTTAATAAAACAAATGCTAAAATCAAAGTTGAAATGTAAATGAAAATTGGAGTTGAGTTATCTCCAGGTGATGGGATATCTCCAATTTCTTCTTTATCACCTGAATAAACGTACTGTCCAACGTGACTGTGCGTTTTTCTTTCTTCTGCCAAAGCATCGAGATATTCTCTTATTATCTGGAGGTCAGAAGCGTCAAATCCGTCGCTTAAGTCAACGTTAGCGGCAAGCTTTTCTGCACCTTTAAGTTGGATTTTACCATCCAAAAAGTCTTTGAAAAGCTCAAGGTCGTTTTTGTTGACCATTCCGTCGCGGTTGATATCTCCAACCAAAGCTCCGCCTTCGGGTATAATGCTTTCAAGCTCTGATATCTTACCGATTAAAGCTTCGCCCGATATAACCCCATCGTCAAGATATTTGCTTAAGATTTTGAGATCATCCTTGTCAACTTTTCCATCCTTGTTTACGTCGCATGAAACGAGAGCATTTTTACTCATCGATTCAGAGCCTGACAGGTAGCGTCTTAATAGAACCGCATCTTCCGCATCAACCTTTCCGTTAAGGTTTGCATCTCCAAGCATAAGAGTTAAGCCTGAAGAAACCATTTGAGCGTTTGTGTAGAATTCTCCCGAATCTGTGGTGTAAAGGCACACAATACCGTGAGATTCAAAGGGGAAGGGATACAAATCTGAAGGCTCGCTGTCAAGATTCTGACGCCAGATGGGATTTGATGTATTTGCTTGATTCAAACCGAAATACGTAACGTGACCGCTGTTGAAATCTTCCTTTGAAAAGCTCTTACCGCTCCATTTGCCGTCGTCGGTTGATTCGGTATAATAAAAACAGTTCAATGGTTCGTTTCCAACGGGACAAAGTGGGTTTACGTTGCTGTTTCCGTTGGCGAATGAACAAGCGTAGGAGTAAGAATTTCTGAGCGTTCCTTCGTTTCGAGAGGTCAAAGCAC
The DNA here is from genome assembly GCA_015064625.1 of Oscillospiraceae bacterium. Lineage (GTDB taxonomy): Bacteria > Bacillota > Clostridia > Oscillospirales > CAG-382 > SIG653. The sequence goes on along the minus strand of SVRW01000012.1, from coordinate 31,649 downwards.
CAATCGGAAATTTTCCTGCACCGCCCCAACGGTATCGCAAAAATGTGTTTACAACCCCGCAGTATTCAATAATACCGCTTGAGGTATTTCTGCCCGCAATTCCTCCAATGAAGTCCCAGTTCCCCAACTGCAACGTGCAATCAATAACCATAACGGCAGAAATCAAGCCGTTATTTTCTTTTGCAATAGCTGCAGAGCCTCTTACAGGGCTACTTTCGCTCCATACGTTTGCACCTTTTACCGTTAAGTTTTTAACAACGGCTTTTGTGCCAAGTATCATAAATAAGCCTTGTCTGCCGCCGTCCGCACGACCGCTGTTAATATTGAGATTTGATATTGTATGTCCATTTCCGTTGAAATTACCTTGGAAATGAGTTCCGGAAGTTCCGATCCCTTCCCAGTTGATTCCGTTCATGTCCAAATCTTCGTTAAGAACGAAATACGCTGAATTATATTCGGTAACGAAGTGGTATGAAGAAGCGTCCATTGTACCGTTTATTATGTCTGCAACCTTTTTGAGGTCTTCGGGAGTTGATATTATATATGGAGATTCTTTTGTTCCTTCTCCCCAAAAAACGTAGTATTTAATAGACTTACCGTTATTGGTAATTTTAACGTTGCTCTCGGGCATTATAAAGCTTATTGTTCCGTATGTCTCATTTTCTTTGGGGGCTGTGAGAACGTAAAGAATTTCTTTGCCGTTTTTGTCAGTTATTTTTAGATCCCCTGTGTAAGCTATTGGATTAAAGCTGAGCGTAACCGTTTCGTTTTCCTCTGCACCGTAAATAGCAGAGCTCATGTTTATAAATTCAATATTACTTTGAGAAAATACGTTATCGTAAGAAATAGGGTAGTATGCTTTTTTGTCTTCAAACGCAGCAATCGTTGCATACCCGTCCACTATGCTTGGGGTCCATCCCCAGGAAAAGTTGTTTTGATGCTTGGACGCGGAAAGATTTGCTATGAAATCTTTATTACGAAGCTCGTCTTCGCTTATTTCGGTATATGCATGAAAACCATCACCGTGCTTTTTAAAGGTAGTGTTGTAAGTATAGGAATAGCCAAACGTAAACGTTGAACCATCGTATAAGTTGAGACACAGATAACTACAGCTTGAATTTATAAGTACGCCGTAAAATGCTTCAACGGGATAATTTGTATTCTTAACAAGAGCTGTTGTTAGTCCACCGCCTGTGTAGGAGATGTTCTTCATACGGAAGCTGAATAAATACGTTCCATATTCGGCACCGTAATACACAAGACCGCTTCCGCCCGCACCTGTGAATTTACAATCTGTAGCCATAATATTATTCAGGCTGATAAACGTACCCTTGCTACCGTCGTAAACGAAAAGCGCACCTTCATTTTCCGTTACGGTTATATTTTTCAATTCCAGACCTTCGATTAAAAAGTCTCCTGATATGTAATTGAAAAGTGCTTTGGAAAATACTGCGTTGCTTATGGTGTGACCGTTGCCGTAGAAATATCCTTTGAATGGATTGCTTTGAGTTCCTATTCCTTCGAATCCATTACCTTCAAAATCTATGTCAGTCATAAGACTGTAATCTGCAAAGCGATAAACTACGCCTTTGTAGTTTTGCGAGTTGTTTCCTTCGTTAACCTTTGAAGCCATATACATGAATTCCTCAAAGGTTGTTATTTGATAAGGATTACGGATATTTCCTTCACCCTTAAGATAAACATCTGCAAACTTTGGAATGATGTATATGGGATAATTGGGCATATCAAAAGAGTATTTTTCGCCCGCTATTTCTTCTTTTACTTTTATGTTCTGTACCACACCCTTTAAGTCTGTGATAATGATTTCTTTGATTGAATCGTTACCTTCTGATTTCGCTACCGTAATCGTTTGGTTGAAGGGACGTAACGCTGTTCCGCTTGAATTGCTTAGCGTTATTTTTCCAAGGTCTGTAGGTATGCAGGAAACCAGATATTCTGCTCTCTGCGAATCAGTGGGGGTGGGGATTGGAAGCTTAACACTTATATTTCTTGTTTTGAATATGTTGCCAAAGCTGTTTTTCTCAGAATAAACCGTAAGTGCGTTTGCGAAATCTTCGCTTTGCATATAGGATAGAAGAACGGATGAAACACCTTTGACCTTGCCATAGTTAATTTCGGAATGCTCTGTATAGAAATTGTTATCAAAATCTGTGTTACGGATGTAACCTGCAACAGGTCCTATACACATAAAACGTTTATCGGTAACGTTGTTGATGACGAAATTTGTATTTACGTAGCAGTTTCTTATTGCTGAATGAGCACTGTTGCCGACAATACCGCCTGCGTAAGCAACACCGGAATGGGTTACTATCTTGGTGGAAGAACCGCAGTTGAAAATATCGCAATAATATGCGTATCCTATAAGACCGCCAATTTGCGTTCCGCCTTCCATGTAAGTGTTCGTGTTATCAACAAAGCAACCGCTCACGGTGGCGTATTCTGCCTGACCTATCAAAGCACCTCTCAAATCACCGTAGCTCCCGCTCATACCCTTTACAGCAACGTTTTCAAGAAGAACGTTTTTAACAACAGCCTTTTTTCCTTTATTGTTTCCGTTGTCGGGATATCCTGCAACCAAGCCGAAAATCCCTTGCATACTTCTTGTGGTGTTTATGGTATAATTTGAAATCGTGTTTCCTTTTCCATCAAAAACACCGCGGAAGGCGTTTTTGTTATTGTTTCCGACTGAACCGATTGTGCCAAAGGAGAAGCCTGATAAATCAATGTCATTCATCATTGAATAATAAGCTTCGTTATACGGAATACCGTTGTAGGATTCACCTGTTTCAACGTATTTTGCCAACGTTTGAAAGTCAAATCCGTTCTTTATCTGGAAAGGGGAGGCCTCTGTTCCTTCACCGTCAAATTTCAGGCTTATCAGCTCATCGTCGATGCCAATGTTCGATAAACTTAACTCCGTTCCAAAGGGATATATCTTACCCTTTGAAGTGTTTTTAACGTAATCCTCCTTGGAGTCTCCTCCTGAAACAACAACAGAAGCGGGCGCAAGATACATTTTGGAATAATTTGTTTCCAGTCCGTCGGCAGTGTTGTTTAGCTTCGTTACGTAGGAGTTTATCGGACTGTATACGAAGTTATTTACCATCATATACCTTGTAGTATTATAACTTATCTCAAAGGAATTACGGTTATAAACCTTATCGCAATAAGAGCCAACCTTAAAGGCATATTTGCTGTCTGTGACCTTTTTTCCTATTTCACTTTCAAAGGTTAATAAAGCATTACTCAGGTTTTTATCGAGATAAACGTAAACCCAAGCTGTAAGTCCGTCGAAGGAGAGGGAAAGCTTTCCGTTTTCAACTGTCCACGGGCAAGCAAGGTCTTTAATGCTGAACATAGAAAACTCGTAGTTCTGGTTATAATCGTTCTGGGAAAGCTCTGTCATTTCTGCGGCAAAGACTTCGATATCCATGGAATTGTAATCCTTGATAGAAGAAAAACCTACCGTTGTATATTTTCCTTCAGAACGATATACGCAGTTTATTATTTCTCCGTCTGTGGAAGAATTTCCTACCAAAGCATCAAAGGTAGCATTTACGTCTGGAGCTTCAACTTCGGAATAACAATATTCTACAATACATTGGTTTTTTGCCGTGATCCCGCCCAGTACGTATTTTTTATTCTGTGCAAGGTCGAATTTAACGTATGAGATGGAGTTTATTATCAATCCTTCGGTGTTAACGCCAACAAGACCGCCTATGGTATGTGACGACGTGGAACAATTCCCGCTTTGATGAATTATTTCACAGCTATCCTCAACAATACAGTTTGTAATAACACCTTCGTTCTGAGCCGCCACGATCCCTGCTGTAACGTTACAGCAGGCATCTGGAAGGGTTAAAACGCAATTTGAAAAAGCACAGCTTGTTATATATGAGCTGAAATCCACAACGTTTGCAAGAATTGCAACGTCTTTTTGTTCTTCTGACGAAACGAATGTAATATCGTCAAATACAACGTTTCTTATAGCTGTATTCACAACCGTGTCAAACAGCGTACTGTTTAGCTTGATACCGCTTATTTTATGACCGTTTCCTTCAAGGACGGCATCAGATAAATCGTATCCACCGTAAGCGTCTGTTCCAATATAGGTAATATCTTCAGCTAATGAATAGTATGTAGGGTTTCCTGAATGATTACTATTCAAAAACGTTTCAAATTCTTCCCACGTTTTTATAGTTATGGGGTTTTGTTCTGTACCCGCTTCTTCACCAAAGGCGAATATGGCGGGAATATTTACAGAAATCAAAGTGAAAGCCAATAAAAAAGCTAATATTCTTCGCTTCATTTTTTACGCTCCCTTTTTTATTTTAATGATTTGAAATTCGGAAAAACTAATTTACCTTTTTTAATCTTACTACTGCCAATACAGAAGCAAGTGCGAGGATAGCCATTATTGTAATGAATCCTGCAGTGTTATCTCCGGGAGAGGCTGTACCGCCTTGATTCTCCGAGGAGTCCTCTGAGCTTTCAGTGTCTTCGCTATCAGAAGAAGCTTCTTTTGTAACGTCAAAGCTACGGGAAATTTCTGGCAACAAGGTATTTGCTTTCATACCGTTTTTGCCGAATATTTCGCTCTCACCTTCAAGAACTATTGAACGGTCTTTAATAAGGATTTCTACCTTTTCCCCGTATTCGTAGTCTTTGTCTTCAGTAGCGAATATTACCGTGTTGCCGTTGTACAGAGAAACCGCTTTGTATACGATTTCATCCACGTTTGCGATTCCGTTTACGTTTGCAGTCAAGGATATTCCTTCTAAATTGGTTACGTTTATATCCTTTGAATACGTTACGGCAATTATTGAATCGGAAATACGGTCTATGGTTTTATCTGCCTTTTTAGAAATAACAGCAACTACGTTTATTCCTACTTTCTCCAAAGCCTTGCTTGTTACTTCGGGTAAATCACCATTAAGTATCAAAGTTGTATTATCGTTATACAAATAATTGTTACCAAATGATTTCACAGAGCCGTTTAACGTGAATTGAACAACAGTTGCATCTTCTGGAGCAGTTACAACTCCTTTGTATATTGCAACAGTATCATTTTCAACGTTTTCAAATTCAAGGGAAGTTTCAACCGTTGTTGTGCTTCCGTTTTCATACTCAACGTACATGAGTATTTTTACGGATGATTTTTCAAAGGTTATTTTATTTAATTTTTCTGAATACGCAACGTTTACAGAAATATCAAAAGTATTGCTTTTGTCGCTAGTGATCGTAAACCATGCATTTTCAACTGAACCTTTTTTGCTCATATCAACAATAAGCTGACTTTCTGGCACAAGCTCACTTATTCCTATCTGGTTATTTGTTGTGACAGAGTTAAACATATCTGATATTCTTTCAGCGACGGTCAAAGAGGAAACCTGACCTCCAACTACGGATATGGATTTTTTTGAGCGGAAAATGAGACTTTGGCGATTTGCTTTTTCAAGGGAAAGCTCAAGTCTTTCTACGTTTCCGTTTGTTTCCATATCTACGAAAGCGAAAACGTTTTCTTTGTTCAAAACTTGAATTTCTCTATCGAAAAGCAGAGTCATCTGAACGAATAGTCCGTTTTCGGAGTTGATTAGCTCCAAAGAAGTTTTGCTTGCTGCTTCTCTGCTCATAGTCAGAACGTTCCAATTAAGAATACTTGTTGAGCAAAGAACGTTATCTTTCGATACAACTTGCTTTCCTTCGGGTAAAATGAATTTTTGAGCATTGTAAGTTTTGGAAATTTCATTTTCGCAAAGTGAAACATCAGCATCCAATTCATAATATGCCAAGGTATAAGACGAGTTTTCAGAAGTCACTCTTTCTGCGGAAACAAATTGAAGCTCAACTGTTTCTGTGAAAGAGCCGTCATACTTCAAGGTGGTTTGAGAAGCTGACAATGAGCTTCCTTTCAAGGTGCTTTCGTCAACCTCTACGTTGAATCTGGCGGTTGCACAAAGCTTTGTATTGTTACGCTTTGCTCCGTCTTTAAAATAAAGGCTTACATCTGATAAATACGCAATGTCATTTACGTAAACAACGTCAGCATCCAGTATCTTTGGATTTACTGCGATTCCGTCTTTTTCGCAAACAACCGTTGACTTTTTATCAGAATACATGATTTCTTTTGATACAAGAGATAATTCAAAGGATTCACCTTTGCTCATAGATATAGCTTCACTGCCTTTAAATACAAGAATTTTTCCGTCTTGTACTTCTGACAGTATAAGCTTATGCAAAGCAGAGCCGTTTTCTCTCTTTTCTTCAACCGTCACATATGCATTTTTGCTGTTTATGACAGAAGAAGCGTCAACTCTTTCTTTGTATCCAACGTAAACCGCAGGAATTGAGCCTTCTTCAAGGATAATTCTCGGTTTTTCGTTATTTTTTATTTTTTCGTAGTAAATGTCTAAATCGGATTTATCTTCCAGAACTGTTATCAAATCGTTTTCCAGATAATCTCCGTCTGAGGTTATAAGGACGTAATTACTTTCATTCAGAAGTATACCTTTTTCAAAAGCGAAATATTTAGACAATTCATTTTCAGAAAGCTCAAGCTTTTCCGCACGGTATATTGCGATTCTTGGGTCTTCTGTCATTTCTGCAAAGAAGAAATCAACTTCTCTTTCCGCACCGTTTTCGTCGGTTGTCTTATAGAGCAATTTAGTGCCTGTGATACGGTTAACGTTGGGGGCTGTAGCAAATTTAACCCTTACGCTCTTTTTAATGCTACCGTTGGGCATTGCAAAATCGTCTGCAACTATTGCGGAAAGGATACCCGATTCTCTCAGCGTGTAAGAAACGCTTGCATAATTGGGAATTGTTGTTTTTACGGGAACACCGTTTTTCTCCGTAATAACAGAGCCTGAAGCTATACTGTTGCTCTTTAAAACGTATTTCAGAACCCTGCCCGGTTCACTCATAAGAACTCCGCTAAATGTAAGAGATTTACCATTTATTTCACTTGCTGTGAAAATAACTTCTTTACCCGTTTTTGAATATTCGCCGTCTATTTTTTCGTATTCATCGAATTTAACGGTGATGTCAGAAAGCTTTGTGTTTTCTGCAATGCATATATTTTTGCTGAAGTTTAAAGTGAAACGCGCTTCACGGTTTCTGCCCGAAAGCAAAGGAGCATCGAGAACCTCATAGGATTGTTCTACAACGTTATACGGAGTTGTATCCGCATCAGAAGTATCGATAGTAAATTCAGCACAGTCAAGTGCAAGGGCTTCGCCATTTTCAAGCACGGATTTAACTGTGACGGAATAACTTCCAAAGGGAAGCTCTGCTGAATTGTATAAAAGCATTCCGCAATTATATTTTTCAGCCTTTGTGGAAACAAGATCTTCGGAAACTGTTTTTCCTGCTGAATCGCGGATAATAACCTTGAAGCATCCGCCGTTTGAAAGGAAATCACCGTAGATTTTCAAATCCTTGCCAACGAATCCGAAGTTCATTTCACTTCCGTCATTTTCGGTTTTCATTAAATCGTAATTCATTGCGTAAACGTAGCTTGGTGTGCTGATTTTCCAATTTCCGTTTGACATACTTTCGGTGAAATTGAGTTTTTCAGCATTTGAAATATAAATATAAAGATATCTGCTTATAACCGTATCTTTAATGTTGAGAAGAAGCTTTGCATATCCTTCTTTTCCGTTTGGAAGTCCTGTTGCTTTGACACGCACAGTGCCATCGTTTGAAGATGCATCAATGCTGAGTACATCAGAATTAACTTCATAGCAACGTAAACGGTCGTTGGAGATATACTCTGAAAGTATATCGTTTTTAATCACGATTTCGTCACCAAGCTTCATGCCCGTAACCAATCTTCCGTCTGTATTGATTCCAAGGCTTCTTAAAGAAGTTATGCTTTCAACCTCAACCTTTGGAATTTGTTGACAAACGTTTATATCCGTTGAATCGTTCAACGTATCGTATTGAGCATCTGCGGAAATAATTTCGAAATTGTAATAGAATTCTGTGTTTACGTCTGAAACCTTGTGGAGATAATCATTCACCTTGAAGGAATCGGAAATCGCTGTATAACCGCCTGCTGTCAACCGTTCTTTATCGATTGAAACGGAGAAAATAGTGTTTGTATACGTATATTCCATGGTTTCTTCATTCTTGCTGTATGCGTTACAAATAAGGGTAACGTCCTCTTCTACGTCAAGAGTTCCACGGTTCAATACGTTTACTGTATAGTTCATAATACCTTCGTTGTCAACGTCTACGTCTATTGCACCGAAGGTGAGTTCAGAGTGATTGTCTATTTCATGGAAAACCAAAGAATCTGGTCCTTCACCTTCCATGCCGTCGTCATCATTGCTGTTTTCCCATTCGCCTGATATGTATTTCAAATAGCATTCTTCGTAAGAATCGTATAGAACACGTCTTTTTGTTGAATTAAGGATTCTTACGGTAAGTAACGTATTATCTGAAATAATGTTCGGACCAACAACGTATGACATTTTTACTTTATACTCATCACCTGCAAGCAAAAATCCTGACAGATTCTGAGAAGCTATAACGCTTCTTGAATTGGTATCCAAATCGTAATAGCAAAGTTGAACGATAATATCTTCAACCGCTCTGTCACCTATATTATCTATGGTGAATCCAACTTCGATTTCTTCACCCGCAAGGAAGAGCTTGTTTGAAAGAACCAAGTCCTCAACTTCGACTTTTGTAACCATATCTTCGTAGGTTATCATGAACATATCCGTTCTTGCGTATTCACTTTCATAATCGGGAACGGGAACTGTTATTCCTGCTTTTACGTTTCCTTCTTCATCAACGGTGATTTTATCGTACAAATCAAGAATTGAACTTTCCACGGTATTGAGTGAACTTGCATCTGCAGTGCCGTCATAGGAAAAGGGTACGTAGGATGATTTGAATGCCACGGCAACCTTACCATTTGAATCAACAACCGCAGAAAGATTATCGAACACAACGGATGCAGTCGGCTGATGGTTTTTCAACTTTTCTTCATCAAAAACATCAGTGTAAGTAAGTCTTCTCGGATGATTCCAGAACTTATCCAAGGTATTGTATTCCGCGATATAAAGTGTATCTGTATAGCCGCTTGTGGAAGTAACGTCGTTATATATAATATATATATTTCCGTCCAAGCCTACTAATAAAACGTAAGTTTCCATTGCTCCGTCATACAGCACACCAACAGCGGATTTTTCTTCAATACCTTCGTAAGTAACGTAGTTTATGCTGTTGTTTGTTTTATAGAACAAACAAGGCTTAACGTCAACGTCTGATATTTCATCATCGTCCGTGCATAAAGCAACGTTTTCAAACTGTACGTTGTTCAGGATGATATTTTCGTTATATTCCCCTGTCATTTTGTTGTAATATCTGTCAGAAAGAGTACCGAGGGATGTTTCAACAACGTCAAGATAATCGTTGTAATCAAAAAGTGAATCAACAACAACTGTATCAGCAAATTCCACAGCTGTTCTTGTGGCGTTGAACACACCTTTTTTGTAGTGAATTTCCTTAAGTGTACCTACAAAACCGCTTTTTTGTGCATAAGGAAGCTCTACGGAATATGCAAGAAGAACTGTGTTTTCGTCCACCATTATGGAATCGATACTCGTTATTTTGAATCCTGCTTTTTCGTATCCCTTTTCTATGAGAGAGGAATCCATTGGGACTGTCTGGTCAACAAATGTTCCATCGCTTGCTTTGAAGCAACAATGTATTTCCGCTTTCCCTGAATACATAGAGTTAAACAGGTCTGTCATTATCTGTGATGTGCTTGCGGATTTGTCGTTATATCCCGTCCAGTTCAAATCGTATTTGGCTTCATTTTCTGTTTTTGCATCCTCAACGAAGAATGCAACTGTAGAACCTCCGTTAAATGAGGAAGCTGTGGGAAGGCTTTCCTGCAATCCATTTCCGTCGGTCTTTTTGTATACGGAAACGTCAAAAGTATTATTTACTTCATCAAAGGTTGCAAGCTTGACACAAGTGCGTTCAAGAATATTTTTCAAATATTTTGTGCTTGTTATTTTGGTTGTAGTTCCGTCGGAAGCTGTAAGCGTTGCAGTTCCGTCGGAATTGCGGGTAATTGATTTTACTGTGCTGTCTGATGCGGACATAATAACGGAAAGCTTTCCCTCACCGTTGATAAAGGCGGTAAAATCTGCAACAAATGAGTCGTTGCAAACTGCTCCAAGTGTTTCACCGTCTTTTGAAACGTATAACTGATAAAAAGAAGTTTCTCCGTCATCACCTGTTAACGTTACTGTATAGAAGGTGTAAATGCTTCCATTATATTCTATAACCTGCGTCAGAGCTGTATTGTCAATATCACCCATAAGCAACGTTTTTGTTTTTGTTGAGGCAAACTCACCTGTATTAAAATAATCGGAATTTGTGTTGGAGGATTTTCTTGAGGCTGTTGCCATTATTACAGGAATATCTTCATCAGCACTTATGGTTCTCAAAGAATTAAGAACGTACGTTTTTGTATTATGGAATGATCCCAAAGTTAACGTCCAAGTCTTTTTGACGGATGTTTCTTCGTTTTCGTCTTCTTGTCTTACCCCTGTGTATTTAATGAGCATATATCCTACGTCAAGCGGGAAAGAAAAACCGACAACCGTAGGTTTAACCTGAACAGCAAGCTTAAAAGAAAAAGAGGAGATGCTGGGAATACTATATTCACTCACTTTGAAATCAAGGTTATGAATTCTTATGCTGTCAAGAATTACTTTTGTTTTCCCAAATGCAGAACTTGATACGTTTTTAATTTCAATAATTACAGGAATAGCTTCCGTTTTATCGTAATCAAAATCCTTTGTTTGCCAATTGAATACAGTTTTATATAAAGTTCTTTCAGATGAATATAAGTTAACCTCTCGTTCTTCAATAAGTTCACCTGTGACTTTTTTTACTGTTATTAAAGCAATTCCACCTCTTGGGTCTGTTGCCGCTACAAGTTGAAACGATGCTGCTTTTGTAGTTAATACAAGCTTGTCATCGACAGTATCGGATTGGAGCAAAGACGCACCGTAACAATAATTATACATTGACTCCATTTGTTTGGGAGTGACTGTACCGTCGGCATTTGAAACCGTTCTCGATTTATAGGTTTTCCACTGACCCATAGAAGTCAAAACATATGCAGGGTGCTCGTCGTTGCTTAAAGTGGAATCAAGGTCAAATTCCATTTGAGGAGGATTATATTTTTCTTTAAACAAAGTAATACTTGCGTTTACGTCTGCAGTTCCCAGAATTTCAAAGGACAAAAGTCCTGACGCGCCAATACCAACGCCTAATGAAATGGAGAGGGAAGGGGCAAGAGTTAGACCGTTGAAAGAAACTGCATAATGTATTTTACCTTGGTCATCTATATATTCTTGTATAACAGATGCACCTAATGATACACTTGCTGCAATCTTGGTTGAGAAGGTAAAGTATATAAATGGAGCTGGGGTTAATGGAACGATTGACGTAACACCAACTCCACCTGCAAAAGTAAATGAAAAAGCAGAAATAACGTAACTATGCGTTAACTTGTTATATGTAAACGTTATTTTTGCATCAAATGAGAGAAAACCTGTAACGGCACTTGAGGAATTAAGCTGTGAGAGCTTTTCCTTCATTCCTGTTTGTTGTGCGCCGTTTGCAGCCATTCCCGAAACGTTCGAGCCTCCTGCTGATGCGGTGTTGTTTCCCCCCGTGGTATTTCCTTTGTTTCCACCTGCGACAGATTCTTTTTCCGTCGTATTATTGGGTGTGTCAGTTGTAGTTCCGCCACCAGACGTACCATCTGTGGCAGAGTCATTTTTCTTCACTAATTGGTCGCCGTATCCTGTTGCGCCCAATTTGATTCCGCAAACTATCTGCTCATCGCCAACGGTTACGTAAACAGAAGTTCCTGCGGCATGTCTTACCTTACCCGATGCTTTATCTTTACCCGCGATTTTGAGGATTTTGGAAAGAGATACAAAGAATCCGCTTGTATCCAAACCAATTTTGTATCCTCTCATTGAAAGCTGGTGTCTGTTGTAGGTGTAAAATTCATCCTGTTCTTCAAAGTAATAGCTATCTACCTTTTGTTCATCTGCATTTAGTGAAACGGCAGGCAAAGGATCCATTACGGATTTCGTTTCTGATACGTCAAGTGAGTATATTATTTCAGGGGTTTCTTCAGTATCGCTTTGGGTTTGTTTTGAGAAATTATTCATTTCTATCCCAAAGCCGTCTGCACCCTTGAAAATTTGAGTGTAATACTCTGCCAATGGATCGTTGCCTTCACTTGCTGTATAGTTATAGTACGTTGGAATGTACATTATATACTCATACTGAGTTACGTAATCCACAAGCTCAACAATAGGCATAAAGCTTTCGTAACCCGTACCTTCGTTTGTTTTGAATTTGGTACTTGCGGCTTTCAATTCAACGTTCGATGCTTCTGCAAATGAAGCACCGCCTTTGAACGTGAAGGAAAAAAGCTTGTAGGTTTCTGACGTTCTTAAGTCGGAGTAGTTGACGTTAATGTTGAAATCCTTGACTTCTCCGCTCATAGAACCTGCATATATATCCGAAACGGAAAAACGAACTGTGTAATATTGAATTGCAGGTGTTTTGCTTGTGTCACCGTAAAGCGCTTCAAATGGTATAAAATCATCAATATCATCTGCAACGTAAACGGCTTCAAAGCCGTTTTTTGTTTTTTCCGAAACGTAAGTGGACTGAATATTTATCTGTGGCTCAAGATAAGTGGCGTTTGAATCGTATACAGTGAAAATTACGTTTCCTTTGATTTGGTTACATACGTCATTCGGAACTTTTGTTGACGTATCAAAATTCTGATAATCTTTATCGTAAAGGTTACTTGAAACAAGATATCCCAGTTCAGTTTTAGGCGTTACCTGAATGTAATCAAATTCTGTATCTTCAAAAGAAATAGTACCATTATTGAGGTTTATTTCATAATCAGGTTGAATCTTCTCGTCATTTTTGAAGAAAGTAACGATGTCGAATACAGAGTTATAAATACGTGATTTATGGCTTTCTTCAGATTCCGTGCCGGAGGGCTTGCTCAAGTCGTAAATGTTTTTGAAGTTTATTACAGTACCTTTTTTGAGATTGTAGGAAACTCTGAATTTGAACAAGCTGTCGAAAACAGAAGTTATATATTCGCGTCCTCCAATGGTTTTTTGAACGTGGTTCTTTGCTTCAAGGTCAGTCATGTAATATTCGTTCACAAGAGATGTGATGTTGTTGGTCAAAATAGTTTCAAGACTGATATAGAACATACCGTCGTCACACAACATACTTGAATTGTGAATATTCCCTTTATCGTCACAAAGATAAACGTATTCGGGAATTGGAAGGTTAGCGTTTGCCTCCACGGGCTTGAACGATATTTTGAGATTGCTTCCTATGTAGAATCCGTATTTGTGAGATATGGGATCTGTATCGTGAGCATCAGACAGAATTGCAATACCTCCGCCTTTTTCGGTATCAACACCTATAGACCACGTATACCCTTCCTGAACAAATTCAATAGTCTTGTCAGCATTTTTAGGATCGTACTTAATGGTGCTTGGGTCATCGCAGAATTTTTCGAAAAGATAAAAGGGGAGTACTGCACGGTGTAACGTAGTCTCGCCAATTTTGAAATTGGTGTCGTCCCATCCTTCATCATCGTAGGCTGTAAAGAACAATCTCATCTTGTCGCTTCCTATGCCGTGAGTTCCTTCATAACGCGAAGAAGCGTTTGACTCAAATGAAAATACGTTGGAGGCGGACATGTAGTTTATATTTTCATTATTATGGTTAACAAAATAATACATTTTGTTGGAGCGCATGAATCTGAGGCTGGATTCGCTGGGGGATCTCAGGTCATCCTTTACAAATTTGAAGGTTTCATGATTATCGGAAGGACCGCCTGCGGCAAGATAACCAAAGGCGGTATTGGGCTTACCCATAATAGCTGAACCAGCTTTATTTTGTACTTTTATTGTAACTGCTTCGTAGTAATTTAGATTATATACCGTTTTTGTAACGATAAGTAAATCTTCGTTTCCGTTGGAAAATGTTGAACCATCGTTTCTCCAATTCCCGTCGGTGCAGTATCTTTGCTCAAAATCTGTGATGGGAATTGTCAGGGTGCTTGACCATTCTCCACCGATTTCATCCGTCTGATAAACTGTTTCAGGCGCGCCTAAAAGGGATGTAATACCGCTACCTGAACCAATAACCGCTTTAAGCAATTCTTTTCTGTCAACGTTGTCGTTTATATTGATAACAGAGCTTGACGAGCCTGCAAGAGAATCTGAAGTGTCTTGTTCAAGATCTGCCTTGTTCCCGTCTACGTTAGTGAGCTCTTTTGATGGATCTTCTTTTTTATTTGTAATATTTATTTTCAGGCTGCTGTCGTTTTCAAGAACACAACCCTTCAGATTTTCTGCTACTACTGTAAAATATTTAGGCGTTGTGTAAACCTCACCTGATTGAATGAGAGGGATAGAAACAGTTTGCTCTGTCTGTCCTGCAAGGAAAACAATTTCATATTCTTTTTTGTTGTAATGCTTTCCGTCTTCAGCAGAACCGTCTTCAGTTCTGACACGAAGTGAAACTATGTCAACGCTGTTTTCTTTTCTTTTAACGGTAATATCAACCTTGCCTTCGCAGGCATCTGTAATTGCAGAGCTTGCACTTATACTGATAACACTGCTTACGTAAGGCTCGTCATCAAAAATTTTGATAGCCGCAATGCCTGTATCGGAAACATATCCTACCGTTGCTTCAATCAATGAAAGCATCAGAAGCTGATCTCCGTTCCTTTTGTTGTCGTTTTTGATTTTAACCTTAATAGTTGCAGTTGTTGCCCCGGGTGCAAAGGTCACGTATCCTTTGGAGGAAGGGTACATTTCTGAATCGCCAACACTGCAGCTCATCATATATGTAAGGGTAGAACCGCTTGTCGTTCCGCCAATTCTGTAAACAACAACACCGAGATAAACGTCCTCTGGGTTATTTATATCCGTTCCACCCTCTGAAATTTCATAAGTGCTGTATTCAAAAAGAAATAATCCGTCGGGATATATTTTCTTCCAATCGTCGTTTGCGTAAAATTTTTGCATATTACTTTTGGCGTCTTCAATACTCATGCCTGTTGATAAAATTTCAGCAGGGGAGGAGCTCGTGTTTTCTGCCAAAACAGCAGTGTTTAAAACCGCAGGAAGAATCATAATAATCGCAAGTACCAAAGAAATTATTTTTCTGAATATGTTTTTCATTTTTGTGCCTCCGCTTCAGTTGATATAAAGCTCGTATCTTCTATATCAGTTTCTTTAAGATAGTTGATATTGGTTTCTGTGAAATATTTAACAACAGTTCCGTTTTGCTTTGCATAATTAACGCTGAAACTGCAGCTTTGACTTACAACCGTTCCGTCATAGATGGAATAAATTGCTGTTGCTGAAAGAATGTTTATTTTTTCGGAGTTAACTTCTTCTCCGGTATTCTGTGAAAGAGCTTCCTTAATGGATTTTATAACCTTTTCATCGATACGTGAGAGGGAGATTATCATGTCTCCGCTTTTGCTGTCTTTGATGTTTTGGTCCTCGTTAAAGGTAAATTTGATAATATCTTCTTTTTTGGGCTTGTATAACTCGTACTCGGAAACTATCTTGTCAAACTCATCACAGGTTATTCCCTCAACGATTTCGCTCTTGCCTGTTGAATTATCGTAAACGTGGGTTCCGTCTGAGTACATTGATACGGTGACGTTAAAATCGTTTGCCGCACTTCCCACTGTTTTGCTTTCAGTGTTGGCATATACATACACAAATTCCTTTTTGTCAAGAGTGTATATGTATCCGTTTGTGACTACTTGCTGTGAAATCTTTCCGTCGTTTATCTTGGAAGTGGATGAAGTCTGAATGAAAAAGTCTTCCATAGATTCTGTTTTCTCTATTGCTTCCATCACAATCAGGTAAGAATCTCTGTCCTTTTCTTTCCCTTTATCCCAAAATAGCTTTTTTATCAAAAAAACTGTCGCTGTTAAAATAATAATGGAAACTGCAATCCATAATATAATCACTAAAGGCTTACGCCTTTTTTTCTTACTTGTAATCATCATTTCCCTCTCTATTAAAATGTAAAAAATCAAACAAAATGCCGAGTGAATGAATAATAATAAAATCATATTTATTATACCATAATATTGCATTTGATGTCAATATTTTTTAAAAAAACGTTATACCTCTAACGCTTTTTATTTTTTTATCAAATGTTATTGATTTTTATCATTAAATGTGATACAATTATAAAGGCTATAGTTTTGTCATTATTGCGGTAGTTGCTGTTTGGTATGGCAGTAAACAGTGCTAATTCAAATGTTATTTCCATTGTTTCTTGTGCCGCCAAGAAGTCGGAAGCATAGCTTAAATAGAAAAATGTTACTTACCGCCGTGTCTATTTTAAAATAAAAATAAACATCTTTTTGTATAATTGAAAGGAATTTATCTATGGAATACCGCATTGAACACGACTCTATGGGCGAAATGAAAGTACCTGCTGATCGTCTTTGGGCAGCACAGACTCAGAGAAGTCACGAAAATTTTGAAATCGGCGTAGGAATTGAAACTATGCCCGCGGAAATTATTCATGCATTTGGAGTACTTAAAAAGGCAGCAGCTATTACAAACAATAAGCTGAAGCCTGAAAAAATGACTGATGAAAAGCTGGGTGCTATTATTGCGGCTTGTGATGAAGTTATGGCAGGCAAGCTTAACAGCCATTTTCCCCTTGTTGTATGGCAAACAGGCTCAGGAACACAATCAAATATGAACTCCAATGAGGTTATTGCAAACCGTGGAAACCAGATCTTGGGCAAAAAATTACTTCACCCTAATGATGATTCTAATATGAGCCAGTCTTCCAATGACACTTTCCCCACAGCTATGCATATTGCTGCTGTTATCTGCCTTGAGGATAAGCTTATTCCTGCTACAAAAGAGCTTATCAATACGTTCAAGAGACTTGAGACGGAAAACGAGGGAATTGTAAAAAGCGGTAGAACACATCTTCAAGATGCCACTCCTATTACATTCAGTCAGGAAATCAGCGGATGGAGATCCAGTCTTGAGAAAGACGTTGAACTTATTGAACGTTCGGTTGAACCTCTCCGTGAGCTTGCTTTGGGTGGAACAGCTGTTGGTACAGGTCTTAACGCGCCAAAAGGCTTTGACGTAGGCGTTGCAGAAGAAGTTTCAAAAATCACGGGCAAGAAATTTATCACAGCTTCCAACAAATTCCACGCCCTTACATCTAAAGATGAGCTTGTTTTCGCCCATGGTGCTATCAAAGCTCTCGCTTGCGATATGATGAAAATTGCAAACGATATTCGTTGGTTGGCATCTGGTCCAAGAGATGGTCTTGGCGAAATTTTTATTCCGGAAAATGAACCAGGCTCATCCATTATGCCGGGTAAAGTTAATCCTACTCAATGTGAAGCTGTTACAATGGTAGCTGTTCAGGTTATGGGTAACGACGTTGCAGTAGGTATGGCGGCATCTCAGGGAAACTTTGAACTCAACGTATTTATGCCTGTTTGCATTTATAATTTCCTTCAGTCAGCAAGACTTCTTGCAGAAGCTATTGTTTCATTTAACGATAAATGTGCAGCAGGAATTAAAGCAAATAAAGAAAAAATGCATCATAACCTCCACAATTCTCTTATGCTCGTTACCGCGCTTAATCCTTATATTGGCTATGAAAACGCAGCAAAAACGGCTAAAAAAGCTTTTAAAGATAATATATCTCTTAAAGAAGCGTGCGTTGAACTTGGTTTCTTGACAGCAGAAAAATTTGATGAGGTATTTCATCCCGAACAGATGGTATAATTCGGAGGTAATTTAATGAAGGTTAGTTATTTTCCTGGGTGTACATTAAAGAATAAGGCAAAAGATCTGGATGCTTATGCATACAGATCTGCCGACGCTCTTGGTGTTACTTTGGAAGAGATTGAAAACTGGCAATGCTGCGGCGGTGTATTTACTACAGCCCGTAACGAAGTGGCAACAAAGCTTTCTTCTGTTCGTGCTCTTAAATACGCTAACGACAGAAATCAGCCACTTATAACAGTATGTTCGGCTTGTCATAACGTTATTAAGCAGACAAATCACGCTATGCTTCTTAATAGAGAATTTGCCGCTAAGGTTAATCGTTATATGAGTGATGATGGTGAATATCATGGCGAGGCAGAAGTATACCATTATCTTGAAATGCTTCGCGACCTTATTGGCTTTGATAGAGTAAAGGAAAAAGTTGTAAATCCATTAAAGGGTAAAAAGATTGCAGCATATTATGGATGTCTCCTTCTGCGTCCAAATAAGGTTATGCGTATGGATGATCCTGAAAATCCTTCCATTATGGAAGATTTTGTTCGTTCACTTGGTGCAGATGCTATAGTTTATGCAAGAAGAAACGAATGTTGCGGCGGATATATTTCTGTTGAAAGTCCCGAAATCGCTAAGAGAAACTCCGAGTCCATTATTTCAAATGCTAAAGCGGCAGGAGCTGAAATGATAATCACAGCATGCCCTCTTTGCAAATACAACCTTATAAAGAACGGATGTGATATTCCAGTTGTTTATTTCACCGAAATTCTTGCTGAAGCTCTTGGCGTAAAGGAGAATACAGATGGAAAATAATAAGTATCTCCGAGAAGAAATTCTTAGAATGAGCGGTGTTGATACAAAAAAGTGTATGAAATGCGGGAAATGTTCTGCAACTTGTCCTGCATACGACGAGATGGAGTACCATCCTCATCAGTTTGTAAGTATGGTTGAGTCGGGAGAAATTGAAATTCTTCTTGAATCCGATTCTCTCTATAAATGTTTGTCTTGCTTCGCTTGCGTCGATAGATGCCCCAGAGGCGTTGAGCCTGCAAAGATAGTGGAGGCAGTTCGACTTACAGCCATTAAAAAGCAAGGTGCAAATCGTATGACGGCAAACGACGTACCTTGCATGGTGAACGAGGATACACCTCAACAGCTTATCGTAAGCGCATTCAGAAAATATACGAAATAAAGGAGGAAAAGACAAATGCAAAGAGTTGGTGTTTTTGTATGTTGGTGCGGAAGCAATATTGCAGGTACAGTTGATGTACATGCTGTATCTGAAGCTTTGAAAAATGAGCCCGGCGTAGTCTTTTCCGCTGATTATCAATATATGTGCTCTCAGGCAGGTCAGGAAATGATTAAAGCCGCTGTTAAAGAGCACAATCTTACAGGTATCGTAGTTTGCTCATGTTCTCCCAGAATGCATGAAGCAACGTTCCGTAAAACCGCGGCAGCTGCGGGTCTTAATCCTTATATGGTTGAAATTGCGAATATACGTGAACAGTGCTCGTGGGTGCATAAAGATATTATTACCGGCACTGAAAAAGCAATTATTCTCGGTAAGGCGGCTATTGCTAAGGTTAACCTTAACGCTCCTCTTACCCCTGGCGAATCTCCTGTTACCAAACGTGCTCTTGTGATCGGTGGCGGTATTGCTGGTATACAGACTGCTCTTGATATTGCGGATGCAGGATTTCCGGTTGATATTGTTGAAAAACAGCCTACTATAGGCGGAAAAATGGCTCAGCTTGATAAGACGTTTCCTACTCTCGATTGTGCTGCTTGTATTCTTACACCTAAAATGGTTGACGTTGCACAAAACGAAAAGATACGTATTTTCTCTTACAGTGAAGTTACAGATGTAAGCGGTTTTGTTGGTAACTTTGATGTAACTATAAAGAAAAAAGCGAGATACGTTAAAGAAGACATATGTACAGGGTGCGGTGCTTGTGTTGAAAAATGTCCTATGAAGAAGATTCCTAACGAATTCAACTTGGGCATGGATAACCGTCACGCTATTTATATCCCTTTTGCACAGGCAGTTCCTAAAGTTGCTACTATCGATCCTGATGCATGCAATATGCTTAAAAACGGCAAATGCGGTGTTTGCGCAAAAGTTTGTGCCGCAGGTGCTATTGATTATAAACAGAAGGATGAGATAATTTCCGAAAAATACGGGGCTATAGTTGTTGCTACAGGATTTAATCCGATTAGTATGGACAAGTTCAATGAATTTGCTTATAACGATTCAAAAGATGTTATAACTTCTCTTGAATTTGAACGTCTTACAAACGCTGCAGGTCCTTCTGCGGGTAAGCTTGTGCGTCCTTCCGACGGGAAACATCCTCATACTATCGTATTCGTTCAATGCGTTGGTTCGCGTTGTGAAAGCTGTGCAGAAAAGGGTAAAGAATATTGCTCAAAGATATGTTGTATGTATACAGCAAAGCATGCTATGCTCACCCGTGATAAATATCCCGATACAGAGGTTTATGTATTCTATATTGATGTAAGGACACCTGGTAAGAATTTTGATGAGTTCTATCGCCGTGCCGTTGAAGAATACGGCGTTAAATACGTAAAGGGTATGGTCGGAAAAATCGTTCCCGAGGGAGATAAGCTTAAAGTTCAGGCTTCTGATCTTCTTTCTAACAAACAGCTTCACATCGATGCTGACCTTGTTGTTCTTGCGGCGGCTATTGAACCTGACAAGTCTGCGCGTCCTCTCGCTACTATGCTTACTGCAAGTATGGATACAAACGATTTCTTCACAGAGGCTCATCCAAAACTTCGTCCTGTGGAAAGCCCAACGGCAGGAGTATTCCTTTCGGGTGCTTGCCAAGGTCCTAAAGATATTCCCGAAACGGTATCTCAGGCAGGAGCTGCCGCTTCTAAAGTAATCGGGCTTCTTGCAAAGGATAAACTTACGGGTAACCCTTGTGTTGCAAGTTCAAATGAACTTATGTGTAATGGTTGTTCAAGCTGTGAGAAAGTATGTCCTTACGGTGCAATTTCATATATTGAAAAAGAATTCCGTATGCCTGACAGAACAACGAGGATAAGAAGAGTTGCTTCTGTAAACTCTGCGGTATGTCAGGGGTGCGGTGCATGTACGGTTACTTGCCCTTCCGGTGCTATGGATCTTAACGGATTTAAAAACAATCAGATTATGGCGGAGGTTGATGCAATATGCAAGTAAAAGAATATAGACCTTTAATCGTTGCTTTTTGCTGTAATTGGTGCTCTTACGCTGGTGCTGACCTTGCGGGAAACAACCGTCTTGCATATCCTGCTGATGTTAAAATTATAAGAGTTCCCTGCTCATGCAGAGTTAATCCTATGTTTATTCTCCGTGCATTTCAAAGAGGTGCGGATGGTGTTATCATCTGTGGATGCCACCCAGGAGATTGCCATTATACATCGGGTAACTATTTCACTCGACGTCGTATGGCTGCTCTTTTCTCAATGCTTGATTTTCTTGGTATTGAAAGAGAACGTACTCATGTTGAATGGGTATCGGCTGCAGAGGGTGCGAAATTTGCCTCAACAATGAATGCTTTTGCTGAAAAAGTTGCAGCCCTTGGCGAAAACAAGAGATTGGAGGACCTAAGATGCAAAAAATAATCGGTGAACAGTTAATCGATAAAGCATCCGAGCTTCTTTCAAACGGAACTGTCAGCTGTGTACTCGGATGGGGGTTAGGTGAATTTGGTTACGATGTAACTCCAACACTTTTCAAAAGTGTGGAAGATTTGAAAAAAGGTTTTGTTTTTAATGATTTTTGCGGAGCTAACTTCTCCAAATATCTTGTTGAAAAAACACGGAAGCTTGATGGCAAAATTCTTGTTTTCCTAAAGCCCTGTGATACTTACAGCTTTAATCAGCTACTTACAGAACACCGTTTTGAGCGTGAAAAGGTATACGTTGTAGGAATTCCTTGTGATGGTATGGCTGATATTTCAAAGGTTAAGGCAGTAACAGGGGAGGGGATTCTGACTATAGGGGAAGAAAACGGCAAAATAGTTGTTACGACACTTTATGAAGACGAGCCTGTAATTATTGATGTAGAAGAAGTTCTTGCTGAACGTTGTATTAACTGCAAGAGCAAGAAACACGTAGCTTTTGATGAGATTATTGGTGAAGAAGGCAAAGTTGTTGAATCCGGGCGTTTTGATGAGGTTGCACGTCTTGAGTCATTGACTCCCGATGAAAGATTTGCTTTCTGGCAGAATGAGCTTTCAAAATGTATTCGTTGCAATGCATGCCGCGATGCTTGTCCTGCTTGTACTTGTGAAAAATGCGTTTTTGATAATCCTGCTTCTGGGGTTGAAAACAAATCTCCCGCAAATAGTTTTGAGGAAAAAATGTTTCACATTATAAGAGCTTTCCACGTTGCGGGCCGTTGTACAGATTGTGGTGAATGTTCAAGAGTTTGTCCTCAGAATATCCCTCTACACCTTCTTAACCGTAAGCTTATAAAAGATATGAATGAATTCTACGGCGAATATCAGGCAGGCGAAAAGGTTGGTTCGAGAGCACCCCTTGTTGACTATACAACAGAAGACATTGAACCCTGCGAAGTTTTTGACAGGAGGGATAAAAATGTTTAAGTGTTCTCTTGAAAAAAACCAGAATCTATTTGCAGAAATAGCAAAAAACGCAAAGTTATATCTTCCTGTTGATAATGCTGACGGTTCAGCCTCATATGGAGAATGGAGCGAAGGCGTAAAGTGGTCAGATGCTCTTAACACTGCGAAAAGTGCCAAGGATTTCTTTTTTCCTCAGACGGAAGATTTAATGGGTTTCAAAACTATTGGGAAAACTATTGAAATAATCGACACAAGACGTAACAGCGAAGATTTTGTTGTTTTCGGTGTTCGTGCGTGTGATGTGAAAAGCTTTGATATTCTTGACAGAGTATTTCTAACAGACCCATGTGACAGCTTTTACGCAAACAAGCGTAAGCATGGTACAATCGTTTCCGTAGCTTGTACAAAGCCTGCAGAAACATGTTTTTGCTCTACCTTTGGTATTGATGCTGTTTCCCCTGCAGGAGATGTAAGTGCATGGAAAACTGAAGATGCTCTCTATCTTCAGGCTAATACTGAAAAAGGTAAAGCACTTGTTGACAGTATTTCATCTCTCCTTGAAGAATGTACTGATGATGCAGTAAATGCACAAAGAGAAAAAACAGCTAAAATATTTGATAAGCTTCCTCTTAAAAATCTTTCTACCAATTCATTTGGTGGCGGAAAAACAATGGACCTTTTTGATAATCCTTTCTGGGATGAACTTTCTTCCTCCTGTCTTGGATGTGGAACCTGTACCTTTGTTTGTCCAACTTGCCAATGCTACGATATTAAAGACTTCAACACGGGCAATGGAGTTATCCGATACAGATGCTGGGACTCCTGTATGTTCTCCGAATTCACTAAAATGGCACACGGTAACAACAGGCTCACACAAAAAGAACGTTTCCGTCAAAGATTCATGCACAAACTTGTGTACTATCCAGAAAACAATGAGGGAATTTTCAGTTGTGTCGGTTGTGGCAGATGCCTTACAAAATGCCCAATCTCTATGAATATCGTTAAAGTTATGAAGAAGATTGGAGGAAATAAAGGTGAATAAAATAACGGATACTTTAATTCCGGCAATTGGCGTCATTACAGATATCAAGATAGACACTCCCGACATTAAAACATTCAGAATTGTAACATTGGATGGAAAAAAGGCGTTTGACCATCGTCCTGGACAATGTGCAATGCTCTCTATACCAGGCGTTGGTGAGGCAATGTTTTCAATAACATCGTCACCAACAAATACTGAATATATGGAATTTTCCATAAAAAAATGTGGCTGTGTTACAGAATGGCTTCATCAGGCAGAAGTGGGACAACAAATAACCATAAGAGGCCCTTATGGAAAGCCGTTCCCCGTTGACGACGTTTTTGCAGGAAAAAATCTTCTCTTTATCGCAGGTGGTGTTGGGCTTGCTCCGTTACGTTCTGTAATAAACTATTGCCGTCATTACCGTGACCGTTACGGCGAGATTGATATCGTTTACGGCTCACGCAGTAAAGCAGACTTGCTTGACTATAAAGAAATTATTGATGAATGGTCGGCGGATGCAGGGATTAACGTGCATCTTACCATTGATAATCCTCAGGATGATTGGAACGGTCACGTTGGGTTTGTTCCCAATTATGTAAAAGAGCTCGGGTTTGATACAAACAAAACAGCTATACTTTGCGGGCCGCCCATAATGATCAAGTTTACACTTGAAGGACTCGTTTCACTTGGCTTTGATAAAACACAGGTTTATACTACGCTTGAGCTTAGGATGAAATGCGGTGTTGGTAAATGCGGAAGATGCAATGTTGGCTCAAAGTACGTTTGTAAAGATGGTCCCGTATTCAGATGCGACGAGCTTGAAGAACTCCCCAGCGAATATTAAAGGAGAAAAACATGGAAAAGACAGTAAATATATTTCTTTTCGGTAAAAAATACGAAGTCCCCGAAAATCTTACCATTATGACAGCAATGGAATATGCTGGATATCAGCTCGTTCGCGGATGTGGATGCAGAAATGGATTTTGTGGTGCTTGCGCAACTATATACCGTATAAAAGGCGACAAAGAATTGCATGCTTGTCTTGCTTGCCAGACAAAAGTTGAAGATAATATGTATATCGCAACTTTGCCCTTCTTTCCCCTTGTTAAAGAGGTTTACGATATTAACAAGATTCCAGTAAACGAAACTGTTATGATGCAGCTTTATCCCGAAATTTACGCTTGTATCGGTTGTAATGCGTGTACTAAGGCTTGTACACAAGGGCTTAACGTTATGCAGTACATAGCTTTTGCACAGCGTGGCGAATTTAAAAAATGCGCTGAAGAATCTTTCGACTGTGTGATGTGCGGTATTTGCTCTTCAAGATGCCCTGCCGGAATTTCGCATCCTCAGGTTGCAATGCTTGCAAGAAGAATTAACGGCAAATATCTGGCTCCGGGATGCGGTCACCTTGAAGATCGTGTTAAAGAAATTAAAGACGGTGATTTCAACGAGCTTATCGAGTCTCTTATGCAGAAGCCAATCGACGAAATGAAAGAGCTCTATAATACCCGTGATATTGAAAAGTAAGGAGGCGGTTAAGATGTATTCTGAACAGTTTCGGGAATCCCTTGCTCTCGTTGAAGCAGCAAGAGAAAAAAACATTGCTATCGAGCCTATCCGTATGACGGCAGAGCAAAAGGAAAAAGTGCTGTCGAGCTTCCACCCTGACTATAAAGAAGACGAATTTTCAGTTCTTACGATTGGTCCTAACAAAGGTGACAAAGTTCCAAAGGAATTAGCTTTGCTTCTTCAGGCACACAGCCGTATTTCTGCTGACAGCATTTGTCTTGATAATCCCGATTACGAAACAGACGTTCTCGTTATAGGCGGTGGAGGAGCGGGTGCATCCGCAGCAATTGAAGCTCACGAAGCAGGAGCTAACGTTATGTTGGTTACAAAGCTTCGTATGGGAGATGCAAATACGATGATGGCAGAAGGCGGAATCCAAGCAGCCGATAAGCCTAATGATTCTCCTGCTATGCATTTTGTTGATGCTTTTGGCGGCGGACATTTCGCTGCAAAGAGAGAACTTCTCAAAAAGCTTGTTTGCGATGCTCCCGAAGCAATTCAATGGCTCTCAGAGTTGGGCGTTGAATTTGATAAAGATGAAGACGGAACTATGGTAACCACCCATGGCGGCGGTACATCTCGTAAACGTATGCATGCCGCAAAGGACTATTCAGGCGCAGAGATAATGAGAACTCTTCGCGATGAAGTCCTTAATCGAAAAATTTCTGTAGTTGATTTTACTGCGGCAATCGAGCTTATACTTGACGAAAACGGCAATGCAGCAGGTGCAGTTCTTATGAATATGGAAACAAAAGAATTGCTCGTTGCAAAAGCTAAAACTGTTGTTATCGCCACAGGCGGTGCTGGAAGAATGCATTATCAGGGCTTTCCTACGTCCAACCATTACGGCGCAACAGCAGACGGTCTTGTCCTCGGTTACAGGGCGGGCGCAAAGCTTCTCTATGCAGAAACACTTCAATATCATCCAACAGGTGCCGCGTTCCCCGAACAGATATTCGGTGCTCTTGTAACTGAAAAGGTCCGTTCTCTCGGTGCAAAGCTTGTTAACAAAAATGGGGAAGTCTTCATGCATCCGCTTGAGACTCGTGACGTTACAGCCGCTTCCATTATTCGCGAATGTAATGAGCGTGACAACGGTATTGATTGTGGAAACGGAAAGGGCGTTTGGCTTGATACTCCTATGATTGAAAAAATCGGCGGGGAAGGTACTATTATGAAGAGAATTCCTGCTATGTGGAGAATGTTTGAAAAATATGGCATCGATATCAGAAAAGAGCCTATCCTTGTTTATCCAACACTTCACTATCAAAATGGTGGTCTTGATATTACAGATGACTGTATGACAACCAACATAAATAATTTGTTCGTTGCAGGTGAAGCAGTCGGCGGTATTCACGGTAAAAACAGACTTATGGGTAACTCACTTCTCGATATAATTGTTTTCGGCAGAAGTGCTGGTAAAAATGCTGCTGCAAAAGCTAAAAACACAAATGTAGGTAAGCTCACACTTTCTCATGTGGAGAAATTCGAGAAGGAAATTGCAGAAGCTGGAATTGAAACAAATATGGTTTCTCCTATGCTTCTTCCCAATTACACAAAACAAAACAATATTTAATAGGAGTAAACAATATTTAATAGGAGTATATAAAATGGATCCGCATATTCTTACAGACCTCTTTGAAGCGATGACTATTTTTTGCTTCGGACTTTCATGGCCTATATCTATCCGCAAATCTTTGATTTCAAGAACAGCAAAAGGGAAGAGTCTTTTCTTTGAAGTTTTCCTCCTCATTGGATATGCTTTCGGAATTGCACGTAAGACTATACAGGTTGCAGTGCTCGGATATCCTCTTGAAGGAACAGGAACTTTCGGTACTATAGTATTTGTTCTCAGCTTCTTCTTTTACGTTCTCAACTTTATCGAGATTTCTATTGATGTGGGACTTTATTTCCGAAACACAAAACTGGATAAACTAAGAGATGCAGGCGAAAACGTTTAATTTATAAAAAAATAAAAAAACAAAAAAATATATAAAAAATGTTAGGAGACATAACAAAATGAAAGCATTAGACTTAACAAAATACGGTATCACAGGAGCAACAGAAGTTGTTCACAATCCTTCTTACGAAGATTTGTTTGTTGCTGAAACAGACCCTTCTTTGGAAGGATATGAAAAGGGCAAAGTAACAGAACTCGGTGCGGTTAACGTTATGACAGGTATCTACACTGGCCGTTCACCTAAAGACAAGTTCATCGTAATGGATGAAAACTCCAAAGACACAGTTTGGTGGACATCTGATGAATTCAAAAATGACAACCATCCTTGCTCTGAAGAAACATGGAAAGCATTGAAAGATCTTGCAGTTAAAGAACTTTCCGACAAAAAACTTTACGTTGTAGACGTATTCTGCGGTGCAAACGCTGACACAAGAATGGCAATCAGATTCATCATGGAAGTGGCATGGCAGGCACACTTTGTTAAGAACATGTTCATCAATCCTTCCGAAGAAGAATTGGCAAACTTCGAACCTGATTTCGTTTGCTACAACGCTTCCAAAGCAAAGGTAGAAAACTACAAAGAACTCGGTCTCAACTCCGAAACAGCGGTTGTTTTCAACATCACATCCCGTGAACAGGTTATTCTTAACACATGGTACGGCGGCGAAATGAAGAAGGGTATGTTCTCCATGATGAACTACTATCTCCCTCTCAAAGGAATGGCTGCTATGCACTGTTCCGCTAACACAGATATGAACGGAGAAAACACAGCATTGTTCTTCGGTCTTTCAGGAACAGGTAAAACAACTCTTTCAACAGATCCTAAACGTCTCCTTATCGGTGATGACGAACACGGATGGGACGATAACGGCGTTTTCAACTTCGAAGGCGGATGCTATGCAAAAGTTATCAACCTTGATAAAGAATCTGAACCTGATATTTACAGAGCAATCAAACGTAACGCACTTCTTGAAAACGTTACTGTTGACGAAAACGGTGTTTGCAACTTCGCAGATGGTTCTGTAACAGAAAATACTCGTGTTTCTTATC
Source organism: Oscillospiraceae bacterium (assembly GCA_015064625.1). Taxonomy (GTDB): domain Bacteria; phylum Bacillota; class Clostridia; order Oscillospirales; family CAG-382; genus SIG653. The sequence continues at coordinate 3,545 of SVRW01000012.1, read as the reverse complement.
CTATCGATCATATCGAAAAGATCGTTCGTCCTATCTCTGCTGCTCCTGATGCACAGAACGTTATCTTCCTTTCTGCAGACGCTTTCGGCGTGCTTCCTCCTGTTTCTATCCTCACACCTGATCAGGCAAAATACTATTTCCTTTCAGGCTTCACATCCAAGCTCGCAGGTACAGAACGTGGAATCACAGAACCCACACCTACCTTCTCTGCTTGCTTCGGTCAGGCTTTTTTGGAACTTCATCCTACAAAGTATGCTGAAGAACTCGTTAAGAAAATGGAAAAGAGCGGTGCTAAAGCATACCTCGTAAACACAGGCTGGAACGGCACAGGCAAACGTATCTCCATCAAAGATACTCGTGGAATTATTGATGCTATCCTTGACGGTTCTATCCTTAAGGCTGATACAAAAACAATTCCTTACTTCAACCTCGAAGTTCCTACAGCACTTCCCGGTGTAAATCCTGCAATTCTTGATCCTCGTGACACTTATGCAGATGCTTCCGAATGGGAAACAAAAGCAAAAGACCTCGCGTCCAGATTCAATAAGAACTTCGTTAAATATACTGGAAACGAAGCAGGAAAAGCACTTGTTAACGCAGGTCCTAAAGCATAAGTATTTATACGAAAATATCAAAAGTAATATCACTGCATTCTAAGAATACAGTTCTGAATAAACTCGATATCCAAAGAGGTCTGTCCAAAGCAATAGGACAGACCTCTTTATAAAGTTTATGTTTGTAAGCGAATTGGTAGTGGGATAAACTGAAATTTAAAAAACTCCTCATAAAAGGCATTGCCGCCTATGAGGAGTCTGTTGTGTGCTCGGCACGCGTAATAACTTGGCGGTGAAAGTCCGCTACAGGCTTGGAAGTAACTGATAGCTCAAGACAAGGGCGTCCACCGTGAGGTGGAGTCTGAAAGAAGCCTACGGCAAAGCCTCGGTCTGACGAACAGAAACTGTATATCAAGGCGTATTTGAGATGGACGAGTTTCCAACTCAAAATAAAGTCCGAACTCGAGGTCTCCGCAAAACGAGTTTTGTGGAGTTTCGGGGTACTGCCGAATACGGATGTACATTTGGAAGCAGTGGAAATTACCGAGAACAAGGGTAAAGAACCTGATGAAGCTTGGAATGCCCGAGTGGAAGGCGTATCGCAATGGAAGCACACGAAAAGGTTATTGGGCTATTGCAGGTAGTGGAATATTGCATCACACCATAACAAATGAAAGACTTGCACGCCGTGGATATTATGATATATCCAAAGCGTACAAGTCTTTGCACTTAATATGATTGAACCGCCGTGTACGGAACCGTATGCACGGTGGTGTGAGAGGTCGGCTAATCAACTAATGGTTAGCCTCCTACTCGATTGTGTCGAATATTCAATCAACTATTCAATCAGAATTGGTCAAAATTGTGGTCAAACCCAAATTAAGCAAAAATTTGTTGTTTTATAAGGCAATATGATAGGTTTTAATAGGTTTAAAGTCTATAATTAACAGCGAGGTAGCGCAATAGGTACAAGTTACCGAACAGAGTCTAGATTATTTATAGCCTGGTAAATGCACCATTTAACCGTTTACAGTGAACAATTAGAACGCAATATTTTTCCATGTAACCATTGTTTTTGATATTTTTATTCGCAGAACCGTCAAAAATGTTCTCAAAAATCCATTTTTAACAGAACCATTTCTACCCATATATCGCAAATAAATATCAATATTCATATTTGCTTTGTGAACTTGGGCGTCAGGCAAAATACGATGTATATGAAACGCATATACACCACAGCGATCAAGTAATCATTATCTTAAAAAGTTTTCAAGCCAACATGAAATGCAATAAAAAATAGATGAATTGGACAGCGTCTTGATTCAAAGATAACTGAGCTACACTGCGTCAAGATGATGTAAATTATACTTTATCACATTCTCTAATAGTTTTAACAATTTTTAATATTATTCCAATAACTAAGCTTAATTCAGTGAAATGCTCAACGAATGTTCGTGAATTCCCAAAGTAAATTCCACAGTAGCAAAGAGGGTGCATTTAGAGTGATAAAAAGGTTGCGTTAAGTTTGAGAAAATAGAGAGAAAAAAGGAAAATATAATAAAAAAACATTTTAAATATAGAAAAATTGCGTGACGAAAAAGCCTGAGAAGGAAATTTCTCAGACTAAATGCAACATATATTGCGTTTACTATGAGAATAAAATCTTTAACAATTTAGGAGATTGAATAACCTCGTTGGGAGGTATAAAAGAAATCCCCAAAGCAGAAGCTAATTCTTGGGAGTAGTAAAAAGTGAACATATCGTAAGCACTTTTTCCGCAGAACCTCAATGCAAGCACTGTTGTGATAATTGCTGAACAGTTCCTTTTTCGCGTTTTTCCATATATCGTCTGAAATTACAGGCGAATGAAGATTCCTATTCAGGGTTAAATGGAAAATAACATTATCAACACCGACAATGGACAATAGTCAATAAAGTGGACAGAAAAAACAGAAAAAATTAAAGAAAAAGTTGCTCAGCTTGGTTGGGAGAGAGCCCATTATTGTGAGAATGAGGTCTGACGGAATTGTAAAAACCGAATATATATTCGAAAAGGCTATTGTTTAAATCCGAAAAAGATGAATAACATTTACGGTTAACCTCTTCTTTTTTCAGATACTTAAAAAAGCATTCCATAACAGCGTTGTCATAGGGATGCGCTTTTGCTGAAAAAGATTGTACCATATTGAGTCTATCCAAATGCTTACGAAATTGAATAGAAGTAAATTGACAGCCACGGTCAGTATGAAAAACGACGCCCTGAGACTTACCTCTACTTGCCACGGCTAAATTAACGGTATCAATTGCAAGCTGTGCATCGATTTTGTTGGATAATTTGTATGCAATAACTTTACGAGAAAACAAATCCAATATCACACATACCGTGCATGCACGAGGAATGATATGAACCGACTCAGTGCGATGGTGTTCAAGATCGCCGTGGAGCTTGCCAAAGCAAATTATATTCTCGGTGCCAACATCATCGACATGACCGATGAGGAGTTGGAAGAGCTGAATGCGCGTGCGAGGTATGCTGTCAGGTGCAACTACGGATTCTTTTCTATCGAGCAAGCGGTGAAGGAAGAGATGGCGCTGAGAGGATATGAAGATGATGAAAATTAAATTCTTTCTTCTCAAAATCTCTGGACTTATAAAAAAGTTATGGTATAGTGTTGTGCTGAAAGAGAGGTGGTGCTGATGCCGAAGAAACGGCCTGCGGGCGACGGAATGGTTCGTCAGAAGAAGCGCGGTCAATGGGAGGCGCGGATCGTCGTCGGTCACAAGGATGACGGCAAGCCGATCTACCGCTATGATGAGCATATGATGACTAACATCGAATATGCAAGCGAGTTCTATCCTTTTACGGCAAAGCAATTGCCAACCGCTGAAAACTGCCAAGTGCTTGATTTGGGCTGTGGCACGGGATTGGAACTGCAAGAATACTATACGCTTAACCCATCGGCTAAGGTTACAGGCATCGACTTGTCACAA